>CANBVJ010000042.1 GCA_947372865.1 Comamonadaceae bacterium
CCCCAGTGCGCGGGTGGGTTGGCGTTGATGCGCAGGGAATGGGTGAAATGGCGGTTGCGCAGCACCAGGTCCACGTCGGACAACTCCAGTGGCGGGGCGTCGCGCAATGCGTCCGTCCAGCGCACCGTGCCGTGGCGGATTGCCAGCTCCGGCTGGCGAAACAGCCAGTCGGCACCAGCGCTGTCGCCGCTGTCGGTCTGGGGCAAGGCAAAGCCGCCTACCCAAATGACACCATCGGCCTTGCGCTGCACATCAAGCACCGGGCTGTCCACATAGAGCTGCTCCAGGCCGCCCGCCAAAAGCGAGCGCGGCGACACCGCCGCAATCACGCTGGAAAGCTCCAGCGCCGGGTGGCCCTGGGCGTCCAGCACCTGCACGCCGCGCAGCTCGACCGAGGGAATCAGCCCATTGGACTGCGCGCTGATGCTGCCAATGCGCACCACCACACCCAAGGTGCGCGAGGCCTGCTCTTCGAGCCAGGGGCGCAAGGCGTCGATTCGCGGCACAATGACAAAGTGCAAGGCCACCCACACCAGTGCCAGCAGCAGCCAGCCACCGGCCACCAGCCGCAGCGCCCATTTGGCCGCGTTGGCAGTGGCCAAAAGCAGGCGAGAGGGGGCGGAGAATTTGTCAGTCATTGGATTGTTGTTTTTACCGGAGAATTATGACCCCCAACCGCCCCGCCCCTGGGTCTGATCATTCCCGCTTTGCGCAACGAATCCGCCGCCGCTACGGCGCCGCGATGGAAACACTGCCCCCCGGCGTGCCGGCGCGGGCGGTGCAAGAGCAGCTCTTTGCCACTCTGCGCACCCAGGGCGAGACGGTAGCCGCAGCGCTGCGCATGACGCGCCAGTGGGTGCTGGAGCGCCTGCTGGTGCTCGATTGTGAAACTAGCCTGGCCTTGACCCAGGTCACGGGCGTGATGACCGACCTGGCCGAGTTTGCCCTGTGCGTGGCCGCCGACCAGGCCAGCGCCGACCTAGAAATCATCCACGGCGCGCCGCTCAACCCCAACGGCGAGCGCTGCAAGCTGTGCGTGATCGGCATGGGCAAGCTAGGCGCCCGTGAGCTCAATGTATCCAGCGACATCGACCTGATCTATATCTATGACCAAGACGGCGACACCGCCGGGACTGCCGAGGGGCGCGGGCGCATTTCCAACCAGGAGTTTTTTGGCAAATGGGTGCGCGCGGTCTATGCGCTGGTGGGCGAGGTCTCGGAACACGGCTTTGTGTTTCGGCTTGATTTGGCACTGCGCCCCAACGGCAACTCGGGGCCGCCGGCCATGTCGCTGGGTGCGCTCGAAGAGTATTTGCAGTCGCAGGGCCGCGAGTGGGAGCGTTTTGCCTGGCTCAAAAGCCGCGTGGTGGCGCCTGCGGGCAGCGCGCAGTGGCCGCTGACCCTGCAGTTGCGCGCCATCGTGATGCCTTTTGTATTTCGGCGCTACCTGGACTACGGCGTGTTTGACGCCTTGCGCGTGCTGCACCGCCAGATCCGCGACCACGCCTCCAAGCGCAGCGCCGGGCGGCCCGAGCGCAACAACGACGTCAAGCTCTCGCGCGGGGGCATTCGCGAGATTGAATTCACGGTGCAACTGCTGCAGGTGGTGCGCGGCGGTCAGTTTCCTGAGTTGCGCACCCGCCCCACGGTCAGCGCCCTGGCGCGCCTGGCCAAGGCCGGGCTCATGCCGCAGGCCACCGCGCAAGCCCTGAGCGCCGCCTATGTGTTTTTGCGCCAGGTGGAGCACCGCATCCAGTACCTCGACGACCAGCAAACCCACGTGCTGCCCACCGACGATGGCGATTTGGCCTGGATCGCCCAGACCCTGGGCCTGCAAAACACCAGCGCGTTTTTGACCCAGCTCGACGCCCACCGGGAACTGGTGGCGCACGAGTTTGACGCGCTCTTGGGCGGCCCGGCGCCCGTCTGCAACGGATGCAATGGCAATGGAAACGGCAAAGGCACCACCTCGGGCTCCGCTGCGCCCCCGGCGCTGGACCTGGACGCCACGCTGGCACTCTTGCAAGGCGCGCTCAAAGAGCGGCTGGAACACTGGCGCACCCACCCGCGCGTGCAGGCGCTGCGCGACGAGTCGCGCGCCCGCCTGTTGAAGCTGGTGCAGCGCACCGCCCAATGGGTGGACCAGGGCCGCGCCCTTGAGGTGGCTGGCGTGCGCCTGCTGGACTGGATGGAAACGCTGCTGCGCCGCGAGAGCTATTTGTCCCTGCTCGACGAGCGCCCGCTGGTGCACGAGCGCCTGCTGCGCATGCTGGGCGCCGCACGCTGGCCCGCGCGCTACCTGCAAACCCACCCCGGTGTGATTGACGAACTCGCCAGCAGCGCCATGCTGACCGAGCGCTTTGACGCCGCCACCTTTGAGGCCGAAATCGGCTTTCGCCTGAGCGCGCTCACCGCCAGCGGCGAAGACGACGACGAAACCCTGCTCAACCTGCTGCGCCGCGCCCACCACGCCGAAGTGTTTCGCACCCTGGCGCGCGACGTGGAGGGCCAGATCACGGTCGAGCAAGTGGCCGACGACCTGAGCGCGCTGGCCGAAGCCATTTTGCGCATTACCACCGCCTGGTGCTGGGCACGCCTCAAAACCCGCCACCGCGAACTGCCCCAGCTCGCCATCATTGCCTACGGCAAACTTGGCGGCAAAGAGCTCGGCTACGGCAGCGACCTGGACATTGTGTTTGTGTATGACGACGCCGATGAGCGTGCAGGCGAAATCTACGGCGCGCTGGTGCGCAAACTCATCAACTGGCTCACGGTAAAAACCAGCGAGGGCGACCTGTACGAGATCGACACCGCACTGCGCCCCAACGGCAACGCTGGCATGCTGGTCACGCCCTTTAGCGCCTACGCCAACTACCAGCAGCAACGCGGCTCCAACACCGCCTGGACCTGGGAACACCAAGCCATCACCCGCGCCCGCTGCGTGCTGGGCAGCGCCGATCTGCAAGCGCGCTTTGACGCCGTGCGCGACGCGGTGATTGCCAGCCCGCGCGACAGCGCCGCCCTGCACGACGAAATTGCCGCCATGCGCGCCAAAGTCAGCGCCGCCCACCGCGACAAGCCCGGCCTCTTTGACGTCAAACACAGCGCAGGCGGCATGGTGGACATTGAGTTTGCGGTGCAGTTTCTGGTGCTGGCCCATGGCGCCAATCACGCCGGGTTGCGCGCCAACCTGGGCAATATCGCCCTGCTGCAGCGCGCCCAAGACTGCGGCCTGCTGCCCGCGCCCATTGGCGCCGATGCCGCCCAGGCCTACCGCAGCCTGCGCCAGATCCAGCACCGCGCCCGGCTGGACGAGGCGCCCACCGAATTGGCGCTGGAGGCCGTGGCGTCCGAGCGCGCGGCGGGGTTGGCCTTGTGGGGGGCGGTGTTTGGCGACCGGGCCTAAAGTACCGCCCGCTTTCCAAGCGAAAATCCCCCCATGAAATTTGCAAGCTACCAAGACGGCTCCCGCGACGGGCAGCTGGTTGTTGTTTCCCGCGACCTGAGTCAGGCGGTGTATCCGTCGCACATTGCCAACCGGCTGCAGCAGGTGCTCGACGACTGGAACTACCTCAGCCCGCAGTTGCAAGACCTGTCAGACCAGCTCAATGCCGGGCGGGCGCGCAATGCCTTTGCCTTTAACCCGGCGCAGTGTTTGGCGCCCCTGCCGCGCGCTTACCAATGGGCGCATGGCGGCGGCTTTGCCAGCCACTTTGACCTGCTGCAGCAGGCGCAGGCCCTGGACGCTGCGGCCCCCACCACCCTAGCCAACGGCTTGGTGCAGATGAGCAGCGACGCGCTCTTGGGCGCGCAGGCGCCCTTGGTCTATGCCAATGAGGCCTGGGAGCTGGACTTTTCCGCCGAACTGGCCGTGGCCACCAGCGACATTCCCAGGGGCTGCACGCCCGAGCGCGCGCTGGACGGCGTGCGCTTGCTGCTACTGGCCAACAGCTTTCAACTGCGCGCGCGCGGCAACGCCGACGCAGGCACCGCATTTGCGCCAGTGGCCGTGACGCCAGACGAGCTGGGCGAGGCATGGCGCAAGGGGCGGGTGAATCTATCGCTGCAAACCAGCTGGAACGGCCGCAAAGTGGGCCTGTGTGACGCGGGCGCCGACATGACGCTGCATTTTGGCCAGCTGATTGCGCAACTGGCGCAGCACCGGCCCTTGCGTGCAGGCAGCCTGGTGGGCAGCGGCACGGTGAGCAGCCCGGCACGCGTGCGTGAGGGCAGAAAAAGCACCCAAGACCTGCCCGACTGGCCCAAGGGCTACCACTGCATTGCCGAAAAACGCACCATGGAGCTGTTGCAAAGCGGCCAAACCACCACCGGCTACTTGCGTGTGGGCGACACGGTGGAAATGGACGTGAAAGGCCGGGACGGCCACAGCCTGTTCGGCGCGATTGCGCAAGAGGTGGTGTCCGTGGTGGCGCCCGGCGGCAGCGCGGCTTCGGTCTAAGCCGCGCCCAGTTCCTGCTCAATCACCCACAGCCGGTCCTGGCCCCAGTGGCCGGGCAAATCGTTAACCCGAAATGAGGGCACGCCCCACAGCTCTTGCGCCAGCAGGTCTTCGCGGTTGGCGGCGGCCACGGCCTGCCAGCCGGTGTCGGGCAAAGCGGCTTGCACCCACGCAGCGTCAAAACCGGCGCGCGCGGCAATCGCGTTTAGGCCCGCGTCGCTGCCCGCGTCCAGCCCATCGGCCCAGACGCCTTGCAAGAACGAGGCGGCAAACTCAATGCCCTTGCCCGCTGCAATAGCGCGGTTTAAGAGCGCATAGCCGCGCTCCACGGGTTTGCCCACCGGGTCTACCGCATTGCCAAAGGCCATGCCCAGGCGCTGCGCCTCGCGCGCCACGTCGCTGACGATGTACAAGCGCTTTTCCACTGGCACCGGCAGGCCGCGCATCACCATGGGCAGCACAAAGCGCAGGCGCAGCTCGGCGCCATGGTGCGCTGCCAGCGCCCGTACGCGGGGCAGCGCCAAATAGGTATAGGGGCTGCGAAAGGACAAGAAGTAGTCCAGCGTGGTGCCAGTCGCCGCACCTGGCCCCGGCAAAGGCGCAAGCGCTACCTCGTGCACCGGCGCGATCAGGGGGGCGGACGGGTTGGGGCACAGACCTTCCTCGCGCAGGCGTTCCTCCAGAAAGTGCAACCGGTCCAGGCCCCAGTACCACTCGCCTGCGTAATAAAAGGTGCCGCCCAGGTAATGCCCGGCGCGCTTGCGCAGGGTGTCGCCCTGCGCTTTGCATTCGGCCACGCGCGCGGGTGCTGCGTTTGCTGGGGCTGCGGCTTGCGCGCCCGGCTGCCACAAGCCCGCGCTGATGCTTGCGGCCTGCGCCACAAAAGTGCCGGCGTCCAACGCAGCAGCCAGCGCCGCCTCGGCGGCTTGCACCTTGGGCGCGGAGGGCAAGGCGCCGTCCGGGCACTGCGGCGCCTGCAGGCCATAGGCCTGGGCCAAGGTGGCGGCGTCGCGCAGCGACCAGTGCGCCAGCCGCGCGCGATCAGGCGCGGCAGAGTCTTGCGGCGGGCTCACCAAATGGGGTACGAGCGTGACCTGGTAATCAGCAGCCAAACGCCCCAGCACCTGCGCGCACAGGTGGCTGTAGGGGTCGTCCGTTTGATGAAAGTAATGCACCTGGGCGCTGGCCCCGGTGATCTTGCGCCACAGCGCGGCGCGGGCGCGGCGCAAGCGGCGCAGGCCGGGGTGGGTGTAGACACGCACAAAGTTGCGGGCGATCTGGGTTTTGAGGGCGCTCATGGCGGGCGGGCTCCAGGGTGGTTGCGACGGGAAAACGAATGGCGTCTGGTGGATGACTGCAAAAAGACGGCGTCAGGCAGATGGCGTGCGCCAGGCGCGCGGGCCTAGCGGCCCATTACCTGCAGCGCAAAGGTCTTGGCGCCGCGCAGCATCATCTCAATGGCCACCGACACCAGCACCAGGCCCATCAGGCGCTCCACCGCCACCACCAGGCGGGTGCCAATGAGGCGCTGTATGCGTTCGGCCGACACCAGCACCACGGCGCTGATGAGCATGGTCACGCACAGCGCGGCAATCCAGTCCAGGCGGCGCTCGGGCTGCTGCGACACCAGCAGCAACACCGTGGCCAGCGCCGACGGCCCGGCGATGGCGGGCACGGCCAAGGGCACGATCAGGGGCTCTTCAAAAATCTCGGGCTCTAGTGTGGCCGGGGGCGGAAACACCATGCGAAGCGCGATCAAAAACAAAATCACGCCGCCGCCGATTTGCAAGGACAGCTCGCTCAGGTTCATCACCTTTAAGAAGCCTTCGCCCACAAACATAAAGGTCAGCAGCAAAAAGAAGGCAATCAGGATCTCGCGCAAGATCACCCGCGCGCGCCGCTCAGGCGCCACGTGCTTGAGCGCGTTGGCAAACACCGGGATATTGCCCACCGGGTCGGTAATGAGCACCAGCAAAATCGTGGCCGAGGCAAAGGTGTAATTCATCATGGCGCGTACACCGACTCCAGACTGGCGAAGCCTTTGACCTCAATCGGGTTGCCCGAGGGATCCAAAAAGAACATGGTCCATTGTTCGCCGCTCTGGCCTGCAAAGCGGATTTGCGGCTCCATCACAAATTCGACCTTGGCGGCCTGCAAGCTCTGCGCCAGTGCCTGCCAGTCGGGCAGCGCCAGCACCAGCCCAAAGTGCGGCATGGGCACCAGCACGTCGCCCACCTGGCCGGTGCGCGTGGTGGCAAAGGGCGCGCCCAGGTGCAGCGAGAGCTGGTGGCCAAAAAAGTCAAAGTCCACCCAAGTGGCGGTGCTGCGCCCCTCAAGGCAACCCAGCACGTCGCCGTAAAAACGGCGCGCCGCCTGTAAGTCATGGACGTGGATGGCAAGGTGGAACAGGCTTTGCATGGGCGCAGGATAGCAGCACGCTGGCTGCCATAATCGCGCACCATGTCTCCCTTGCACACCCTTCGCACCACCCGAACGCTTGCGCGCGCCGTGCTGCTGTGGTGGTGCCTGGCGCTCGGGCTGGCAGCCGCCGCGCCGCTGGCGCAAGCCCAAGGCAGCCGCATGGTGTGTTCGGCTTCGGGCATGGTCATGCTGGTGGACGCAGACACGGGCGCACCGGCCAGCCAGGGCACGCACAGTTTGGACTGCGCGCTGTGCCTCTTTACCGGCGCACCACCACCGGCTGCGCAATCTACGCCTTTCTCTGCGACGCCTTCCTCCGCACTGGCCGCCACCGCAGGCCCCAGCGCACTGGCCTGGCGCAGCGCAGCGCCGCCACCGGGGCGCGGGCCACCCACGCTGGCCTGAAGGCGCGGCTGACCTAGTCCGTTAGCCACGCTTGGTGGGATGCCGCCACGGCCCCATCCGTGGCTTGCGCCCACCCACCTATTCCCCCTCTTGCGCCCCGAGTGATGCCACGCAGCCTGGGGGTGAACCGAATGCCACGGCTGCGCGCGCGCCGCCTGTTTGTTGAATACCTTTATGAAATCTTCCTTTGCCTCTATCGCCGCCGCCTGCGCCTTGTGCCTTGGCGGCCCCTGCTTCGCCCACGTGGTGCTGCAAGACGGTGCGGCCGCCGCCAACACCAGCTACCGCGCCACCTTCCGCGTGGGCCACGGCTGTGGCGACGAAGCCACCAGCGCCATGCGCATCACCATTCCGGCCGGCTTTAACGGCGCCCAGCCCATGCCCAAAGCTGGCTGGACGGTGAGCACCAAAGTCGGCCCCTTGGCCCTACCCTATGAGAGCCACGGCATGAAATACACCGAGGGCGTGCTGGAAATTAGCTGGACTGCCAACGGCCCTGAGAACGCCTTGCCCGCCGCCTATTACGACGAATTTGTGCTGCGTGGCACCACGCCCGCCAAACCTGGGCCGCTGTGGTTCAAAGTGCTGCAAAGCTGCGCCAAGGGTGCCAACGACTGGGCCGAAGTGCCAGCCAGCGGCACGTCCACCAAGGGCCTGAAGTCGCCTGCGGCGCTGCTTGAGGTGCTGGACGTGCAAGCCGCGGGCGCCCACGCGCATTGACGCGGCAAGGTGATTTTTTCCAAACCCGGTTTATTGGAGTTCCTATGAAAAGCAAGATTTCTAACGCCTTCGTTCTGGCAGCCGCCTTGTGGACCGGCCATGCCCTGGCCCAAAACGTGGAAGTGAAAGACGCCTGGGCGCGCGCCACGGTGCAAGGCCAAAAGGCCAGCGGCGCATTCATGACGCTCACCGCCAAAACCGACACCACCCTGGTGGGCGTGGCCAGCAGCGTGGCCGGACTGGCCCAGGTCCATGAAATGAAGATGGACGGCAACGTGATGCAGATGCGCCCCTTACCTGAGGGCCTGCGCCTGCCCGCAGGCAAGGCCGTGGCGCTGACCGGCGGCTTTCACCTGATGCTGATGGACCTGAAAGTGCCTTTGCAAAAGGACACCACCATTCCTGTGACGCTGCGCTTTAAAGACGCCAAGGGCGTGGAAAGCACGTTGGACCTCAAGGTGCCGGTGAGCACCAGCGCGCCCGCCGGTGATGCGGCAGGGCACCAGCACGGCATGCACAACGCGCCAGCCAAACCCTAAGCGTCAAGCGCTATGGCGCCCACGCGCCCGGCCCGTTACGCCTACGTCTTAAGTCATCTCTTGACCATGCCCGCTACCCTGCGCTTTGCCCACCTGAGCGTGCGCTTACGCGCCTGGCTGGCGGTGTGGCTTATCGCCTTTGCCTCGCTGTCGCCCACGGTGACGCAGGCGCTGGCCGCAGCGCAAGGGCCCGGTCACGGCATGGAGGTCTGCACCAGCAGTGGCCCGCGGACCCTGGACCTAGACGGATCGAATGAACTGGCTGTGGATGTGGGCGCCCCCCACGGCGCGGGCCACCCGCAGCCTGGCAGCCTGGCGGGCGGCCATTGCCCGCTGTGCCTGTTGTCGCACGGTGGCCTGGCACCGCCACCAGCCATCGCTTTTTTTGCAGCGACACAGCTACGGTCGCTTGCTCCGCCATGGCCTCCACTTGCGGCACCAGTGAGCGGCGCCCACCAGCGCGCTGCCGCGCCACGCGGCCCGCCCGGCACCGCCTAACGCACACCTGCCCCACCAAGCGCTTTGCGCATTGGGGCTTTTTGCACCGCGCACTTCTTTGCAGACCAAGGCTTGGCTTGCTAGCGGAAGGGGCGCGGGCACAGGTTTCACATTTTTTTGACTTTCACCATGAACAAAACCCATCTCGCCTTGGCGCTTGCCATCGCTTTTCCGCTTTCATTCTCTATTCCTGCGACAGCCCAAAGCGCGGCGGGCGACTCCGGTCTGAGCGACGAGGCCACACCCGTCAAATCCCTCGGCGTTGTCACCATTACCGGGGGCCGGCCCACCTCGCTGCCCACGCAGATTCCCACCACGATTGAAGGCGTGTCGCGCAAGCAAATCGCGCAAACCATCAACGCCACCGACAGCGAAGACGTGCTCAAGTACTTTCCCAGCCTGGTGGTGCGCCGACGCTACATCGGCGACTACAACCACGCGGTGCTCTCAAGCCGCGCCTCAGGCACGGGCAACAGCGCGCGCTCGGCGGTATATGCGGACGGCATTTTGTTGTCCAACTACCTAGGCAACGGCGCCACCTATGCGCCGCGCTGGGGCATGGTCACGCCCGAAGAAATTGACCGCGCTGACGTGATGTACGGCCCGTTTTCTGCGGCCTACCCCGGCAACTCGGTGGGTGCGGTGGTGGACTACGTAACGCGCATGCCCACGCAGTTTGAAGGCCACGCAAAAATCGTGACTTCGCAGCAAAACTTCGACATGTACAACACCCACGAGACCGACGGCGCCCACCAGGCCAGCGCCTCGCTGGGCAGCAGAAGCGGCGCCCTTGCCTGGTGGATTAGCCTGAACCATACCGACAGCCAGGGCCAGCCTTTGGTGTTTGCGACCAAATCCGTCTCCACCACCGCCCCCGGCAGCAACCCCACGGCCACAGGTGCGGTCTATGGCCTGGACAAGACCAATACGCCCTGGTTCATCCTAGGCACCAGCACGCAGTACCACACGGTGCAAGACCATGCCAAGCTCAAGCTGGCCTATGACTTGTCGTCCACCGTGCGCGCCAGCTACTTGCTGGGCAACTGGAGAAACACCGCTGATGGCGCACCCCAAAGCTATTTGACCGACGCCGCAGGCGCGCCCGTGTACAGCGGCAACTACGCCATCAACGGCAAAACCTATGCGCTCAAAGATATGTTCAACGCCAGCCGCGAAAACCTGGACCACTGGATGCACGGCCTGTCGGTCAAGAGCAATACCCAAGGCGTGTGGGACTGGGAGGTGGCCGCCAGCGTGGTGGACTACGGCACCGATCTGGCGCGCGCGTCCACCATCAACAGCGCGGCCAACCTCAACGGCACCATGGGAAGCGGCAGCTACGCCAATACTGCCACCCTGACAGACCAAAAAGGCACGGGCTGGACCACGCTGTCGGCCAAAGGCATTTGGCGCCCCGGCGGCGCAGCGGGCGCACACCGGGTGGACTTTGGCGTGCAGCAAGACGGCTACCAATTGCGCACCGTAAAAAGCAACCTGAGTGCCACCGAAAACTGGTTTTCCAGCAGCGCAGCCAGCCTGAGCGCCGACGTGGGTGGCCAAAGCAAGCTGCAAAGCATCTACGGCCAGGACGCCTGGGCTTTTGCCACCGACTGGAAAACCGTGCTCGGTCTGCGTGTGGAAAACTGGAGCACTTCGGACGGGTATGCAAAAACGCCGGTCGCGACCGACAGCTATGCCGCGCGCAATGAACTTTTTGCCTCGCCCAAAGCGGCGCTGGCCTACCAGTGGTCTGACAACACCGTGCTCAAAGGATCGGTGGGCCGCGCGGTGCGCATGCCCACGGTTTCGGAACTCTATGGCGCAACCACCAAATGCGCCGACATCGCCACCAAGATCGTGGCCAGCGCCTGCCCCAGCGGCCAACGCTGGGTGAACGACCCTAATCTGCGGCCCGAAAAATCTTGGACCACCGAGCTGACCCTGGAAAAAGACCTGGGCAACGCATCGCTGCGCCTGACTTTCTTCAACGAAGACGTGCGCGATTCGCTGTACTCGCAGGCGGTGGGCACCAAGGCTGATGCCAGCATTGTCAACATGGTGCAAAACATCGACGCCATCAGCACGCAGGGGCTGGAAATCGCCTTCCAGGGCGAAAACGTCATGGCCCGCGGCCTGGATCTGTCGGGCAGCATCACCTATGCCGACTCACGCATCAAGGCCAACAGCTCTTACGTGGCGACCGAGGGCGACACCCTTGGCAAACTGCAGCCACGCGTGCCACAGTGGCGGGCCAGCGCCCTGGCCAATTACCGCTGGGACGCGCAACTCAGCACCTCATTGGGCTTGCGTTACAGCGGCGACCAGTTCTCCAGCCTGAACAACACCGACATCAACGGCTTTGCCTACACGGCAGCGAGCCGCTTTACCGTGCTCGACGTGCGTGCGCGCTACGCCTTTGAGCCCAAACTGGTAGCGGCCATTGGCATTGACAACCTGACCAACGCCGAATACTGGAACTTCCACCCCTACCCCGGCCGCACGTTCGTGGCAGAGCTGAAGTACGACTTCTGACGGGGCAAACACGGCGTCCGGCGCAAGGGGCCGTGTGTCTGCCCCATGGCCCATGCCACTGGTCGGCGGGGCTGTGGGGGGGGGTTGTAGGTTCTTCGCAGTTTGTGCGCAAGCGGGGTTCAGGTTGGCTCAGGTTGGCTCAGGTTGGTCCAGGTTTTGTGCGCTTGCTGTGCGCTGCCGGGTGGCGTGGCGCGCGCGTCTGTGCTTGAATTTGCCGGATGCTGCACGGTGCCCCCTGGGCGTGCAGCCCCAGGCGCCTAGGCCGCAGCTTTCGCGCCAATTTGACTTTTGTTCTTTAAGGAATTTTCATGGCTAGTGCACTTCAAAGGTTTGGCCCGGCTTTGCTGGCGCTTTGGCTCACGGGCGGCGCTGCGGTACTGGCCCAGACCCCGGCGCTGGTGCAAGCGCCCCCCAAAAACGTGCTCAGCCTGAGCGCCGAGGCCAGCTTGGAAGTGGCGCAAGACCTCCTGCAAATCACCCTGTCCACCACCAAAGAGGGCGCGGACGCCAGCACCGTGCAAAGCCAGTTGCGCCAGGCGCTCGACGCTGCCCTGACGCAGGCGCGCAAGGTGGCGCAGCCCAAGCTGCTGGAGGTGCGCACCGGCGCCTTCTCAATAGCGCCGCGCTACGCCACCAAGCCCGGGGGCAGTGGCACCACCATCACCGGCTGGCAGGGCCGCGCCGAGCTGGTGATTGAAGGCAGCGACACCGCCGCCATCAGCCAGTTGGCCGGTCGCCTGGGCAGCCTGACGGTGGCGCGGGTGGCCTTTGGCCTGTCGCGCGAGGCGCGCGAGCGGGTGGAGGCCGAGGTGGCGGCGCAGGCGATTACCCGCTTCAAGAACCGGGCCGAGTCGTATGCACGGCAATTTGGCTTTGGCGGCTACAGCCTGCGGGAGGTGGCTGTGGGCGGCGCCGACCTGGGCACGCCGGCGCCCAACTACCGGGTGCGCGCGCTGAGCGCGGCCATGGCCGAAGAATCACAGCCCGTAGAGGCCGGCAAGTCGCTGGTGACGGTTCAGGTCAACGGCAGCATTGAGCTCACGCCACGCTAAGCCTGGGGCGTGTGCGCAGGGGCGTCTGCCACCCAGGAGTTGCGCGCCAGCAGCAGCAAAGCCAGCAATCCAAAACCCGCGCTGACCCCGAAGGCCGCTGCCGCACCCCAGCGGCTCCACAGCAACCCGGCCACGGCGCTGGCCACAAACAACGCCAGGCCGCCCAGCAGGTTGTACACACCAAACGCAGTGCCACGCAAATCTTCGGGCGCGGTGGCCGCAACCAGCGTAGCGAGCAGGCCTTGGGTGATGCCCATGTGCATGCCCCACAGCGCCACGCCACCGAGCACCGCCGCCCAGTGGGTGCTCGACGCCAGCACGCCATCGGCCAGCACCAACAGCGCAAGACCGGCGCCCAGCAAATGGCGCCGGTTGACGCGGTCTGACAACTTGCCAAACGGATAGGCCGACGCGGCGTACACCACGTTCATGGCCACCATCACCAAGGGCACCAGCGCCATGGCAATGCCGCTTTGGTAGGCGCGCAAAATCAAAAACGCCTCGCTAAAGCGCGCCAGGCCAAACAGCGTGCCCACCGCCACCACCGACCAATACGGTGCGCCCAGGCGGCGCAGGTTGTTGCGCTGGATGGGGTTGCTGCGCGCCGCACCCACCAGGCGCGCGGGCTCGTGCACCGCCAGCACGATCAGCAATACCGCCAGCAGCGCGGGCACGGCGGCCACCCAAAACACCAGGCGAAAGTCATTGGCCCACAGCAGCATCAGCCCTGCGGCCAGCAGCGGCCCGAGCACCGCGCCCACGGTGTCGAGCGCCTGGCGCAGGCCAAAAGCGGCGCCACGAATGGCCGGTGGCGTGATGTCCGCCACCAGCGCGTCGCGCGGTGCATCGCGCACGCCCTTGCCCACCCGGTCCACAAAGCGCGCGGCCAGCACCATGGCCACCGATGACGCCAGCGGAAACACCGGCTTGGTCAGCGCGCTCAAGAAGTAGCCCGCCACCGCCAGCCGCTTGCGCTGGCCCCAGTAGTCGCTCAGGGCGCCAGAAAACACCTTGACCACCAGCGCGGTGGATTCGGCCAGCCCTTCAATCAGCCCCAGCACCAGCGCGCTGGCGCCCAGCGTGCCCACCAGAAACATGGGCAAAAGGCTGTGCACCATTTCTGAGGAAATGTCGGTTAGCAGGCTGACAAAGCCCAACGCCCAGATGGCCGGGGGGATTTTGGGGAGCGGCGGGTTCATAAAGTAAGCGGGTGGTCCATGGTGTACATCGTGTCAGCATTGGCGGTAGGGACGCCGCAGCGTTGCTCCTTTTTGATCCGCACTTGACCCAGATCACACCACTGGCCTGGGCCGCTGGCCGTGTCGCCCACATCACGCGCGCGATACTGCGCCACCAACCCACCCCAAGGACCCAGCCCATGCGCGTTAAAAACATTTTGTCCGACATCACCCTGGTCATCGCCGACCTGGAAGTGCATCTCAACGGCGAGCTGCGCAGCAGTCCTACGCTGTGCGCGCTCTTGCCCGCCAATGGCAGCCAGGGCGCGCGCGTGGTGCCGCTGAACACGCCGGACGGGCGGCCGATTTTGCTGAATATGGGCAATGCGATTGCGCTGAATGAGGAGCCGCTGCAGACCTGAAGCGCGCCTTTAACGCGCCCGCTTCGCACGCGTCGGTACTGCTATCCGGCGGCAGCTACAAACACCGCATCCAACTCCGCCATCCAAGCCGCCTTCTGCGTGTCGCTGGCAAAGCTGGCCTCCAAGCTATTGCGCGCCAGTTGCCAGGCGTCTTGCACCGTGAGCGCGGGCAGGGCGGCAAAGGCGGCTTCAAAATTGGCCAGCAGGTAGCCGCCAAAGTAGGCGGGGTCATCGGAGTTGAGGGTGATGCACAGACCGGCGTGCAAGAGCGTGGCCAGGTTGTGTTCGGCCATGGTGCCAAACACGCAGAGTTTGGTGTTGGAGAGCGGGCAGACGGTGAGCGGCATGCGGCTATTCGCCAGGCGCGCCACCAGCGCCGGGTCTTCGCTGCAGCGCACGCCGTGGTCGATGCGCTCAACCTGCAGCACATCGAGTGCGCTAGTGATGTACGCAGGCGGCCCTTCTTCACCCGCGTGCGCCACCACGTGCAGGCCCAGGGCGCGACACTGGGCAAACACGGTGGCAAACTTTTCGGGTGGGTTGCCGCGTTCGCCCGAGTCCAGGCCCACGCCGACAAAGTGCGCTCGGTAGGGCAAGGCGGCTTGCAGCGTGTCGATGGCAGACGCCTCGGACAAATGGCGCAAGAAGCACAAAATCAGGCTGGCGCTGATGCCAAACCGGACTTGCGCATCCGCACATGCGCGCGCGAGCCCGCCAATCACCGCGCCCATGGGCACGCCACGTTCGGTGTGGGTTTGCGGGTCAAAAAACAGCTCGGCGTGCACCACGTGGTCGGCGTGCGCGCGCTTGAAATACGCCATGGCCATGGCATAAAAATCGCTCTCGTCGATCAGCACCGAGGCCCCGGCGTAATACAAATCCAAAAAGCTTTGCAGGTCGGTAAACGCATAGGCCGCGCGCAGCGCTTCCACGCTCGGGTAGGCCAGCGCCACGCCGTTTTTGCGCGCCAGCTCAAAGATCAGCTCGGGCTCCAGCGAGCCTTCAATGTGGATGTGCAACTCGGCCTTGGGCATACGCGCCAGGAGCGCGGGGATGTGGGCGCGGGTAAGGTGGGAAAATTTCATGTTTGCGGGCAGGCTTAAGGCCCCGCCACCGTCCCCGCAGGCCGTGGCAGTCCCCCGGCGCCAATCTGCGCCACGTGCACCTCAACATTGCGCACGCCGGTCTTGTCCAGTTCCAGGCGCAGCGCCCAGCCGCGGTTGTTGACCGGGTCAGAAAAGCCGTCAAACACAAAGTTACCCAGGCTGTAAAAAATCGGTTTGCCTTTGTAGCGTTCGGTGTCTTGCACCTGGTGGGGGTGGCCGCCAATCACGGCGTCGGCACCGGCGTCGATCATGGTGCGGGCGAGCTGGCGCTGGCGGGCGTTGGACACCGGGTCTTCCCAGCCCCAATGCATGATGGGAATCACCACGTCGGCCTTCCAGCGGCTGCGGGCGGCTTGGATGTCGCGCACCACTTGCGCGTCTTCGCTCCAGGCCACGCCAGGCTTGTCGGTGTCGGCCTCAAAGCTGCGCGGTTGGAATTCGTCATAGCCCAAAATGGCCACGCGCACGCCCTTGCGCTCAATGATCCAGGGCGTGTGCGCCTCGGTCAGGTTCAGGCCGCCGCCGTAGACACCCAGGCCTTCTTTTTTGAGCAAACCCAGCATTTGCGCAAAGGCCTGCGGGCCAAAGTCGCCCGAATGGTTGTTGGCCAGGCCCACGGCGTCCAGGTGGCGCTTGACGTATTTGAGCGTGCTGGGCGGCACGCGAAACACATTGGGCTTGTCGTCTTCGGGGCTGCCGATCGTGGCCACCACGCATTCCAGGTTGCCGATGCGAATGTCGGCCTCTTTGAACAACGTGGCAAAGCCAGCAAACGGGTCTTGGCCCCGGCGCATGGCTTGGCTGGGGCCGTCTTCCAGCATGATGTCGCCCACCACCACCAGCGACACTGTGCCCGGCGCTTCAGGCGCAGCAGCGTACGCGCCAAGGCAGGCGGCGGCCAGACAAACGGCGGCCCATGCGCGCCACATCCCGGCTGCGCGGCACTGTGGGCCCGCGCTCATGGCGCCACCTCGGCCAGCGCGCACTGGTATTGCAGCTCTTTGCCCAGCAGTGGCGAATACAAGGCCACGCGCCCGGTCAGCGCATCAGGCGCCGGCTTGCGCAGCGGTACGGGCTGCAGGTAGTGGGTGTGTTGCATAACCATGGGCTGGCGCCGGGTGTTGTAGTAGACGTAGAGATTGACGCTCTCGATGGCGGCGGGCGCAGGCTGCGCGGCACTTGGCGCCAGGTCTGGCGCGGCGGCCAGCAAGATGGCCTTGAAGCGAAAGCGGTTGCCAATGGGCACGGCCGCCACGGTGTACGGGTCGGTGGCTACACCGTGCACCGTGTGGTGGGTTTCGGAGTTGACCTCAAAGGTGCATTGCAGTTGCGCGCTGGCCTGCGCCGCGCAGGGCAACAGGGCCAGCCACAGCGTGGCGAGGCCAATGGTGGGCAGGGGTAGGCGGTGGTGGGTTTTCACGGCGGGAAGCGTCCGAGTGGTTGCAGGGCCTGCGCAGTTTATGCGCAGACGCTGCTTATGCAGTGGCGTGCTGCGCCACCCAATCCACCAGTTTCAGGCGCTGCACCTTGCCCGAAGGGCCGCGCGGCAGGTCGTGCACAAAGTGAAAGACCTTGGGCGTCTTGTAGCGCCCAAGCGCCGTGCTGCAAAAGTCGCGCAGCGCGGGCTCGTCTGCTGTGTGGCCTTCGCGCAGCACCACGCAGACCATGATGTCTTGGCCGTAGTGCGCATCTGCAACTCCTACGGCAGCGGCGTCCAGCACGGCGGGGTGGCGCAAGAGCGCCTCGTCAATCTCGCGCGGGGCGATGTTTTCGCCGCCCTTGATGATGAGCTCTTTGATACGCCCGGTGACAAAGAAAAACCCGTCGGTGTCGCGGTGGCCCAGGTCGCCGGTGCGCAGCCAGCCGTCGGGTGTAAAGCTATCCGCCGTGGCGACTTCGTTTTTGTAGTAGCCGCGCATCACCTGCGGACCGCGAATGGCGATCTCGCCGGTCGTGCCGTCAGGCACGCTCTGCAGCGCGGCGTCGATCACGCGCGCCTCGCAGCCCGAGGCCCGGCCCACGGCGCCGAGCTTGCGCAAGCCCGCTTGCAACGGATTGGAGAACGCGGGCGCCACGGTCTCAGTCAGGCCCATGGTCTCGATGATGCCGATGCCAAATTGGGCCTCAAAGGCGCGCAAATGCGCTGGCGGCAAAGCGGCCGAGGCGCTGCGGCAAAAGCGGATACCCGACACGTCGGCCTGCGGCGCAGCGCCTTCGAGCAAATACGAAATCATGGTGGGCACCACGTTGATCCAAGTACAGCGCGACTGCGTGGCCTGTTGCCAAAAGGCGCCGGCCGAAAACCGGGGCGGCATGGCCAAGCTGCCGCCGTGGGCCAGCGGCGCGAGCATGGTCACGGCAAAAGCGTTGATGTGGTACAGCGGCAGCACGGCCAGCACGCGGTCGCGCGGCGAGAGGGCGTGTTCGGTGCTGATGGACAAGGCGTTGGCCGCCAGGTTGGACTGCGTGAGCATCACGCCCTTGGGCATGCCGGTGGTGCCCGAGGTGTACATCAGCAGCGCCAGCGCGTCGGGGCTGGGCTCGGGCGTGTCGGTGGTGGCGCTGGGCAAGATGTCTTGCGCCGGGTCGAAATCGGGGCTGCAGACCAAGAGCGCAATCGGGCGCGCCAGCGTGGCCAGCACGGCGCGTACGCGCTCGGCCCAGTCGGGGCTGGCGACCACGAGTTTGCAGTCGCTGTGCTCCAGCACATAGGCCATTTGCGTGGCGCTGCTGAGCAGGTTGACCGGGTTCACGCACCAGCCGCCGTGCATCGCACCCACCAGCAGACGCAAGGTGTTCAGGCCATTGGGCATGACCAGCGACACGGTGTCGCCCGGCGCCAAGCCCTGGCTTAGCAAGAGCGTGGTCACTTGGCGGCTGCTGCGCGCCATGTCCGCAAAACTGAGTTGCGTCGGGGCCACAGTGGATGCAGCAGGCTCGGCGGGCACCGCCAACGCGTACACCGCCGCAGGCCGCACCAGGGCTTGGTGCTCCAGCAACGCACGCACGGTGCGTGAGTAATTTTTGGGGCTCATGCGCGGCCGAATTTGGCAAAGTAGTTGCCAAAAATCGCCTCTTCGGTGGGCATGCGCTCTGCAATCGGGCGCGAGATGCGGGTGATGTTCAGGTAGTGCCGGTAGTTCATGTTGTCCGAGAAATTGTTTTTGCCCCAGGTGCCACAGCCCATGGACAGCGAAAACGGCAGCCCGTTGTCAAAGCTGCCGCCGGTGGCAATGCAATGCGCCTGGTCCACGATCACGCGGCTCACGGGCAGCTCCAGCCCCAGGCGCAGCGCGCGCGCGGGCAAGGCGCTGTGCAAACCCACCGAGTGGCCAGCGCCTTGGTGCGTGTAAATGCGCTCCACCAAGGCCACCGCCGCATCAAAGTCGGCTGCACCGTAGAGCGTAAGCACGGGGCAAAGTTTCTCGCCAGAGAACGGATGCTCGTCGCCCACGCCGTCTTCTTCCACCAGCAAGATGCGGGGCTTGAGCGCCGCCACATCCAAGAGGCCTGCGCGCTGGGCCACTACGGTGGCGTTTTGGCCAATCACGGCTTGCGAGAGTTTCCCGTCGGGCCACATGACGGCTTGCAAAGCCTGCTTTTGTGCGGCTGTCAGCAGCACCGCGCCTTGGGCCTGCAAGGCGGCTATTGCCGCCGCGCGCACGGCGTCGAGCAGCACCAGGCTGTTCTCAGAGGAGCAACTGGTGGCATTGTCAAAGGTCTTGGAACGCAATATGCGCTCGGCCGCCAGCGCCAGGTCGGCGGTCTCGTCCACGATACCTGCCACGTTGCCTGCGCCCACGCCAAAGGCCGGCGTGCCGCTGGCATAGGCCGCGCGCACATTGGCCTGCGAACCGGTGGCCACCACCAAATCGCAGGCGGCCATCAGGGCATAGGTGGCGGCTTTGCTGATGGGCGCGGGCAGCAGTTGCACCAGGTCGCGTGGGGCGCCAATGCGGTCAAATTCGGCGTGGATGTGCTCAAGCAAGCGCGCGCTGGTGGCCCAGCCCTTGGGCGAGGGCGCCACGATCACCGCGTTGCGGCCCTTGAGTGCGTTGATGATTTTGTTGGCCGGTGTGGCCGCCGGGTTGGTGGACGGCGTAATGGCGCAAACCACGCCCACCGGGCGGGCAATTTCGGTAATGCCGGTAGCCGCGTCATCATGGATCACGCCCACCGACTTGGCGCCTTGCAAGTCGCGCAGCAGGCCAAAGGTCTTGCGGTAGTTTTTGCGCACCTTGTCGGGCACGTTGCCAATGCCGGTGTCGGCCACGGCCAGTTCGGCCAGCGCTTGGTTGCGCGCAGGCTCAATGATGGCCCAGCCTGCAGCGGCCACCAGTTCGTCCACGCGGGCCTGGTCGTAGCCGTTGGCAATTTGCTGGGCGGCGCGGGCGCGCGCCACCAATGCTTGCACCACGGCCTGCGCCTCTAGGTCAGTGGGTTTCAAGTTTGCGGTAATTGCTTGCATGTCAATCGGCTCGGATATTGGCGTCTTTGGCCAGTTTGGCCCACTTGGGCAATTCAGCGGCAATGGTCTTGCCCAGCGCCTCGGGCGTACCGCCCACGGCTTCGGCACCTTGCTCGAGCAGTTGCGCGCGGATAGCGGGCTCGGCCAGCACGGTGTTGAGCGCCTTGTTCAGCTTGTCGATGATGGCCTTGGGCGTTTTGGCCGGCACCAGCATGGCGTACCAAGAGTCCACTTCAAAGTCCGGCACACCGGCCTCTTGCATGGTGGGCACGTCGGGGAAGGCGGAACTGCGCTTGGTGGTGGACACGGCCAGGGCGCGTAGCTTGCCAGCTTTGACAAACTGCGCGGCGGCAGGAATAGACACCCACAGGTAGGGCACCTGGCCGCCCATCACGTCAGTCACCGCCGGGCCGCCGCCCCGGTAGGGGATGTGGACCAGGGGCGCGCCGGTGCGAATCATCATCAGCTCACCCGCCAAATGGCCGGGCGAACCGTTGCCCACCGAGGCGAACGAGAATTTATTGGGCGCGGCCTTGGCCTGGGACACCAGGTCGGCCACGTTGCGCACCGGCAGGCCGGGATAGGCCACCAAAATTTGCGGCAGTGATGCCACCAGGCCCACGGGCTCAAAGTCTTTGAGCGTGTCAAACGGCAGCTTGGGAAAGATGGCCGGGTTGATGGTGTGCGAGCTCAGGGTAAAGAGCACGGTGTAACCGTCGGGCGCGGCTTTGGCCACCACGTCGGTGCCCAAAGAACCCCCGGCGCCGCCCTTGTTGTCAATCAGGATGGACTGGCCCAAGGCGGCCTGCAAACGCGTTTGCACAATGCGCGCCACCACGTCGGTGCCGCCACCGGGTGGATAGGGCACGACAAAGCGGATGGGCTTGTCCGGGTAGCCGGCCTGCGCCTGTGCGGCCAGCGGCAGGGCAAAGGTGGCAACGGCGAGCGCGGCCGCGCCCAGAGCGGTGCGCAAGGCCTGGCGGCGGTGGGGAAAAGCGTTCATCAAAGTCTCCTTGGTTTTTAGGTGAAATCTAGCTTGGGAAATCTAGCTTGTTGAAGGGGCATTCCACCCCAGGCTGGCACTGGCCTGCGCGGCACAGGCGACCAACTGCAAGGCCAAGGCGCGGGCCTGGGCGGGTGTGCAGCGGATGGCCGGCACGCTCATGCCAATAGCGGCCACCGGCTCGGCGCGGGCATTGAACACGGCAGCCCCCAGGCCGCAGACGCCCAGGCGCCATTCTTCAAAGTTGCTGGCCCAGCCACGCGTGCGCGCGGCCGCCAGATCGGCTTGCAGCGCCGCCAGCGTGGCCAGGGTGTGGGGCGTGTGCGCGGGCAAGGCATCGTCGGCCACGCCCAGTGTTGTGCGCAGCGCGGTGTCGTCCAAAGACAGCGCAGCCAGCAGCGCCTTGCCCGAGGCCACGCAATAGGCCGGCGCCCGCCCGCCAATGCGCGAATACGCGGCCACGGGAAGCGGGCTGTCAAATTTGTCGAGGTAGACGATGTCGGGTCCGTCGAGCACCGCCAAGTGGATGGTCTCACCCGTGGCCTGCGCCAGCGTGGCCAAAAAAGGATGCAAGCGGTTTTTCAGGTCCACGGCGCTGTCCACCAGCGCCCCCAGCTCAAACAATTTGAGGCTGGCGCTGTAACGGCTGCTGGCGCCGTCTTGCGCCGCCCAACCGCACTGCACCAGGGTTTGCAGGGTGCGGTGGGCGTTGCTGCGGCCCAGGCCCAGCGCCTGCGCCACGTCGGCCAGGCGCGCGCCGTCGCCCTGGCGCGCCAGCCACTCCAAAACCCCCAGGCCTTTGGCCAATGTGCTGTCCATGCTTTTATGTTCTGATAATTGGAACTGATGTTTGTCTATTGGAATAATTATCGGCGCGTTGGCGTTGGTGCGTGCGGGGGTAAACCCCAGGATCGCTGGCAAAACCGTCGGGAATCTGCAGCAAAGGCGGTGGCATGGCTATTGCTGCTCAGGCCAGCAAAGCCCCAGGCGGCACCGCCCGTCGTCAATTTCTTGACAGACGCCGGTGCGCAGTGGCCCCAACACCCGACCCGGAGAATTCCATGCCCGCCTTGTCCACCGCCCCAGCGCACCCTTGCCACTTTGTCCGCGCAGTGGGGCGCATGCTAGGAGTTGCCACACTGGCAGTGGCCGCCTTGGCCGCAGCGCCTGCAGGCGCTGCCACCCCGGCAGACGCCTTTGCCGGACTCACGTCCAGCCACACTTACACCCCTTCCGTGGGCGAGGCGCTAGGCCGCATCGTGGCCAAGACCCTGCCCAACAGCCCCTTGAACGCCAAGCTATTGGCCCAGGCCTTTGTCAGTCTGAACCCTCAGGCCTTTAGCGGTGGCGCGGGCAGCCGCACCCTGAGCGCGGCCACCCTCAAAGTGCCCAACCACAACCAACTCGTGCAACTGGTGCTGGCCAAAAACGAAGCCGCGCGCCCCGCCGTGCTGGCCGCCCTGGCTGCGCCCGAGCCCAAAACAAGCTCGGCTGCCGCACCCCGCACCACCGACAAACGCGACAACTGGGTGCGCTACGCCGGCACGTCCATCAAGGCGGCACTCAACTTTGACGGCAGCGCCGACGAACGCAAAAACTGGGTCCACTACCTGGGCGCCGCCGTGCAGCGCGTCATGGGTGGCAGCGCCGCACGGGCCGAAAGCCTGCAATGGGTGCAATACCCACGCGTAGCAAGCGCTGCGGCCACCAGCCCGACCAGCGCCCTGCCCGGCGCGCCAGACGCTGGCGCCGACACCCGCAACTGGGTGCGCTACACCGCCGGGCGCAGCTACCCTGCGCAGCAGTTTGCGCAACTGTTTGACTAAGACTTGAATCACCCACTGAGGTGCAGAAACGGCGGACCGCTACCAGCAATTTGCAGAAGGCGTGCGGGCACCGGTTTGGGTGACCGCCATGGTTGCGCAGCTTGCGTCTTTCGTGGCCTGTGTGCCAATGGCCGAGGCCTTGACCGCAAAAGCACTGGCGGCAAGTGACGCGGCAGGCAAGCTAAAGCTGTAGTAAGTCGACAAGTCCGCCTGGCATTGTTGCGCGCTCGCCGCAGGCAAGGCCGCACTGGCATAGCTCATATTGGTGGTGTAAATACGCTCCAAATACTGGGCTTGCTCCATCAAGCAGCCCTGGGCCGCATTGCGGCGCGACTTGGCTACGCTACTGGTGTAACTAGCGTAAGCAATACGCGCGAGCACGCCAACGATGGCGACAACCACGATCAGCTCGATCAGTGTGAATCCCTGTTGGCGTAACGAGTTATTTCGGGGCCACATCGTGACTAATTCACAATCTCACGCCAAGAAACTCGGCGTGAGGTTTTGGTATATTTCTTGGTGCCTACGTCGGCGGTGTTGTCGGTGGTTCTACCCGAATTCACCCCGGATCCTTGGACGACCACATTGTCACCGGTGTAACCTGCTTGGCCAATAGTTCCCACGCCAAAATCAATGGAATCCACAGTTTTACTTATTCCAGAGAAGATAAAAGCTTCGTCTGTGGTACCACCGTTGCGGTTAATGTCGAAATAACTACTGGACAAGCCACCTCCGTGGTAAGCATCCATCGCATTCAAATACCCGGCGCCGGTCGTCGTACAGGACGTGTTGTTCACGATGGTGCTACTCACGGCCAAGGTGGGTGTGGTAGCAGGTCGCAGATTTGCCGCACTGAATACCTGCTCGGCGGCAGAACCATTGCCAGTCGTCCAATCCATGTACCAGCCGACTTTTCCCACCATGTCGTTCGGGCTCGAAGTCCACTTGCTAAAGCTGCGCACATTCAAGGTACCGCTACCCTTGTAGCCAGTGTAAGTGCCACTTGAGTCGATGGTTCGCCCTTGCAAACCGTCATTGCTATTTCGGGTGTTGCTTATGGCGGGCGTAGTTGCTGTGCTAAGGTCATCAATTATTCCGTAAATGGTTTGGGCGGAGCTATTGCTGATGTCAGAGGAACTTGAAGTCAAATCGCTACCCGTCCCAAAAAATAGGAAACGCTTATTTGCTACAACAGTGTCCGTGCTGTCGCTGCTGTAAGCGGTTGTAATAGGGGCCACAATATGCTGAACCCCATTCAGTGCGTCCCGCGCGGTAAAGAGTTTAAGAATCTTCGTAGTTGTGTACTCGCTGTTGGTATTGCCGTACCTGTAAACTATGGACGAGGAGTACCCTAGTCCAGTTATATCAAACTTCCACACATTACCAAGATAATCTCCGGCATAGACATACTGCACAACGCCATTGCTACGCACTACACCTGGCGTAGCAAGACCATTGGCGTTAGAAGTCGAGAAGCTTGTATTGCAACTGCTCGGCGAATTATTAACGCCTCCAGTGCAGGTAAGATATTTGGCCAGTACCACACCATCAACAAGCCGAACCACGTACAAAGCCGCCTGATTGCTGGCGCTGTTATAGCCATTGCCAAAAATAACTACATTTGTACCGTCTGACAACTGCTCAATTACGGGTTTTCCTAACAAGTAACCCATGTCATTGGTGTCGCTATTCCCAAATTTCTCCCAAACACCGCCATCGGTTTTGATACCTGCGGTATTGACGGGCAGGGCAAACAGTCCTTTACCACCACGCCCTAAAAAACCGACCAAGTAGTTGTAACCCGGTGCAGCCGCCTTCATGTACGAGTCTGCCTTAAATTTATCCGATATCGCCGTATTCCCATCAACATAAAAGCGTCCAGTAAATGTGGTTTTGCTGAGCAAATTCATTGCGCTGCTGGTGTCGTTGTTGCTTGCGTTTGCCAAAATTACAGCACTCGGTACATAAGCAAATTTTTCAATACCATCCGCACTGGTTCCCGTGCTGGCATCAAAGGCATGCAACATACCATCGTTTGTTCCCAAATAGACCGTGCCAGTATCTTGTGAATACAAAGGAATAGAGTTAACCGCAGTTCCCAAAATAGTGACGCGATTGCGTAGGGTACCATTGTTCTTTACCTCTTTCCCTTGATTTCCACGCAAATAATCAACAACGTCACTACTGGACAATTTGCCGGAATAGTCACTATTTAAATTCGAAAAGTTAAACGCTTTTACCACACCACTACCTGGATTTTTATAGTAAATATTTCTATCGGAATAGGAAGGCATTTTGGCGTTGGCGGTCCAAATATCTGTATAGCTGATAGAGTCAGACTGAGCGCCCGCCGTCACCGTGAAGTTGGTGGCCGTAAGCTCGCCGTAGAAGGTCTTAGCATTGTAGGAGGTCGTAAATATTTGCGACGTAGTTTGAAGTTGCTGACTCGAGGAAGTTACCGTCCCTAATGTTGCACTATTGTCAAGCACCGATTGAAACATAGCAGCAAAGGCGATCTTGAGTCTGCCCGGACTGGTGACTTGGGTGTAATGGTCCGGATCTTGGCTGATGGGGAACGCCGTAGTGGGTGTGGCGCCATCGGCGTAACCGCCCCAACGCGCTGCGTACCAGAGTGGATTTTTCAGCGTATTTTCCGAAGGGCTGGCTGCGGGCGTAAAAGTAGCCGAACTGTAGCCACTTTCACCAGTACCACCAGTAAACGGCAGGGTACCGCAATCTGTGGGAAGCGGGCTGGTGTCGCAATAACCGGGTGCCTGCCTCGCAGGTACATTTAAATAATATGACTCTGAACCGTGCGGAGAATTGTTATCGCCGTTGCTGGTTTGGTCTTGTACGACTAGATAAGGACCATCAGCCGTCGTTCCTGTAATCTCGTACCCTATGTTTTGCTGCGCACCGCCCCCCTGGTACGTAGGGGTTATTTTTAATGTCAATGAGCTAATTGAGGCATCAATTTCGTATAGGGCGAATGCGTCCATCTCAAAATCTCCGCCCCAAGAGTGGTCCTCATAGTTAACATAAAATTTTATACTGAATTGGCCGCTGGCATTGGTTGGATCCCTCAGATAGGTAATGTAGGCACCCACTATTTGGTTAGATGGTTGAAAGGCGCCTTTTACAGGCCCAATGGCAACAGGGTTGTAGTTTTGTCCGCCGAGTTCATACACGGTCTTGGCAAAAGGCACGATGGTCACCGTTTTACCGCCAGGAAAAGGCACCTTAATGGCGGGGAAAGGGCTGTTTAGCAGCAAAGCATAGGTGTCCACCGTTGGTATTTTTTTGTTATTGACAGTACGCAAGCTATCTTGTTTGCCGAAATAGGCAGCTGCTGCTGCGTAATAGCTACCCTGGCTGCCAGTCTCATCGGGTATCAGCCCACGAATCTTTCCCAACGAACTGATGGTTTTCAGGGTCGGACTGTCGTCCGCGTTCAGTGTATTGGGGTTGGTGTAGCTCTCACCGATAAAGCGTGATGTGCCGTTAATGCCTTCGGTCACGCCAATACTATCTGCCAGGGTCGTGACATTCAGACTCGTTGTGACGTTGCTTAAGGTGCTGCTAAATCCATTTGCGATAAAAGTGCTGCCCGGTAGCTGATCGGAGTCAAATGAGGGGTTAGGACCCGATACCACGAGAAGATTGGGCTTAGCGCACCACTTTGATGAGTCCGTGTAAGGATCAGTCCAAGCAGGGGTTTGCAGGCCGACGGCAGCGTCTTCTGTTGAGGCACCACCGAAGGCTGTCGTGGCGGTTGTGCCCGCGAAATAGCGCAAGCCCTCGTACATCATTTCCGCAACCGGATTTCCCCAGTCTCCATAGGTGCCTTCTGACATGGTACCGCTACCTTGATCCCACTGATTTTTATAGACGAAGTTGTTGCCATAGTAGTCATATTCATAATCTGGTACTGGGCGTTGATAGGTGGTACCGTTAACCGTGATCGAATTACTTGGATTATTGAAGTTTCGAATTCTGATGTTATTGATCTGACTTATGAGCGAATTCGTAGGATTGAGAAACCTCCCAGTTGTTCCTGAAACTTCATCCGTAAAAGGTCCTATATTTTTTCGTAAGCGTCCGCCCGAGAGGTTTTTATCGTAGCTGCCGGTGATTAGGCCGAAATTAAGACTTCCGTTTTCACCATAATCGTGCAGTACGCCTACAGGCTTGTAGCTAATATTGCCAGAGCCGTCGTCATAGGCTCTACAACCGCTGACGAAATTAGTCATGCCGGTGGCGCACGCCTGCACGCGTACGGTGTAGTCTGTGAGGCTAAGGTCGTTGTCTATTAGCGTCGCGTTCGCCTCGACACCTTTTAAATCACCGATATTCCCATAACCAGTGACATATCCGGCATAGTTAATAGGTGTTCGAATAGCATTTAGTACAGGTCGCTCAGACGATGCCCAGCGCCAAACTCTGGTTGCACTGTTTTTTATTACACGTAACAGTGGCGGATATTTACTGCAGTCATCTAATGTTGCACAATTTAACCAATCGGTTGCCGATGGGCCTGCGGTTGCGGTTCCGGCTGTGGTGGGAACAGGCAAGCCTGAAAGATATCCATTTCCATTGTTGGTATAGACGCCATTAGCGCCGCCTCTAGTTTGATAGGTAGCGCCCTTTGTCATCGGGCTGCTAAGGTTTCCAAAAAAATGGCGCCGCGGAGTTCCATTTGTAACTAGCGGCAGACCAAGTGGCGTGTACAGCCGAATATCGTAGCCATCATCTGCCACACTGGTATATTCCTTGGCCCAGGCATGTCCGTCTTGCGGTATGTACGCGCGTCTCAAAATCGTTCTTGGCTCGCTGCTGGAGGTATCAAGATCGACTTCGCGGTAGCCGCCATACAGGGCCACACGCATTGCATCTATTCTGCTGGTGGTCACATAATTGAGCCAGTTGCCACTCCATTTGTCGCTTTGTCCACTGGCTACGCAAGGTCCGGGTACCGTTTTTTCACTGACAACCGTCGTCACAGCGAGCGCCGCCGGCTTGAAATAGGACTGATTGCCAATCATCAAATTTGAATTGTTTCCGCCGTTGTCATTGTACGTATAGCAATAATATGAGTTATATAAGCCTAGGTATTCAAAGTTTGGGTTGAAGCGATAATCAATCACACCATCCCCGGTGAGATCGGTGAAATCGTTATATGCGGGGAAAAACAGGCTGTGGTCGCGTGCCATGGTCAGCATGACCAAGGGTGTTGCCCCTTGGCTAGCCCGCACGGGCGTTGCGGTTTCTGGCGAAGCGCCCAACACTTGTGCATGGACTGGCGACGTGAGAACAAACGTCAGCCCCCAGACAGGCACGCTGAATAGCGCCCAGAGCTTGTGGAATAAGCGGCGGCGGCTTGATTGCATGGTGTGGCCTTTCAAACAATAAACCTACTTGGGTTGTGCCAAGAAATAAGACTGCAACTGCACCACAGCGCGGTCAGTGTTGATATTGGTGCGTACCGTGATGCGGTACTGGGCGCAGTTGTAGAGGTCATCGCGATTGGTCGGATCGCAGGCAAAGTTTTTGCCGAGAAACTCGATGATGTATTGCTGCTGTGTGCCGTTAGACAAGGTAGCGTCCGAACCGGTGGAGGCACTCGCGGCGGCGGCGGGTGCACTGGCGGTGACGGTGACCCAGCCGGTAAAATTGGAGTTCGTCCACCTTGTGGCGCATGTGGCAGAAGGTTGAGAACAGTAGCCGTTTGTGCAGGGTGAAGGGTCGGTGCTGCCGTTGGGCGAGCAGCTGCCGCTATAGCTTCCATTAGGCTGGTTAGCATTGGCGGCGGCACCAAAGCCGGGGTTCAATGGTGTCGCCACGGATTGCGCAAAAGCCAGCGCTTCTGCTTCCCGCAGCACGCGCTCTGCAGACTGCATGGCTAGGTTGCGGTCAAAGCTGTTCGACGCCATGCGCTCTTCCACTGTGAGGGAGCGCACAGCAGCCACGCCCAACAGCGTGACGAGCAGCACCATGATGAGCACGACCAACAGCGCAATGCCAGATTGCCGCTTATGGCGGCTTGGGCGCAATGATTTCATTGCAAACGCCTTCGGATGGAAACCGTAAAGGGCACGGTACGGCTAATCGCGGTGCTGGCACCGCTGTTGCCTGTAACGCCAATCCTGTCTTGCGTTGTCACTGTGAGGCTTATCCGCGCCGCGATGACCTTGCTCCAGTCCACGACCGACGCGGCGCCTACATAATTGGTTGACGCTACGCTTGGTGCGCCTGCGCCATCGCCCACCAAATAGCCCACGGTCATTGCGCTCACGTTTTCAACCATTTCTTGACTGGTGGTGGCGGGGCTTCCAGAATTCATGCCCAGCACAACACGATAAAGCGATTTGGCACTCGCGGAGCGGGAGCCAACGCCGATATACCAGGCCGAGGCGTTGAGTTGATTGACAAAACCTCCGGATGCCAGACTGTTGGTCAAGACTTCCAGAGTTGGGACCGAGTTCGAGGCTGTGTCACTTAACGTAAAAGTTGCAACTCGTGAACCATCACAAGCGGTAAACACATAGCCTGCGCCGAGTGATTGGTTTGGGCTGACGTTGAAAGTGGTGGCTGAACCTCCACCGCCACTGGATCCGATGATGGTGCTGGGTGATGCAGTGCTAGCGCTCCATGCGACAAGTGCGTCGGTGCCACTGATTCGATCGCCGGTGTTGGTTGAACCGGTCGCCTTGGCAGGCAGGTCCGTTGACCCGTCATACCCCTTTAGACCCGACGACCAGTCTTTCCACCAAGCGTATGAATTAACCACGTTTTCTTGAATCAAACTTCCTCCGCAAGCCACTCCACCGGCTTCACGAATGTCTCGTGAAAGCAAGTCCACTGCAAAACGGGCGCTTTCCTCGATCCGCGCCAAACCTTCCACCTGGACAAACGACTGGCGGTTGGCCAGGTAGATAGTCCCAGCACCACCGAAGGCCACCAGTCCCAGAGTGATGGCGATCATCAGTTCAACAAGTGACACCCCTTGTTGTGGGCGGCGGACATGCTGGTGCAGCGACCGCGTTCCACGCGACACCACCTGCCTCATAAACGCCCCACTAGTTGCACCGACTGCGTGCTGCTGCCGCCCAAAGCGCGGCTGTCGTCCCAGTAAATGTTGATGGTGCAGATGCCCGGTGTCGTGCTGTTGGAGTCCGTGCACGTGATATCAGCGCAAGTGCTTGTCACGTTGCCAAGTGCCGTTTGCAGCGCGCCAAACCAAGCCACCAAGTCCGCCTGGGCTAAGGTGCTGCTGCCTGACGGAGCGGTACAGGTTCGTGTAGCAAGGTTGTAGGGCAGCGACGGATCAATGGCGGCAGCCTTGTTAGCTCGCATGGACTCCAAAATTGAACTGGCCAAGATTGCGGCGTCACTGCGCTGCAAACTGCTCTGCATGGCTTTGACGGCGCGCACTTGCAAGGCAGAAAAGCCAATCAGGCCGACGCCGAGGATCAAAAAGGCGATTAGCACCTCAATGAGCGCGACGCCGCGCTGCGCTTTAACGCCTGACTGCCATGTTGGCATGCATCTACCCCCTGCCTGTCTTTGGCTTTACTAACAAAATAAGTAATAAATAATGATGCTTGCATTGTAGTCACGCGCCGAAGAAGTATTCTCAAATATGGCTACCATCAGCAAAATGAACTTCCCCAAACGATTTCAGCAGAGCTGCCAAGGCATCACCTTGGTAGAGAGCATGGTGGTGGTTGCCATCCTGGGCATTCTGGCGACCGTTGCGATACCCAGCTTCAAGTCCAGCATTGAAAGCAACCGGCGCACCGTCTATGCCAACCAGCTGCTCGAAGACCTGGCGCTGGCGCGCAGCGAGGCGATCAAGCGGGGCACGCGCGTGACGGTGTGCCCCTCAAACGAGGCTGCCAGTTGCAGCGGATCGACGAGCTGGGCGACCGGATGGAT
>CANBVJ010000043.1 GCA_947372865.1 Comamonadaceae bacterium
CCCAACACCAGCGCCACCAGCGTGCCGCCCACCATGGCCATCAGCGAGTTCACGGCCACCAGACCGGAGATTTTGTCCAGCGTCTGCGCGCTCATCACGTTGAAGCCAAACCAACCCACCGTCAGAATCCATGCGCCCAGCGCCAGACACGGAATGCTGGAAGGCGGATGGGCCGAAATCGCGCCGTCTTTGCGGTAACGGTTGCTGCGTGCGCCCAGCAGCATCACCGCGCCCAGCGCAATCCAGCCACCCACGGCGTGCACCACCACGCTGCCGGCAAAGTCATGGAACTCGGCGCCGGTGGTGGCCTTGATCCACGCTTGCACGCCAAAGTGCTGGTTCCAGGCAATGCCCTCAAACACTGGGTAGACCACGCCCACGATCACGGCGGTGGCCATGAGCTGCGGCCAGAACTTGGCCCGCTCGGCAATGCCGCCCGAAATAATGGCCGGAATGGCGGCGGCAAAGGTGAGCAGGAAAAAGAACTTCACCAGCTCAAAACCGCTCTTGGCGGCAAGCTGCTCGGCGCCGACAAAAAAGTGTGTGCCGTAGGCCACGGTGTAGCCGACCAAAAAGTAGGCAATGGTGGAGACCGAAAAGTCGGCCAGGATTTTGACCAGGGCGTTGACCTGGTTTTTGCGCCGGACCGTGCCCAGCTCCAAAAACGCAAACCCGGCGTGCATGGCGAGCACCATGACTGCGCCCAAGAGAATGAACAAAGCATCAGCGCCCTGTTTTAGTGCTTCCATAATCAACCTTTGAGAATAAATGCTTGTAATTGGTGCAAATTTTGCGGTTTACAAAATTTCGCACCGAAAGTAAGCAAAATTCACGCCATGGCATTGATCGTTGCTATTTTGTGGTGCGTTTCAGCTTTCGCCGATTGGGCGCCATCGGCGGATGGAAGCATTTTTAGTATCAACCGGCATCGTCGGCCTGGCCGAAATGGACGGCAAGGCTCCAATCGCCACCGCATGCTGGCCGCGCGCTGCCCATTGCGGCCAGAGGCAAAAACGGCGCGTTGCTATACTTTCCCTACAGCGCCAATTTGCTCCAGCTTGCGGGCGCTTAATAAATACAGCTAAACCCGGACCCCCGCGATCACTCTTTTGACCCGGCCCCGCGTTTGGCGTTGCCGGTTTTTTTTTATGCTGATCGCCACACCCCAATCGATGCATTTCGCCGAGCCGCTGGCGCTGACCAGCGGTGCGTCCATCCGCGCCTACGACCTGAGCTACGAAACCTACGGCCGCCTCAACGCCGACTGCTCCAACGCGGTGTTGGTGTGCCACGCCCTGAACGCCTCGCACCATGTGGCCGGTGTCTATGAGGGGCAGGCGAAGTCAGAGGGCTGGTGGGACAGCATGATCGGCCCGGGCAAGCCGCTCGACACCGACCGCTTTTTTGTTATCGGCATCAACAATTTGGGCTCGTGCTTTGGCTCGACCGGCCCGATGCATCCCAACCCGGACCGCGCCGATGGCCAGGTCTATGGCGCAGACTTTCCGGTGGTCACGGTGGAAGACTGGGTCAACGCTCAGGCGCTGCTGCTCGACCGCCTGGGCATCCAGACGCTGGCGGCTGTGATGGGCGGCAGCCTGGGTGGCATGCAGGCGCTGGGCTGGACGCTGCAATACCCGGATCGCCTGCGTCATGCGGTGGTGATTGCCAGCGCGCCCAATTTGACGGCCGAGAACATCGCCTTCAACGAAGTGGCCCGCCGCGCCATCGTCACCGACCCCGATTTCCATGGTGGCAACTTCTACCAGCACAGCGTGGTGCCCAAACGCGGCTTGCGCATCGCTCGCATGATCGGCCACATCACCTACCTGAGCGACGATGTGATGAATGAGAAGTTTGGGCGGCAGTTAAGGAGCGCCGTGTCTGGCGCCAATGAGGGGGCCTATCTTTACAGTACGCAAGAGGTGGAATTTCAGATTGAAAGTTATTTGCGCTACCAGGGCGACAAGTTTGCCGACTACTTTGACGCCAATACCTATTTGCTCATTACCCGAGCCCTGGATTATTTCGACCCGGCGCGCGCATTTGGTGGCAGCCTGAGCAAGGCGCTGGCTGCGGCGAAAGCCAAGTTTTTGCTGGTGAGTTTTGCCACCGACTGGCGCTTTGCCCCGGCGCGCAGCCGCGAGATCGTCAAGGCGCTGCTGGACAACCAGCGCGAGGTGAGTTATGCCGAAATCGACGCGCAGCACGGCCACGACGCCTTTTTGCTCGACGACGCGCGCTACCACGGCGTGGTGCGGGCCTATTTCAACAACATGGCGCAAGAGGTGGGCGTATGAGCGACCAAAGCATCCAGCATGCGCTGGCGCAGCTCGTGCCCCAGGGCGCGCGAGTGCTCGACCTGGGCTGCGGCGACGGCGCCATGCTGGCGCATCTGCAGGCCACGCGCGGCTGCACCGGTTACGGCATTGAGATCGACGACGCCAATGTGCTGGCCTGCGTGCAGCGCGGCGTCAACGTCATTCAGCTCAACCTGGACGAGGGACTGGCCATGTTTGACGATGCCTCGTTTGACGTGGTGCTGCAAATCGACACGCTGCAACACCTGCGCAACGCCGAGGTGATGCTGCGTGAGACCGCGCGCGTGGGGCGCATCGGCATCGTGGCTTTCCCCAACTTTGCGCACTGGCCCAACCGCCTGAGCGTGCTGGCCGGGCGCATGCCGGTGACCAAGCGCCTGCCCTACCAGTGGTACGACACGCCCAATATCCGCGTCGGCACGCACGCCGACCTGGGGGCGCTGGCGCAGCGCGCCGGCCTGCGCGTGGCGGACAGCTTTGGTTTGCAGGACGGGCACACCGTGCGCTTTATGCCCAACTGGCGCGCGGGTACTTCGGTGTACAAGCTCGCGCGCTGACGCGCGCTCGCATTCCATAGCGGCGCCATCGCAATGCAAATCGACGCGACGCCTGCCCCGGTCAGTTTTCGCCAGGCACTGCGCTTTTGGTTCAAGCTCGGTTGCATCAGCTTTGGCGGCCCGGCCGGGCAAATTTCCATCATGCACCGCGAGCTGGTGCAAGAGCGGCGCTGGATCTCGGAGCGCCGCTTTTTGCACGCACTGAACTACTGCATGCTGCTGCCCGGCCCCGAGGCGCAGCAGCTCGCCACCTACCTGGGCTGGTTGATGCACCGCACTTGGGGCGGCGTGGCGGCCGGGGCCTTGTTTGTGCTGCCTTCGCTGCTCTTGCTGGTGGGTTTGAGTTGGGGCTACATGGCTTTTGGCGATGTGCCCTGGATGGCAGCGCTGCTGTGGGGTATCAAACCGGCGGTCGCAGCGCTGGTGTTGCAGGCGGTGCACCGCATCGGCAGCCGCACGCTCAAGACGCCCCGGCGCGCGCCGCTTTTGTGGGCGATTGCCTTGGTGAGTTTTGTGGCCGTGGCGCTCTTGGAAGTGCCGTTTCCTGCGGTGGTGCTGGGCGCAGCGCTCACGGGGGCGGTGGCGCAGCATTGGCTGCCAGGCCAGTTTGCTAGCGGTGGCGCGCATGGCGGCGCCTCGGTCGGCGTCCCGGCCGCCCAGCCTGCGGCCTGGATTGACGACCACACCCCCACGCCAGCGCACGCGCGCTATACCCCGGCACGCTTGGCCCAGGTGCTGGCCGCAGGTGCGGCACTGTGGCTGCTGCCCATGGCGGCCCTCATGGCGGTCTGGGGTTGGGACGGCACGCTTACGCGCATGGCCTGGTTTTTTACCAAGGCGGCTTTGCTGACTTTTGGCGGCGCCTACGCCGTGCTGCCCTACGTCTACCAAGGCGCGGTGGAGCACTTTGGCTGGCTGAACGCCGCGCAGATGATGGACGGCCTGGCACTGGGCGAGACCACGCCTGGGCCGCTGATCATGGTGGTGTCTTTTGTTGGCTTTGTCGGTGGCTGGAGCCAGGCGGTGCTGGGGCCGCAGGCGCTACTTTGGGGCGCGGCGTTGGCCGCCACCGTGGTGACCTGGTTTACCTTTTTGCCCTCGTTTATTTTTATTCTGGCGGGCGGGCCACTGATCGAATCGACCCACGGCAAGCTGCAGTTCACGGCGCCGTTGACCGCCATCACGGCGGCCGTGGTGGGCGTGATAGCCAGCCTGGCGGTGTTTTTTGCGCTGCACCTTGCCCGCCCGGGGGGTGCTTCGGGCGCCATTGATTTCGCCGCCCTGGGCTTGGCGCTGGCCGCCGCCTGGGCCCTGTTGCGCTTGAAATGGGGCGTGGTGCCCGTTTTGGGCGCCTGCGCCTTGGCCGGTCTGGCTTGGCGCTGGGTGGCGGCCTAGTTCGGCGGCACCGGCGTAAACCGTGATGTTGCGCACAAGGCGCAGCGCGGACCCGCCCTAGGATTCTTGGTGGAAATCAACCCTCAGGAGTACCAAGATGAAAAGTGCGACCATGAAAGTCTCGTGCCTTGTGCTGGCGCTGTGCAGCGGCCTGGCTTTTGCGCAATCAAGCAAAACCGATTGGGGCAAGCGCGAGTTTGAGGCCAACTGCGCCAGTTGCCACGGCCTGGACGGCCGGGGCAACGGGGCATTGGGCAATTTGCTGCGCGTGAGCCCGCCTGACTTGACGCAACTGGCCAAAAAGAACCAGGGCATCGTGCCCATGAACCGGCTGTACGAGGTGATTGAAGGCGGCACCGTGGCCGCCCACGGCACGCGTGACATGCCGATCTGGGGCCGCGAGTACCGTATAGAAGACGCCGAAAACCTGAAAGAGGCGCGCGGCAACTACGACGCCGTGGCCCTGGTGCGGGCGCGCATTTTGCTGCTGCTGGAATACATCAACCGCTTGCAGGCGCGCTGAGTCTGGCGCGGCGCGCGCCCAGCAGCCTAGCAGCCCAGCAAGTTAGCCAGCGCCAGCAGGTCGCGCGCGTGCAGGTCGTTGGCGGCTACCGCCTGCCCGTCTTTGGGGTGCTTGGCGCCGTATTCGAGGGGTCGCTCAATGTAGGCGGTGCGCAGGCCGCAGGCGCGGGCGGCGGCCAGGTCGTCGTGGTGCGTGGCCACCAGCATCACCTGCCCGGGTGCCACGTCAAACACCCGCGCTACGCCACCATAGGTGCGCGGGTCGGGCTTGTAGGCGTGGAATGTTTCGGCACTCAGAATGCAGTCCCAGGGCAGCGCCGCCTGCTTGGACAGGCGGGTGAGCAAATTCAGGTTGCCGTTGGACAGGGTGCAAAGGACGTACTTGGCCTTCAGGCGCGCAAGGCCGGCCACCACATCGGGCCAGGCGGCCAAGCGGTGCCAGACGCGGTTGAGCTGTGCGCGCTCCGGTTCACCCAGGTGCGCCAGGCCAAACTGGGGGAGGATGGCGTCCAGGATTTGCCGGTGCAGATCGTCAATCAGCGTCCAGGGCACCTCACCCGACATCACCCGCGCCATCGCAGGCGCGTAGCCGTCGCGCCAGGCGAGCGCAAAGGCGTCGCCGTCCACCTGCGGATACAGGTGCTGCATCTCTTGTGCAATGCTGCCGTGCCAGTCCACCACGGTGCCAAAAATGTCGAAGGCCAGCACCTGCAGGTGCTGGGCGTCAAACGGAGGGGGCGCGGTGGTGAGCATTGGGGAAATCCTGAAGCGTTGCAAAGTGGCGCAAGGATAAAGCGTAAGCGTGGCATCATGGCGCGCTGCGTTCTTACCCCCCGCTCGCCCCGTCCCCGGAGATTTCCCTATGACCGCCCGCCTGCCCGATACCGCCCTCAATACCGCCCAAGCCCTCGCCCAAGTCAGCCAGGCCTGGGACCGCGACATTGTGGAGCGCCTGAGCGAGTACATCGCCATTCCCGCCAAGTCCCCCGCCTTTGACGCCGACTGGGCCGCCCACGGCTATCTGGAAACTGTGGTGCGCAACACCGCGCAGTGGATCGAGGCGCAAAAAGTGGCCGGCCTCACGCTCGAAGTGGTGCGCTTGCCCGGGCGCACGCCGGTGCTTTTGTTTGAAGTAGCGTCCACCCGCAACGCGCAAGAGGGGGCAAGCACGCAGACCGTGCTCATGTACGGCCACCTGGACAAGCAGCCCGAGTTTTCCGGCTGGCGCAGCGACCTGGGCCCCTGGACGCCCAAGTACCAGGACGGCAAGTTGTATGGCCGCGGCGGCGCCGACGACGGCTACGCGGCCTATGCCGCCATTGCCGCCATCCAGGCGTTGCAAAGCCAAAAAGTGGCGCACCCGCGCATCATCGGCCTGATCGAGACCTGCGAAGAAAGTGGCTCGTACGACCTGCTGCCCTATGTGGACGCGCTGCGCACGCGCCTGGGCGACGTGGGCTTGGTGGTGTGCCTGGATTCGGGCGCGGGCAACTACGACCAGCTCTGGCTGACCAACAGCCTGCGCGGCATGGCCAGCGGCGTGCTCAAGGTCGAAATACTGACCGAAGGCGTGCATTCGGGCGACGCCAGCGGCGTGGTGCCATCGAGCTTTCGCATCCTGCGCCACGTGCTTGACCGGCTGGAAGACAGCGCCACGGGGCGCCTGCTGCCTGAGAGTTTTTATTGCCCGGTGCCGCCCGAGCGTATGGCGCAGGCGCAGGCCACGGCCGACATCTTGGGCGACGAGTTGTACAAGCGCTTTCCGTGGGCGCATTACGACTGCGGCGGCGCCAGCCAGTTTGCGCTGCCCACCACCACCGACCCGCTGCAAGCCCTGCTCAACCGCACCTGGCTGCCCACGCTCAGCGTGACCGGTGCCGACGGTTTTCCGGAGATGAAGAACGCCGGCAACGTGCTGCGCCCCTACACCGCGTTCAAGCTCTCGCTGCGCCTGCCTCCGCTGGTGGAGGCCGCCAGCGCCGTGCAAGAACTCAAAGCCCTGCTCGAAGACAACGCGCCCTACCAGGCCAAAGTGACTTTTGAAGGCGGCGGTGGTGCCACCGGCTGGAACGCACCCACGACCGCGCCCTGGTTTGAGCAGGCGCTCAACGCCGCGTCCAATGCGCACTTCGGCGCGCCCTGCGGCTACATCGGCCAGGGCGGCACGATTCCGCTGATGAATATGCTCAGCACCGGATTCCCCAAGGCACAAATGATGGTCTGCGGCGTGCTCGGACCCAAGAGCAACGCCCACGGACCCAACGAGTTCTTGCACGTGCCCTATGCCAAAAAACTCACCGCGGCGGTAGCGCAGGTGATCGCCAGCTTTCCTTAAAAACATTGCCTGAGAGCCCCGCCATGACCACCGCCCACCTGTCCGAAATCACCACTCCCCACAGCGCCACGCTGGCGCTGCGCGACTGGCCGCTGCCCGAGGGCGCCACGCCGCGCGCGCTGGTGCTTATCGTCCACGGCCTGGGCGAACACAGCGGGCGCTACGAGCACGTGGCCCAGCAGCTCAATGGCTGGGGCTTTGCGGTGCGCGCCTTTGATTTGTGCGGCCACGGTTTGTCCAGCGGCGCGCCGGGCAGCCTGCCCGACGAACACCGCCTGCTCGACGACCTGGCCACGGTGCTGGATCGCAGCCGCGCTACCGTGGCGCCGGGCCTGCCCATCGTGTTGCTCGGACACAGCCTGGGCGGGCTGATTGCGGCGCGCTTTGTGTCGCTCAAACTGCGGGCGGTGGACGCGCTGGTCTTGTCCAGCCCGGCGCTGGACCCGGGCCTCAACGCCTTCCAAAAATTGCTGTTGGCCACGCTGCCCAAGATCGCGCCCAATCTGCGCGTGGGCAACGGCCTGGACGCCACCTTCCTGTCGCACGACGCAGCCGTGGTGGCCGCCTACCGCGCCGACCCGCAGGTGCATGACCGCATTTGCGCCCGGCTGGCGCTGTTTATCGCCACGGCCGGCGCCCAGACGCTTGCGCTGGCCCGCCAGTGGACGGTGCCCACGCTGCTGATCTATGCCGGCCAGGACCGCTTGGTGAACCCCGCAGGCAGCCGCGCCTTCGCAGCCCAGGCCCCCGCCGATGTGCTGACCAGCCATTGTTTTGAAGATCTGTACCACGAGATCTTCAACGAGTCTGACCCGGCGCCCGTGTTTGCCGCACTGCAAGAATGGCTAGCGCCGCGTTTTGGAACCTGAGCGTTTGTTGGACGCCTAAACCAGCAAGGCCAAGGCGGTAAGCGCCGCCGTCTCGGCGCGCAGCACCCGCGCGCCCAGAGACACCGGGGCAAAGCCGCAGGCCAGCGCCGCGTCTTCTTCGGCTGCACTCAAGCCGCCCTCGGGGCCGGACAAGAAAATAGCCGCCGGGGCCGCGTCGGCGGCCAGCCATGCGCGCAGCGGGTGCGAACCCTCACGCAGCGACAACAGCAGCCGCACCGGTGAGAGGGCCTTGCCCTCCGGCAGCGCCCGCAGCCAATGCGCCAGCGTGGCCACCGGGTGCAACAGCGGCACGCGGTTGCCGCCGCACTGCTCGCAGGCCGACACCGCCACGCTTTGCCAGTGCGCAGTTTTCTTGTCCGCCCGCTCGCCGGAGAGGCGCAACACGCTGCGCTCGCTCATCAGCGGCTGGATGCTGGCCACGCCCAGCTCGGTGGCTTTTTCCACCAGCCAGTCCATGCGGTCGTTGGCGGGCATGGCGATGGCGATATGCACCGCGCGCGCGGCCTCGCGTTCCACCGCGTGGTGTGCTCCCACTTGCACTTGCACGTTGCTGCGGCCCATTTGCGTGACGCTGGCCTCAAACTCGCCACCTGGGCTGCCAGCGCTGCCGGTCGTCCAGCCAGGGCCGTGGTTGAACAAGGTAATGCTGTCACCAGGCTGCAGGCGCAGTACCTGCACGTGGCGGGCAACACCCGCGGGCAGCTCCAGAGAATCGCCCGTGTGCAGCGGGGCCGGGCAAAAAAAGCGCGGCATGTCTACGCAGCTCCGGGACTGCGGCCAAAGCCAAAGACGTTGGGCTCTTCAATCCCCTCCAACTTGTCAATCAGGCGCAGCAGCGGTTTGAGTTCGCGGTAGCGCGCGCAGGTGGCGCGGATGTAGCCGATAAAACGCGGCGTGTCGGCCAGGTAATGTGGCTTGCCGTCGCGCAAGGACAGGCGCGCAAAAATGCCGGCGATCTTGAGGTGGCGCTGCAAGCCCATCCATTCCACCGCGCGGTAAAACACGCCAAAGTCGTCGCCTACGGGCAGACCGGCCTGGCGCGCCCGTTGCCAGTAACGCACCACCACGTCCAGGCAAAAGTCCTCGTCCCAGCTCAGAAAAGCGTCGCGCACCAGGCTGGCGATGTCGTAAGTGATGGGGCCATAGACCGCGTCCTGGAAATCTAGTACGCCCAGCGCGTTGCCGTTTGAAGGGGCCATCAGGTTCCGTGGCATAAAGTCGCGGTGCACGTAGACACTCGGCCAACTCAGGTTTTCGGTGATGATGGTCTCAAACGCGGCGTTCAGCACCTTGCGCTGCGCGTCGTCCAGCGTCACTTGGCGGTGCTGGGCGATGTACCACTGGGGAAAGAGTTCGAGCTCACGGCGCAAAAGCGCGTGGTCGTAGGGTGGTAGCACGCCGGGGCGCGATGCTTTTTGCCAGGTGATTAAGGTGTCAACCGCCTGCAAATACAGGTCTAGCGGCGGCGGGGAGGCCGGGTCGATGACCTGCATCATGGTGCGCGCACCCAGGTCGTTCAGTAATAAGAAACCCTGGGCCTCTTGCCAGTCCAGCACTTCGGGGGCACGGATGGCTGCCTCGCGCAGCAGTTGCGCGACCTGCACAAAGGGCGCGCTGTTTTCCTTGTCAGGTGGCGCGTCCATGATGATCAGGCTGTCGCCGTGCACGCCGCCTTGGGTATCAATGCGCAAATAGCGGCGAAAGCTGGCGTCGGCCGAGGCCAGGCGCAGGCTCTCGGGCCGCAGCGCAAAGCGCGTTTGCACGCTGGCCAGCCAGGTCTGAAATTGGGCTTGGCGTTCGGGGTCGGACCACAACACCGGGGCGGTGGTGGGCTGGGGGCTTGGGGCAGGGGTGGTGGGGCTCATGGATAATCCATTTTCTATCTTTTTGTGACTGGTCCTTTTTCACCCATGCCTACTTTTGCGCGCGACGCGGCTCTCAAGCCGCCGGGCACCGGCCTGCGGGTGGCGGTGGGACGGGCGTGCATGTTGGCCGCAGCCTGGGGCGGGGTCGTGCTGGCGCAGACTCCGGCGCCGCAAGACGCTCCCGCGCCGCCCCCGGGCCAGGCCCTGAGCCCCGAGGAGGTGCGCCGCGCCCCTGTGCTTTTGCAAGGCGACCGCCTGACCAGCCGCACCGACTTGGACGCCACACTGGAGGGTGACGCCGAACTGCGCAAGGCCGGCACCATCATCCGTGCAGACCGGCTCGACTACGACATGCCCACCGACACGGCGCGCGCCACCGGCCATGTGTGGGTCCGGCGCAACGGCAATATCTACCAAGGCCCTTATCTGGAATTGGAGGTGGACGCCTTTGAGGGTTTTTTCACGGCTCCCAGCTATGAGTTTGCGCAAAACGGCGCCCATGGCAAGGCCGCGCGCGCTGACTTTATCGACAGCACCCACATGACGGTGCACCAGGCCAGTTACACCACCTGCAAACGCAAGCCCGGTCCGGACTGGCTGCCCGACTGGGTCTTGAACGCCGCGCGCATTGATATCGACAACGACGAAGACATTGGTCTGGCGCAAAGTGCGACCTTGAGCTTTAAGGGCTTTCCGCTGCTGCACGTGCTGCCGATCAGCTTTCCCTTGTCGGAAAAGCGCAAGAGCGGCATGCTGCCCCCTGCCATTGGCCTGGACAACGCCAACGGGCTGGAGGTGTCAACGCCGTACTACCTCAATATCGCGCCCAACCGCGACGCCACCATCACGCCTACGTTCATGACGGCGCGCGGTGTCAATCTCAATACCCAGTTCCGCTACCTCGAGCCCAGCTACTCGGGCGCGCTGAACCTGAGCTACATGCCCACGGACAAGCTGCGCGACGCTGACCGTTGGGGCGCCTCGCTTACCCACACGGGGAGCGTGGATTCCCCGATCGGCGGTGTTACTCTGGCGGCCAACATCAACCGGGTGAGCGATGACAACTATTGGCGTGATTTCACCAACAGCAGCGCCGTCAACACCGGCAGCGCCGTTGGAGGGGCCACACAGCGCCTGCTGCCCGCCGACCTGACCGCGTCCTGGGGTCGGGGCGATTTTTCTTCGGCGTTCAAAGTGCTGAAGTGGCAAACCCTGCAAGACCCTACGGCGCCCATCGTCCCGCCTTATGACCGGGTGCCCCAGTGGACCGGGCGCTACGCGCAAAACAACGACCGGGGTGTGGACTGGTCCCTGGACGCGGACCTGACGCAATTCCAGGCCGACCGCGCCCTTACGGGGCAGCCTAACGTCCAACGTGTTTTTGGCTTGGCGCAGGCCAGTTACCCCGTGGTCCGGCCGGCGGGTTTTCTCACGCCCAAACTGCAGCTCCACACCACCGGCTACCAGTTTGATGCCGTCTATGCGGGCAAGCAAAGCGCCGACAGCACCGTTCCCACCTTCAGCCTGGACAGCGGTCTGGTGTTTGAGCGCGAAGCCACAGTGATGGGCCGCAACTTGGTGCAAACGCTGGAGCCGCGTGCTTTCTACGTCTACACGCCTTTTCGCGACCAGAGCATGTTGCCCAACTACGATACGGGCGCCAATGACTTTAACTTTGCCACCATTTACACCGAGAACGCCTTTGTTGGCAATGACAAGATCTCGGACAACAACCTGCTCACCCTGGGCCTGACTACGCGCTACATTGATCCGGACAACGGCGCCCAACTCGCGCGCTTTGGCGTGGCCCAGCGCCTGCGCTTTGAAGACCAGCTTGTCACCCTTAGCCCCGGCAGTGCCAGTGCCGCCTCGGGGGTGAGCGATATCTTGTTGGGTGGCGCCGTTAACCTGACCGAGCGCTGGGTGGTGGACTCCACCGTGCAGTACAACGGCCGCACCGACCAGTCCGTGCGCTCGGTGCTCGGGATGCGCTACAACCCGTCCAACTACCGGGTGTTCAATGTGGCCTACCGCTTTTTGCGCGAGCAAAGCGAACAAATCGACACGAGCTGGCAGTGGCCACTCAACGACCTGTGGGGAGACCGGGGCCAGAACCTGGGCGCAGGCCAGGGCCAGGGCGAAGGCCGCTACTACGCTCTGGGCCGGCTGAACTACAGCTTGCGCGAGGGCCGGCTGGTCGATAGCGTGCTGGGGGTCGAGTACGATGCAGGTTGCTGGATCGGCCGCATGGTGGTGGAGCGGGTGCAAACCAGTGCTGAGACCGCCAACCAGCGTCTGATGTTTCAGCTTGAGTTTGTCGGCTTTACCCGCGTGGGCCTGAGCCCGGAAAAAACCCTCACCTCCAATATTTCGCACTACCAGAACCTGCGCGACGCCAGCGTGTCCGGTAGCGCAAACCGAATCTACGATTGAGCGACTGACCACCATGAAACTGCATTTTTGGGCCATTGCGGCCACTGTTCTTGCGCTGCTCGCGGCCGGCCCGGGCGCAGCCGTGGCGCAGGGCAGCCAGGCCGCCGACTTTATTGTGGCGCTGGTCAATTCCGAGCCCATCACCAATGCCGAATTGCAAGCGCAAATTAGGCAATTGACGGAGCAGCGCGTCCAGCAACGCCAGCCGCTGCCGCCTGCGGCTGAATTGCGCAGCGCAGTGCTTGAACGCATGATCAACGAGCGCGCCCAACTGCAACTGGCCCGCGACATGGGTTTGCGCGCCGAAGCCGGCGCCATTGACCAGGCCGAAGCCAACCTGGCGGCCCAAAACCAGATGGACCTGGCCCAGTTTCGCCAGACCCTGGAGCAGCGCGGCGTGGCGCAGTCGGTCTTTCGCGCCCAAATTCGCGACCAGATCGTCCTGAGCCGCCTGCACGAGCGTGAGGTCGAAGGCCGTGTGCGCGTCACCGACGCGGAGGTGGAAAACGCCCTGGCCGCGCGCCAGGCCGCCAACACCGACCCGCTGGCGCAAGAAATCAACCTGGTAAATTTGCTGGTGGCGCTGCCCGAAAACCCGAGCCCGGCCCAAGTGGCCCAGGCGCAAACTCAGGCGCAGCAGCTGCTGGCGCGCCTGCGCGCTGGTGAGAAATTCGACGCCTTGGTCAAAGAGCTGTCTGCCGCAGACCGCAACAACGGCGGCCAACTCGGCCTGCGCCGCGCCGACCGCTACCCGGCGCTGTTCGTCAAGGCCACCCAGGCGCTGGGCGTGGGCCAGGTGTCGGAGCCGGTGCGCTCAGATGCCGGCTTTCACTTGTTGCAAGTGGTGGAGCGCCGCGCTGGCAGCTTGGTGCAAACCGTGGCGCAAACCCGCGCCCGCCACATCTTGCTGCGCCTGAGTCCGCAACTTACCCAAACCCAAGCGCTGGCGCAGCTCGCCCAAGTGCGCCAGCGCATTTTGGCGGGCGGCACCAGTTTTGAGGCCGCCGCGCGTGAGCTGTCCCAAGACGGCAGTGCAGCGCAAGGCGGCGACCTGGGCTGGGCCAGCCCCGGTATGTTTGTGCCCGAATTTGAAGAAGCGATGGGCCGCCTCAAGGAACGCGAAATCGGCACGCCCATCGTGTCGCGCTTTGGCGTGCACCTGATCCAAGTGATAGAGCGGCGCGCGGTGGAGCTGACCCCGGCGCAGTTGCGTGAACAAATGCGCGCCGAGCTGCGCGCAAAGCGCATCGAAGAGGCTTACCAAACATGGGAGCGCGACATCCGCAACCGTGCCTTTGTTGAAATCCGGGAGCCCAACTGAGTGGCCCGCTTTTCTAGCGCCCTGGTGGCCTGTGGGGCCACGCTCTGATGCAACACATTGCCCGCAAGCGCTTTGGCCAGCATTTTTTGTCCGACGGCGGCATCATTGACGCCATCGTTGACGCCATCGCCCCGGTGCCGGGCCAACACGTGGTCGAAATCGGCCCTGGCCTGGCGGCGCTCACGCAACCCTTGGTGGAGCGCCTGGGCGCGCTCACCGTCATTGAGCTTGACCGCGACCTGGCGAGCCGCCTGCGCGCCCACCCGCAACTCACGGTGATCGAGGCCGACGTGCTGCGGGTTGACTTTGACGCATTGGCGCGCGGCCCTTGGGCCGCAGACGCGGCTACGCCAGATGCGCTCAGCGCGCCGCCCAAAATCCGGGTGGTGGGCAACCTGCCCTACAACATCTCCACCCCCATACTGTTTCACCTGTTGCAGTTTGTGGACCTGGTGCAAGACCAGCACTTCATGCTGCAAAAAGAAGTGATTGACCGCATGGTGGCTGCGCCCGACACCTCGGACTTCAGCCGCCTGAGCGTGATGCTGCAGTGGCGCTACGCCCTGGAAGACGTGCTGTTTGTGCCGCCCGAGAGCTTTGATCCGCCCCCGCGCGTGGACAGCGCCGTGGTGCGCATGGTGCCGCTAGCCGCGCCGCCGGCCATCAATATTCCTTTGTTCAGCGAACTGGTGCAAGTGGCTTTCAGCCAGCGCCGCAAGCTGATTCGACACACCCTGGGCCGCTGGCTGGAGGCGAAAAACTTTGCCGGCAGCTTCGATGTGCAACGCCGGGCGCAAGAAATCCCGGTGGCTGAATACGTGGCGCTGGTACAGCAGTTGTAATGCTACCGGCGCCCAACGCCTCACCTTTGTCCATTGAACGCGACAATATGCGGTGAACCAAGCGCCCAACTTATGCCTTGAGTGTGGTGTTTTTTTACTAGAAAAGTCCTCCCTATGAGAACCGTTACCTATACCCCTCTCCTGCGCCAAGCTTGCACGGCCTTGCTTTGTGTTGTGTTTACAGGCGCCGTCAGCGCAGACGTCTGGCCTTCACGGGTGATCAAGTTCGTCGTTCCCTTTGGGCCCGGTGGTGCCAACGACTTGGTGGCGCGTGCGGTGGCCGAAGGCGTGTCCAAGCAACTGGGCCAAACGGTGATCGTTGAAAACAAGCCGGGCGCGGGCTCGGTGATTGGCGCTGATCTGGTGGCCAAGGCGGCGCCGGACGGCTACACGTTTTTGGCGCCCGCAGGCGGCGTGATCACCAACAGCCTGATCAAGTCCAAAATGCCTTACCAGCCTGAAGACCTGGTGCCTGTGGCTTTAATGGCCGTGAGCCCCTCGGTGATCGTGGTGGCAGCAGACTCCCCAGTCAAGGATTTGAAAGGCCTGATCGCTTTGTCCAAACAGGGCGCGGGCATTAATTTTTCAACCGCCGGTACCGGCAGCACGCCACACTTTGTGGCGGAAATGCTACGCCTCAAAACCCACGCCAACATCCAGATCGTTCCTTATAAAAGTGGCTCCGAGGGCGTGGTGGCAGTGATGGGCAAGCAAGTGGACGCGACCTCTGAGGCCAGCGTGGTGGTACTACCGCAAATCAAAGGGGGCCGGCTGCGGCCCTTGGCGTCCACCTGGAGTCGGCGCATTGCCGCATTGCCGGATATTCCCACCACCAAAGAGCTGGGTTACCCAGAAGTCTTCATCGGGCATTGGTCCGGCATTTTTGCGCCCAAGGGAACGCCAGACGATATTTTGGAAAAAATGAACCATGCGGTGGCCGCTGCCCTGCAATCGCCCGAAGTGCGCGCCCGCTTCATCCCCCAGGGCATTGACCCCATGGGGGGGAGCCGTGCGGACTTCGTCAAATTTCTGGCCAGCGAGAAAGCACGCCTGGAGCCCATCGTGCGCGCGGTGCACATGCAAGAGGATTGATAGCGCCGCTCAGATAACAAAAAAGCCCGTTGAAAACGGGCTTTTTTGTTGGCTTCTACCCAGGCCAATGCCTGGGCGCATGCGCTTAGGCGGCTGCGAGCCAGTATCCCGCGTTAAACGGGCTGCTCATGCGCAGCGCCAGGGGCGACACGTCGAGCAAAAAGTCGCTGGGTAGCTTCTCGCCACCATTGCCCGCATCCGGTCCGGGCGTGAGCGCGGTGGTGGATTCGGTGTTTGCCTGATTCGCCCGTTCTGCTTGGCTGGTTTGCGCAGAACGGGCTACAGAAAAGAATAGAAGCATCGGAACGGAATCTTCCGCTCCCCCCAGTAGTCGGCCGTGTCGCGGAAGATGTCGAGCAGTTGCTCGCGCGCCTCTTTGTCAAACTTGGCGTTGGCGGGAATGTGCTCCAGTACGGCGATAAAGCCAGGCTGCGGGCCCGATTTGTGCACCGGGTCGGTCATGCTGTCGTAGAGCGAGTCAAAGTTCTTGCCCGACGTGGTGGCGAGCGTGAACTGTGCGCCGATCAGGTCGAGCACGTCTTGCTTGGTCTGGGCGCTGCCCAAATTAGCGTACAAAAAGTGGTGCCCCAAACCTTGGGCAGCTTCTTGCAGGTCGGATACGCGGAATGCGCGTATCGATTGAACGATATTCGTTCTTACGGTTCGAAGTGGCGTGTCCATCCTCGATTCACTTTCATCAATAAAAATTCGATTCAAGGCACGATCATGCGAAAACTCGCATAGTGATCGGCCGTGTAGTAACAAGCGTCTGGCGTGGTGGCTGGGCCACCGCACACGATTCTTTGGGCTCCACGGTTTCGCGAGCCTGGCGTTTTGACGGTGTATTCCCGGTAATAGCCCCGCTTTTGCAGAGGCAAAATGCGTTCGCGGTTACCGAAGACCACACCGTCTTTTTCAAAGGGAAAGGGGCCGCCGCGTTGAATGCTGCGGTAAGTCTCGACGGATGGCGCCGGCAAAGCTGAAAGCGAAATCGTCTGCAGTTGCCCGTCCGACGCTTGCGCTGCTGTCCCGGCCAAAGCTGCGGTGGCGATCAGCAGTGGTGCGGCAAGCCGAGAAATTGTCTGAAACAACCCGTTTGCCAAACCTCTTGCCACTTTCACACCGAAACGCACGTCAAAACCTTGTCAACAATCAAAAAAACTGCCCAAAACCCAAAATTGATTGTCGTTGATCCAGTGTATAAGCGCAATAGGCTGGCGGCCTGATCGCGCATAAAAATCAGGGTTAACCCGCTATTTTTATGCGCCAGCGCGCCCCAGGCTGCGCGGCTAACGTGTTTAGCGTGACGGGTCGAGGTGGCGCATCAGCTGCTCGCTGCGGCTGTCGCTGGGGTCTTTGGGTTTGGCCGTGCGCACGCCGGCGCGGCCCAAAATACTGACAAAAAATGCATCGGCGCCCGATTTGCCTGCCTCGTCCATCAGACCGATCAAGGTGGCGAAATGCACGTCAACGGCTTCGGCCTCGGTGTTGCCAAAGCGGCAGGCAAAGTCCCAGTAGTCCACGCCCTCAGGCAGGGCGGCGCGGCGCTGGCGCGCCACGTATTTGCGTACTTCGTGCTTGCTGGCGTCAAGCAGGCGGTCGCGGTTGCGGCCTTCAACGGTGAGTTGGAATAGTTTTTTCACGCAATCCTTATTAGTCGGGCCATTATTGACCCGTTCGTGGCAGTCTTGATTAACGGGTGGCGTTGGCGTCGGCCACGGTGAGCGCCGTCATGTTGACGATGCGCCGCACCGTGGTGCTGGCCGTCAGCACGTGCACCGGTTTGGCCGCACCCAGCAAGACCGGGCCAATGGCGATATTGCCGCCGGCCGCTGTTTTGAGCAGGTTGTAGGCAATGTTGGCCGCGTCGATATTGGGCATGACCAGCAGGTTGGCGTCGCCTTGCAGCGGGCTGTTGGGCATCATGGCGGCGCGGGCGTGGCCGTCCAGCGCCAGGTCGCCGTGCATTTCGCCGTCCACTTCCAACCAGGGCGCGTCTTGCTGCAGTATGCGCAGGGTTTCGCGCATTTTGACGGCGCTGGGCTCGTTGCTGCTGCCAAAGTTGGAGTGGCTCAAGAGCGCTGCCTTGGGCGCGATGCCAAAGCGCAGCATTTCTTCGGCCGCCATCACGGTAATGCGGGCGAGTTCGCGGGCGGTGGGGTCGTAGTTGACGTGGGTATCGACCACAAACACCTGGCGCCCGGGCAGCATCAGGCCGTTCATGCAGGCGTAGATTGGCACGTCCTGGCTGCTGCCGGCCGGGGCCGAGTGGCGTTTGCCAATCACCTGGTCGATGTAGTTCAGATGCAGCGCGGTGGTGCCCCAGGTGCCGCAGATCAGGCCGTCCACGTCGCCCTTGTGCAGCAGCATGGCGCCGATCAGGGTCAGGCGCCGGCGCATTTCGATCTTGGCTACCGGCACGGTCACGCCCTTGCGCTCGGCCATCTGGTGGTAGGTTTGCCAGAAGTCGCGGTAGCGGTGGTCGTTTTCTACGTTGACCACGGCGTAATGCTGGCCTTCGCGCAGGCGCAGGCCAAATTTGGCGATGCGCTCGGCAATCACGGCCGGGCGGCCAATCAGCGTGGGCATGGCCAGGCCTTCGTCCACCACAATCTGGGTGGCGCGCAACACGCGTTCGTCTTCGCCTTCGGCAAAGGCGACGCGTTTTTTGAGCGCATTCTTGGCCATAGCAAAAATCGGCCGCATGGTGGTGCCCGAGGCGTAGACAAAGCTTTGCAGCTGCTCGCGGTAGGCATCCATGTCGGCAATCGGGCGCAGGGCCACGCCGCTCTCAAACGCCGCCTGGGCCACGGCCGGAGCGATTTTCATCATCAGGCGCGGATCGAAGGGCTTGGGAATGAGGTATTCCGGGCCAAAAGCGAGCTGTTCACCCGCGTAGGCGGCTGCGACCACGTCGCTTTGCTCAGCTTGGGCCAGTTCGGCAATGGCGTGCACCGCCGCAATTTCCATCTCGATGGTGATGGTGGATGCGCCCGCGTCGAGCGCGCCCCGGAAGATGTAGGGGAAACACAGGACGTTGTTGACCTGGTTGTGGTAATCGCTGCGCCCGGTGGCCATGATGGCGTCGTCGCGCACGGCCTTGACTTCTTCGGGCAGGATCTCGGGCGTGGGGTTGGCCAGCGCAAAGATCAGCGGCTTGGCCGCCATGCTCTTGACCATGTCTTGCTTGAGCACGCCGCCAGCGGACAGGCCCAAAAACACGTCGGCCCCGACAATGGCTTCGCGCAGGGTGCGCGCGTCCGTCTTTTGGGCAAAAAACTCCTTGTCCACGTCCATCAGCTCGGTGCGGCCCTGGTAGACCACACCCGCCAGGTCGGTCACAAAGATGTTTTCGCGCGGAATGCCGAGTTTGACCAGCAGCCCCAGGCACGCCAGCGCAGCCGCGCCCGCGCCCGAGGTGACCAGTTTGATGTGCTTGGGGTCTTTGCCCACGACCTTGAGGCCGTTCAAAATGGCCGCGCCCACCACGATGGCGGTGCCGTGCTGGTCGTCATGAAACACCGGAATCTTCATGCGCTCGCGCAGCTTGCGCTCCACATAAAAGCAGTCGGGCGCCTTGATGTCTTCTAAGTTAATGCCGCCAAAGGTCGGCTCCAGGGACGCGATGATGTCCACCAGCTTGTCCAGGTCGTGCTTTTCGTTGATTTCGATGTCAAACACGTCAATGCCGGCAAACTTCTTGAACAGCACCGCCTTGCCTTCCATCACCGGCTTGGCCGCCAGCGGGCCGATGTCGCCCAGGCCCAATACGGCGGTGCCGTTGGTGATGACGGCGACCAGGTTGCCCCGGCTGGTGTATTTGAAAGCGTTGTTGGGGTCTTTGACGATTTCTTCGCAGGGCGAGGCCACGCCGGGCGAATAGGCCAGCGCCAGGTCGTGCTGGTTGATCAGCTGCTTGGTGGCCGTGACCGAGATCTTGCCGGGCGTTGGGAACTGGTGGTATTCCAGTGCGGCCTGGCGCAACTGGGCTTTTTTCTCCAGCGCTTCTGCTTCGTGGTCGGATACGGAGGGGGAATTGTCTTGGGCCATCGTGCGTCCTGGTGCGTGGGCGGGGCCGGCCGAATGCGCGCCGGGCCCGGCTGGGCGGGTGAGGGCGCTGATTGTAGACGCCGGGCTTTTGGCCCCGGCGCCCTAGGGCCCACCGGGGCCAGGGTGTTTCTAGAGCACGGTGGTCTTGGCCAGTTCCATGCGCCGCGTGCTTTGCTTGCCGGTCAGCACAAAGCCGCGCTGCTGGCCGTCGGCGTCCATAAAGCGCCAGGCGCCACCGGCCTGCGCTGCCTCCGGGTCCAGCGCGTCGGCGATCCAGCTGCCTGCCAGCGCCGGGTGGGGAGCCGCCACCACGGTGGGCAGCGCCGGGGTTTTGATCGACACCGGCATCAACGGGAAAACGAGCGCCGTAGGCGTGCCCGCCAGCGTGGCGGCCAGGGCGCGGGCCGCGTTCATGATGGGCATCACGTAAGGCAGCGTGCGCGCGCCGGCACTGGCGTATTGCGCGCAGTCGCCCAGCGCAAACACCTGCGCCACGCTGGTTTGCAGTAATGCGTTGACCACTACGCCGCGCTCGCACGTGATGCCGACGCCTTGCGCCAGCGCGGTGTCAGCGCGCAGGCCGATGGCGCTGAGCACCAAGTCGGCTGCCACCACGTCTCCGTTGCCCAAAGTGCCTGCCAGGCCGGTGGCGCCATGGTTGAGGGCCTGCACGGTGGTGCCAAAGTGCCACACCACGCCCAGCGCCTGCAAGGCCGCGCGCATTTGGTCGCCCGCGCCTGCGGGCAGCAGGGCGGCGAGCGGCCGCTCGGCCGGGTCCACCACGTGCACCGTGTGGCCGCCTTGGACCAGGTCGTTGGCAAATTCGCAGCCGATCAGGCCCGCGCCCATGATGAGCACGGTTTTGGGCGCCTCACCCAGTTGCTGCTGAAAGCGCGCCAGGTCGCCCAGGTGGTTGATGGACTGCGCCAGCGTTGCCGCTTCACCCTGCAAGGGCACGCGGATGGGATGCGCGCCGGTGGCCAGCACCAGATGGCTGTAGGGCAGGGTTTGCGTGGCGCCGTCGGCGGCGCTCAGGGTCAGGGTTTGGGCTTTGGCGTCAATGCTTTGTACCTGCGTGTGCGCCAAAAGCGTCACGTTCAGGGTTTCGGCCATTTTGGCGGCCGGCGTGGTGACGAGCTGGTCGGCGCTGCGCTTTTGGGCGCAGGCGTTGGACAGCGTGGGTTTGGCGTAAAAGTCGCCGCTGTCGGCGGTGACCAGCACGATGGGGGCATTAGCGTCGAGCTTGCGGAATTCGCGTGCCGTCGTCCAGCCCGCCAATCCGGCGCCGACGATGACCAGCGCCGTGGCGCCGGGGCTCGTTTGAGGGATGGAGACAGCGCTCACTCAGATCACCACGATTTCAAAGTCGGCCTTGGCCACGCCGCAGTCCGGGCACGCCCAAGATTCGGGCACATCGGCCCACAGGGTGCCGGCGGCGATGCCGTCTTCGGGGCGGCCAGCGGCCTCGTCGTACACAAAGCCACACACGATGCAGATATAGGTTTTCATGGGTTTTTCTTCAAAAATAGAGTTGAGATAGACGGCGCTTATTTGGCCGCAACTGTAGCGAGGATGGCCTGGTAGTGTTTGGCGTGGCGCTCTTCGACCTTGGTCAGGGCGGCAAAGCGTTTTTGTGCTTTTTCCAGCGTGGCTTTCAGGGCAGAGGCGGTTTCCAGCGCGGCCTGGAAGGCGGCGGCGTGGTCTTTGCTCTCGGCGATCTGGGCGTCGATCTCGGCCACGGCGGCGGCGTTGCCCTCTAACTCGGCGGTTTTACGGAAGCCGGGGTACATCTCGGTGTATTCGTAGGTTTCACCGGCAATGGCGATTTGCAGCGAACTCTCCGAGGTCATGCGGTCCTTGGGGTAGAGCAGGTCAAGGTGGCCAAAGGCGTGCATGAGTTCTTGGCTGGCGGTTTCTTCAAACGCGTGGGCGGTGGTTTCGTCGCCGCGTTCGCGTGCCAGTTTGGCGAAGTAGCGGTATTTGATGTGCGCCATCGATTCGCCGGCAAAGGCGGATTCGAGGTTGGCCAGGGTTTTGATTTCGGGGCGGATGGGGGTAGACATGGTTGGTTTCCTTTGGATTGTTACAAAGTGCCGGTTGGTGTTTATCAATCGGCATGGGGGGAATCATAGATCTTGGCTATCTATTGTGCCAATTGGGAATGGCTAAGAGAGGGATAGCGAAGGCTGGCTGGGGGACTGGTCGGGGCGAGGACAGTGGGCGCTAGGCGCTCATCTACCGCTGCGCGCTAGAAAATCGCGCCCAGCGCCCACTGCCCCCGCCCCGACCAGACTTTGCTGATCCCGTCCACGGCAAATTATGGGCAGAGGCATGGGCACGCACTGTGCGCCAAAGCACAAAGCCGAGCCTGCGCGCTCAGAGCTTGAGTTCTAGTTTGGCTTGCAGGTTGGTGAAGGTGGGGGCGGTGGTTTGCGTGGCTTCGCGCAGGGCCTGGCCCGTGCTGTTGGTGGTCAGCAGGTTGCCGCCGGTGAGGTAGTTGCGGGCGCTGAAGTTGCTCGCGCTCAGGCGCAGTTGGGCCTTGGGGCTGAAAATCCAGATGACCGAGGCGTCGCCGACCAGCTTGTCGCTTTGGAAGACCTGCTGGGTGTCCGACAGGCGTGTGGTGAAACCCGGCGTGAAGTTCAGGTTGGCGCTGAGCTTGAGCGGCCAGCCTTTGAGCCGGTAATCCGCGCCCAGGTTGGCCGTGCCGTCGGGTTGTTGGTCCAGGCGGTTGTTGGGGCCGCTCACGCCGTCCAGGCTGGAATGCATCAGGCTCAGGTTGGCGCGCACATCGACCGCTGGCGCCTCGGGCAGCCATTCGGTCAGGCGCAGTTTGGCTTCAAGTTCCAGGCCCTGGGTGGTGGCGCTGCCCACGTTTTGCATGCGCGCCACCCAGCGCGGCACGTCCGACCAGGACACGGTTTCCAGCGCCGTCTGGCTGCGCATGACGTTGCTGATCTGGCGCACAAACACATTGGCGCTGAGCAGTCCGCCGCTTTGCAGGTAATGCTCAAACGCCAAATCCAGGCCGACTGCCAGCTCGGGCAAAAGGTTGGGGTTGCCTGCGGTGTCGGGCTGCGACTCGGTGTTGCTGCCCGTGGGGTACATGCTGTTGATGCTGGGGCGCGCAATCAGGTTAGAGAGGCTGGGCGAGCGGTAGCTGCGCGTCAGGCTGGCGCGCCACTGGTCTTTGACTGCCAGATTGGGGCGCCACACCGCGTGCAGCAGGGGCGTGAGCACTTGGCTGTCGTTGCTGACGGAGTCGCCACCGGCGCTCACGCTGCCGCTGGTGCGAATGCCCTCCCAGCGCAGGCCGGCGTGGGCCGCCCAGTGCGGGTTGATTTCCCATTCGTCCTGGGCGTAGAGCGCGGCGCGCTGGCTGCTGGCCAGCAGGTTGCCGTCAAAGTCGCTCAGTGCCGATTCGCCGCTGCGCAGGGTGGTGGCGGTCTCGTTGCGCTGGTTGTTTTCCAGCTCCAGGCCGCTGACCAGGCTGTGCTGGTCGGCAATCGACTGCGAAACTTTGAGCGTGTTGCTCCAGGTGGTGTCGTGCTGGTCGGACTGGGTGTTGGTGGGCCCCAGGCCGGTGCCGCCGCTGTAGCTACGCAGCGCGCCGTTATGCCACTGGCTGCGGCCTACGCTGCTGTTGACCAGCCAGCGCGCGCCGCCCTCCGCCTTGTGCGCCCAGCTGCCGGCCAGGCGCAGCATGGAAAAGCTGCTGTCCGTGCTGCCCACACTGCTGTTGTAGGCCTGCGCGCCGTCCGACTGCGTCAGCACGCTGGCCGACATGCCCGTCCCTTGGGTGGCCACCACCATGGGCATCAGGGTGAAGGTGTCGCCGCCCGCGCTGTTCCATTGCAGGCGCGCGTTGGCGTGCAGCATGTCGCGCTGCCTGCTGCTGCGGCTGGCTTCGGACTGGGTGACCAGCGTGTTGGTGGCCAGGTTTTCGCTTTGGGTGTCTTGGGTCTGGCCGTTGCTGCGGTCGCTGTGGGCCACGGACACTGACAGGTTGTAGGCCAGGCCGTCCACCGTGTCGTTGCGCGACCACGAGGCGCCCGGCGAGGTATGGCCGTCTTCCACCCCTGCGCCCAGGGTGGCGTTGTTCAGGTACTTGGTGTAGCCGCCGCGGGTGACGATGTTGATGGTGCCGGCAATGGCGCGCGCGCCGGTCTCGGCGGTGGGTGCGCGCAGTATTTCGATGCGTTCGACCTGTTCAGGCGCGATGTCGTCGGTGGAAAAGCCACGCGGCGCGCGCTCGCCGTCGATCAGGATTTGCGTGTAGCCGCTGCCCAGGCCGCGCATGCGCGGTGCGCCGCCTTGCCCCGGGCCCCCACTGGTGGTGACGCCGGGCAGGCGCTTGAACAGCTCGCCCAGGGTGGTGTCGCCGTAGCGCTCAATGTCTTCGCGCCCGACGATGATCTTGGCCGCCGTGGCTTGGCGCCGCCCTTCAGTCTCCAGGCTGGCGCGCACTTCGACCGGTTTGAGTGTGGTGGCCTCGGGGCTGGCTTCCACCGTGGCGGCTGGGGCCGGTGCGGCGGGCGCGGGCTGCTCTTGCGCAAGCAGCGCGCCGCTGCCCAAGCCCAACAAGAGCGCGCCGCAGCGCAGCGGTGTCCAGGTCAAAGCCATAAGTGGGTCCGTAGAAAAAGCGCCTACCTTAAGCGCTTTGTGTAAAGCGCCTTTGTGCGGCGCATCGCTCATCGCTCTTAGCCGCGCATCAGCGCTTCAATCGCGTCCACATCCACCGGCACGCCACGGCTGATCAGCTCGCAGCCGGTCTCAGAAACGATGGCGTCGTCCTCAATGCGGATGCCAATGCCATGAAACTGCTCGGGCACGCCCGGCGCCGCACGCACATAAATGCCGGGCTCGATGGTCAGCACCATGCCCGCGCGCAGGATGCGGGCTGGCCGGTTGACGATGGTCTCGCCGGTGAGCGCGTCGTGGCGAATGGTGGTTTGGCCGATTTCGCTGGGCTCGGTGTAGGCGCCGCAGTCGTGCACGTCCATGCCCAGCCAGTGGCCGGTGCGGTGCATGTAAAACTGGAAGTAGGCGCGCTTCTCAATCACATCGTGCAGGCTGCCCACCTTGTTGGCATCCAACAGCTTCAAATCGAGCATGCCCTGGGCCAGCACCTTGACGGTGGCCTCGTGCGGGTCGGTAAAGCGGGCGCCGGCGTGGGTGGCGTCAATAGCCGCCTGTTGCGAAGCCAGCACCAGCTCGTAGAGCGCGCGCTGCGGCCCGCTGAACTTGCCGTTGGCCGGAAAAGTGCGGGTGATGTCCGAGGCGTAGCCGTCGAGTTCGCAACCCGCGTCAATCAGCACCAGTTCGCCGTCGCGGACCAGGCCGGCGTCCGCGCGGTAGTGCAGCACGCAGGCGTTGTCGCCCGCGGCCACGATGGAACCATAGGCCGGGCATTGCGATCCGTGCAGGCGAAACTCGTGCAGCAGCTCGGCGTCCAGGTGGTATTCGCGCACCTCTTGGCCTGCGCGCAGCATGCGGGCGCTGGTCTGCATGGCGCGTATATGGGCCCCGGCGCTGATCTGCGCGGCGCGGCGCATGGTGGCTTGCTCAAACGCGTCTTTCACCAGGCGCATTTCGTCGAGCGGCACGCACAGGTCGCGCTGGCTGGCTGGGCACAGGGCGCCATAGCGCACCCGGTCGCGCAGCGGCTGCAGCCAGTGGTTGACCCGGGCGTCCAGCCCCTTGTGGGTGGCAAACGGGTACCACACGGTGTCGCAGCCGTCCATCAGCAGTGGCAAGCGGACGTCAAGTTCCTCAATCGAATAGGCCTCGTCCACGCCCAGCGCGGCGGGCGCGGCCTGCGGCCCCAGGCGCCGGCCGTCCCAGGTTTCGCGTTCTAGGTCTTTGGGCAGGCAAAACAGCACGCTTTTGCCGCTGCCAGTAATCACCAGCCAAGCCTTGGGCTCGGTAAAGCCGCTCAGGTAGTGAAAGTAGCTGTCAAAGCGGTACAAAAAATCCGCGTCGCGGTTGCGCTGCTGCTCGGGCGCCGTGGGAATCAGGGCGATGCCGTGGCGGCCGATGTGTTTGGCCAGGCGCGCGCGGCGGTCGGCGTAGTCCGCGTGGATGGCGTGGGCTGCGGTGGTGGAATGTGCGGTCATGGCTGTTGCCTTGGGTCGGAGTTGAGTTGCTGCAGGCGCTCGGGCGTGCCCACATCGGTCCAGCGGCCAGTGTAAAGCGCAGCGCTCACCAGGCCGGCGTCCATGGCCGCGCGCAGCAGCGGCCCCAGGGGCGCTTGGACGCCGCCAGGGTTGCCTGGCGCCATGTCACACCACGGCGGCGCAAACAGCGCACCCCGGTACAGGCCGATGGTGGAATAGGTGTAGCGCGGCTGCGTGCTGTCGGTCGGCAAATTCAGGGCCAGCGGGGCTGCGCCCGCGTCGGCGGCAAACGGGTGCGAGACGCCAAAGTCCCCCTGCGGGTGGTGCGCCGGGTTGGGCACCAGCCACAGGTGCGCCAGCAGGCCGCTGGCGGCAAAGGCGTTCACCGCCGCCGGGTCAAACACAAAGTCGGGCGCATAGACGTCGCCCGCTGCGACCCAAAAAATGCAGTCTGCAGGCGCTTGCGGGTCCGCGCACAAGCGCGGCAGCGCGCGGGCAATGCCGCCTGCGGTTTCCAACGCGCCGCCAAAGTCGCGGCCTTCGTGGGAATAGCTTAGGGCGATGGGGGCGCGGCCCGCCGTATCGAACACCGCACCAAAGCGTTCCTCTATTTGCTCGCCCAGCCAGGCGGTGTTGATCAGCGCCGATGTGCAGCCCGCGCGCGCCAGCGCTTCCAGGTGCCACTGCAACAGCGGTTTGCCGTGCACCTGCAGCAGGGGTTTGGGCGTGGTGTCGGTGAGCGGGCGCATGCGCTCGCCCCGGCCGGCGGCCAGCAGCAGGGCGGGAATAGCGGGGTGGTGAGGGCGTGGTGCCACGGGGTTTAGCGCGTGCCGACGCTGGCGCCGACAAAGGCCGCTTGCGCGCCGCGCGGCAGGCAGCGCCAGTAGGCGGGGTTTGCTTCGACCTGGCCGCCCAGGGCCACCGCCGCCTGCCAGCCCCAGCGCGGCTGGTACAAAAAGGCGCGCGCCAGCGCCACCAGGTCGGCGTCTCCGGCTTGCAACAGCGCGTCGGCCTCTGCGGGCTCGGTAATCAGGCCCACCGCTGTGGTGGCCATACCGGTGGCTGCGCGAATGGCGCGGGCAAACGGCACCTGGTAGCCGGTGGCCAAGGGAATTTTTTGCTGCGGCGACAGCCCGCCCGAAGACACGTGAATAAAGTCGCAGCCCGCCTCCTTGAGCTGATGGCAAAACTCGGTGCTTTGCACCAGGTCCCAGCCGCCTTCCACCCAGTCGGTGGCCGACAGGCGCAGGCCCAGACAACCTTGGTAAGCCTGGCGCACGGCGGCAAACACTTCCAGCGGAAAGCGCATGCGCTTGGCCAGGCTGCCGCCATAGGCGTCGTTGCGCTGGTTGGCCAGGGGCGACAAAAACGCGTGCAGCAAATAGCCGTGGGCGGCGTGCAGCTCAATGGCGTCCACGCCCAGGCGCGCAGCGCGCAGGGCGGCGGCCACAAAGGCGTCACGCACGCGCGCCAGGTCGGCATCGGTCATGGCGTGGGGCGCGGGCTCTTGCGGCAGTTGCGCCAGGGCCGAGGGGCCCATGGTTTGCCAGCCGCCAGCCTCAGGCGCGAGCAACTGCCCACCTTGCCAGGGCAGCGCGCTAGACGCCTTGCGCCCGGCGTGCGCCAACTGAATGCACACGGCGGTGTGGGGGGCCAGGGCGCGGGCGCGGTGCAAGTGGTCGGCCAGCGCCGCCTCAGTGGCGTCGTCCCACAGGCCCAGGCCGGCCGGGGTAATGCGGCCTTCGGGCAGCACGGCGGTGGCTTCTATCGTGAACAGGCCTGCGCCACTGTTGAGCAAATTGCCCCAATGCATCAAATGCCAGTCGGTGGCATGTCCATTGACTGCGGCGTACTGGCACATGGGGGCGACCACGATGCGGTTAGGCAGTGTCAGTCCGCCCTGGGGCGAGGGCAGTGTCAGGGGGGTAAACAGCAGGCTCATGGGGGGGCTCAAAAACAGGAATTTGGTGATTTTGCCGTCTTTTGTTCAAAGAGGCTGGGTGTTCTTGCTTTGGTGATAACCTTTCTTATGTTCAGAATTTTTGTGTTTTGTTTTTTTATCGTCCTGACGGTTGCGAGTGCGGCAGCACAGGCACAAGAACAGACAGAGCGCGCACAGTTCTTTGACCCCAGCGGCAGCCTGCGCATGGAAGATGTGGCGACCCAAGCCTTTGAACCCAGCCCGGCGCAGGTGCGCCTGGGGCTGCAGACCGGCAACCTGTGGCTCAAGCTCTCGCGCACGGTGCCTGCGGGTGAGCGCCTGTACCTGTACCAGGTGCACCCCAACGCCGGTTTGGTCAACGTCTATGTGGCTCCCATTGCGCCCGCCCGCCCCGACGCACCCTGGACGGGCGAAACACTGTCGGCCAAAGAGCTACAGGCAGGCAAGTTCCTGCTGCCGCGCGCGGCTACTGCGCAGCAGGCGAGCTACTACGTGCAAATCCAGAGCCAGGGCCTGCACTGGATCCAGACCAATTTGCTGACGGAGAGCGAGCGAGCTGTCCGCCAGCAACGGGAATGGATGATGTTGAGCGCGCAAATGACCTTTGCTGCGCTAGCCTTCATCGCCGCCCTGTTCCAGTTGCTGCACACCGGCCGCGCCATTTACCTGGGCCTGATCGGCGTCAATGCGCTGTTTTTGCTTTACCGCCTGAACATGAACGGCCTGTTGATTGACGCCTGGGGCCAGAGCGCACCGGGCTTGGTGGCGCTGTCTACTGCCCTGACGGTGGCGGGTATGGCGAGTTTTGCCCTCCTGGTGCAGCTCATTTTTCCATACCCCGGCCCGGCGCGGGTCTGGGCTGGCAGCCAGCGTTTTTATATGGGCGCAACCCTGGTGCTGATGGCGCTGGCCTTTTCACAACAGCGCGGACCGGTCGTGCTGGTGGCGCTGTTTTTGACTTCCCTGATGTTGCTGGAAACCGTCTACCGCCATGGCCAGCTCTGGTACCTGCGCAGGCGCAAGGGTGAGCGTCTTGGCTTGGACTATTTTCTGGTGATGCCCTACCTGCTGGTGTTCGTCTCCGGCGCCTTGGTCTTTCTTGGCATTTACACGCCCAAGGTGCTGGTGGTCACGCCGCCCGACTTGCGCCAGTTCAACTGGCCGGTGATGTGCACTTTGTTGTTTTTGACCCTGGTGCGCCGCCACCACACCGAAGCCGCGCTGCAACAGTCCGCCCTGTTGGCCACGGGCGAGCGCCTGCAGGCCGAAGTGGCGCGGCGCGGCGAGCAACAACACTTCTTGTCCATGCTGGTGCATGAGATCCGCACGCCGCTCACGGTGATTCAGTTGGGGAACCGGGCGCTCACGCAGCGGGTGCTCGATCCGGCGCAAAAGGCGGCCTGGGCCCAGCGCATGTGCAGTGCCACCGACACCATTGGCCAAATTGTGGACAACTGCGACCAGGTGGACCGCCTGGAAGAAGGCGCCCTGCGCGCCACCGTTACCGAAGTGGCGATTGCGCCGGTGCTGTCGGAAACGCTGGACCGCCTGCGCCACACCGTGCCG
>CANBVJ010000044.1 GCA_947372865.1 Comamonadaceae bacterium
GCATTTATGGCCCGCAAACCACCCTGGTGCTCACCGTGGGCAATGGCGTGGCCATGTTCACCCTGGACCGCGAGCAGGGCTCTTTTGTGCTGACGCAAAAGGACATGCAGATCCCCGAAGACACCCAGGAATTCGCCATCAACATGAGCAACATGCGCCACTGGGACACGCCGGTGAAGCGCTACATCGACGAGTGCCTGCAGGGCCAGACCGGCCCGCGCGGCAAGGATTTCAACATGCGCTGGATTGCCAGCATGGTGGCCGATGTGCACCGCATCCTGACCCGCGGCGGCGTCTTCCTCTACCCCTGGGACCAGCGCGAACCCGAAAAGCCCGGCAAGCTGCGCCTGATGTACGAGGCCAACCCCATGTCCTGGCTGATTGAGCAGGCCGGCGGCGCATCCACCAACGGCCAGCAGCGCATCATGGACATTGCGCCTGCGCAGTTGCACCAGCGTGTGAGCGTGGTCTTGGGTTCCAAAAACGAGGTGGAACGCGTCACGCGCTATTACGCCGAAGCGGCGGCCCAGGGCTAAAAATGCCGGGGGCCCACTGGCTATAATTCGACCTGTGCGCCGGTGTAGCTCAGTCGGTAGAGCAGCTCATTCGTAATGAGAAGGTCGGGTGTTCGATTCATCTCTCCGGCACCAATGAAATCAAAAAAGCCAACCTCAAAAGGGTTGGCTTTTTGTTTCTGCTTATCTTTCCATAGCGTCGGCACTTCCCGCAACTGCTTTATGAAAGTTTGACTGGCCTTTATTTTCAGCGTACGCAATAAAAGTGGTATTCGCTGACCCGTATCTCTTCTTCCTTACGCACTGGGCTGGGGTTGGGCAGATCGGGTGCCATGACCATGCCGTGGTCCATGGCCCAGAAATCGTGGCGCAGCGTAACGCCGCCACTCCAATCTCCCAAACTTGAAAGAAAAATATATTCCTCGGCGGTCGGCAGGCGACCTGACATTCTTTCGCAGGATTTTTCGGCATTTTGCGGTGACGTGGCATGGCTAATGGGCGAACCCGGAGCGCCCAAGAGCTCAATAAATCCATCGCCGTATTTCACCTTCGACGGAAAATGGGTTTTCTGGAAGAACTCAAAAACCTGCCCCGCCATGCCCTGCATCACTGAATCTGGGGCACCTTGCCCCTGAAAGTTATAGGTCACGCCCTCCTTGCTTTCAATATGCAGTGTGACAGTGACATCCCCACGGCAACTGGGACTGAAGGAGTAGATTCCCCACACCACACCACTTAAGCCCGCGATATAGCGCTGATCTAGATAACCCTGGCGCTTTTGTTCATGCAGCTCACGTACAACCTGTATCAGCGGCAGCGGGTTGAAAAAAGCCACCTTGTGCTGCGCCGGGTTGACGTCGCGATAGATGGCGTCAAGCGACGCTTTAAAACTGCCTTCCAGCACCGCATCCATGCCCATGCCAGCACTGGCCAACGCCCGGTTCTTGTTGGTTAAGTCATCCATCGCCAGGACCATCGCAAAAGCGCTGCCCGAACTAGCCCCTTCGCGCAGCAAACCAATCATGCTTTGTGTCAATCCCCGCGCCATTTCCGACTTGTTGCGGCCATAGGCGTCCTGGTATTGGCAAAGGTCTTGACCACGAATAAAGGGAATGGTGGGCCACAGCAATATCTGTTGCACCTCGTGGCCAAATGCGGGGCCCATCAACAATAACAATAGCAGCGCTACGAAACGACGCATGGGTATGTTCCTCTTTTAATTTTGTTTTTACAGGGAAAACCCGCCCGTGTAAAACGCCATTATGAGGATCAATAATTAACTAGCTCCTGATTTGTGTCAAGGCAAGCCATCTCCCACCAACGTTTGGGCAGAAATACTGGACTCAAAAGCCTTTTAAAAAGCTGCGCGGGCTAAGCGGCGCCGCGCAACTTTTGGGAAAAGCCTCTGCGTTTGGCGGTACGTCAGTGCATCGCGCCTTGCGATTCAGCCATGGTTTTGAGCACATCGCTGTCTAGCACCTTGATATGCCGGTTGTCGACGTGCAATATGCGACGTTCGGAAAACAGACGTAGCAGCCGACTGACCGTTTCCTGCCGGATGCCCAGAAAAGAGCCGATCTCGTCGCGCGACATGCGCAGCAACACCTCCGACTGCGACAGACCACGGCTCTTGAGTTTTTCCAGCAGGTTGATAAGAAACACCGCCACCCGCTCTTCAGAGCGCAGGCTGCCCAGCAGCAGCGCCAGGCTTTGCAGGCGCACCACTTCGTTGCTCAGGGTTTTGAGGAAATAAAACCGCAAGGAGGCGCATTCGTTGGAGTGTTGCTCGATCAAATCGAAAGACATGATCCAGACCTCGGAATCCTCCAGCGCGACGGCGTCGGTGGTCAACTGGCCGCTGGAAATGCCGTCCACACCGATGATGTCGCCCACCATGTGAAAGCCCGTGACCTGCTCGCGTCCGTCCTTGGCACTAAGGCAGGTCTTAAAAAAGCCACTGCGCACATAAAACAAGGATCCAAACTTGTCGCCACCGTTGTACAAGACCGCCCCCCGCTTGATCCGCCGTCGGCTGGTGACAACCTGCTCTAGGTACGCGCACTGGCCGGCTCCATCGCCCCCCGCCGTGCGCGCCTTAAGCTGGCAGGTAGCACAGGTCGGGGACCCGTAATTGCTGCCGATATTGGGGAAACGAACGCTGGAATTTCCATTGGTCATAAATCACTCCTTTTGTTAATCTTATTCATTAAATGAACAAATAATATTGATATTTATCAAAATATTGAATGCGCAACAAAATTGAGCAGAATAAATGACCAAAATCACAAAATTTGAAATTAAAGGGAAACCAATAAACGCAGCGCCAGCAGGGCCGAGCGTGCAAATGCGTCATCAGTAAATGCGGTCCGCCTATGGAACTCACCGAATTAGTGGCCTCCGCCGAGCGAAGGAAGCAGGGTTCTGAAAATGCTTATCGCCGCCGGGCCTAGCAAAACTATAAATATTGACGGAAAAATAAAAAAAAGTGTTGGAAACAAAAGTTTTATGGGAATTCTGGCTGCAACTTCTTCCGCGCGCTGCATTCTCTTGTCGCGCATGGTGTCGGAATGGATGCGCAGCGAGTCAGCCATATTGCTGCCGAAATGTTCGGACTGCAGCAAGATCGTGACGAAAACCGCAACATCTGCCACGCCCGTGCGCATGGAAAAATTGTGCATGGCAGTTTCTCGCGAGGCGCCCACCTGCAACTCCAGCACCACCAAGTCAAGCTCTTCTGCCAAGGCGGGGCTGCGCAGACTCAGTTCGCTGCCGGTCTTGCGCATGGCCGCGTCAATGCCCAAGCCCGCCTCCACGCAGATGGTCAACAGGTCGATGGCGTCGGGCATAGCGTCCTGAATCTCGCGCTGGCGGCGTGCCACCATCACGTTGAGTAGCAAGTTGGGAACGTAATAGCCAATGGCGCACAACAACACCAATGCAGCAATGGCCGCCACCGACAGCACCTGCGCACCCATTAATCCGCCAAAAATAAGCAGCAACACCGGCAAGAGCAAAGCCAGAACCACTTTGGCAATGATGAACACGGGCAGCCAAATGGCCTGGCGTAAACCGGCGTTGTAAAAATGAAGCCGCAGATCGGTAACCTCGCCGCCCTCTTTGGGGGTGGCCAGACGCGTGAATAAGGGCCCCATTCTGGTGACCATGGCCCGCCAGGCCGAGGGGCTTTCCCGTGACACGCTCAAGGGGCTCTTTTCAGATTGCAAGCCCGCCAGCCGGGTTTGCATCGTGCGGTCGCGGTTAAGCCAAAAGTTAAGCCCCAAGGCAAAGCAAAAAAAGGTGACAAAAACGGTGACGAGGATGGAAGTAGTGCTTGTCATGGTGTCCTCACAGGCGAACGTTGTTGATGCGCCAGAGCAACAAGATGCCAAACAGCATCATCCCAATGGCGACCTCGACCACCACCAGGCCAGTGGGGTCAGAAAAAAGAATATTCATGTAAGTGGGATTGGCAAACTGGATCAGTCCACCCAAGAGAAAGGGCAAGGCCGCCAAAATGTAGGCCGACAACTTTCCTTCGGCCGCCAGCACCCGCACCTTGCCAAAGAACTTGAAGCGCGCGCGGATAAGCGCGGCCAATATTCCGAGCAAACTGGCCAAATTGCCACCCGTTTCGAGCTGAATAGTGACGGCCAATACAAAAAACCGCACATCGGCTGCGGGCACACGCATGGCCATATTACGCAGCGCGTTCTTCGTGGAGACGCCAAAATTAATCTCGTCAAATGCCGTCTTGAACTCTGCCGCAATGGGCTGCGGCGACTGGCTGGCCACCATGGATAGGGTGGACGTAAAGGCATGGCCCGCCCGCAAGGCCCTGCAAATCAGGTCCAGCGCATCGGGCAACTGGGCGACTATTTTGTCGAGCCGGCGCATACGCATCCAACGCATGCGCACCAAAGGTGTCACCGCAAACCCCAGCCCCAGCAGCACCATCCACAACCATCCCCAACCCAGCAACCCACCCACCAGTAGCCCCATCACCAGCGCGATCAACACGTTTGCCAGCAACTCGGCCACCAACTGGTCAGACCCCGCTTGCAGCAGCAACTGGTCCAGGACCTCAATTTTTGGAATCTTGGCCAGTGATTCATGCACGCCCGCGACGCTGCTGAGTTTGCGGTCTCTGGCCAGTGCGGGCAGGGGCTGCGGCTTGTCAACCGTAGCCAGCAAATACAGGCGCTCCCGCACGCGCTTGACTTCGGGCGTACCTGCGTCGTGCCAGAGCAGGAAAAAGCCTTCGAGCAGCATGAAAACGGCAAGAAAGCCGAGAACCAGAAACATGGCGTAGTAGGTGTCCATGGCTTTACTCGTAGGTTTTATTGGGGTTGAAAGTGTCTTCGGGCACGGTGTTGCCGTAGGCGGTCAGGCGGCGCATGAACTGCGGGCGCACGCCACTGGCACCGTAGTAGCCCAGTACGGTGCCGTCGTCGGCCACGCCGGTCTGGGTAAAGGCAAAAATTTCCTGCATGGTGATGATGTCGCCCTCCATGCCGACAATCTCCTGCAGGCTGACCACACGGCGCCGGCCATCGGTCAGGCGCGCAATTTGCACCACTGCGGTGATGGCCGAGCTGATTTGCTGACGAATAATTTTGGGCGGAATATTGAGTCCGCCCATGCTGCACATATTCTCCAGCCGGGTCAGCGTGTCGCGCGGGCTATTGGCGTGCACCGTGGCCATGGAGCCATCGTGGCCGGTGTTCATGGCCTGCAACATGTCAAGCACCTCCACGCCGCGCACCTCGCCCACAATGATGCGGTCGGGGCGCATGCGCAGGCTGTTGCGCACCAGGGCGCGCTGGTTCACCTCGCCCTTGCCCTCGATATTGGGTGGGCGCGTTTCCAGGCGGACCACGTGGGGCTGCTGCAAGCGCAGCTCCGCAGTGTCTTCAATGGTGACAATCCGTTGGTTGACGGGTATGGCACCTGACAAGATGTTGAGCAAGGTAGTTTTGCCGCTGCCCGTGCCGCCAGAGATGACAATGCTCAGCTTGGAACGCACCATGGCGTTGAGCAGGTCCATCATGCCCGGCGTCAAAGATTTTTTCTCAAGCAAGTCCTTGCTCTTGAGGGGCACCGCCGGAAAGCGGCGCACCGACACCAGAGGCCCGTCCATGGCCAACGGCGGGATCACCGCATTGACGCGGGAGCCATCAGGCAAGCGCGCGTCCACCATGGGGCTGGACTCGTCAATATGGCGCCCGATCCGGGAGACGATCTTGTCGATGATCTTCATCAAGTGCGCTGTGTCGGTGAACTTGATGTTGGTCAGCTCCAGCAGGCCGCCACGCTCGATATAGACCTGTTTGGGGCCATTGACCAAGATATCGGATACCGCTGGGTCGGCCAACAGGGGCTCAATCGGGCCCAGGCCCATGACCTCGTTCTGGATATCCTCAATCATCTGGCGCTGCTCGCTCAGATTAAGCACGGCGCTGTATTCAGCCAGCATTTGCATCACCAAAGCAGCCAGCTGTTCGCGCAACCGCTGCGGCGGCATGCTGTTGAGGGCTTTGAGGTCCACCCGGTTGATCAAATCGTTGTGCAGCGTGGTGCGCAGGCTGATGTAGGCGGGCGACTCCAGACTGGTCGCGCGCAGTGGCGCAAGCTCGCTCACGGGGACGACCCAGTCGATGACGGCGTCGCGGGGCATCATTGGCCGAATCCCATGAAGCGGCGCAGAATTCCAATGGGTCCGCCGTTCTGACTGTTCCCGTTCCCGTTGCCGTTGCCGTTGCCGTTGCCGTTGCCGTTGGTACGGCCGTTCTTGTGGCCGTTTCCATCCAGGGGCGCAAGGTTTTCTGCCCATTCCTTCAGGGCACGGGCCACCGGGTCTCTGGGCGTGAGCTCCACCAAGGGAATGCCCTGGTTGATCGAATCAGACACCGCAGCGGGGCTGCTGGGAATGGTGCGGGCAACCCGGGCCAAGGTTGACTTTTCCACATCGTCTAAGCCGAAGTTGGCGCCGCGCTGGTAACTGTTCACCACAATTTGCATCTTGTCCGGCGCGCAGCCGCAGGCGCGGAGGTACTGGCCCATGGACTTGGCCGCACGGACATTGGGAATGTCGAGCTGCAGCACCATGTACAGCAAATTGGACAAGTTAATGGCCTTGAGCGCTACGGCGTCCAGCGTGTTGCTCACGTCGAGCACCACAAAGTCGTAGTGGTGGCGAGCCACCTCGATGATTTTTTCAATCGCCGCTGGCGTCACCTCGGCCGCCAGGTCAGGCGTCGCCGGGGCTACCAAAATATGTACGCGCTCGCTGACCTTGGCCATACTGGCTTCTAGCATGGCTTCGTCCACGCGCAAATACTGCTGCGCCAGCTCAGCCACATTGGTTTTTGCGCCGGTATTGCCCAAATAAATGGCCGCATCGCCAAAGCTGAACCTGAGGTCAAGCACCGCCACCCGCTTGTTCTGCCTTGCCAGGGCGTAAGCCAGATTGGTTGCTATGAACGTGGCGCCTGATCCACCCTTGGCGCCCACCAGCGCAATCACCAACCCTCCCTTGAATGCGGCACTGGCCAGCGCCGCAGCCGCCATGCGCGACTGCGCAAGGCGCAGCGCTTCCTGAAAGCTCAGGGCATTGAGCGGCGACGACAACACCTTGCGCACCCCGATGTGCATCGCAAGTGTCAGGTATTCCACCGACTGGTCGGGGCTGATAAGAATCGTGTGAATCTGCGGAAACTTGGCCAAGGCCGACTCGATTTGCTGCAAGATGTTGAGATCCGCCCCGACCGAGGCGTCCAACACCAACACATCGGGCTTGTCGGTGATCAGCACGTTGTCCAGCATTTCCGTGGTGCCGATGTGGGGGTAATACTCGGTATCCCCGACCACCGCCGTGGAGTCGGCGAACACCTTGAGGTTCGCCTCGGAGTTCGAAATAGCGGAAACTTTGATCGTCATGGTGTTTTCTCTCTAATAAATCCAGCAGCACAAGCGCCCAGGGCGCCGCGTCAGTCGGGCTTGGCCCTGCTGCCCAAGCCTTTGCGTTTTCCACGGGCCCACCAGGGGTCATGGGCCAGGCCATGCACAGGAAAGCGCCCACGGAAAGCGGCGCTCTTATTTACCGGCGCCGCTGCCCGAGCCCAGCACCTCAAAAGTCTTGGCCGGCGTTTTGAACGAGTCCTGGTAACGCTCTTGGCTGTGGATGGCGGCTGCGGCGTCAAGCCCCGTCACCGGATCCTGACGCTGGGCCGGGGTCGCGCCGATGGTCTGGCTGTCAATAATGGCGCGCACGCTCTCCCCAAACTTCGCGTCCAGCGCCTGGGTGCTGGGCGCAGCACACGCGGCGAGCGTTATTCCGATGCAGACAAGGGCCGCCCAGGCAGCGGCGCGGGTCAAGGGTTTGAAATGGCTTGATGTCATGGCAGTTTTCCTTTAATTGGTTTCCAAAACCTCGGCCTTTGCGGGGGCCTGCACCGTCAACAAGGGGTTTAGCAACGGCGCTTCGGTCGGCGGGGCGGGCAGCTCCAACTCCACTTCGGGCGGTGCAACAGGCTGCGGTGCTGCAAGGGGACTGGCTGGTGGCTCGGCGGCGACCGTCGTCAACGCTGGCGCCAAATCCTGCACCGGCGTTTGCGGCAGCTCGACAGAAGGCTGCGCAAGCGGTGCCTGCACCAGGGGCTGCGCTACAGGCACCTCGGGTGCAGCGGCCGGCGCAGGAACCGCGGGTGTTTGTGCAGCCGGCGGCAGGATAGGCTGCACCTGCAAGGCGGCCACAGGCTTGTCGGCTGGCACGTCAGCATTGCCACCGCCTTCTAGCTTGCCCTCCAAGAAGAATTCGCTGCGGCTTGGTGGAGTGAAGTTGTCGGTGGGCAGCTTGGGCACCTCTGCCATCGGCTTGACCAGGTGCGGCGTGATCAGGAACACCAGTTCGGTGCGGTTGCTCTGAAACTCGCTGCTGCGAAACAAGGTGCCCAAAATCGGTATTTCGCCCAGAAAGGGAACGCGCGAAACCACCTCGCCCACATTGTTTTTGATCAAGCCGGCAATCGCCAGGCTTTGGCCATCCATCAACTGCACCGTGGTTTGCACTCGGTTAGTGGTGAAGTTGGGCAGCACGGTTTCCACGGTGTTGACCTTGAAACTGGTTCCCTTGCCAATGTCCGACACCTCAGGCGCCACCTTCAGGTTGATACGCCCGCCATCGAGCACCGTGGGGGTGAACTTGACGCCCACACCGTATTCCCGCTCCTCCAAGGTCACGGTAGAACCCAGACCCGTATTGGAATACACCGGAATAAAAAGACGCCCGCCGGCCAGAAAGCTGGCTTCCTGACCGCTGATGGCGATGATGTTGGGTTCCGCCAGCACCTTGACCAGTGTTTCGTTCTTGTTGGCGTCCACCCGCAGACTGTTGCCGTTTTGGGCCGTGATGCTGAAAACCCCGTCGCCACTGAACAGATTGGACAAAATGCCGTAGGTCAACCCCGCCGTGGTGGCCGTGGCGTTGAAGTTCACGCCAAGCTTTTCTAGCAGCACCTTGGACACTTCAGCCACCTTCACCTCCAGCATCACCTGCTGGCCCTGGCTGATGTGCAGCAGGTTGACCACCTTGTTACTCGCCCCGGCGGCGCCACCACCACCTGCGGCCATGCCCAAGGACGCCAGCGCCATGGTGCTGCCCGGCGCCACGCGCGCGTCGCCAGCCACCACTGGCATAGACAGGCCACGCCCCAACTCACGCACATAGGCGTTGGCGATGTCCTCGGCATATTTGGCACGGGAGGCGCTGGACACCATGCCAGTGAGAATCACCGAATCGGCCGCCGGATGGACTTTGATACCGGGCTCGTCGGGCATCAGCTCATGCAGCTTTCTTTCCACCCGTTCAGCGTCAATATTGACGTTGACGTCCACCACCATGGTGGCGCCATCTTTGCGCCAAATCATCAGGTTGGTCGAGCCGTAGTTTTTGCCCAGCATGTACAACTGCAGGGGGTTGATCAGTGAGATGTCCACGATTTCCGGGTTGCCCACAGAAATGCGCTGGATGGCAGAGGGCATGCGCAGCACGCTTGACTTGCCCACACTGAGCTCCAGCGCAGAACCTATCACCGAAAAATCAGTGCCGCTTGCCGCCGCCACGCGGGTGCTGGTGGTGGTGTTTCCCTTGGTGACATCCACCGCTTTTTGCGCCCGTGCAGCGCCGGAAAAGCCCAGTATGAACGCCAGCAGCAGGCCCGTGGCAAGCATGGCGGTCGCAGACACTTGGCCCGCAACGGGTAATTGAGAACGTATTTTCATCGTAGCCCCTCAGAAGTTCGAATTTGCTTTTTGCACGCCGCGAATAATTTCCACCGATTCACCCGGTACAGCCGCAGGCGGTGGTGCAGCAGCGCTCTTGGCCTTCGCCACAGACTTGGGTTTGGACACGGCTGCGGGTTGCGACGCCTTGGCTGCAGCCACAGGGGCTGGTGCGGGCGCGGCCTCGGCCACACCCATCAAATCGTCGCGGGTAGCGCCCACGGTCTGCACCGCCGCGTTGTCCAGCGAGTTGCGTAGCACCATGGACAAGGTGCCAATGCTTCGCGCCAAGTCGATTTTTTCCGCCTGGTGCGGATCCACCTCGAGGGTGACGGTAGTCACCACCTTGGGCTTGGTCTGGTCACGTTTGTCGTCCTGCGCGGTGGCCAGTACCAAAATGTTTTCCAACACGATTTTGGACAAGGCCTTGTCCTTGCTGTCCCGTGTGTTGACCATGATGTCCACCCGGCTGCCCGGACGGATATAGCCGGCCACGCCCACAATTTCGTTGGCCTGGATGCTGATAGCGCGCTTGCCTTCCGACAACACCGACGACAGCCCGCCGGACGCGCCCTCGCGTGCGAGCTTGCCCTCCAAAATAGGTTCACCGGTAAATATCAAAGTCGACGCCACGCGGCCCTGGGTCTTCTTCAGATCCTTGAGCGCCCCAGTCGGCACCGAACCCGATGGCCAGGCGATGATTTGCAGCGAACCCTCGCCCAGCACCGTACCAGGATCGACATCCCGGGCGGCAACGACAATTTTGGTGGTGTTTTCCGCCATTTGGCCTATCCACCGGGCTGCCAGCCAGACTGCGAACAGCCCGGCAAGCACGGACGTAGCAATCATGATTAACGCGCGTTTACTTTTCATTTTTGGCCTTCCTTGTATCAATCCACATCACGTGCAACTTAAAAACCCAACAACGCCGGGTGGCCGCTTTGGCGCCAATAGCCATAGCCACTCACCCCCAGTGCAAAGGCCAGCGCATAGGGCATGCGCAAGGCGGTTTGCGTCATCGGGTCAAAGCGCTGCCCCTGCAGCCCAGGGCGAAGCGCACCTTCAAAAATACGAACCACATTGGTCCACGCAAGCGCTGTCCTGCGCCGCGAAACCGTCAACCCCAACGCCAGCACACCGCCACAGGCCGCCGTGCACAGCGCCATTCCAAGCACCTCTACCGGCCCGGCGAAAGCACCCAGAGCGGCGAGCAACTTGACGTCACCCGCGCCCATGGCGCCGGTCCAGTACAGCGGCAAAAACACAAGCAGCCCCACCACCGCGCCAAGCAATGCCTGCGCTCCGCCCAAAGCACCCGGAAAGTAGCCAAACATGCCCTCGCGCCCGTTGGCCGGACCCATGGCGTTAAGCACCCAGCCCGCCAGCAGCGCCAGAAGCACCAATACGTTGGGGATGCGGCCCTCCAGCAGATCCGCCTCCAATGCCATGACCAAGGTCAGGCCCAAGCTGGAAAAGCACCAAAGTTGCCAAGCGGCGGGCGTAAGATTTAGAGTAAGAAGCATGGTGGGAGCACACGGTTTAGACGAAAACTCCGGGGTACCAAGACGACAGGCCCCGATACCCCAGACGGGAAGATCACGCGCAAGTAGCGGGCGTGATGAGGCAGTCCCTCATCGACGTAAACAGCGTGTTGAGCTGCGTGCCTAGTGCGGCCACCGTCACAATGATGGCCACGGCGATCAAGCCGATCATCATTCCGTACTCCACCGCTGTGGCACCCTCGTCGTCTCGTGCAAATTTGCGAATACCGTTGTAAATTTTTTGCATGGTGTTTTCCTATCTGTTGTTGAAAGAGTGATCCAGGGAGCCGGGGGCAACACCCCAGGCGCCCCAAAACCGATCACATCAGGTGCAGGCGGCCGGTGTGGTGATACACGTCCGGATTCGGGCAAAAAGCGTGTTGAGCTGAGTGCCGATCGCGGCCACGGTGACGATGATGGCCACGGCAATCAAGCCGACCATCATTCCGTACTCCACGGCCGTGGCGCCCTCTTCGTCTTGTGCAAATTTGCGGATACCGTTGTAAAGATTTGTCATATGCTCTTTCAAGTTGGGTTATCAAACAGCGTGCAAACCTGCCCGCTGAACCGTCCGTGACCTCGCGCCATCCACCCTGCAGAACGTTCTTTGAAAACAACTTTCGTTGCCCCCATCGACCTGGCTGAATGGCCTTTTGATCGCGTTGGTGAATTAGGCCCACGCCCCAGCCGCATGTCCGTGATCAGGCTCATTTCTTGGGCACATCGGAAGTCGCTTTTGCGGTAGAACACCGGCGCGCGCACGGCGTGGTGGTGCAGTTGTTGACGAAGATCAGTTCTTACACGGCTTTTTTTGAAGTCCCCGCAAGCCAAGCATTGCGGGATGCAAAGAACCGAAGCACACCAAGCGAGTGATGGTCATGGCCTGAAAATTGCATCGAGTAAGACCTTGCAAGGAAGACTTTGCGATAGAAGAATAAGAATCTCTACATTGGATGTAGCAAATCCCCACCACGAGCACCCCAAAACATGGCCACTTTCCCCGCCCTCTCACCCAAAGACCTTGTTGAAAATTTTTTGCACACCATCATGGTTCCCGACCCAGTGGGCGCGCGTGCCTTTGTATCGCCCGCCCTGCGCATCCGCTTTACCGGCGGGCGCGAAATGCGCGACCCCAGCGAATGCAGCGCCTTCAACGCCACGCGCTACGCCTGGGTCAAAAAGCGCTTTGAGCAGACCGACGTGGTGGACGGTGCCACAGCGCTTGACGCCATCGTCTACAACATTGGCACCCTCTACGGCGCCTGGCCTGATGGCACCTTGTTTGAGGGCAACCGCTACGTAGACCGCTACGTGGTGCAAGGCGGCCTGATCGTGCAAATGGACGTGTGGAACGACAGCGCTGAGTGGATGCTGGTGCGCGCCGGCTTGGCCGCCCCCTGGCCGGTGGCCGCAGGAGCGCAGGCATGACGCCCCAAGACCCGTTTGCGCCCATTGCCACCAGCGGCCGTTTTGACTACGAACCCATCACCCAGCGTCCCGACTACTGCTGGCCCAACGGCGCACGCCTGGCCGTCTACCTGGGCTTTAACGTGGAACACTTCGCCTTTGGCAGCGGCCTGGGCGCGGCCATTGGCCCGGCATCACCCCAGCCCGACGTGCTGAACTACGCCTGGCGCGAATACGGCAACCGCGTGGGCGCCTGGCGCTGCTTGGAGCTCTTTGACCAGCTCGCGCTGCCCACGGGCGCACTGATCAACACCGCGCTCTACGACCACTGCCCGGAATTGGTGCAGGCCCTGGTACAGCGCGGCGACGAACTGATAGGCCACGGCCACAGCAACGCCATGCGCCAGTCTGATTTTTTGGAAGCGGACGAACGCGCTCTGCTCTTGGGCTGCCGCGAACGCATGCTGCAGCACAGCGGCACGGCGCCTGCAGGCTGGCTCTCGCCCTGGATTTCTGAGAGCCCGGTCACGCCCGACCTGCTGGCCGAGACGGGCTACAGCTACACCCTGAACTGGTGCCACGACGACCAGCCCACGCGCATGCGCACCCGCTCCGGCCAGTCGCTGTGGTCGATTCCCTATCCGCAAGAGGTGAACGATATTCCCATGGTGATGGGGCGGCTGATGGACGGCAAGACTTTTGGCGAACTCATCACCGACCACTTTGACGAAATGCGCCACCAGGCCTCGCAGCAGCCGTTGGTGATGGGCATAGCGCTGCACCCCTACATCGTGGGCCAGCCGCACCGCCTGCTGCATTTGCGCCGCGCGCTCACGCACCTGGTGCGCGCGCGTGACGCGGGTGACGTGTGGTTCACCACACCGGGCCAGATTTGCCAGCACATGAAGAAGGTGCAGGCATGAGCACAACGCCCAATGGCCCGGCGCGCAGCAGCGCCCATTCCCTTACCGGCATGGTGACCAGCCCGCACGCGCTGGCCACCCAGGTTGGGGTGGATGTGCTCTCTGCGGGCGGCAACGCGATTGAGGCCGCCATTGCCACGATCGCCACCCTGAACGTCACCTACCCGCATTTTTGCGGCTGGGGCGGCGACGTGCTGATGCTGGTGGCCAACGCCCAGGGCGTGGTGCAAAGCATTTCGGGCATCGGCCAGGCCGCGCAAAACGTGGCCGGTTATGGCGGCACCATCCCTGTGCGCGGGCCGCGCGCGGCGCTCACCACCGCAGGCGCTGCCGACGCGCTGGGCCAGGCCTTTGAAATCAGCCGCAGTGCCTGGGGCGGCACGCGCAGTTGGAGCGAGCTGCTGGCGCCGTCTATTGCGCTGGCGCACGAGGGCTTTGAGATCAGCGCCTCCGAGCGCTTTTGGCTGGACTTTCGTCTGCCCGAAGCGCTCGTGCTGGGCGATGTGTTTGCCGCGTTTTCCGACCAAGGCCGCGTGCCGCCGGTAGGCACTGTGCGCCGCCAGCCGCTGCTGGCACGCACCCTGGAAACACTCGCCGAGCGCGGCGCACGCGCTATATACGACGGCCCGTTGGCCCAGCGCATCGCCGACGGCCTGGCCGCAGCAGGCTCGCCGCTCACCCGCGAAGACCTGGCGCGCACCCACGCCCAGGTCGAGGCGCCGCTGGCCATGGACTACCGTGGCGGCACGCTGCTGGCGCATCCGCCACCCACCCAGGGGATCACCACGCTGCAAATCATGGGCGTGCTCGAGCGCTTTGACCTGTCCAAGGTGGTTCAGGGCAGCGCCGACCACTACCACCTGCTGGTGGAAGCCACCAAACAGGCCTTTTTGGACCGCAACCGCTACGTGGCCGACCCGGCTTTTGTGCCGGTCCCCACCGAGCGCCTGTTGTCCCAAGCCCACCTCGACACCCTGGCCGCGCGCATTCACCTGGACCGTGCCCTGCCCTGGCCACAGCCGTTTCAGAGTGGCGACACGGTGTACGTGGGTGCGGCAGACGCCGCTGGCAACGCGGTCTCGCTCTTGGCTACCGTGTATTACGACTGGGGCAGCGGCGTCATGGCTGGAGACACCGGGCTGGTCTGGCACAACCGGGGCGCCTCGTTTTCGCTAGACCCGCAGCACCCCAACTGCCTGGCGCCGGGCAAGCGCCCGTTTCACACCCTGAACCCCGGCATCTACCGCAAGGATGGGCGCACCCGCATGGTCTACGGCACGCAGGGCGCCGACGGCCAGCCGCAAACGCTGGCGGCCGTGCTCACCCGCCTGATTGACTACCAGATGGACCCGCTAGACGCGCTGGCGCAGCCCCGCTTTTTGCTGGGCAAGACTTTCTCGGACGCACGCGATTCGCTCAAGCTTGAAGCGGATGTGGGGCCTGCGGTGCTGGAGGCGCTGGCCCTGCGCGGCCACACCATCAGCACGGTGGACGCACACAGCCCGCTGATGGGCCACCCCGGCGCCATCGTGCTGGACGCCACAGGGGGCATGCGCGGCGCGCACGATCCGCGCAGCGACGGTTACGCGATGGGCTGCGCGTGAGTGGCGCATCCGCTTGCCGAACGCCGACCAACTGCCAGTCAGTGCGCGCCGCGCAGCCAAAGGCTGCCCGGCGGCAGCTGTGCTTCATCGCAGTTGGGCTCGCCCGTCACCGTGCCACGGTCAATGACCAGAAAGTCACTGCTGGCGTCCACGGCAATTAAAGGGTGGTGCCACACACCGGGCCGGTAATTGACGCCCTGGCCTGCCTGGGTCACAAAGCAGCGCAGCTCTGACGCCCTTGGTGCCTGCGCACTGGCCGCCACCACCACAAAAAAAGGCATTTGCGACATCGGAATAAACGCCTGGCTGCCCAGCGGATGGCGTTCCAGCATCTCAACAGCCATCGGGAAAGTGCGCGGCTTGGCCCGAAAAATACTCACCAGCGGACGCCCGCCCGCCTGCGCCACGTCGATGGTGGCCAGGTCGTGGTAGCGCTCGGCGTAACCGCTGTTGATCGCGAAATGGCGAATGCTTTCGCCGGCCTCAATGACGTCGCCAAAAGGCGCAAAGGCCTCACGCGTCAGGACTTCGGTGCTGATGAACTGCATAAAAAAACTCCGTAAGTTTGCGGCTGCCGCCAATAAACAAAGTCAAACGCGCACGCTCCAGGCCACCAGTGGCCGCACTCCACTTATGGCGCGAAAATACGCCAGACTCCTGAAAAAAGCTGGCGCTCTGGCTAAGTGCTGGCGCCCGTGGTGGCCAGCGCACTCGACACGCCTTGCCACACAAAACCCAAGGGCGCGCTGTGTGCCACCGGGGTGCCGCACAGCGCCAGCGCGTGTTGCACGCCAGCCACCACGCTGTCGATCACCGGCACCGACACGCCTGGCTGCACGGCGTGCGCCATGCCCGCCAAACCAGCGCCACCCAAAATGACCGCCGCCGCGCCACTGGCTGCGGCCGCCACCCTGCAAGCATCACCCAACAAGGCATGCGCGGCCACCGGGTCACGCGCCAGCTCCGCGCCGGTGGCGGCCACGGTGTGGATGGCGGCCAGACTTTGCCCGTAACCCAGGCTGTGGGCCAGGCGCGCGAGCATGGGCTCCCAGGCCGCGCCGCCGGTCACAATCGCAAAGCGGCCCTGGCCCGAGGCTTTCAAAAATGCCGCCTCGGCCAGCCCGGTGACGGGCACCGGGCAGAGCTGGCGCAGCGCCAGCAAGCCGGGGTCGCCAAAACAGGCAATCAGCACCGCGTCATACGGCGCCTGGCCTGCGGTTTGTAACGCAAGCTGGGCCGCAGCCCAGGCGTCTAGTACGGCGTGCGCGGCCACGGCAAAGCTGGCCTCGCAGGCAATATAGGGCGCACCAAAGCGTGCGGTCACCACGTCAAGCTGCGCCAGGTGCCCCACGGCGTACTGGGCGTGGCGCAGCACCAGCGCGCTGACGCCCGGCGAGGTGTTGGGATTAATCAGCAGCAGCCGTGGCATACGCGGGTTGGAACAGGGCGTTGAGGTCTGGAGCGTGGGCACGGGGCGGGGCAAAGCGCAACTGCGACTCCAGCCCACGCAAATGCGCTTGCATCAATTGATCGGCCAGCGGGCGGTCGCCCAGGCGCATGGCGTCTAGCAGTGCGCGGTGGTCGTGGCAACCGCAAGCGCTAGACGCCGGGCCGTGGCCCAGGTCGGCAGGCTGCCCGTAGGCCATCAGCACGAGCGAAGTACGCGACACCAATTCGCCCATGATGCGGCCCAAGGTCTGGTGCTGGGCAAACTGCGCAATGTGCAGGTGAAATTCACCCGCCAGCCGAATCGCGCGGTGGCGCTCACCCTGGGTGCGGGCGGCTTCTTCTTGGGTGATGCAGTGGCTCAGGGTCTCAAACTCGGCGCTGCTGGCGCGCACCATAAAGGCGGCCACCAGCGTGGGCTCGATCAGGCGGCGTACCTGAAACACTTCACGCGCCTCCTGCTCGGTGGGGCGGGCCACGGTGGCACCCCGGTTGGGCGTCAGCGTGACCACCTGCTCGCCCGCCAGGCGTGCGAGCACCGGGCGAATGCGGGTGCGCGACACGCCAAAGGCGCTGGCCAGGCGGTCTTCGCCCAGCTTGGTGCCGGGGCGCAACTGGTGGTCGCGGATGGTTTGCACCATGCGCTGATAAATGCCTTCTTCGGTCCAGACGCTGGGCTCAGCCATGGCGCGCTTTCATGTCGGCCGGCGCGTGCGCTGTGGCCCAAAAGCTCATGGCGTGGTGCGCTGGCGCTTTTCCAGCAGGCGGGCCAGGCCCACGGTCAGGCCCATCACCAGAAAGGACACGACCATGGTCACCGTGCCCAGGGCATAAATCGAAGGTGTTGTGACGGTGCTGGTCAGGCCCTGTAATTCGAGGGGCAAGGTATTGACGTCGCCAATGGCCTGCGAGGTGCGGGCGATTTCGTCCCAGCTCAGGGTAAATCCAAACATACCAATGCCCACAATCGAGGGCGCAATCAGCGGCAACACTACGTGGCGAAACCCCTGCCAGGGTGTGGCGCCCAGGTCGCGCGCCGCCTCCTCATAGGCAGGGTTAAAGCGGTTAAAGATCGCAAACATGATCAACAGACCAAAGGGCAGCGTCCAAGTCAGGTGCGCACCCAAAGCCGAGGTGAACAAGCCCATGGAGGTGCCAAATTCAGACACGGTGTCTTCCATTTCCCAGGCCGTAAACACTGCCTTCAGGGCCGTATCCAGCAAACGAAACTCCAGGCCAATGCCCAGGGACACAATGATGGAGGGCATGATGAGACTCGCCACCACCACGAAAAATAGCAGGTTGCCACCGCGCAGCTTTTTGCGAAACGCCAAGCCCGCCAGCACCGAAAAAACCACCGTAATCGCCATCACCACCAGCCCCAGGCCGAGCGAGCGCTTGAGCGCCGCGCCAATGTCCACCACGCCCAGACCCTCGGCGAGCTTGTAAAACCAGTGCAAGGACAGGCCGCGCAGCGGAAAGGTCAGCCCGCCCTCGGGCCCCTGAAAGCTGAGCACCACGATCACCAGCATCGGGCCGTACAAAAACAGCACAAAGGCAGTAAAAAACAGGGCCAGGGGCCAGTAACCGGAAGAACGTTTTTCGGCAGCCATTTACAACTCCTTGCGGATGTCCACGAGGCGGGTGAGCGCCCAGATGATCATCAAAACGATGGCCAGCAAAATGATGGCGTTGGCCGCGGCCAGCGGAAACTGCAAGTAGGACGCTTGCACTTGAATGATCTTGCCCACCGAGGCAATTTGCTGCCCGCCCATCACGCCGATGGTGACAAAGTCGCCCATCACGATGGTGATGACAAAAATAGAGCCAATGATGATGCCGGTGCGGCACAGCGGCACGATCACATTCCACAGCGTCTGCCAGGCGCTCGCACCCGCGTCGCTGGCCGCCTCGATCAGGCTGCGGTCAATACGCATCATGGAGTTGAAGATCGGTACGATCATGAACATGGTGTACAGATGCACAAAAGCCAGCACCACCGAAAAGTCAGAAAAAAGCATCCACTCCACCGGTTGCTGTACCAGGCCACTACCCACCAGGGCCTGGTTGACCAGGCCGTTGCGCCCAAGCAGTGGCACCCAGGACACCATGCGGATGACGTTGGACGTCCAAAAAGGAATCGTGCACAGCACGAACAGAAGCGTTTGCGCGCCGCTGGAGCGCACGCAAAAAGCCAAAAAATAAGACACCGCAAAGCCCACCAGCAGGGTGATCAACCACACCAGCGCACTGAACTTGAGGGTCGAGAGGTAGGTCTTGAAGGTGGTGCACAGTTCGTCACCGCTGCCGCAGCCCTCAAAAATCGCGATATAGCTTTTGAAGGTAAAGCCGGGAATCAACTCGTACTGGTTGTAGTCCCAAAAACTCACCATCAGCACCAGTGCCAGGGGCACCAGAAAAAACAGGGAAAAAACCAGGGTCAAAGGCAATGCCTGCCACCAGGCCGCAAGACTGCGACCTGATGGCAAACCGGAACCCACGGATGACTGTGTGACAGCAGCGCTCATAGGTGAAATCATCCGTTGTTCCGTTGGGGGGTTCAAGCTTTATCGCTTAGGCAGCGACAAACTCATTCCACTTTTGCACCATGTAGACGTTTTCGTCCATCAGGGCGTTCCAGCAAGCCACGGCGCCCATGCGCTGTTCGTAGCTGCCACCGTCGCGGATTTCGCCGGCTTTGGCCAGCAAGTCGCCGTGCGGGCTCTTGATGTCTTGGGTCGCAGGTTTGCCTTCCATCCAGTAGGCCCATTCGTAGGCGTCCATCTTGGACTTGGCGGTTTCCAACACGGCGCTGTAGTAACCCTGGCGGTTCAAGTAAGCACCTGCCCAGCCGTCGAGGAACCAGTTGATGAATTCGTAAGCGCCGTCGAGCTTTTTGCCAGTCAAGGTCGAAGGCATGCCAAAGCCCGATGCCCATGAACGATAGCCCTCTTTGAGCGGCTGGAAAGTGCAGGCGATGCCCTTGGTGCGCACGGCCGTGACAGCGGGGCTCCACATGGACTGGATCACCACTTCGCCGGAAGCCATCAGGTTGACGGACTCGTTGAAGTCTTTCCACAGGCTGCGGAACTGGCCTTGTTTTTTGGCTTCGATCAGGGTCTTGATGGTCAGGTCAATTTCCTTCTTGGTCATATTGCCCTTGTCGGGGTATTTGTAGATGCCCATGGCTTCGACCACCATGGCCGCGTCCATGATGCCGATCGAAGGAATATTCAGAATCGATGCCTTGCCCTTGAACTCAGGGTTCAACAACTCGGCCCAGGACGTGATGGGGCGCTTGATCAGGTCAGGACGGATGCCCAGGGTGTCGGCGTTGTACGTCGTGGGGATGAGCGACATGTACTGGGTCGGGCTGGTGGCGAAGGTCTTGGACTTTTCGCCTTCCAGAAAGATCACTTTCTTGGGGGCCGTACCTTGGTCGCCAATCGTCTTGCCAGCCACTTTGCCGGTGGTGAACACCGAAGTAATTTTGTCGGCGTTCTTGATGCGCTTGGTGTCGATGCCCTTGAGGTTGCCGGTGGGCACCAGGTTGCGCAACTGGAAGTACTCGGAATCGAGCAAGTCAAAGCTGTTGGGCGAGGTGATGGCGCGCTTTAGCACGTCGTCAGTCGTCACGGCCACGTACTGGATGACCACCTTGCCGCCGGTGTCCGACTTGAATTTCTCGGCAATTTCCTTGTCCTGGTTCACCGCGGTGCCCAGGTAACGCAACACGATAGGGTCGGCGGAATGCACGGCAGGGAACACGCCAGCGGCCAAGATGCCAGCCGTGCCCTTGAGCACGGTGCGGCGCTGCAAGGGGGCAGCGGTGCTGAGAACTTCTTTCGAATCATTCGACATGGGGAAAACTCCTTGAGGATGAAAAACTTCTTGCGAAGCGAGGGGGTGGAACACAGGGGGAAAAGAGCTTGCTTAAAAATCTTGTTCAGTCGGAGAGCCAGTGCTCTGCCTCGGGCGCCCAGGACATGCGCACCGTATCGCCCACGCTCAAAGGCTGGGCGGAAAATGCCGCCTCGGACAACATGACCGACCACTGCGCGGTGCTGTGCGCGGAGTGCAAGGCGCCGGGGCTTTGCAAGCCCACCAATACATAGGTTCCCTGGTATTCCACGTCGGACACCAGCGCGATTTGCGCATGCGCTCCAGCGTCGTCTGCGCCCTGCGCGGGCGACAAAGCAATGTGGTCGGTACGCACTCCGATCTTGCCGGTCGGTGTTTCAATGACGTTGTGACCGCCCATGAAGCGAGCGACAAATTCGTTGGCCGGGCGGTTGTAAATTTCGTGGGGTGAGCCACTTTGCACGATCACGCCGTGGTTCATCACCACCATGGTGTCGGCCAGGGCCATGGCCTCTTCTTGCGAGTGGGTGACATGGATAAAGGTCAGGCCCAACTCCTTTTGCCAGCGACGCAATTCGGCGCGCATCTGGATGCGCAAAAACGGGTCCAGCGCAGACAGCGGCTCATCAAGCAAGAGCACGCGCGGCTGGGTAATCAGTGCCCGCGCCAGCGCCACACGCTGCTGCTGGCCGCCCGAGAGTTCGCCGGGCTTGCGCTCGGCCAGGTGGCCCATGGCCACGCGGTCGAGCAGGCTGCGGGCTTGCTCCAGGCGCTCGGCTTTGGCCACACCTTTCATCTTGAGGCTGAAGGCCACGTTGTCCAAGGCACTCAGGTGCGGAAACAGCGCAAAACTCTGGAACATCATGGCCGTGCCGCGTGCGGCGGCTGGCAGGTCGGTGATGTTGCGGTTTTCTAAAAGAATGTCGCCCTCGGTCACGGATTCGTGGCCGGCCACCATGCGTAAGGTGGTGCTTTTCCCGCAACCCGAAGGCCCGAGCAAACAACAGTAACTGCCACTGGCAATGCGCAGGTTGATGCTGTCCACGGCCGGCTTGGCGCCGGGCGCATAGCGCTTGGTCAAACCCACCAGTTCGATGGCGGCCATGGAGGGATAGGACGGTGCGTTCATGTGTTTGCAGTACGCAAACAGCGTGCCAATTTTTTGTCCACAATCTACCGCGTCTTTGCGTACAAAACGCCACACCTTCGGGCCCATCACGCCGCCGCGCTGTTTTTTGGTGCAACTTATTCGCCAGGCGCCGGGTTGGCTGCTTTGCCATGCACCAATGCAAGGCAAGCTTTGGCGAATCAGGCGCAGTCGTGCAGATAGCGGTTCAGCGAGTCCTGAATAAGCTGGGGCTCCAGGCCGCGCACGATGAACACCAGGCGCGAGGCGTGGTCATCGGTGGGCCAGCGCTCCAGGTGGCTGGGCGGATGCACCAGTTGCTGCACGCCGTGCACCACCACCGGGGCGTAGGCGCCTTCCACGTTCAGCAAACCCTTGACCCGCAAAATCTGCGCGCCATGGGCGTGCAGCAGCAAGGACAGCCAGACGCTGAACACTGTCCAATCGACCGCTTTGGGCAAGTCCAGCGCAAAGGCCACGATGTCGCGGTGTACGTTGGCGTTGGTGCCCGTTGCCACGCTTGCGCCGAGCGAAAGGTAGTTGCGCTGGCGGGTGGCTTGTAGCCACTGGGTCACTTCGGCGCTTTTGCTGGCCATGTCAAACGCATCCACGCCCAGCAGGCTGCGGGCGTCAAGCTGCACCGCATCCAGCGCCAGGCATGGCGCACTGGGGTTCACCTGGGCGAGTTGCGCATAGAGCGCCGGGGTCTGCGCTGCGTCGGCAATGTCGAGCTTGGTAATCACCAGCCGGTCGGCCACAGCCACTTGTTTCTGGCATTCAGGATACTGGCCCAGATTGGCCGCGCCGTTGACCGCGTCCACCGTGCTCACCACATTACCCACGCGAAAATGGTGCTGCAGCACCCGGTCGTACATCACGGTGGACAGCACCGGCACCGGGTCGGCCAGGCCGGTAGTCTCGATCACCAGGCGCACAAAGGCGGGAATCTCGCCACGCTCGCGCCGGTCATACAAGTCGCGCATGGCGGTGGCCAGGTCGCCGCGGATGGTGCAGCAAATGCAGCCCGATTGGAGCAGCACCATGTCGCCGTCCACCCGGTCCACCAGGTGGTGGTCGATGCCAATGTCGCCAAATTCGTTGATAAGTACCGCGCAGTTGTTAAACAGCGGGTCGCGCAGCAGGCGGTTGAGCAGGCTGGTTTTGCCCGAGCCCAAAAAGCCGGTCAGCACATTGACGGGAATGCGCCCGGTCATGCGGTGGCTGAAATGGGCGGCGCCAGCGGGTCCAGATTGCGGCCCGTAATTTCTTGCGCGGCCTGCCAGATATGCGGCAGGCTATCGACCACCATTTGTTTGCCGGTGGCGCCTGCCACCAAATACAGGCGCCCCTGCCAGTCACTGACCGTGACGCGCAAGGGCATGAGCGCGCGGTTGATCACCCGAATGCGTTTGGCCCGCTCCGCGCGGCGCGTGGGTGCGCTCTCGCCCTGGATGCGGCCCGCGCCGCTGCTCCAGTGCTCTTCGCCGCCCAGCGATCCGCAGACGCCGCACATGCGCGGCTTTTAGGGCTTGGCGCGCGGATGGCGCGCCGCAAAGTCGTTGGCCATTTCGTCCATGGTCACAAAGCGCACGCCGGGGTGCGACTTGATATAGGCAAACAGGCGCTCGAGCATCAGCAGCACCTGGGGGCGGCCGGCCACGTCGGGGTGGATGGTGATGGGAAACACCGCGTAGTCCATTTCGCGGTAGACCCAGTCAAACTGGTCGCGCCACATTTGTTCGATGTCGCGCGGGTTCACAAAGCCGTGGCTGTTGGGCGACTTTTTGATGAACATCATGGGCGGCAGGTCGTCGAGGTACCAGTTGGCCGGGATTTCGATCAGGTCGGTCTCGGTGCCGCGTTGCAGGGGCACCATCCAATCGGCAGGCTTTTTGCCATAGTCAATCGGCGTCCAGCTATCGCCCACGCGCACATAGTAGGGCGAGAAATCGTTGTGCATCAGCGAATGGTCGTACTTGATGCCTTTTTTCACCAGCAGCTCATTGGTCACTTTGGAAAACTCCCACCACGGCGCCACATAGCCCGTGGGGCGCTTGCCCGAGAGCTGCTCCACCAGCGCAATGCACTTGTCGAGCACCGCCTCTTCTTGCGCCGGGGTCATGGCGATCGGGTTTTCGTGCGAATAGCCGTGGATGCCAATCTCGTGCCCGGCATCGGCCACCGCTTTCATTTGGGCAGGAAAGGTTTCAATCGAATGGCCAGGAATAAACCAGGTGGTCTTGATGTCCATGCGCTCGAAGAGCTTGAGCAAGCGAGGCGAACCCACCTCTCCGGCAAACAGGCCGCGCGAAATGTCGTCGGGCGAATCCTCGCCGCCATACGAGCCCAGCCAACCGGCCACCGCGTCCACGTCCACCCCAAAACCACACAAGATTTCCTTAGCCATACCCATCTCCTTGAAAAAACCTATGAATCCTTGGCTGCGAGCAGTTGCTCCACGCCAGCGGCTGCTGACAGCAGCGCCGCATCGCGCCCGGCCGCACCCGAAATCAGCGCGCCCACCGGCATGCCAGCCGCACCCGTGCCCATGGGCAAGCTCACGCCGCACAGGTCCAAAAAGTTGCCGGCCAAGGTGTTTTGCAGGGTGCGCAAGTTGGTGCGGTGAAACAGTTCGTCGTCTGCCTCCAGCGGCGCAACCAAAGGCGCTACGTGCACCACCGTGGGGCAAAGCATCCAGGCGTCGCCCAAGAGCGCCGCGCATTCGTGGCGCAGGCGCAGATGGGCCGCTTGCAAGGTGAGCAAGTCCAGCGCGGACATGGTTTTGCCCCGCACCATGCGCGCCAGCACGCGCCGGTCAATGGCGCCAGCCTGCGGGCCGTCCACCAGCGCCTGATGAAAGAAATAGGCCTCCGCCGCCGCGATGGTGCCGTGGCGCGCGGTAAGTGCGGCCAGTTCGTCAAACGCGGCGATGTGCCGGTGCGAAATATGGGCGCCCGCTGCGCGCAGGCGCTCCAGCAGTTGTTCAAAAGCGGTGCGCACCTCGGGCTCAATCCCCTCAAACACCAGGTTGGTGGGCACCACAAACGACATTCGGGCCACCGCGCTGGCTTGCAGTGGCTGCAGCGGCTGGCCACGCAGCGCGGCGTCCACCCAGGCGCAGTCTTGCACCGTGTTGGCAAGGGGGCCGGGCACATCCAGCGTCTGCGACAGCGGAAACACGCCGCGCTTGTCAAAGTGGCCGATGGACGGCTTGAAGCCGACCAAGCCGTTAAATGCCGCAGGCACGCGCACCGAGCCGCCCGTGTCGGTGCCCATGCCAATCCAGGCCATGCGCGCGGCCACCGCCACAGCCGAACCGCTGGACGAGCCGCCCGGCGCGCGGTGGCCATCCACGCTGGCGCGGTTCACAGGCGTGCCGAAATGCGGGTTCAGGCCCAGGCCGGAATAGGCAAATTCGCTCAAACCCACTTTGCCCAGGCTGACGCAGCCGCGCACGGCCAGGCGCTGCACCGCAAAAGCGTCCTCCGTTGCCGGGGCGGCGTGGCGGCGGGTCTCAGAGCCGGCCGTGGTGGGCGTGCCGGCCACGTCAAACAGGTCTTTCCAGACCACGGGCACGCCGTCCAGGGGGCCGAGTGGGCGCCCGGCGTCCCAGCGCGCGTCGCTGGCGCGGGCCTCGGTCAGGGCACGCTCTTGGAGCAGGCAGGTAAACAAGCCGGGCTCGCTGGCGCGCGCCAGGGCCAGCGAGCGCTCCACCACCTGCGAGGGCCGCAACTGCCGCCGCTGGTAGGCCGCGTGCAAGCCTTGCACGCCCATTGCCGGTGCGTTCAACAAGTCATCGAGGGCGTTCGCACCCATATTGAGAGTCATATTCATCCTTTAAGCAACTACTGCGCCATACAACCGCCATTCTGTATTCTGCACACCATGGCGGTGCAGGGATTTCCACACTGACGCACCGCGCCGGGCGCTGGTAGGCTTGGACCCATGACATCCTCCTTGCACGCCACCGCCCGCCCCGTCCCTGCCCCCCATGTGCCGCAAATCCGGCTGTACCAGGACTGGCTGCAAGCCGAGCGCGGCCTGGGCTTTGCTGACTACCAGGCGCTGTGGGACTGGTCGGTGACCGATCTGGACGCGTTTTGGCAAAGCATCTGGGACTACTTTGACCTGCGCTCGCCCACGCCGCACCGCGCGGTGCTGCAACACAATGTGATGCCCGGGGCGCAGTGGTTTGTGGGGGCGCAGACCAATTACGCCCACCAGGTGCTGCGCCACGTGGACGCCGCGCACGCGGCCGGCTTGCCGGCACTGGTGTCGCGCAACGAGCGCGGTGAGCACCAGGAATTGAGCTGGCCCGAATTGCGCCGCCAAGTCGCGTCCCTGGCGCTGCACCTGCAAGCCCAAGGCCTGCAGCCGGGCGACCGCGTGGCGGCCTATTTGCCCAATATTCCTGAAGCCATGGTGGCCTTTTTGGCCACGGTGTCGCTGGGTGGTGTGTGGAGCATTTGCGCCCCCGACATGGGCACGGCAGCGGTGCTTGATCGCTTTAAACAAATCGAGCCCAAGATTTTGATTGCGGTGGACGGCGTGCGCTACGCCGGGCGCGACCTGGACCGCCGCGCCGTGGTGCAAGAACTGCGCGCCGCACTCCCCAGCGTGCAGCATCTCATCTTGCACATTAACCTGGGCGATCTAGACCCGGCGGGCACCGTGGCCGACGCCACACCCATGGCGCAAACCACCGCGCAGGACGACGAAGCAGTGGCCGCCTTTGCGCCCCTGTGGTTGCCTTTTGACCACCCTTTGTGGATTGTGTATTCCAGCGGCACCACCGGCCTGCCCAAACCCATCGTCCACGGCCACGGCGGCACGGTGATCGTGGCGCTGGCGCTCAAAATTTTGCATAACGACATCGGCTGCAGCTACCACCCCAACAGCTTTGGCGAGCGCTACCACTGGTACAGCTCCACCGGCTGGGTGATGTGGAACGCGCAGCTCAGCGGCCTGCTCAATGGCACCACCTGCGTCATCTATGACGGCAACCCTGCCGGCGACAAAGACCGGCCAGACTGGGGCACGCTGTGGCGCTTTGCGGCTGAGACGGGCGTCACCTTTTTTGGCGCAGGCGCGGCGTTTTTTGCCAACTGCCAAAAAGCCGGGCTTGACCTGGCCACGCTGGGTGACCTGCGTCAGGTGCGCGCGCTGGGCACTACAGGCTCGCCACTGGCGCCCGAGACACAAATCTGGGGCACCGAACAATTTCGCCGCATGCACCAGCAAGCCCGCCCGGCGCAGCCCGACTTTGACATCTGGTGGTGCAATATCTCGGGCGGCACCGACTTTTGCGGCGCCTTTATCGGTGGCAACCGCGAGTTGGTGCAAGAGCCCGGCGTCATGCAATGCCGCCTCTTGGGCTGCGCAGTCGAATCCTGGAACGAGGCCGGCGACCCGGTGCTGGGCGAAGTGGGCGAACTGGTCTGCACCCAGCCCATTCCGTCCATGCCCCTGTATTTTTGGGGCGACACGGCCAACGCGCGCTACCTGGCCAGTTATTTTGAGATGTACCCCCCCGGCCACGGCCGCAAACCTGGCGGCGGCGACCTGGGCGCAGAGACGGGCGGCGTCTGGCGCCACGGCGACTGGCTGCGGATTGGAAACGCCGCAGGCGGGGGCTATGGCTGCGTGATTTTTGGCCGCAGCGACGCCACCATCAACCGCCACGGACTTCGCATGGGAACCAGCGAGCTTTACAGCGCGGTTGAGGCACTGCCTGAGGTCATCGACTCGATGGTGGTGGATCTGGAGTACCTGGGCCGCGAAAGCTTTATGCCGCTCTTTGTGGTGTTGCGTGAGGGGTTGGTGCTGGACGATGCGCTGCGCGAAAAAATCCACGCTGCCATTCGCACAGCCTTGTCGCCGCGCTTTGTGCCCAACGCCACCTTACAGGTTGCTGAAATCCCGCGTACCTTATCGGGCAAAAAACAGGAGCTACCCATCAAAAAGCTGCTGCTGGGCCAGCCGCTGGAGAAGGTGGTTAACCGCGATGCCATGGCCAATCCCGGGTGCCTGGCCTGGTACGAGTCGTTTGCGCAAAGGCGCCTAAAGGGGGGCTCGCCCTACTAGGCAGTACGCGCATTGATCCCTAGAATGGAGCATCAGGGTATACAAATATTTACAAAAAATGCTCGAGGTCGAGTCCCCCACGTTGGAGTTGGATGAGTCGCTGATCGACGATAAGGTGCGATCAGAGCTGGCGCGTGTGTTTATTGAACGCATAGTCGATAGTGCCTATGTGGCTCCGCTGGGCATCTTGCTACTGGCCTGGCTTATTTCTATGGTGTCAGGTTGGACCACCGCGTTGCTGTGGGCCAGCGTAATGGTTGTCATAGAACTGCTGATCATCGTTCTGGGTCACTATTTCAACCAAACACTGGCTGCAGAGCGGGACGCTGGCCTTTGAGTGCGTGCGCAGTTGGTAACCTCGGGCCTTTTGGGGCTGGCTTGGGGCAGTGCCGTGTGGTTGGTGTGGGTGCCGGGCGACATGCCGATTTATTTGGCCAGCCTTTGTGTGCTGGTCGGGGTCTCTGGAGTTTGTATGGTGACCATGGCTCCGGTGCGCATGGCCACACTGATGTTCAGCCTGGGCATGCTGTTGCCACCACTAGTGCAGCTGCTGTGGATCGATAACCCAATGGCACTGCAAATTGCGTTGGGCTGGCTGGTGATGACTGCAGTACAAGCTTGGACAGCGAAGGACTTGCACCAGGAGTTAACGCGCGAACTCGACAGTTCGCTGCGCAACAAGGCCTTATTGCAGCTGCTGTCCAGTACCAGCGGAGAGCTGTACCGCGTTAACACGCAGGCAGAAGAAAAAAATGTTGAGCTTGGCATTGCCCTTACCCAGCTCAAAGAGTTGGTCACCCACGACCAATTGACGGGGGCCTATAGCCGTCGCTATATCTTCGAGCAGCTGGAGCGTCACACCTCCATGCACCA
>CANBVJ010000045.1 GCA_947372865.1 Comamonadaceae bacterium
GGAGACCCCGCTCAAGACCGAGGCGCTCTCGCCATTGAGCAAGCCGGAGACGGTAAAGCCACTGACGCCTTGGGCTTGGCCGTTGTAGACCTTGGAGGTGTCGGAGTTGGCGGTGACGACGGCTTGTGCCTTGGTGATGGTCAGCGTGCCACTCACATAATTAACGATGTATTGTGAATTTGTGGAGCTCAGTCCTCCCGGTGTGATTGCAAAGCTTCCGGCATTCTTTGCACTCTGAGATGCGCCGGCGTAGCTCACAGTTCCGGTTAAGTAGCCTTGGTAAGGTTCTGAGTAACTGGCGCTGTAGGCGTCTGCATAGCCTGAGCCGTCGTAGACCTTGGTAGCGTTCTGGGCCGTGATGGTGAAGGATTTAACCATCGCATTGAGAACAGGCGTTCCGTTGCTTGACATGGTCCAGAGCCCCGTATCGGTCCATGTCGAGAAGCTTACGGTTTCGCCAGTGCTTAAGAGATAGCCAGTGCTTGAAATAGTTGCCCCGCTCAACGCATAGCTATTGGTGATGCCGCCAGCGGGACTGGTGCCGGCCAAGGTGCTGGTGCTGGCTGCGCCGGTAACGGTGCCAGTAGTGAAACTGCCGGTGACTGTTCCGGCGGCGAGTCCCCCCGCCAATCCGCCGGTGCCCGCTGCGCCAACCACATTGCCGGTGGTGAAACTATTGCTAATGTTTCCATTGGCTATCGTTCCGGCCAGTCCGCCCGTGCCTGCGTCCCCCGTGACATTGCCGGTCACGTAGCTGGCACTTACATTGCCTGTCGTTAGACCGCCTGCCAATCCTCCCGTGCCCGCATTGCCCAGGACATTTCCGGTGTTGAAACTGCTTGTAATGCTGCCCGTGGTGATCACGCCCGCGAGTCCACCGGTCCCTGCGTTGCCGGCGATTGCGGCAATGTTGTAACTGTTGCTGATCGAGCCTGTGGTGAGCACCCCGATAAGTCCACCGGTACCGGCCGCCCCGGTTACCGTGCCGGTGTTGTAGCTATCGCTAATCGCGCCAGTGGTGATGACTCCTACTAAGCCACCTGTGCCCGCTCCACCTGATACGACGCCCGTGTTGTAGCTGTTTTTGACGGTGGCTTTCAGCGCAGATCCAAGGAGTCCACCGGTGCCCGCTCCGCCCACCACCATGCCTCCCACTAGACCGATATTTCTAATTTCTGCAGCATTTGCTGCCGCGCCAAACAGGCCGACGTCGCTGCTCACAGACCGACGGATTATGAGCCCGGCAAGGGTGTGGCCCAGCCCGTCGAGAGTGCCGGTGAACGGCTCCAAAATAGTTCCAACTGGCGTGAAGCCTGCACCATTGTTCCAGTTACTGGTCGTACTGGCGTCAATGTTGCTGCCCAAGGCAAACTGCCCGTTTAGATTGCCTCGCATACCCTGCAGGTCTGTTCCTGTCATGCTGGCATAGTCACCCAGGCTAGTGATAACGGTGAAGTTTTTTACTGCGCCGTCCGAACCTAATTGGGTACTGAAGCTAGCTCCCGACGGTAAATTGATTTGTGCGTTGACCTGGTATTTGGCTGTATTTCCTGCGCTGAGCGTGCTCTGGCCGTATTGCAGTGCGAGGCTTGCGCTGTCTGAGCCGTTCAGGTTAGCGTTCAGGACAATGTTCTGGGAGGCACTCAGGGTCAGCTTGTTGCTCGCCCATGAAACGGGTGCGTTGACCACAATGTCACCATTGCCGTTCGTCGATGCGTCAGTGGTGATGGTGACGTTGGAACTGCTCAAGTTGCTAGAAAGGGTGTTGGCGCCCATTCCTGAACTGGATTGAGCGCCCGAGCCCGCTTCAATGGTGAAGTCAATAGGGTCAATCAACCAGGTACCGCTTGCGCCTTTGAGGGCATCCGTGCGCACCAGCGTGCCCGCAGCAATCTTCACTTGAGCGGCAGAGGTCTCAATGAAACCGCCGTTGCCAGCCGTGGGAGCTCCGGCATCAAGCGTACCGCTCACATTCACAGTGCCAGCACGCATGCCGCCGAGCAGGATGATCTTGCCGCCGATATTTTCGACGGTGTGCGCCTCAATAGTTCCGGTGTTATTTACTACGCTGGCGAGCAGGCTGTCTTTGGCGCCAGCGCTTAGGAGGACACGTCCTCCCGCAGCACGGACCATGCCGCCGTTTTCAGCCAAGCTGTTGAGCACACTTTCGTCTACCTGCAGGTTTACCAAACTCTTGCCGCTGTATTTCAGGCTGACGGCATTGCCCGCCCCTAAGACAACGGCACCCAAATCAACATCAATGGTGCCTTGGTTACTAACCCGGCTGCCCAGTAGGGCGACAAAGCCACCCGGCGCAGCTACGATGCTGCCCAAATTTTCCACACTACCAGCGCCCTTGCCGTTGAAGCTGAGTGTCTGGCTATTGAGGCTGCTGTCGTTGAGATCCAGGGTGGATGCCACCAACGCACCCACATTGACCTGGGCGCCCTTGCCGAACAAGACGCCGTTAGGGTTGACGAGAAACACCTGGCCATTGGCATTGAGCCGCCCCATGATTTGGCTGCCATTGGTGTCTTGTATGCGATTGACCGCTATGGCGCTAGCCGAGGGTTGCACGAAATTAACGGTCTCGTTGGCCGAAACATTGAAGCTTTGCCAGCGAAGGGAAAGATTGGGGCTGCTTTGGGTAATCGTCGTCGTGTTGCCAACCTGCAAGACACTTCCAGTGCCGGAGACAATTTGGCCGCCTTCAGGCGCGGCGTGAGCGCTTGCCCCACCCAGCAAAATTACGCTGGCAATGAGCTTGCGGCTTGCACCCTTGCCTCGCCCACGCGAGGACTCGGCCACTGCCAGCCAAATGCTCAGTGTTTGGCTCCAAACCAGGCGATAAACCCGGTTCATCAGGTTTGCTCTGCCGGGGAGGCTGAATTGGAGTTGACAGTTGAAATAGGCATTGAAGCCTATTGGACATTTTTGCCCCGATTTACGGTAGCCGTATCAACACGCGCGTACAAGCACGCACGTACTTATACGTGCGCTCTGTTGAAGACGAGGGCTAGATCCTTGACATTAATGCTTACGCTTGCGGCCTGTTGGGCCAATTCAAGCAATGAGCTGACACCAAGCTTCAGGTAAATTTGCATGCGGTAGCCTTCAACCGTCCGCAGGCTGATTTGAAGTTCTCTTGCAATCGCTTTGTTCACGATGCCAGATAGGGCCAGCGCTAAAACCTCTCGCTCGCGTTGTGTGAGCGTAAAAAGCCGCGTTTCAAACAAGGACCGTTCTAAATCAGCTTGACGATGCAAACGATCAATGTTCAGCGCGCTTTCTACGCGTTGCATTAACAGCGCGCCGTTAATGGGCTTCTCAAGAAAGTCTATGGCCCCTTTGCCCACGCCCTCTACAGCCATCGAAATTTCGGCAAAGCCCGTGAGAAAAATGATGGGCAAGGTAATTTTGCGCTGTATCAATTCATCTTGGAGTTGCGGGCCACTCATGCCGGGCATGCGGACATCCAGGATCAGACAGCCTGCAGGGTTCGGTCCGCAGTTCGCTAAAAAATCTTGAGCGTTTGAGAAGCACTCTGACCTGAGTCCTGCCGTCTCTAGCAATAGGGGGAGGCTACTGCGAATGCCTGGGTCGTCATCGACGACAAACACAGTGGGGGTGCTCTTCGGCATTGGATTAGCCTCAGGTTGGCAAGGTGAAATGGAGTGTGGCGCCACGGCCCTCCACCTGGGTGGCCCACAGCTTGCCTCCGTGTGCTTCGATCAGGGCGCGACTGATGGTCAGGCCCATGCCCAAACCATGGGCTTTGGTGGTGATGAAGGGTTGAAAAATTTCCTGCTGCATGGTGGCGTCAATTCCCGGGCCGTCATCTTGCACATGGATGCACACCTCGTTTAAGTCAGACGCCATCGAAGAGCTAATTTTGATCGTTCCGTTAGAAACGTTCGCTTCTTTCATGGCTTGAGCGCCGTTGTGAATCAGGTTCAAAAGCACCTTGGAGAATTGAAGTCGATTCACTTTGACAGGTGGCAAATCATTGGCGTAATCCGTAGTAATCGGGTAACCAAAGACGCCCTCAGCAAGCGCCGTTTTTATCGATTCCCCGATGAGCTCATTCACGATGGCGGGCTCTCGGGTGAGGTCTGGTTTACTGATGGAAGCCAATAAGCTACGCAGTACCGTGCCCGCTCGTTCGATTTCGCTGCCAATACGCTGTAGCGTCCCCCCAAGTCGATTGCTCAACTGCGGGGAGTTGCCTAATGCAATTTGGCTAACTGGCATCATTCGGTTGGCTGCTTCGCACAAAATAGATGCACTGGCCAGCGGCTGATTGATTTCATGGGCCAGGGCGGCGACGGTGTGTTGTGCCACTTGCCACACCAGCATGGCATTCATTTCGTCGTGCAAAGCCTCCATCTTGTTTTCGCTGAGTCGGCGTTCGCTGATATCTACCGAGACGCCAATCATTCGCAGAGGCTTTCCCTCAGTGTCCCAGTCTACGACTTTGCCGGTGCTCTGGATCCATACATAATGGCCATCCACGTGCCGGGCGCGGAAACTGACATCGTATTTTTTGGTATCCCCCCGCAAGTATTTTTCGAGATCCTCATGCATGCGAAGTAAGTCTGCGGGGAAAATGCTATCCGCATAGCTTTCAAAAGAAATCGGTTTCCCTGTAAATTCCATGCCCTGCAGTGATGCCAATCTTTCAATAAAGATAATTTCACCACTTTGGATATGGTACTCCCACAAGGTCAATTCGGCATTAATCAGTGCCATCCGAAGGCGAGTTTTGTTTTCCCGAAGCTCAGACTCAATGGCCTTTATATTGCTAATATCTTGGCATGTCCCTAGCAAGCCAATGACCTTGCCGCTGCTGCCCAGCACTGCTTGGCAGCGGTTGTCTGTCCACACACGGCGACCTTCCTTGTTAATCACCTCTACAACCAGAGCGTAACCAATGCCTGTTTGAATAGTTCTTTGGAGCGCTTCGTCAAGTTTTTGCCAGGTTTCTGGTGGAAAGAGCTTCCCCAATTGCTGGGAAAACGGCAGCGAGACATCTGGCCCAAAGAGGTCGTACATTTCTGCCGAGGCAAAGCGCTGACCGGTTTTGAGATCCAATTTCCAGTTGCCTATTTGAGCCAGTTTTTGGGCCTCTGCCAACTCAGTGGTTCGCTCGGTAAGCGCTTCATTCGCCTCGAGGAGCTCGGTGGTACGCGTAGCCAAGAGTTTTGCCGATGCCGTCATGGCCTGACTGACTTTGGCGGCTTCAAGCAAGGAAACCTCGGGGGGCTTCATCAATGCACCGGCACCCAAAGCGACTGCGGCATCGTGCAAAGCTGCAACTGACTTGGTGATACGACGGGCCACCAGCCATGCAGAAAAAAGACTTAAGAACAGCAGCAGCGTGCCACCTAGGCTCAGCAAGATGAGGTTTCGCAAAAGCGGGTTTTCCATGCTTTGCAATGGTACGGATAGGACCATACTCCAACCTGATTCGGCTGACCTGCGGTAGGTGGCCAGTAGGGGCGTACCCGCAGCGCTTGTCAGGTTAAAGGTTCCAGCAAGTTGGACTTCAAGCTGCCTCAAGGTTTCAGCATCGGCAGTTTGCCCAATTAACTTTTGTGCGTTATTGCTGCTTGCCGCAATAGTACCTGTGTTATCAATAATCGTCGCGATGGATTCGGTAGGTAAATAGGACGGCTGTAACAGGAAGTTGAGATTCTTCGAGGCCAAGCCGACAGCCAAGGCGTACACCACTTTTTCACCGGAATAAACCGGGGTCATGACTCCAATGATGGCCTGGCCTTCGGACGTGCGTGAAATGACAGTGGATTTAACGCTTTCCCCTGTATCGAAGACGCTTTTAATGTGGCCTAGTGTCTGGCGCTTAGGCAAGGGCCGTCCATAAGTTATGCCAGAGTTCAGCAGTTGCTGCCCGTTGGCGTCATAGAGAATGATGCAGAGGTCGAGTTTGGATTCCTTTAGCAAGCGCGCCGATCGCTGGTGGAACAAGGCGAATTCGCCGGTAATAAGTGGCGCGCTACTGGCCAGTGCCTGCGCGAGGAGTTCAAGCTTTCCCAATTGGGCGTCAACAGTCTCAAGCTTGTCCAACACGATCAGGCGAGTGCTTTCCTGCTGCCTGGCATGCCCTAGCTCATGCTCGTGGTAGATCATCATGCCGCCCCCTATCAAAGGCGGCAGCAGGCATGCGATAGTCAAGCGAAACAGGAGTACTGGTACTGTGGTCAGCAGTTTGGGCCGAGATTTTTGCGGGCTTGGGTCCTCAGCGTGTGCACCAACTGAGGTTTGCATATCGGCCCGATCTAGGAATGCCTGCGACCTGCCCTTGCCGTAGGCCAACAGCCGGATGCTGAGGGAGGCAAGTAGCGGGTGCTGCGCTGCAGATTCTATGCGTTCAATTCTAGGTGGAGCAAAGCATGTCGGCAGATGAAATTCGAGTCTCCGGGGCCGGGTCCGCACCTTCCTGGCGGATGACTGATTCCAGCCTTGAACCATCACCCGAGCGACCTCATCGTCTGACAGTTCCGACATAGGACCCGACCATCTCGCATGTAGGGTCAATAACCGCTGACGAGAAACCCCATCCCTGCCAACTCGTGAAGCCCTCAAAGGCCTGCGAACGACCGCTGTTGGGAATCAGGTGTGGCCTCTGACCGCAATCGAGAAAAAATACTGAGCAGTCTGTATTTTCAATTTTGGGTAACTGGGAGAGTGGATGACTGCTAATGCTTTTCCACCCCAACGAAAGCAGCGCCGCGACCGTCTGCAATGGGTCGAGCCCCGGCTGATGCATGAAATACGACTGTGACTGCTACCAGTCTTTCGAAGCCGCACAGCGACGTTCAGCCAACGACCGCATCTGGCCCAAAAGCGCACAACCCCAACCTCACAAAGCCGTACGCAGCGTCCAAATTTCCGGAAACAGCACCACGTCCAGCATCTTGCGCAAATAGCTCACGCCGCCCGTGCCCCCGGTGCCGCGCTTGAATCCGATCACGCGCTCCACCGTGGTCACGTGGCGAAAGCGCCAGAGGCGAAAGGCGTCTTCCAGATCGGTAAGTTCTTCGCCGAGCTGGTACAGGTCCCAATGCGCCTCGGGCGCGCGGTAGACCTGCAGCCAGGCGGCTTCCACTTCGGGGCTGGCTACGTAGCCTTGCGTCCAGTCACGTTCCAGGTAATGGGCGGGCACTGCAATGCCCCGGCGCGCGAGCAGGCGCAGGGCCTCGTCGTACAAGGACGGGGCTTCATACGCTGCCTGCACCAGCGCCAGGCGCTCCGGCGCATGGGCGTGGGGCTGCAGCATGGCGGCGTTTTTGTTACCCAGCGAGAACTCGATGCAGCGGTACTGAAAACTCTGAAACCCGCTGCTTTGCCCCAGGTAGGGCCGCATGGCGCTGTATTCGGGTGGCGTCATGGTGGCCAGCACGTCCCAGGCGTGCACCAGCTGCTCCATGATCTTGCTCACCCGCGCCAGCATCTTGAACGCTGCTGGCAACTGGTCTTGCGCAATATGCGCCATGGCGGCCTGCAGCTCGTGCAGCATCAGCTTCATCCACAGCTCACTGGTCTGGTGCTGGACGATGAACAGCATCTCGTCGTGCGCGGGCGAGAGCGGCTTTTGCGCCGACAAGATGGTGTCAATCTGCAGGTAGTCGCCGTAGCTCATGCGCGCACTGAAGTCGAGCTGGGCTTTTTCTTGGTGGACGATGTTTTCCGGTGTGGTCATGAAAGTTTGAATGTGAGGATGGGCGCACCACCCCAGAGGTGGACGGGCGGCGCAGGTTTGGGCCGATTTTCTGGCCCGCAGGGACAGCATGAGGCCCGGGCCCGCGCCGCCCGGCCGCCTCGTGCGAGCGCAATCGCGCTCAGGTCACCGACTGCTTCTGATTGAACTCCGGCTTTTGCCACTCGGCAGTTGCAAGCACTTGCCGCAAATGCTCCACCGCATTCCAAACCTCTTCAAACCCGATGTACAGCGGCGTCAAACCAAAGCGCAAGACGTCCTTGTGCACGCCGCCGTCCCCTGCCCGGTAGTCGCCGATCACCCCGCGCGCAATCAGCGCCTGCATGATGGCAAACGCGCCCGAGCCCAAGGCACCACCGGCAGCGTGTTCACGCGTCAAACACACTTGCGAGCCGCGTTGCGCGTGCGCACGGGGCGTGGCCAGGCCCAGGCCAAAACCCTGGCAACGCTCTTCTACCAACGCAATAAACAGATCCGTCAAAGCCAGTGACTTGGCCCGCAGCGCTGCCATGCCGCCCAAAGCTTCTGCCGCCTTGAATCCATCCAGGCCGCATTCCAGCAGCGACAAGCTCACGATGGGCTGCGTGCCGCACAAATAGCGGTTGATGCCTGGCGCGGGCTGGTAGTCCGGCGTAAAAGCAAACGGCGCCGCGTGGCCCCACCAGCCCGACAGCGGTTGCCAGAACCGCTCCGCATGCCGGGGGTTGACCCACACAAATGCCGGCGCGCCAGGGCCGCCGTTCAAATACTTGTAGCCGCAGCCCACCGAAAAGTCGGCGCCTGCGCCGTTCAAGTCCACCGGCACCGCGCCCGCGCTGTGCGCCAGGTCCCACACCACCAGCGCGCCTGCAGCGTGCGCTGCCTGGGTGACGGCGGCCATGTCGTGCATGGCGCCGGTGCGGTAGTTCACATGGGTGAGCATGAGGATGGCGACATCGCTATTCAGCGCGGCGGCAATCTCCTCGGGTTCCACCAGCTTGAGCGTGTAGCCGCGCTCGGCGCACAGGCCTTCGGCAATGTAGAGGTCGGTGGGGAAGTTGCTGCGCTCGCTCACCAGCACGCGGCGGTTCGGGTTGTCCTCTTCGGCAATCGACAGCGCGGCGGACAACACCTTGTAGAGGTTGATCGACGTGGTGTCGGTAACTACCACCTCGTTCTGGCCCGCGCCAATCAGCGGCGCAATCTGGTTGCCCAGGCGCTGGGGCAGGTCGAACCAGCCAGCGGTGTTCCACGAGCGGATCAGACCCTGGCCCCATTCCTGGCTCACCACCTGCGCGGCGCGTGCTGCAGCGCTTTTGGGCATCACGCCCAGCGAGTTGCCGTCGAGGTAAATCAGCCCCGGCGGCACAGAAAAAAGGTCGCGCAGGGGGCGCAGCGCGTCGGTGGCGTCGCGCTGCTGGCAGTCTTGCAAAGTAATCATGGTGTGTCTCCTCAGGGTGGGTTCGCACAGGGCGGCCTGAAGGTAACACCGGGAAATTGGCTGTGGTGTCGGTTATTTCCAACAGCTGCGAAAAAGTCATTTGGTGCTTGCACTAAGACTGCACGCATTGGAATGTAGGTGTCTGTAAGTGCTGGCAAGGCGGTTAGTGTAAAAACACTCGCCGAAAGTAGCTCCGATCTCTTATGTCTCCATCCATGCAATTATGAAAAACACACTTCACACGACACGCTCCGTTTCACAACTCATCATCGGCGCTCTGTTTGCGGCGAGCACCTTGGCTGCCCACGCTGCAGGTCACGCCCCCCATTGGAACTATGAGCACGGCCATGAAGGCCCTGGCCATTGGGCTGAACTCGATCCAGCGTTTGAAACCTGCGCCAAGGGTGGCCGGCAAAGTCCCGTGGATATTCGCGACGCGGTGAAAGCAGATTTGCCCAAGTTGGACTTCCATTACACAACGGCCGCCCCCACGCTGGTTAACAACGGACACACGATCCAAATCAACCTGCCCGCAGGTCAGTCTTTGACCGTAGGCGACAAAACCTATGAGCTGCTGCAATTTCACTTTCACACGCCCAGTGAAGAGGCGCTTCATGGCAAGCGCACCGCCATGGTCGGTCACTTTGTCCACAAAAATGCAGCAGGCGAGCTTGGTGTGATTGGCCTGTTGATGCAGCCCGGCAAAACCAATGCGGCCTTTGCACCCGTCTTTGCCCACCTGCCGCGCAAGGGCGAAAAGATCACCGTGGATGATCTGGCACTCGACCTGGCCGCAATGCTGCCTGAAGACAAGGGCTACTACTCCTTTGAAGGCTCGTTGACGACACCTCCTTGCAGCGAGGGTGTGAACTGGATGGTTTTGAAGACGCCGATTCAACTGGGCGCGGAACAGATCAAGGCATTTCGCCGTATTTACAGCGCAAACGCCCGTCCCATTCAGCCGCTCAACGGCCGGGTGATTAAAGAGTCGATGTAATCACAGTGCGTGCAAGCCCGGGCCATGTGCTCTGGGCTTGTCGTACTTCCGCCATTACTGGCAGCGCACGCCCTGGCGCGCCAGCTCGGTCTGCAGCGCGCCCATGTTCACCGCGTCCAGCGCCACGTTGTGCTTGATGGACAAGGCCGCCGCAATGCCTGCGCCCTGTCCGGCCACCGCGCAGCAGGCCATGTTGCGGGTGGCGGCGTGGGCAATACGGTCACCGCCAATGGCGCGGCCGGTCACCAGCAAATTCTTCACCCGCTTGGGCAGCATGGAGCGATAAGGCACGTGCATGTAGCGCCCGGTGGTGGGCAAAATCAGCACGCCGTAGCCGTCGATGAACTCGGGGTAAATGCCCACCGAATCCTCAAAGCGCGCCTCGTGGCGCACATCCGTCTCGGTCATGTTGTAGACCGCGTCAATCTTGCGCGTGTCGCGGATGCCCATCGTCATGCCGAAGTTGCGCAGGCGCGCTCCGGCGCAGCCCGGCGTGTAGCGGCGCAACGCCTCTATGGCCATCATCGACTGGCGCCGGCCTTCCATCTCAAAGTGCGTCATGCTGTCGGGGCTGGTGCCGTCGCATTCGGCCAGGTGGATCAGGTTCATGTAGGTGAGTTCGCCCGTGTCGTGCACCGCGCCCCAGGTGCCTGCAATGGTGTTGAGGTGCGCGGGAATCACCCCGTCGCGAATGGCTTGGGCAAAGGGCTTGGCCAAAAAAGGCGAAAACATCGCGTCCTCTTTGCCCGAAGTTTCAATCTCCCACTCGCCAGTAGACCAGTCCTTGTAGGTTTGCGGGTCGGCGCGCACACCGTCCAAAAACGCTTTTTTGTCGACTCCGGCCAGGTGGAACATCACGGACGCTGCCTGCATTTGCTCCACCGGTGTGGTGAGCGTGGGCACGCCCGCGCGCTGGGCGATGTCGGCGTCGCCCGTGGCGTCGATCACGCGCTTGGCCAAAATCGCTTCGCGTCCGGCCTTGGACTCGACCACGATGCCGGTAATGGTGTCGCCGTCCATCAGTGGCGCCACAAACATGCGGTGCAACATGGGGTGGATGCCAGCCTCTTGCACCAGCACGTCGGCCACCACTTTGAAGCCTTCGGAATCAATCTCGTACGACAGCGACTGCGATTCCTTGACTGCCACGCCCATGGCCTTGGCGCGGTCTTCAAACTCGCGGCTGATGCCGTCTGCCTCTACGGTTTGTTCGTGCCGGTACCAGGCCAGGCCTTCCACGCCCACTACCGTCAAGTTACCGCCAAAGCAGCCAAAGCGCTCCACCAGCGTCACGCGCACGCCGCAGCGTGCAGCCGCCAAGGCCGCCGCCAGCCCACCGGGGCCGGAGCCGACCACCAGCACGTCGGTGTGGTGGATGACGTCAATCTCGCGGGCGGGTTCCAGAATTTTGCTGGGGGCAGTGGGGGGGGCGGTGGTGATTTGGGTCATGGTGAGTCGCGTGCGCGCAGACGCTTGCAGATGAACGAAGGCTGCAGTGTCGGGGCAGAAAGCCCCGCCGACAAACGATATTTCGGCCTCTATGGATATAAAAAATCATATGCATGGCAGGCTGCGCGGGCAGCAGGCCAACCGGCAGGCGTAGGGCTGCGCGATCCTTTTGAGGTGTCATGCGCTGACGTCCGCTGCCTGCGCCAGCAACCAGTCGCACAGCGCCAGCACCGCCGGGGCCTTGCGCGCGCCGCTGCGGCTGATCAAAAAATAAGCCTGCGCGGGCCGCAGAGGTATGGGAAAAGGGCAGACTAGGCGCCCGACGTCCAGGTCGCCTTGCACCATGGCCAGCGCCCCCAGGGCTACGCCGTGGCCGTCCGCCGCCGCCTGCATGGCCATGTTCGAGTCGGCCATTACAGTTTCTTGCGTCAGGGTGGGCTTTGGGGTTCCGTTCAGGGCAAACCAGGCGTGCCAATCAGTTTTGTCTTGCTGATGCACGATTGGCAACCGGGCAAGGTCGGCCACGCTGGCCAGCGGGCCGCTTTGCTGCAGTAGGGCAGGGCTTAGCACCGGCACATAGGCCACATTCAGCAGGCGCTGCGCGTCCAGCCCAGGCCACTCGCTGGGCTCGCCTTGGCCCCAGTCGATGGCCACGTCGGTGTCGAGTTGCTGCGCCTGCGTAATGTGCTGCCCCTGGTGCAGCGCGAGTTCGATGTCGGGGTGCGCAGCGCGAAACGAGGCCAGCCGGGGAATCAAAAAGCGCGAGCCAAACAGCGGCCCCACCGCCAGCGACACGCGCTTGCGCTGCGGCGGAGCAATGGCTGCAATCTGCGCCTGCAAGTCGCCAAAGGCGCGCTGGCAGCTTTGCGCCAGTGCGCGCCCGGCGTCGGTCAGCTCCACCTGGCGGGTTTTGCGCACAAAGAGCGGGCAGTTCCAGTCGCGCTCCAGTTGGCGGATTTGGTTGCTGACGCTGGCCGGTGTCACCCGCAGTTCTTCGGCCGCTGCCTTAAAGCTCAGCAGGCGCGCCGCCGCCTCAAAGGAGCGCAGGGCGGTCAGCGGCAGGCGGGGCTTGGACATTCAAACGGTGCGTGACCCGACCCGTGCGACCAGACGGGCCTTAGCCTTGGCGGCCCAACAGCAGGTATTCCATCAGCGCTTTTTGCACATGCATGCGGTTTTCGGCCTCGTCCCAGACCACGCTTTGCGGGCCGTCAATCACTTCGGCTTCCACCTCTTCGCCCCGGTGGGCGGGCAGGCAGTGCATGAACAGCGCGTCGGGGCTGGCCACAGCCATCATCTTGCGGTCCACGCACCAGGCGGCAAAGGCTTTGCGGCGCACGTCGTTTTCAGCTTCAAAGCCCATGCTGGTCCACACGTCGGTGGTGACCAAATCAGCCCCGGCGCAGGCTTCCATGGGATCGCCAAACGCCTTGTAGCTGCCGCTGCCCATGCTGGCCGGCGCAGCGGCGGTGATTTCGTTCACCTCATAACCGCTGGGCGTGCTCACGCGCAAATGAAAGCCCAAAAGGGCCGCCGCCTGTAGCCAGGTGTTGGCCATGTTGTTGCCGTCGCCCACCCAGGCCACCGTCTTGCCCTGGATGGGGCCACGGTGCTCGATGTAAGTGAAGATGTCCGCCAGAATCTGGCAGGGGTGGAACTCATTGGTCAGGCCATTGATCACCGGCACCCGCGAGTGCGCCGCAAAGCGCTCGATCTTGGTTTGCTCATAGGTGCGGATCATCACGATGTCGGTCATGCGACTGATGACTTTGGCGCTGTCCTCGATCGGCTCGGCCCGCCCGAGCTGGCTGTCGCCCGTGGTCAGGTGCACCACGCTGCCGCCGAGCTGGTACATGCCCGCCTCAAAACTCACGCGGGTGCGGGTGGAGGCTTTCTCGAAAATCATGGCCAGCGTGCGGTCGGCCAGCGAATGGTGGCGCTCGAAGTTCTTGAACTTCTTCTTGATCAGAGCGGCGCGCTCCAGCACGTACACATGCTCTTCGGTGGTGAAGTCGGCAAACTGCAAAAAGTGCCGCACCGGCGGCGCGCCCTTGGGCAGGGTGCTGGGAATGCCTTTGTGCAGCGGGTTCATGCGGATTCCTTCAGCAAGGTGGAGATCAAGGGGCACAGGATGGCAGCAATCTGGTCGGCCTCGGCGGCCGACAAAATCAGCGACGGCACCAGGCGCACCACCGTGTCGGCGGTCACGCTGATCAGCAAACCGGCGTCTGCCGCGCGCTGCACCAGTGCGCTGCAGGGCTTGGCCAGGTCAATGCCCAGCATCAGGCCCAGGCCCCGGATTTCTTTCACGCCACCGTTGGCCATTTCTGCAGCCAGTCCGGCCTCTAAGGCTGCCTTGAGATGCGCCCCGACGCTGGCAGCGTTGGCCAGCAGGCCGTCGCGTTCCATGATGCGTATGGTTTCCACCCCGGCGCGCATCGCCAGCGGGTTGCCGCCAAACGTGCTGCCGTGGTTGCCTACCGCAAAAATATGCGCCGCCTTGGGGCCGGCCACCACCGCACCCACCGGCACGCCAGAGCCCAGCCCTTTGGCCAGTGGCATCACATCAGGCACGATGCCTGCCCACTGGTGGGCAAACCACTTGCCGGTGCGGCCCATACCGCATTGCACTTCGTCAATCATCAAAAGCCAGTCGCGCTCATCGCACAGGGCGCGCAGTTGGCGCAAATAGTCCATGTGCAGCGGGTTGACGCCGCCTTCGCCCTGAATGGCCTCCACAAACACCGCCACCACATTCGCGTTGCCCTTTGTTGCGGCTTGCAGGGCGTCCATATTGTTCAGGGGCACGCGGATAAAGCCTTCAACCAGCGGGCCAAAACCGGCTTGCACCTTGGGGTTGCCCGTGGCGCTGAGGGTTGCAATGCTGCGGCCATGGAAGGCCTTGTCAAACACCACCACTTCGGGGCGCTCAATGCCCTTGTCGTGGCCAAACTTGCGCGCCAGCTTGAGTGCCGCCTCGTTCGCCTCCAGGCCGGTGGAGCAAAAGAACACATTGGTCATGCCCGAGAGCGCCACCAGCTTGGCCGCCAGCGCTTCTTGCAGGGGGATGTGGTAATAGTTGGAGGTGTGGATGAGCTGCGTGAGCTGGTGCTGCAAGGCCGGCACCAGGTCTGCGTGGTTGTGGCCCAGGGTGTTGACCGCAATGCCACCCAGCGCGTCCAGGTACTCCTTGCCCTCGGTATCCCACACGTGGCAGCCCTGGCCATGCGACAGGGCAATCGGCAGGCGACCGTAAGTGGGCATCACATGGGGCGATGCGGCGGCGGGGGACGCTGGCGTGGGGGCGGTCATGGGCAAACTCCGAAAGGCGGGCTCAAAACAAAGCAGCCCAACGCAGGTTGGGCCGAACGGACCGATTTTAGGGGCAGCTGGTGTCAATTACGCCCTTGGCCGCAGGGGCACGGTGTGCATTTGGGTAAATTGCCAGTCGCCTTAGGCCCGCCTAGCGGGTAAACTCATGGTGCAGCGCAGCAGACCGGGTTTTAATGCTTGGGTGTGCCGCGACAAAAAATACCCCTCCATGGCCACCACCCCCTCCAAAGAAATCTACATCCTGGGCCTTAACAGCCAAGGCCGCACTTTTCGTCCGAGCGACTGGTCCGAGCGACTGGCCGGGGTGATGAGCCAGTTCCGCCCCGGCGGGCCGCAACCGGGCAGCCACCTGGGCTATTCGCCCTGGTGCGTGCCAACGTCGGTGGGAGATACCAAGTGCGTCATCGTCCATCCCGATTTGCGGGACTACGACGTCATGGCCTGGGAGTTTTGCCTTAACTTTGCTCGGGACAATGATTTGCAGACCAGCGAGGGGCCGCCTGCGCCTGGTTCGCGCTGAGTTGTCGTTTTAGTCCCCCCCTATCCCCCCGGCCCCCTTTCCACCCCCGCGGGGTGGAAAGGGGGAGCTAACAGCCACATTTGGTTTTTTCGCTTCGGCTAAGGCACCACTGGCCACCATTGCGGCGCCGGCCGCTCGTTGGTGCTGCGCCAGTAGAAGGCTAGCCGACGCGACAAAATCAAATGTGGACTTTGGCCCCCCTCTCTCCCCCGCTGGGCGAGAGAGGGGTTGGGGGAGAGAGTGGGCAGAGCGCTGCAACGTAGCTGTAATTTCTCAAGGCGGGGCGCCACTTCGGATACGAAGACCGTCCTACACGCTAGCATTGCGCCATGACCGACCGCACTTACTCCTACCAACCGCGCCAAGGCCACGGCCTGCCGCATGATCCGTTCAACGCCATCGTCGGCCCCCGGCCTATTGGCTGGATATCCACGCGCAGCGCCAGCGGCGTGAACAACCTGGCGCCTTACAGCTTTTTCAACGCTTTCAATTACGTGCCGCCGATCATCGGCTTTGCCAGCATTGGCTACAAGGACACGCTGCGCAATATCGAAGAAACGGGTGAGTTTGTCTGGAACTTGACCACCCGGGCGCTGGCCGAGGCCATGAACCAAAGCTGCGCCGCTGTCGGCCCCGAGGTGAGTGAATTTGCGCTGGCCGGGCTCACGCCGTTGGCGTCCACCCTTGTGGCGCCGCCCCGCGTGGCCGAAAGCCCGGTGACGTTTGAATGCAAGCGCACGCAAATACTGCAGCTCCAGGGCGCAGACGGCGCGCAGGTAGACACCTGGCTGGTGCTGGGCGAAGTGGTGGCAGTGCACATTGACCAGGCGCTGCTCAAGGACGGCGTTTACGACACCGCAGCCGCCGGCCACGTGCTGCGCGGCGGCGGGCCTGCGGATTACTTTACGGTGGGGCCGGAGCAGTTGTTCCGGATGCACCGGCCGCGTTAGTCGCCCCGATTTGCGGCCCAGACGCAAAAAAGCCGTCTTGCGACGGCTTTTTGCTTTGCTGGTAGCGCACCCGTTTCAAACGGCGAATCCTGGGTTCAGGATTCGTGCGGTTGCCTAAAGATTTAGGCTGCGAGAGCCAAGGCTTTCACCTTGGTAGCCAAACGGCTCTTATCGCGTGCTGCTTTGTTTTTGTGGAAGATGCCTTTGTCGGCGATAGTGTCAACCACCGCTTGCATCTTGCCAAACAGTTCGCTGGCTTTGGTTTTGTCACCGGCCAACACTGCTTTTTCGACGTTTTTCACCGCAGTGCGGTATTTGGAACGCAGCGAGGTGTTCGCGGCGTTGATTTTGACGTCCTGGCGGACGCGTTTACGGCCCGACGCCAGGCGCGGGTTCTTTTTCTTGGGTTTTCCAGATGCCATGATTGAGTTTCCTTGTGTCTGTGGATGATGCCAGCAAAGCCCACGATTATAGCCACGCGCCCATTGGGCAGTCCGAGGGCTGCGCTGCTACGGCTAAACTTGGCGGCGTGAGCCTCCTCAAATCCGCCTCCACCGTGTCCCTTTGGACGCTCGCCTCACGCATTACCGGGCTGGTGCGCGAGTCGCTTTTGGCGGCGCTGTTTGGCGCCAGCGCCCTGACCGACGCGTTTAACGTTGCGTTTCGCATTCCCAATCTGTTTCGCCGCCTGTTTGCCGAAGGCGCCTTTAGCCAGGCTTTTGTGCCGGTACTGGCTGCCACCCGCGCGCAGCACGGCGACGCTGCCACCAAGCAAGTGGTGGACAAAGTGGCCACCGTGCTGGCCTGGGCGCTGGTGCTGACCTGCGTGCTGGGCGTGGCGATTGCGCCCTGGATGGTCTGGGCCATGGCCAGCGGACTGCAAAAAGACCCGCGTGGCTATAACGCAGCGGTGGTGATGACGCGCTTCATGTTTCCGTACATCGGCTTTATGTCCATGGTGGCGCTGTCCTCGGGCATTTTGAACACCTACAAGCGCTTTGCCGTGCCTGCGGCCACGCCGGTGCTGCTCAATGTGTCCACCATCGCGGCGGCCTGGTGGCTGGCGCCTTGGTTTGGCGCGCAAGGCATTGAGCCGATTTTTGCCATGGCCGTGGGCGTGATGGTGGGCGGCGTCTTGCAGTTGGCGCTGCAAATTCCGGCGCTGCGCGCCTTGGGCATGTTGCCGCGCTTCGGATTGGGCTGGTCGTCCATTCGCGCGGCCTGGGCCGATCCGGCCACCCGCAACATCACCCACCTCATGGCCCCGGCGCTGCTGGGCGTGAGCGTGGCGCAAATATCCTTGCTCATCAACACCCAGATCGCCTCGCACCTGCCCACGGGCAGCGTGAGCTGGCTGAGTTATGCCGACCGTTTGATGGAGTTTCCCACCGCCATGCTGGGCGTGGCGCTGGGCGTGGTGCTGATGCCGCAGTTGGCCGCAGCCCGGGCCTCGGGCGACGCGCAAGACTATTCCGCTTCACTGGACTGGGGTTTGCGCATCGTGGTGCTGCTGGCCGTGCCCTGCGCGGTGGCGCTCTTGGTGTTTGCGCAGCCGCTGGTGGCGGTGCTGTTCCATTACAAGGCGTTTACTGTCTTTGACGTCACTCAGACGGCGCGCGCACTGCAGGGCTGGGGCGTGGGCCTGGTGGGCATTGTGGCCATCAAGGTGCTGGCGCCGGGCTATTACGCCAACCAGGACATCAAAACGCCGGTGCGCATTGCCATTGCGGTGCTGGTCATTACCCAGTTGCTCAATCTGGTGCTGGTGCCGTTGTTTGCGCACGCGGCGCTGTCCTTGTCGATTGGCCTGGGCGCGGTGGTGAACGCCTTGTGGCTGCTGGTGGGCTTGCGTCGGCGCGGCAGCTACCGCCCTTCGCCGGGCTGGGGCCGGTTTTTGCTGCAGGTGGTGCTGGGTGCGGCGCTGCTTTGCGGCTTTTTGCTGTGGGCCGCGCAGGCGGTGGACTGGCTGCACATGCCAGGGCAGCACCTGCTGCGCATCGGCCTGGTGGCGGCCGTAGTGGCTGGCGCAGCTTTGCTGTATCTGGCGGCGGTGTCGCTGCTGGGTTTGAACCTGCGTCAATTTTTGCGGCGCTAAAAGCGCTACTGTGCGGCGCAGCATGACCATGAATCTTTCATTTGAAGCCCCAGATCCGCTGGACTACTTTGCCACTCTGGTGCAAAGCGATACCGGCTTTCCGCTGCTCGAAGCCGCCGCCTGCCTGGGCCAGATCCAGTTGCCGGGCCTAGATGTGCAGGGCGTGCTGTCGCAGGTGGACACCTGGCAGCAGCGCCTGCGACAGCCCGTGGCCACCGACGCCGCGCCCATGGCCAAGCTCTTGCAGCTCAACCAGTATTTCTTCAAAGAACTGGGCTTTGGCGGCAACCTGAACGACTACTACGCGCCAGACAACAGCTTTTTGCACCACGTGACCCAGTCGCGCCGGGGTATTCCGATCTCCTTGGCAGTGTTGTGGCTTGAATTGGCTCAAGGCATGGGGCTCGATGCGAGCGGCGTGAGCTTTCCCGGACACTTTCTGGTCAAGATCAGCCTGCCGGTGGGGCAGGCGGTGATGGACCCGATGACTGGCCAGTCGTTTAGCCGCGAAGACCTGCTGACCATGCTCGAACCCTACCGGCCTGGTGGCAAGGGCGAAGACTTTGACGTGCCGCTGGGCCTGTATTTGCAGCCTGCGCCCAGCCGCGACATCGTGGTGCGCATGCTGCGCAACCTGAAAGAAATCTACAAGAGCCAGCGCTACGGCGCCCAGTGGCTGGCGGTGCAAGAGCGCTTGGTGGTGCTTTTGCCCGAGGGCTGGTCCGAGTACCGCGACCGGGGCCTGGCCCATGCGCTCTTGGGCAACCACGGCGCGGCCTTGTCCGACCTGGAGTGCTACAGCGTCTACGCCCACGACGCAGTGGACGCCGAGGCCATTGGCCGACAGATGGATTTGCTGCGCGGGCAGCTCAAGTCTTCGCGCTAGGCCACCTGCCCGTCCACCACCTCAATCGTGCGGTCGCAGCGCTGGGCGAGCGCGGCGTTGTGGGTGACAAAGAGCACGGTCGTGCCTTGCTCGCGGTTGAACTGGCGCAGCAGCTCAAACACGCCGTTGGCGCTTTTGGTGTCCAGGTTGCCGGTGGGTTCATCGGCCAGCAATACGGCCGGGTTCATGGCCAGGGCGCGGGCCACGGCCACGCGCTGCTGCTGGCCGCCGCTCAAATGCCCGGCCAGGTTGTTTTGCCAGGGCCCCAGGCCCACGCTCTCTATCAGGCTGGTGGCACGCGCGCGCATGGCGGCGTTGGGAAAGCCGGCTGCGCCCAGCATGGGCAGCATCACGTTTTCCAGTGCGGTAAAGGCGCTGATCAGGTGGTGGTACTGAAAAACAAAGCCGATCTTGTGGCCGCGCAGCCGGGTCAGGGCGCGGTCGTTCATGGTGGTGGTTTCTTCGCCGCAGACCTGCAAAGTGCCCACCGTGGGGCGGTCGAGCAGCCCTACGATGTTGAGCAAGGTACTTTTGCCCGAGCCCGAGGGCCCGACCACGGCACAAAAGTCGCCGCGCTGCAATGTCAGGTCAATGCCGTGCAGGACTTCGGTCTCGAAGGAAGTGCCCACGTTGAAAGCCTTGCGCACGCCTTGCAGGCGCACGACGATTTCAGCGTCACCCTTGGGCAGCGCAGAGGAAAGGGGTGCCAGGGCTTCAGCCACGGATAGCCACCACCGGGTCGAGCCGCGCAGCGCGCAGCGCGGGGGCAAAGGCGGCCAGCAGGCCGGTCAAGGTGGCCAGCAGCAGCGCCAGGTAAAACAGGTTTGCGTCAAACGCCAGCGCAAACAAGGGCGTGCCGTCGGCGTTGCGCGCCAGGCGCTGCCAGCCCACCAAGCCCAGAGCGCCAATGCCGCAGCCCAGCACCGAGCCGGCCATTCCCAACAGCCCGCCCTGGATCAAAAACAGGCGCAGTATTTGCCCCTGCGAAATGCCCATGGCCCGCAAAATGCCAATCTCGCGCGAGCGCTGCACCACTGAGACCACCAGCACGCTGGCAATGCCAAAAGCCACCGACAGGCCGACAAAAAAGCGGATGGCGGTGTTGGCCGTGCTTTGCGCACTGACCGCCGAGAAAAACTGCGCGCTGTTCTTGATCCAACTGTCCGCCTGGACATCACTGGCCGCAGCAATGCGCTGGGCGATGCGCTCGGCCGCATAAATGTCGTGCACGGTGACTTCAATGCTGGTGACGCCGCCGGGCAAGTCGAGCAGGTTTTGCGCGGTGTGCAAGGTGGTAAACGTCATGCGCTGGTTGGCGCCCCGGTTGCCCAAGTCAAACACGCCGGCAATCGTCAGCACGCTGCTGGCGCCTTGGGCGGTGGTGATGTGCAGCTTGTCGCCCACGTCCACGCCCAGGTCGTGCGCCAGCTCGGTGCCCACCAGCACGTCGGCGCCGCCCAGGCGCAGGCTGCCGCGCAGCAGCTTGTCGCTGAAATCGACGATACGGAAATAGGTCTCAGATTCGATGCCCGTCACGGTGACTGCGCGGGTGGCGCTGCCGCGCAGCACCAGCGCCGGGCCGCTGGTCACGGGCGACACCACCTTGACTTCGGGCATGCGCCGGGTTTGCTCCACCAGCGCCTGCCACTGGTTAATCGACTTGGTTTGCTGCAAGGGCGGCTGCACGATGGCGCCTTCTATTGGCGCGCTGCTGCCGGGTGCGGCGCCGCGCAGTGGCCGTGTCACCTGCTGGGGCAGCAGCAGCTGAATGTGTGACTGCGCCGACAGCACCCGGCGAATAAAGTTGCCCTGCAGCCCGGCCAACAGCGCCGACATGAACACAATCACCGCCACGCCAATGGCGATGCCGCTGATGATGAACAGGGTTTGCAGCCGCCCCTCGCGCAAAAAGCGCAAGGCCACGATCCACTCAAAAGGCAACCACGCGGTTCGCATGCGGCGCCTTGTTAGCGGGCGGCGGCGCGCGCCGACACGCGGTCACCGGCGGCCACGGTTGCCAAGGCGGGCACCAGCAGATCGCCTTCTTGCACGCCTTCAAGCAGCTCGTAAAAGCCGCCGCTGCGCAAGCCCAGTTGCACGGGCACCTTGACCGCGTGCGCGCCTTCAATGCGCAGCACCCAGGGCTGCGCGCCCTCGGGCTCGTGCAGCACGCCCGCAGGCACCAGCAAGGCGGCTTTGCGCTGCGCCACCTCAATATCCACCGAGACCGTCATGTCCTGGCGCAAAAAGGCCGGGGGCTGGGCCACGTCAAGCTTGACGTCCACCGCGCCGGTTTGTGGGTTAACGCCAGGGTTGATGTAGACCAGGGTGGCGTCAAAGTGGGTTTGGGCATAGGCGTCGGCAGACACCAGCGCTTTTTGGCCCAAGGCCAGCAGGTGCAGGTTTTTTTCGTCAATGGCCAGCACCAGTTGCGAGCGGCCCAGGGGCGACAGTGTCATCAGCAGCTTGCCCGGTTGCACCACGTCCCCGGCTTCCACATTGCGGCTGATCAGCACACCGCCCACCGGCGCGCGAATCTGCGCGTACTGGCTGCGCGCCCGCGCCGCAGCCGCACCCGCCTGGGCCTGGGCTACCGCCGTCTGCGCAATGGCAAAGTCGCTGCCCTGCGGAGCGGCAGATGCGAGCTGCTGCTGGGCAGAACGCTCTTGCGCCTGCGCCAGTTCAGCCGCCTTGCGCGCCTCGTCCAACGCGGCGGCGCCGATAAAGTTTTTGGCAAACAGCTCTTCGCTGCGGCGCAGCGCGGTGCGCGCAAAGTCCGCCGTGACCTGCGCCTGACGCAGGGTCTGTTCGGCCAGCGGCGCTTGCACTTCCTGCAATTGGCGCAGCCGGGCCTGGGCTTGGGCTAACGCCATGTCGGCCTGGCGCTCATTGGCTTGGAGTTCGTCGGCGGAGAGTTGCACCAGCAAGTCGCCCGCACGCACGGTCTGGCCTTCTTGTACCGGCACGCGCACCACGGTGGCCGTCACCTGCGCCCCGATGTCAATGCGGTGCGGGTTCTCCACCCGCCCACTGGCCACCACGGTTTGCACAAAATCGCGCCGCAGCACCGGCTCGCCCACCACCTCGGACCCTTGCCACCAGCGCAGGGCAATCAAACCAGTGGCCAAGGCGATAGCGACGGCCAGCAAAATCCACCAAAGGTATTTTCGAAACAGGGGCAGGGGGGACATAAGAGAGAGGCCGCAAGGCAAAGTCGCTAAGGCGTAGCCCAGCCGACAAACGCAATCGCCGCGCCCGCCCCCAAAGCCACACCTGGATGGTGCGCCAAAACGTGACATCGCCACCTGATACAAGTCAAACGCCAGCGTTTGCGTGCCTTGACTCGCCCCGCAGAAGCGGCGTGATACCCAGTAAGAGCGGCGCCCCCGCCGCGGGGGTATTCGGCGTTCGGAGTTCGCGCGTCGCCGTGGCGCTGTTATCGGGGTCATTCGCGGCGAGGATCGCTACCGCCAGCGGGTCTTGTACAAGCTGATACAGCGCGCAAAAGCCATGGGGATGCAGCTCGTGCCCAGCGAAATAAGCCTGTTTGAAACCCTTATGAAAATCAATCAGTTGGGTGGTGTTTCTTGATAGACGTCACCGAGCTCCCTCTCATCTTGAAGCGCTTGTTCAAACGCCTTGGAAAACGAATCGAACTCCCCTGCCAGGATGTTTGCAGCGTGCAACGAGAATTGCTCCAAGAGCTCGATTGGTGTCAACGTGGTTGCTGGACGCCCCAGCGAGACAAGTCGCATTGACGAGAACATCGGTGCAGCCAAGAAGACGTGACTGTCCGCTGGCTCGATTAAAGAATTCAACCTATGTGCGAGGCGGTTCCGGATCCTGTTCAGTTGGGCGATGCCAGGTTTTAGCTCTGCAACAGCAGGGGAACTTGTGTTGAGCAGCGCAAGCTTCTGCTTGAACGACAGTCGCGCGTCGGCAATTGACTCGAGGCGCGGATTTGCGTAACCTAGGAACTCGGTCAAATAGTGCTCAACATACAAGTGTGCCCAGAGAATTCGGCCGATTGCATCGGTATCCTGGTTCCATCTAGCAACCATCTCTCTGAACTCTGTGTCAGTGACCTCGCGCGCTCGCTCAGGTCCTCCGAGTAGATCGATAACTCTAGCGATGACTCTTGTAGTGCCGGGTGGCTGTGCCATTTGAGACGCCTAGCGTTCGAGCTAAGGGGGCGACAACGGCAGGACGCCAGGCCCAGTCTGGCGAAAATGTACCGCGTACCGCGTACCGCGTACCGCCAGACCGGGCCTGGTGGCCTGCCGTTGGCGCTTCGCTTGAGCGATGGGTTAGGCCTCACTCGGCGAAGAGTTGCCACGCTCGGTACTCCGTTTCAGTCCCATCCTTTTCCTTCTGAGTGCCGGTGACGAGAACCCAGGACTTTCCTGAGTCTCCGTCAATCAAGAATGTGTGCCTAGCGGCAATTCCGGACGTGAACAGCTGAAACCTTGCGCGGTTGGGCGTCGCAATCTGTGGACGCTCGTAGACGCGCGTCTCCTGCCAAGCGTTGTCATCGTCTTTTGTCTTGACCAACTCCCATACGCGACCTGTGTATTTGTCCAGGCGGAAGGTAAGGCGCGAGGCGATTGTTGATTGAACAATCTCGAATCGCGCGCCTAGCGGTGCGGTAGTTGTTTGAGGGCTGCGTACAGAAACATCAACGTCTGCAGCAACGGCGAGCTGGCACGCTCCGACCGCAATGATGGCCGCCAGTGATAGAACCGATAGTCTGTGGAACTTCATGGTTGGGTTGCGAGGCCTAACGTAATGTAGCCGAGCGTATAGCTTGGGATTGCCAAGCTATACGACGAAATAAGCTGAACCTATACTATAGCCTCAAAAATAAAAATGATAGTCGTTATTGATATTTTTTTATGAGTGCTGTGGTCGCCCCAAAGCACCACCATTCACCACCTGCGCAACGCAGGAGGTGTGGAAGTGGAAACATTTTTGTCCAAGCGCGGCGCTTGGCGCCCGGAGCTTAAATTTCGAAGTTGTCGATCAGCCGCGTGCTGCCCAGCCGCGCGGCAGCCAGCACGACCAGAGCGTCGCCGGGGTGTGGCGCTTGCAAGTCCGCTTGGCGGCGCACGGCCACGTAGTCGGGCTGCCAGCCTTTTGCGCGCAGGGATTCCATGGCGTGGGCTTCCAGTGCGGCATAGCCCGTGTTGCCTGCGCGCACTGCCTGGGCAATTGCTTGCAGACTGGCGTGCAGCTCCCTGGCCTGCGCGCGCTCAGCCTCACTCAAATAGCCATTGCGCGAAGACATAGCCAGCCCATCGGCGGCACGCCGTGTCTCGCCACCCACAATGGCGATGGGCAGGTTGAACTGCCGCACCATCTGGCGGATCACCATGAGCTGCTGGTAGTCTTTTTTGCCAAACACGGCGCTGCGCGCCTGGGTGCAACTCAGCAGTTTGAGCACCACGGTGCACACGCCGGCAAAAAAACCGGGGCGAAACTCACCTTCCAGCACATCGGTCAGCGCCGCCGGGGGCGCAATGCGAAACGTTTGCGGCTCGGGGTAGAACTCTGCTTCAGTGGGCGCAAACACCAGGTCGCAACCGGCGGCTTCGAGCTGCGCGCAGTCGGCGGCCAGGGTGCGGGGGTAGGTGTCAAAGTCGTCTTGCGGGCCAAACTGCAGCCGGTTGACAAAAATCGTGGCTACTGTGAGGTCGCCCAGGGGCTTGGCCTGGCGCACCAGGGCCAGGTGGCCTTCGTGCAGATTGCCCATGGTGGGCACCACGGCCGGGTGGCGGTAGGGTTTGAGTGCGTCTGCCAGAGCGGGCAGGGTGTGGACGATTTGCATCAATGGCGAAGCAGTAAAGGAATCAAAAGGCGTTGGCTGCGCTGCCAGCGGGGGGCTGACAGAGCGGCTTGGGTCTACCAGGCGTGCACCGCGTTGACCGGGAAGCTGCCGTCTTTAACAGCAGCCACATAGGCCTCCATGGCGCCGCGAATGGAGGCTGAGTCTGCCATAAAGTTGCGCACAAATTTGGGCATCTTGCCCAGGTTGACGCCCAGCATGTCGTGCAACACCAGCACCTGGCCGGCCGTGTCTTTGCCTGCGCCTATGCCAATGGTGGGGCAGCGCGTAAGCGACTGCGTGAGCGCCGCCGATAGTTCGGCCGGCACCATCTCCAGCACCAGCATGGACGCGCCGGCCTCTTGCAGGGCGTGCGCCTCTTGCGTGAGCAGCTCGGCGCTGGCGTCTGATTTGCCCTGCACCCGGTAGCCGCCCAGGGCGTGCACGGTCTGTGGCGTCAAGCCCAGATGGGCGCACACCGGAATGCCGCGCTGCACCAAGAAATGCACCACCTCGGTCGTCCAGCCGCCGCCTTCTAACTTGATCATGTGGGCGCCGGCCTGCATCAGCACCGCCGCGCTGCGAAAGGCCTGTTCCTTGGACTCTTGGTAGGTGCCAAAGGGCAGGTCGGCGATCACCCAAGCCGTGCCCTGGGCGCGGCGGATGCCACGGGCCACGCTTTCGGTGTGGTAGCGCATGTCGTCCAGGCTCACGCCCACGGTGCTGTGCAAGCCCTGGCAGACCATGCCTAGCGAGTCGCCCACCAAAATACATTCCACCCCGGCGGCGTCGGCCACAGCGGCAAATGTGGCGTCGTAGGAGGTGAGCATGGTGATTTTTTCACCCCGTGTGTGCATTTCCAACAGGCGCGGCAGGCTGATGGGGCGGCGCGTGCCCATGGGCGATGCCGGGGGCAGCGTGCCATAGGGCGTGCCGCCCACTTGGCCGGCGGCGTGGATGTCAGGGGAGGCGGGTGCGGCCATGGTCGGGCTCCTTAGGGGCAGTCGGGGCGAAAAGTGTTCAGGTGGCGGTATACGCCAAACGCACGTAAATCGGGGCAAATGCTTCGGCCTGGGTGATTTCCACCAGGGTTTCCTTGGCCAGCTCCAAGAGCGCGATAAAAGTCACCACCAGCACGCCTACGCTGCTGCCGGTCTCAAACAGGTCTTCAAAACCGACAAAGCGCCGGCCCTGCAGCTTCTTTAAAACCATGCTCATGTGCTCGCGCACCGAGAGTTCTTCGCGGCTGATCTTGTGGTGCTGCACCAGGCGGGCGCGCTGCAATATGGACGCCCAGGCCTCGCGCAGATCGACCACGCTCACTTCCGGGAAACGCGGCTGCAGGCTTTGTTCTATAAACACGGCGGCCTGCAAAAAGTCGCGGCCAAATTGGGGAACGGCGTTGAGCCGCGCGGCGCCTAGTTTGATTTGCTCGTATTCCAGCAAGCGGCGCACGAGTTCGGCGCGCGGGTCTTCGGCTTCTTCGCCGTCGGCCACTTTTTTGGGCGGCAGCAGCATGCGCGACTTGATTTCGATCAGCATGGCCGCCATCAGCAGGTATTCGGCGGCCAGTTCTAGGTTGCGCTTGCGGATCTGGTCCACGTAAACCAAGTACTGCTTGGTCACGCTGAGCATGGGAATGTCCAGGATATTGAAGTTTTGCTTGCGGATCAGGTAGAGCAAAAAGTCCAGCGGCCCCTCAAATGCCTCCAGAAACACCTCCAGCGCGTCGGGCGGGATGTACAGGTCGTGCGGCATCGCAAACAGCGGCTCGCCGTACAGGCGGGCCACGGCCACGTGGTCAACCACTTCGGGCATCAAAGACGCCTCGGGGCCGCTGGCCTGGGGGAGGGTGAGTTGCTGCGTCAAGGGCGGCTAGCGCAAGGTCGGGTGGGGCACGCAGACAAATGCATTGCGCCCGGTGCCACTGGCGGCCTAGTGGTCCGACTTGGTTTGGTAAACGTAAGCGCCCTGGGGCACTTTGGCGCTTTTGAACTCTTGCTGCTCGCTGCGGTCCAGGTTTTTGTCCCACAAGAGGGCGCGACCTTCGCGCTGCTGGGCTTCGAGCTTGGGTCGGGCAGATTTGAGCTTGTCAATGAACTGCGTGGCTTCAGAGTGGTAGTCGGGGCGGCGAAATAGTGACATGTTGAATCCTGGTTGCGACGGATTTTACCGGGTCGGCCCAAGGTCAAGACCTCAAGCAGCATCTGGCGCCGGGGCGGACGCTATGCTACGCGCCCTATGACGCATTTTGACTTTTCTCCCCAGTCCATTGCCGCCCTGGCCCGCGCCGATGTAGCGCGCGCCCTGGCCGAGGACGTAGGCGCGGGCGACCTGACCGCCGCCCTGATTGACCCCCAGCGCCGCGCCCGCGCCCGCGTGCTGGTGCGCGAACCTGCCGTGTTGTGCGGCAGCGCCTGGGCCAGCGCCGCCGTGCTGGCGCTGGACCCTAGCGCCACGCTCACCTGGACGATGGCCGAAGGCCTGCGCACCCAGACCGACCAAGTGGTTTTGCAGATCGAGGGCCAAGCCCAGGCGCTGCTCACGGCCGAACGCACGGCGCTGAACTTCATGCAGCTGCTCAGCGCCGTGGCCACCCACACCGCCAGCTTTGTGCAGGCCATTGCCGGGGTGAGCGGCAACCGCGCGGTGATCGTGGACACCCGCAAAACCCTGCCCGGCCTGCGCCTGGCGCAAAAGTACGCAGTGCGCGCCGGGGGCGGCACCAACCACCGCATCGGCCTGTATGACGCGGTGCTGATCAAGGAAAACCACATTGCCGCTGCCGGGGGCGTGCGCGCCGCGCTCGCGCGCGCCCAGACGGTGGCCGCGCAGGCCGAGTTCATCGAGATTGAGGTGGAAACCCTGGCGCAGCTTGACGAGGCGCTGAGCGCGGGCGCCCGCATGGTGCTGCTGGACAACATGAGCTTTGACCAGATGCGCCAGGCCGTGGCCCTGAACGCCGGGCGGGCGATTTTGGAAGTCTCGGGCGGCGTCAATATGGCCACGGTGCGCGAGATTGCCGCCACTGGCGTGGACCGTATTTCTATCGGCGCGCTGACCAAAGACGTGCGCGCCACCGATTTTTCTATGCGTTTTGAGGACTTGTGATGGCCAACGCT
>CANBVJ010000046.1 GCA_947372865.1 Comamonadaceae bacterium
CACACTTAGGTTTCACCGAATTTGACACCATCCCTTACGCAGTTTCCTCGCGCAAGGCACATTTGAAAAATATGAGTCCTCTGCTCTAACCAACTGAGCTAACGCCCCATAAAACTGATTGTACTTGCTCGTTTTTTAGGCGTGAAAAACGGTCAAAAGTGTGTAGTTGGTGTGTAGTGTTTGATACACACCAAAATATCACGTAAGTTGTTGATTTATAAAGACAATTTACGATTATTAGAACTTTAATAATAGATTATGAGTCCTCTGCTCTAACCAACTGAGCTAACGCCCCACACAAGCGGGAGATTGTAGTTGCAGTGTCGCGGCATGACCTGGCGCAAGTGACGACGCAGGCCCCTTACAGACAATGGCCCGTCCCCCGTGAACCATCCTTCTTGCACCCGAAAGCCCAAGCCATGAACGATCGCCCCAAAGTCCTCCGCAAACCTTCGCAGCTGCTCGTTCGCGCGGGGATTCTGCTGGCGGCCTGGGCTGTAGGCACCTCGGCCATGGCGGACAAGGACAAGAAAGAGTTCAAACAGCGCGGCGGCAAAAGCTGGCATGGCGACATCTCGCGCTTTCATGAGCAGGACTGGCCGCTGTGGCGCTCCGGGCACTGGACCCATGGCCGCCACGACGGGCGCATGGGCTGGTGGTGGGTAGTGGGGCCCACCTGGTATTTCTACCCCTCGCCGGTTTACCCTTACCCTAACCCGTGGGAGCCGCCCGTAGTGATGCCCATGGCCCCAGGCGGGAACGCGCCGCCCGCGCCCGCTGCGGTGTACTGGTATTTTTGCCCCAACAGCAACAACTACTACCCCTATATTTCCACCTGCCTCAGTGGTTGGGTGCAGGTACCGGCGCAACCGCGATAGCGGCATGGGTGCCGCGCGGCAGTAGTCAGGGCGCGGATGCAGACGGGGCCTTGGCCTCGTCATAAATGGTGCCGCCAAACTTAAGCGCGCTGCATTCGCGGTCCGACTGGACCACCGGGTAGAACATCTGGCGGGACCAGTGTTCCTGGCCAAACAACTGGTCATCGCGCAAGCCCACTGCCGCCGGATACTGGCGCGTGATGTGTGCGGAACCAAAAATCACGTCCCACAAAAACAGCAGATTGCCAAAGTTGCCCGTGTAGTGGCCTACGCCGTCGGCGTTGGTAACGGCGTGGTGCGCCCAGTGGGTGGCCGGAGTAGAAATGGTGCGCTCCAGCACCCACATCACCGGGCGCAGCGCGCGAATGCGGTACAACGGCTCGTCCCAGCGCCAGGCGCAATGCGCGCCCAAAATCACGGCCAGCTTGACCACGATGTAGATGGCATAGACCATGCCGCCCACGCCCAGGTATAAGAGCGCGCCAGCAAACCACAGGCCGGGCATCATCAGGTAATAAAAGAAATTATTGCGGAAGGTGACGCGGATGCTCATGTACTGCGCCGAGTGGTGCGCGCGGTGCAAGGGCCACAGCAGCGGCGAGTGCGAGGCGCGGTGCCACCAATACTGCGTCATGTCGTCAGCCACCAGCAAAATACCCACCATGCCCCACCAAGGCAAATCGGCCAACGCGCCCTGCATGCCCGGCGCCAGCCATGCGCCCAGTTTGGCGGTGCTCAAAATGGCCAGCGGCTGGGTGATGGCCAGCAGGCTCAGGAACATTAGCAGTTCAAGCTTGGTGTCATTGGGCGTGGCGGTGGTGCGCACCGTGCTTTGGTAGCGGCGGCTGGCAAATTCCATCAGGCCGAAACCAATAATCAGGCATAGCACCAAGGCGTTTTGAACTTGACTTGCATTCATTGATAAGGTCCCCAGCGTTTTGCAGCGGCCAATGTAGCGTGCACGGAGGCACATTGAAATCGGGTTAGCCCTTACTCCGCCCCTTTTCGGAGCACCTGCGCGACACGGGCACCACTGAAAGCTCAGCGGTCCGCCAAAAACAATTCCTGCAAATCGCTCAAAAAGTCAAAGCCCCGCACCGTGGGCCGCACGCGCTGCAAGTCGCGTTCGATCAGGCCTTTGCGCTCGGCTGCGTCCAAGGCGGCGGCGATGGCGGTCACCGGCAGGCCGGTGCGCTCGGCAAATTCGCGCAGTCCAAAGCCGTGGCGCAGGCGCAGGGCGTTGAGCATGTATTCAAAGGGCAGATCAGCGCGCGCCACTTCATCGCTTTGCGCCAGCGCGTTGCCGGCCAAGGCACGCTCTTGGTACAGGCGCGGCTCGCGCAGGCGCACCTGGCGCACCACGCGGTGGGCAAAACTGAGCTTGCTGTGCGCGCCAGCGCCAATACCCAGGTAGTCGCCAAACTTCCAGTAGTTGAGGTTGTGCGCGCAGCGGTGGCCGTCTTTGGCGTAGGCCGACACCTCGTAGCGCTGCAGCCCGGCGGCCTCGGTCAGCTCGGTAATGTGATCGAGCATGGCGTAGGCGGTATCGTCTTCGGGCACCACCGGCGGGAACTTGGCGAAATAGGTGTTGGGCTCAATCGTCAGGTGGTAAATCGAGATGTGCGGCGGCGCAAAGCCCAGAGCGATATTGATGTCTTGCCCCACCTGCTCCAGCGTCTGGCCGGGCAGCGCGTACATGATGTCAAGGTTAAAGGTGGCAAAAGAGCGCGCCGCCTCTTCCACCGCTGCCAAGGCTTGTGCACGGTCGTGCACCCGGCCCAGCGCCTTGAGGTGGGCGTCGTTAAAGCTTTGCACGCCAATCGACAGGCGCGTCACACCCGCTTGGGCAAAGGCGGCAAAGCGGTCTTTCTCAAAGGTGCCGGGGTTGGCCTCCAAGGTGATTTCGCAGTTGGGCTCCAACCGCAGGCGGGCACGGATGTCGCTAATCAACCGGTCTATGGCCTCAGGCGAAAACAGGCTGGGCGTGCCCCCACCAATAAAGATGCTGTGAATGCCCCGGCCCCAGATCAGCGGCAAGGCGGCTTCCAGGTCCGCCACCACGGCGTCGATGTAGCGGCGCTCGGGCAGGGGTCCTGCGGGTTGCTCGTGCGAGTTGAAGTCGCAATACGGGCATTTTTTGAGGCACCAGGGCAAATGCACGTACAAAGACAGCGGCGGCAGCGCGGCGAGCTGCAGCGTACCCGGGCGCATGTAATGCTGGATGCCATGTTGCACCGCCGCCCCGGCCCCAGCTTCCGAGCTCACGGCCGCGCTGGCCACAATCGGAATCATGGCTGCGCCAGCCAGCGCTCGCGCATCAGCGCCGCCATGGCCTGGGCTGCGCGGCCGCGGTGGCTGTGGGCGTTTTTCACCTCCACCGGTAACTGGGCAAAGGTTTTGCCAAATTCGGGGATCCACATAATCGGGTCAAAGCCAAAGCCGTTGCTGCCCACCGGCGCGCGCGCAATCTGGCCCACCACGCGGCCTACGGCAATGAGCGGCTCCGGGTCGTCAGGCGAACGCACGGCCACCAGGGTGCTGACCAAGGCAGCGCCCCGGGCGTCAATGTCTTGCATTTGCTCCAGCAGTGCGCGCACGTTGTTGTCGTCGCCCTTGGCGTAGCCAAACTGGGTGGCGTAATAAGCCGTATCCACGCCGGGCAGACCACCGAAAGCGTCCACGCACAAACCGGCGTCGTCGGCCAGCGCAGGCAAGCCGGTATGGCTGGCTGCGTTGCGCGCTTTGGCCAAGGCGTTTTCCAGAAAGGTGCGGTAGGGCTCGGGCGACTCGGGCACGCCCAAATCACTTTGGCGCACCAGGGCGCAGCCCAGGGGCGCAAACATGGCTTGCAGTTCAGCGAGTTTGCCCGCGTTGTTCGAGGCCAGAACGATCTGCATGGCCGGCTGCGCGGCGCTCAATGCGCGGGCAGCGTTTGGGCCAGCGCCTGCTGCTGCAAGAGCATCAACTGGCCAATGCCCAGTTCGGCCAGGCCCAGCAAGCGGTCCATCTCGGTGCGCGAAAACGCCGCGCCTTCGGCCGTGCCCTGCACTTCCACGAAGTTGCCCGCGCCGGTCATGACCACGTTCATGTCGGTGTCGCAAGAAGAGTCTTCGGTGTATTCCAGATCCAGCAGCGGCGTGCCTTGCACAATGCCCACCGAAATGGCCGCCACCGACGCGATGATGGGCGACTCGCTGATTTTTCCGTGCGCGAGCAAAAAATTGACCGCGTCTTGCGCCGCCACAAAGGCGCCGGTAATGGCCGCCGTGCGGGTGCCGCCATCGGCCTGAATCACATCGCAATCCAGCGAAATGGTGCGCTCGCCCAAGAGTTTGAGGTCAAACACAGCGCGCAGCGAGCGGCCAATCAGGCGCTGAATCTCTTGCGTGCGTCCGCTTTGTTTGCCGCGTGCGGCTTCGCGGTCGCTGCGGGTGTGGGTGGCGCGCGGCAGCATGCCGTATTCGGCGGTGACCCAGCCTTCGCCGCTGCCGCGTTTGTGCGGGGGCACGCGCTCTTCCACCGACGCGGTGCACAGCACCTTGGTGCCGCCAAACTCGATCAGCACGGAGCCTTCGGCGTGGCGGGTGTAGCCACGGGTAATGCGCACCGGGCGCAAGGCGTTGGCGGCGCGATCGCCACTGCGGGTAAATGAGGTCATGAAGAAATTCCGGCAAACGGGTTAAAAAAGCACGGGCGCCGCATTCGGGCGCCGGGCTCAGGCAAGCGGCAGATTATCGGCCTTCTCCCAGGCCACGGCGATCAAGGTCACGTTGTCACAGTACTCGCCACCGCGCTGCAGCGCCAGTTCGGCCAGACCCTGGGCCGCTTCGGTCACGTCTTGCGTGGTCAAACTGCGCACGATATCGTCCTCGTCCACATTGCCCCACAAGCCGTCCGAGCACAGCAACAAGCGGTCTCCCACCTCCAGGGCAATGGGCGTATCCACTTCAATGACAGGTTGCTTGGGAGCGCCCAGGCAGCTATAAAGCACATGCTTGTTAGCCTGTGGGCCCGAAGCAGCGCCTGGCTGGGCGCTTTTCCACTCTGCCACCGAGTGGTCGATAGTGCGGCTGGCGACCTCGCCGTGGCGCACCAGGTAGCGGCGCGAATCGCCGCAATGCGCGGTGTGGCAATGGTCGTCTTGCAGCACCGCAATCACCAGCGTGCTACTGGGCGTCTGGTCCAAGCCATGCATGCTTGCGTAGCCCAGCAATTGGGCATGGACAGCAGCCATGGCACTTTGAAGGAACTCCGCCACGTTGGCCAGCTTGGGCGTGGCCTGCTTGTGGAACAGGGCCGTGATAACCTGTAGACAGATTTGGGCTGCCACGTCGCCCTCCGGATGCCCACCAAGTCCGTCCGCCACCAAAAAGATAGCCGCCGCCTGCGTGTACGAATAGCCCATGCGGTCTTCGTTTCGTCTGCGGCCCCCGACGCGGCTGACCTGAAATACCGAAAACATCATGGCCGTGTCGTGCGCTTAGCGCAAAAGCCGTGACGCAGCGCGCAAGGCGTCAGGCAAGAACTGTGTCGCCTGGTAGGGCTGTGCGTCCTGGGGCCGCAATGCCGCCTGCGGCGGCAAGGTCAGCACTTTTTGCACAGACAGCACCGAGTGGGGGCGCGACTGGGGGTCGGTTTGCATGCACGACAGCACCAGCTCCATCAGCAGCGGGGAGTATTTCCCCTGCAAGTCGGACACCATGCTCTCCAGCTTGGCGCGGCTGTCGGCCTTGGCCGCGTCGGGCGGCGGATAGCCTTTCATGCAAGAAAAAATGCAGGCTCCGATGGCATAAATATCGGTCCAGGGGCCGATAGCTTTGCCGCGTGTGTACATTTCGGGGGCCGAAAAGCCCGGCGTGAACATGGGCTGCAAAAACTTGCCGCCTTGGTGCAACACGTCGCGCGCTGCGCCAAAGTCAATCAGCACCGCCCGGTCGTCGTCGGTGACCAAAATATTGCCCGGTTTGATGTCCAGGTGCAGCATCTTGTGCTGGTGCACTACCCGCAGACCGCGCAGCACCTCGTCAAACAAGGAGCGGATCGTGCTCTCGCGAAACACCTTGGGGTGGTCGAGCGACGCAGACGTGACGATGAACTGCTGCAAGGACGCACCCTGCAAATAGTTCATCACCAGGTAAACCGTGTCGTTTTCCTGAAAAAAATTCAACACGCTGACCACATTGGGGTGCACGATCTGGGCTAGGGCGCGCCCTTCTTCTAAAAAGCTGCGAAACCCAATGCGGTACAAGGCTCGCTTGTGCCGCTCCACTACCACAGGGGCGTCGCCGTGCGCACGGCTGGCCAGTGCGGCGGGCAGGTATTCCTTGAGCGCCACCTCCTGCCCGGTGGGGCTGACCGCCCTGTAGACAATTCCAAAGCCACCACAACCAATCTGCTGGACGATGCGGTAGCCGCCCACCACCCGGCCCGCAGGCAGGGCAGCCGGTGGGGCTTTCGGTGGAGCCTGGGTCATGCCATAGTTCGGGGGTTGAGCCGCCCGGCCAGCGTTGGGCACCGCGTGCGGCCAACGAAGCGGGTTATTCTCAGTGCAACCCTCATAGTCAAGGAATTAATCATGTCAGTTTACAGTATGACCGGCTACGCCAGTGCGCAGCACAGCGCCGCCACCGCAGCCGTACCGTCCGAAGGCAAACAGCTGCCCGCCGCCCAGCTCGGGCTGGAGATCCGCTCGGTCAACAGCCGCTTCCTGGATCTCACCTTTCGCCTGCCCGAAGACCTGCGCCAGTGGGAGCCCGCCTTGCGCGAACTGCTGGGTGCGCGCCTCAAGCGCGGCAAGATCGAGGTGCGCGCCTCCATCGACGTGCAACACGGCAGCGTGAGCGACCCGTCCCCGAAGCTGCTGCAGCGCCTCAACAGCCTGCAAGACAACATTAAGGTCTGGCTGCCGCAGGCCGGTGGCCTGACGGTGTCTGACGTCTTGCGTCTGGCCGCAAGCGAGCAGTCGGGCCTGCGCGACTGGAGCGAAGAGCTGCTGCCCCTGGCCCAGACCGCGTTGACCGCCCTGCTGGCCGCCCGCGCCCGAGAAGGCGCGCGCCTGGGCGCCATGCTGCTGGAGCACATCAAACAACTGCGCCTGTTGGCCGCGCAGGCCACGCCCCTGGTGCCCCAACTCGTGGCCCAGCAGCGCCAGCGTTTTATGGAGCGCTGGGCCGAAGCCATGGCCCTGGGCGAAGGCAGCGCACTGCCCGAAAGCGCCCAAGACCGGGCGCTGACCGAGGCCACCGCCTTTGCCATCCGCATTGACGTGGCCGAAGAAATAACCCGCCTGAACTCGCACCTTGATGAACTTGAGCGCCTGATCACCAAGGGCGGCGAAATCGGCAAGCGCCTGGACTTTTTGATCCAGGAACTGCACCGGGAGGCCAATACCATGGGCTCTAAATCGGCCGCCCTGGCGCTGACCCATATTTCGGTGGACATGAAGGTGCTGATCGAGCAAATGCGCGAGCAGGTGCAGAACATAGAATAAGAACCCGCTTTTTTCCCCCTGAGTCGCGCTATGGATTACCCCGGAAACCTTTTTGTTGTCGCAGCGCCCAGTGGCGCGGGCAAGTCCAGCCTGGTCAACGCCTTGCTCGAGCTTGACTCCCACGTGCAGCCCTCGGTGTCGCACACCACGCGCGCGCCGCGCGGCCAGGAAAAGCACGGGCGCGAGTACTTTTTTGTCTCTGAACAAGAATTTGACGCGATGGTGGCGGCCGACGCCTTTGTCGAATGGGCCAACGTGCACAACCACCGCTACGGCACGTCCAAAAAAGCCATCGAAGACCGCATGGCCATGGGCGCCGATGTGATTCTGGAAATCGACTTTCAGGGCGCGATCCAGATCAAGCAGACCTTTTCCAACGCGGTGTGCATTTTTATCTTGCCCCCGAGCTGGGAAGAACTGCGCGCGCGCCTGGAGCGCCGGGGCGAGGACGCGCCTGAGACCATTGAGCTGCGCATGAAAAACGCCGCCCTTGAGGTGGCGCAGGCCCAAAAATTCGACTTCGTTATAATCAATGAGTTGTTTGACCGCGCGCTTTTTGACCTCAAGGCGATCGTTCACTCCCAGCGGCTCAAGTTTGTGGCGCAGGCGCGCGCCAGAGCCGCAACGTTCCAGGCGCTCAACATCCCCTTGTAATTTCGGAGAATCCCATGGCCCGCATCACCGTCGAAGACTGCCTTGAGCAGATCCCCAACCGTTTCCAACTGGTGCTGGCCGCCACCTACCGCGCGCGCATGCTCAGCCAAGGCCACACGCCCAAGATCGAAAGCAAAAACAAGCCCGCCGTCACCGCCCTGCGCGAAATCGCTGCTGGCAAGATTGGCATCGAGATGCTGAAAAAAGTACCCCTGTAAGGCGACTTTGCCAGCAACAAAAAAGGCCCTTCAAGGGCCTTTTTTTTTATGGGCGCTGCCCAGGCAGCGCTCCACTCAGGACACGATATACGCCGCCGCCCCGGTAGAAAACAAGGTGCCGTCGGCGCCCAAAAACTCCATGCGGGTGCTGGCCACGCGCGAACCCAGGCGCAGCACATGGGCGTGCAGCTCAAAATACGGGCTGATGCCGGGGCGCAGGTAGTCAATGCGCAAATCGATGGTGCCGAGTTTGCCAAAGCGGTGCAGGCGCTGCACGGGCGTCTCGTCCATGTGGCGCGCGCCAATAGCGGCCATCACCGCCAAGCCGCCCATGGCGTCCAGACCAGCGCTGATCACGCCGCCGTGCACCCGATTAAAGGCAAAGTGGCCGACCAACTCGGGCCGCATGTCGATGCGGGCTACCACGCGGGTGGGTTCGAGCGCAGTGATCTTCAAACCCAAAAGCTGGTTGAAGACAATGCGCTCCTCGAAGATTTTTTTTAATCCACTGACGAATTCTTCTTCAAAGATGACGGGGCTTGTAGCTGCGGTGGCAGGCGCGGCGTCCGCGCCAGAGGCTGGTTTTTTGTTCATGCGCCTATTGTCACAGCCCGAGTTGACGCGAAGCCAACTCTTTCATGATTTCTTCGGCGCCGCCGCCAATCATCATCACCTTGACCTCGCGGTAAATGCGCTCGCAGGCCGTGCCGCGCATAAAGCCCATGCCGCCCAAAATCTGCACGCCCTGGTCGGCGCAAAACTGCATGGTCTGGGTGGAATGGTTTTTCAGCAGGCAGACCAGGGACACCCATTCGGCCCCCTCGTCGCCCTCGTCCAGGCGCCGGGTAACGACGTCCACCCAGGCGCGGGTGGATTCGATGCGCATTTTCATGTCCATCAGCTTGTGGCGCACCACCTGGTGCTCTACCAAGGCGCTGCCAAAAGTCTTGCGCGTGCGCGCCCAGTCCAGGGCCTCGCGGTAGCAGCATTCGGCAAAACCCAGGGCCATGACCGCCATGGACAGGCGCTCACCGTTGAAGTTGCCCATGATCATCTTGAAGCCGCTGCCCTCAGGCCCCACCAGCAAGCGCGCGGGCACGCGCACGCCGTCAAAGCGCAGGTGCGCGGTGTCCGAGCAATGCCAGCCCATTTTTTGCAAGGGGCTGCGCGACAGCCCAGGCGTGTCGCCCGGCACCACCAGCATGGAAATGCCGCCGCGCCCCTTGTTGCCCGCGTCGGTGCGCACGGCCACCGTCAGATAGTCGGCGCGCATGCCGGAGGTGATGAAGACTTTTTCGCCATCCACCACATAGTGGTCGCCGTCCAGGCGCGCGGTGGTGCGCAGGGCCGCCACGTCGGTGCCGCCACCGGGCTCGGTAATGGCCAGGGCGGCGATTTTTTCGCCGCGCAGCACGGGCGGTATCACCTCGCGCTGCAGCGCGTCCGAGCCCCAGCGCAGCACCGGCGGCAGGCCGATGTTGTGGCTAAACAGGCTGGCCATCAGGCCGCCGCTGCCGCTCTCGCGCGCCAGGGTTTCGGTGAGCACATTGCGCAATGCGGTGGGTGCCGGGGTGCCGCCCAGGCGTTCCGGGTAACCCAAACCGAGCCAGCCCAGATCGGCCGCACGGGCGTATAGGCTGCGCGGAAACGCCTGCGCCGCCTCCCAATCGGCCAGGTGGGGCGCCACCTCTTGGCGCACAAAGCGCTGGGCGCTAGTCTGCAGGTGGGTGATGTCCTCAGGGCTTGCGGTGGTGTGCATGGCGCTGCTCAGCGTTGCGGGCGCTTGGCCACGCCCATGGTCTTGGCGATGATGCCGAGCATGACTTCGTCAGCGCCGCCGCCAATCGAGCCCAGGCGGCCGTCGCGGAACATGCGCGAGACCTTGTTTTCCCAGGTGTAGCCCATGCCGCCCCAAAACTGCAGGCAGCCATCAGGAATGGTGCGGTTCAGGCGCCCGGCCAGCAGCTTGCCCATGGACGCGAGCTCAAGCACGTCCTGGCCGCCCACATACATCTCGCACGCGCGGTAGGTGAGTGCGCGCAGGGCCTCAAGGTCCGTCTTCATCTCGGCCAGCCGAAACTGCACCCACTGCTGGTCGGCCAGGGTGGCGCCAAAGAGCTTGCGCTCCTGCGCCCATTCCATGGTCCAGCCGATGCAGTTGCTCAAGGACTGCAGGCAGCTGGCCGCCGCCCACAGGCGCTCTTCCTGGAACTGCTGCATTTGGTAGATAAAGCCGTGGCCCTCGGCGCCAATGCGGTTGCGCTGGGGCACGCGCACTTCGTCAAAGTAGAGCAAGCCGGTGTCGCTGGCGTTCATGCCGATCTTGCGGATTTTTTTGGCCACTTCGATGCCCGGGCGCAGCTTGCCGCCTTCGCGCAGGGGCACCATCACCAGGCTTTTGTTTTTGTGGGCCGGCCCTTCGCCGGTGTTGACCAGCATGCACATCCAGTCGGCCTGCAAGCTGTTGGTGATCCACATTTTTTGGCCGGTGATGACATAGTCGTCGCCGTCCTTGCGCGCTACCGTCTTGATGGCGGACACGTCGCTGCCCGCGCCGGGTTCGCTCACGCCGATGCAGCCCACCATGTCGCCGGCAATGGCCGGGGCCAAAAATTCGCGTTGCAACTCTTCGCTGCCAAAGCGCGCTAGTGCTGGCGTACACATATCGGTTTGCACGCCAATGGCCATGGGAATGCCGCCGCAATGGATATGGCCCAGCGCCTCGGCCATGGCCAGGCCGTAGCTGTAATCGAGTCCGGCGCCGCCATGGGCCTCGGGCTTGGTCAGGCCCAACAGGCCCAGATTGCCAAGTTTTTTGAACACCTCGTGGGCGGGGAAAATTTCGGCCGCCTCCCACTCGTCCACATGGGGGTTGATCTCGGCGTCAATAAAGCGCTTGAGGGTTTTTTGGATTTCGAGGTGTTCGTGGCTCCATTGCATGGCTTGTCTCCTGGGGGTTGGTCTGGCTTATTTGGAATCGGTGACTTGGGCGGCAAACACCTGGGGCGTGGCGGCCCGGTGAAAACCGTCGAACGGGGTGATGGAGGCGCGCGTTTGCGCCTTGGCGCTGGCCACCGTCATGGGCCAGCCCATGCGCACCTGCGGGCGGGCGCCGTCAATGCGCAGCGTGGTACCGCTGATAAAGGCCGCAGCGGGGCTGAGCAAGAACACGATGCCCGCCGCCGTTTCGGCCTCGGTGCCAAAGCGCCCGAGCGGCACGGTTTTGGCCATGGCGCGCAGCATGGGGCCAGCCTCGGGCGGGTAATGGTCCATGCCGCTCGAGGCGATGTAGCCCGGCGCCACCGCGTTGACCCGTACCCCGGCGCCCGCCCATTCGGCGGCGGCCGTTTCGGTCAGGCTGACCATGCCGGCGCGGGCCGCACCGCTGTGGCCCATGCCGGGCATGGAGCCCCACATGTCGGCCACGATGTTGACGATAGCGCCGCCCTGTTTGGCCATGGACTGGGTGTAGCACTCGCGCGCCATCAAAAAGCCGCCGGTCAAATTGGTGTTGACCACCGCCTCCCAACCCTTGGCGCTGATGGATTCGAGCGGCGTCATGTACTGGCCGCCCGCGTTGTTGACCAGGCCGTCAATGGCGCCGTGCTGCGCCACGATGGCCGCTACCGTGCTGCGCACCGCGTCTTCCTGGCGGATGTCGCAGACATGGGTGCTGGCGCTGCCGCCACTGGCACCGCAGTCATGGGCGATTTCGTCGGCCACTTTTTGCAGCTTGTCTGGCTTGCGCCCGACCAGCGCCACCCGCGCGCCCAGGGCGGCGAGCTCATGCGCCACACAGCGGCCAATGCCCGAGCCGCCCCCGGTGACGACGATGACTTTGCCGGCAAACAAGCCTGGCGCGAAGATGGATGCGTAACTCATAAAAACCTCAATCAATAAGAAACAATCAGGCGGCGGCCTCGCCCACAAACAGCGCCAGTGCGGCTTCCACCAGATCGTCCACGGTGGCGCTCTTGCTCGCGTCAAACCACTGCACCGACCAGTTCAAGGCGCCGAGCATGAGCAGCCGCGCCAGACCCACCGGGGCGCGCAGGGCGCCGCTGGCGTGCAGCGCAGCCAGCACTGGCGTCCACAGGGACTCGTAGTCGCTTTGCAGCGCGGACAGCGCAGCGCGCTGGTCGCTATTGAGCGAGCGGGACTCGTAGAGCATGACCGGAATAAAGTCACTGTCGGGCCCGAGCAGCACCTGAAAATGGGTTTGCACCAGGCCGCGCAACTGCGCTTGGGGCGACTGGTTGGCCGTGGCGGGCAGCGCGGCGCGCTGGCGCGCAAGGGCAGCGTGCATGCCTTCTTGCATGACGGCAAACAGCAGCGCGTCTTTGCTTTTGAAATGGTAGAAGGGCGAGCCGCTTTGCATGCCGGCGGCCGCAGCAATGTCTCGCGTGGTGGTGGCGGCAAAGCCCTGGCTGCGAAACAGGGCAGCGGCGGCACGCAGCAAAGCGGCGCGGCGGTTGCCGTCGTCGCGCTCCAGCGGCGTTTTGCGCGGCCTGCCGCGCGCGCGCAGGGGGGCGGGCGCTAGGCCGGTCGCTGGCTGGGGGTTTGGGGCGGTGGCGGCTTGCGCGGGCATGGCGCAACCATACCAAAGGCCGCTATTTTTAGCAAGCGCTTGCTTGGCAAAAATACCAAGGCCGGAGGAACCTGGCGCTTAGAGTTTGGCGAAGTCGGGTTTGCGCTTTTCCAGGAAGGCGGTGAAGGCTTCCTTGGCGTGGGGCGCTTGCAGCAGGCGGCCAAAGCTCTCGCCCTCTTCGTCCATTTGCGCCAGTACGTCAGCCATCTGGCCTTTTTTCATGAGGCGCTTGGTTTCAATCAGCGAAGGCAGGGGCTTGGCAGCGAGCTTGCGCGCCTGGCTTTGCGCCAGGTTGTTGGCCTCTGACGGCGGCACGATGCGGTTGACCAGGCCCATTTCCATGGCGGCCTCGGCCATAAAGGGCTCGCCCAGCAACAGGGCTTCGGCGGCGCGGTGGTAGCCCATCAGGCGTGGGGCCAAGAGGCTGGATGCGGCCTCAGCGCACAGGCCCAGGTTGACGAAAGGCATGGAAAACGCGGCGTTGTCGCCCGCGTAGACCAGGTCGCAATGGAAGAGCATGGTGGTGCCCACGCCTACGGCCGGGCCGCAGACTGCGGCGATCAGAGGCTTGGGGAAAGCGGCCAGGCCACGCAAAAAGCGGAACACCGGCGCGTCCGGGGTGCTGGCGCCCCGGTTCAAAAAGTCGCTGATGTCGTTGCCTGCGCTAAAAATCGTGGCGTGGCCCTGGACCACCACCACGTGCACGCTGGCGTCGGCCGCTGCCTGCGCCAAGGCATCGGCGCAGGCGCTGTACATGGCCTGGGTGAAGGAGTTCTTTTTTTCAACGCGGTTGAGCGTGAGGGTCATTACGCCGTCGGCGCTGTCGATCAATACGTCTTGCATGGCGGGTTCTCGTTTGAATAGGGGGCGGAAAACAGGAAACTATTCCTTGAAATACACAAGCTGGTGCGTGGTGGCCAGTGGCACGCCTGCGGCGCTCCAGACGCAGCCGCTTTGGTCAAAAAAGCCGTTGCGAAACACCTGGCCGCGCGCCTGGGCCAGCACAAAGTCGGCGCCGACTTGGGCGAGCTGGGCGCTGTCGGCGTGGAAATACACGGTCATGGACACTGTGCCCGCAGGCGTCCACGTGGCGCGGCGGCGCCAGACGCGGGGAAAGAAAATGTCGGCAGTGGCTGCAAGCGCGGCAAAGTCCAGCGCGCGGCCTGCGCGGTCGCGCACCCAGAGCTGGCTCAGGCTGGCCTCGTGCGCAGGCAGTTCGCTCTCGGAGCCGTCCCACACCTGGGGCAAGCTGCCGGACACGGCGCGCATCTCGAAACGGGTAAACCATTCCACCGACTTGGGCAAGGGCGCCTCGGGCAGGGTGTCGGGCGCTGGCACGGCAGGCATGGGCAGGTCGTTGGCGCTCCAGGTGTCGCGGCGCTGGGCGGTCATGGCGGTGCCGGTCAGCACGCATTCCACGCTGCCGTCGGCGGCGGTTTGCTCGATCTCAAACACCCAATGCTGGGTGGAGCGGTTGGTGCGCGCAATGCGCAGCAGCAGCCGGAAGGCGCCGTCAGCAATGGCCGACACGTAGTTGAGCGTGAGCGCCACCGGGGAGCCCAGGCACTTGTCGTGGCTGACGATGGCGTGCACCACGGTGGCCGCCGTGATGCCACCAAACGGCCCGACCATATTGGCCCAGGCCGGGCTGGTGGCGCCCAGGTAGCTGCCGTCGGCCTGGGGCTGCAGTTGCAGCGCGGCGTCAAAGGGGTGCAGGCTCATGCGCCCGCCTCAGCGGCTTGCCCCAGCGGGGCGCAAGCAGCATGCATCATTCAGCGCGAACCCAGGTCTGGGAGCGGCCCAACAAAGGGGTGCCGACATAACCGCGCACTTCCATCTTCTTGCCACCGTCCACAAGGGTCAGGCGCAGGCGGTAGTCGGTGCCGTTTTCGGGGTCGAGGATCTTGCCTTCTTCCCAGACGTCTTTGCCGTCCACCTTTTTACCGCCACGGATAATTTCCATGCCGATTTTTGGCTTGCCCTTGCGGTCGTCGGTGCATTTCTCGCAATTGGCTTCGGCATTGGGTTTGGGGTCCAGGGACTTTTCCACCACGCCAGAGAGGCCGCCGTTGGCGTTGGCGCTAATGCGGATCACCGCTTTGGGCTTTTTGGTGTCGTCGTCAATGGTGTGCCACGCGCCCAAGGGCGTCATCTGAGCCTGGGCAAAGGCGGCAAGACCGAGCAAGCTGGCAGCAAAAAGTACTTTCTTCATAACAAACTCCTTGGGTTGGTGTGGGACAGGGACGGGTGACAGCAAAAAACTTTAGGCAAACACCGCGTCGGTATCCATCAGCACGGCGCTGCCAGCGCGCGCAGTTTGCATCAGGGTGGCGGTCTCAGGGAACAATTTGGCAAAGTAAAAGCGTGCGGTTTGCAATTTGGCTTGGTAGAAGGGGTCCACGTTGCCTGCGGCAATCTCACGCAGGGCCACTTGCGCCATGCGGGCCCAAAAGTAGCCAAACACCAGGTGGCCAGCCACGCGCAGGTAGTCCACGGCAGCGGCGCCCACTTCGTCGGGGTTTTGCATGCCTTTCATGCCGATTTCCATGGTGAACTGGGTCATCTGCTCGCCCAGGGTGGCCACGGGGGTGATGAACTCTTTCATGGCGGCGTTACTGGCCTCTTCTTTGGCCAGTGCGCCAATGAGCTTGCCAAACTTGCGCAGCGTGGCGCCCTGGTTGCCCAATATCTTGCGGCCCAACAAATCCAGCGACTGGATAGTGTTGGTGCCCTCATAAATCATGTTGATGCGGGCGTCGCGCACGAACTGCTCCATGCCCCATTCCTTGATAAAGCCGTGGCCACCAAACACCTGCAAGCAGGCCGAGGTGGCGGCCCAGCCGTTGTCAGTGATGAAGGCTTTGACGATAGGCGTGAGCATGGCCAGCAGTTCGCCCGCGTCTTTGCGCACTTGTTCGTCGGGGTGGCTGTGCTCTTGTTCAAGCAACATGGAGCCATAGGCCTGCAGGGCGCGGCCGCCTTCGGCGTAGGCGCGGGCCGTGAGCAGCATCTTGCGCACATCAGGGTGCACGATGATGGGGTCGGCCGCCTTGTCTTTGGCCTTGACGCCCGAGAGCGAGCGCATCTGGATGCGGTCTTTGGCGTAAATCACGGCATTTTGGTAGGCCACTTCGGTCAGGCCCAAGGACTGGTTGCCCACGCCCAGGCGGGCGGCGTTCATCATCACGAACATGCCGTTCATGCCCTTGTTGGGCGCGCCCACCATGCTGCCCACGGCGCCGTCAAGCACCATCTGGCAGGTGGCGCTGGCCTTGATGCCCATCTTGTGTTCCAGGCCGCCACAGTAAATGCCGTTGCGCTCGCCCAAGCTGCCGTCGGCATTGACCAAAAACTTGGGCACCACAAACAGGCTCACGCCCTTGATGCCGGGAGGCGCGTCGGTCAGGCGTGCGAGCACCAGGTGGACGATGTTTTCGCTCATGTCGTGTTCACCGGCGCTGATGAAGATCTTGTTGCCGGTGATACGGTAGCTGCCGTCGGCTTGCAACTCGGCCTTGGTGCGCATGAGGCCCAGGTCGGTGCCGCAATGGGGCTCGGTCAGGCACATGGTGCCGGTCCACTGGCCGCTGGTCATCTTGTGCAGGTAGGTGGCTTTTTGTTCGTCGGTGCCGTGGGCGGCCAGCGACGCATAGGCGCCGTGCGTGAGGCCGGGGTACATGGTCCAGGCCTGGTTGGCGCTGTTGAGCATCTCGTAGAACATCTGGTTCACAACCAGGGGCAGGCCCTGGCCACCATAGGCCGGGTCGCAACCCAACGCCGCCCAGCCGCCTTCAACGTACTGCGCATAGGCTTCCTTGAAACCCTTGGGCGTGGTGACGCTGTGGGTCTTGGGGTCGAGCGTGCAGCCTTCGGCGTCGCCGCTGATGTTCAGGGGAAACAGCACCTCGGTGGCGAACTTGCCGCCTTCTTCGAGCACGGCGTTGATGGTCTCGGCGTCCATGTCGGCGTGCTTAGGGATGTGCTTGAGGTCGTCAACAATGTGGAGCAACTCGTGCATCACAAACTGCATGTCACGCAAAGGCGGGGTATAGCTGGGCATGAGGAAAACTCCTTAAAACGAATAAAAAAGGGAAAACTAGGAAGAAGTTTCGGCAACACCGGGCGCGCCGTAGCGGGCCAGGATGTCGTCGAAACCCCGGTTGGCGCGTGCCAGCGAGCCCGGGTTGTTCAAAAAGCGGGCCTCGTAGTGCAAGGCCAAAATCAGGGCGTGGATCTCGAAGGCCACTTGTTGCTCGTCGGCGTCTGGCGTGAGATGGCCGCATTGCTTGGCCAGCACCACGGCGCGGTACAGCGCCTGCAGCCAGGTTTGTACCGAGCTGGCCAGCGCCTCGCGCACCGGGCCAGGCCGATCGTCAAATTCCACTGCGCCGCTAATAAAGATGCAGCCCGATTCGATCTCTACGGCCACGCGCTTCATCCAGTTGTCAAACAGGGCGCGCACCCGGGGCAGGCCCTGGGGCGCCTTGAGGGCGGGGTAAAAAACCTCTTGCTCAAAGCTGGCGAAATATTCGCGGATCACCGAAATCTGCAGCTCCTCGCGCGAGCCAAAGTGGGCAAAGACGCCGGACTTGCTCATGTGCATGCGCTCGGCCAGGTGGCCAATGCTCAAGCCCTCCAGGCCAAACTGGGTGCTCATGCTGACGGCCGCTTGCACGATGGCCTGTTTGGTTTGCTGGCCTTTGAGCATGGCGCGGCCACTGGGGCGCTCGGTTTCGGCCACCGGGGTTGAATCGTCAGAAAAAGCAGGCAGGGACATCAGGGCGCAGGCATGAAAATAGTACGGTCGTGCTATTTTGCACCATTTATGGCCCGGCCCCTGCGCCCGATGGCGCAGACGTGACGCCCCCGCTGCGATGGCCGCTGCGTCTACGACGAGCGGATCATGGTGCCAAAGGCCTGGTCGGTCAGGATTTCAAGCAGCAGCACGTGGGGCACGCGGCCGTCCACGATATGCACCGCCTTGACGCCGCTTTTGGCCGCGTCCAGCGCGCCGCTGATCTTGGGCAGCATGCCGCCCGAAATAGTGCCGTCGGCAAACAAGGCGTCAATTTGGCGCGCGCTCAGTTCGGTGAGCAGCTCGCCGCTCTTGTTGAGCACGCCGCTGATATTGGTCAGCATCAAGAGCTTTTCGGCCTGCAGCACGGTAGCGAGCTTGGCGGCCACCACGTCGGCGTTGATGTTGTAACTCTCGTTGTTCTCGCCAAAGCCAATCGGGCTGATGACCGGGATAAAGGCGTCGTCCTGCAAGGCTTTGACCACGCTGGGGTCCACGCTGACGATGTCGCCCACCTGGCCAATGTCGTGCTCGATGCTGGGGTCGGCGTTATCGAGCATTTTGAGCTTTTGCGCCCGGATCATGCCGCCGTCGCGCCCGGTCAGGCCTACGGCTTTGCCGCCTGCCTGGTTGATCAGGCCGACGATGTCTTGCTGCACTTCGCCGCCCAGCACCCATTCGACCACTTCCATGGTCTCGGCGTCAGTCACGCGCATGCCCTGGATGAAGTTGCCAGTCTTGCCCAGGCGTTTAAGGGCGTTTTCAATCTGCGGGCCGCCGCCGTGCACCACCACCGGGTTGATGCCTACGAGCTTGAGCAGCACCACGTCTTGCGCAAACGCGGCTTGCAAGGCGGGGTCCGTCATGGCATTGCCACCGTACTTGATGACCATGGTTTTACCGTGGAACTTGCGGATGTAAGGCAGGGCCTGGGCCAGGATGTCGGCTTTGTCGTGCGGGCTGAGAGTGGTCATGGTGGGGTAGTGAAGAGTGCCAGGGGCGCCTGGGTGCAAATACCGCGATTATTCACGCAAGGGCGGGGCCGGAAAACCTTGCACGCATTGCGCCAACACGGTGCGAAGTGCGGTGTCGTCGTTGGCGGATGCCGCCGCGCGCAAGGACTGCAAGTGACCCGCTAATACCGGCCAGGGCAAACAAGCCTCTTGCGCCTTCATGATGCGCGGGTGGGCCGTGGGCTCGGGGTTATCGCCAATCAGCAACTCCTCAAAGAGCTTTTCGCCCGGGCGCAAGCCGGTGATTTCAATGCGGATGTCGCCGTCCGGGCGCGCTGCCTCGCGCACCGATAGGCCCGAGAGTTGCACCATGCGCCGCGCCAGGTCTACGATTCGGACCGGCTCGCCCATGTCGAGCACAAACACGTCGCCGCCCTGCCCCATGGCGCCGGCCTGCAGCACCAGTTGGGCCGCCTCAGGGATCGTCATGAAATAGCGCGTGACGTCCGCGTGGGTCACGGTGAGCGGGCCACCGCTGGCCAACTGCTGGCGAAACAGCGGCACCACGCTGCCACTGGACCCCAGCACATTGCCAAAGCGCACCATGGAAAAACAGGTGGAGCCCGGCTGCGCCGCCAGCGCCTGCAGCACCAGTTCGGCCATGCGTTTGCTCGCGCCCATCACGTTGGTGGGGCGCACCGCCTTGTCGGTGCTGACCAGCACAAAGCGCTGCGCGCCACTGGCAAGCGCAGCCTGCGCCAGGTTCCAGGTACCAAAGACGTTGTTGAGCACGCCCTCGCCCGCATTGTCTTCCACCAGCGGCACGTGCTTGTAGGCGGCTGCGTGGTAAATCGTGCTGGGGCGGTAATCCATGCACACACTGCGCATGCGGTCGGCGTGCACCACGCTGCCCAAGAGCGGCACCAGCACCACGCCCAAGGCCTGCTCGCGGCACAGCGCTTCGAGCTCCTGGTGAATCAGATACAGGCCAAACTCGCTGTGGTCGAGCAGCAGCAATTGGCGCGGGCGCTGCAGCACGATGCTGCGGCACAACTCCGAGCCAATGCTGCCCCCGGCACCCGTGACCAGCACCACCTTGCCCGCCAGATCGCGCGCTAGTAGCTCGGGTTGCGGCGGCACGGGTTCGCGCCCGAGCAGGTCTTCAATATCAAGCTCACGAAAATCCTGCACCGTGACCCGTCCGGTGGCCAGATCCGCCATGCTGGGCAGGGTGCGCACGTGCACGGGCAGGGAGTTGAGCGACTGGATAATGGCCAGGCGCCGCTGGCGCGAGGCGCTGGGCATGGCCAGCAAGATGTCGGTGACGCCCTCGTCCAGTACGCGCTGATGCACTTGGGCGGCAGCGCTGACCATGACGCCGTTGATACTGCGCCCCACTTTGGCCGGATCGTCATCCACAAAACCCACAAGTTTGAATTGCCTGGATACCGCCATGGCCACCGCCGTTTGCACCCCTGCTGTGCCGGCACCAAATATCAGCAAACGCTTTGCATTGGCGTCCGCCGCAGAGATATCCAGGCCAGCCAACCAAAACCGGGCAAAAGCCCGGCTTGCACCCACCAAGATCAGAAAAATCAAGGGTTGCAATATGCCCAAGCTGCGCGGCACCATGGCCCATTGGGCCCACAGCAACAACACGGAAAGCAAGACCCCAAATACTGCAATCGCCTTTGCCGTGGCAATCAAGGCTGCTTGGCCCGTATATCGAAAAATAGCGCGGTACAAGCCGAAACGCACAAATACCGGAATAGCCAGCAGCGGCACCAGAAGATATACCCGCAGTTGCACCACATTGGGAATATGCAAAGTATCCAGTCGCAATGAAAAAGCAATCCATGTCGCCAGCAGCGACAATAACACATCAAGCGCAATAACCGCCAGCCGTTTGCGACTGCGCGACCAAGCCAGTACTTCAAAATGCATAGTTATAGCGACTCAGCAAACGATCAAGATACACCGTTGAAAGCAAGGCAAAAAAACGACCGTCCCACAGCTTCATAACATCACTCACATTTACCCATGTTTCAAAATAACAAAAAAAAACCGCCTGTGCGCAGCAAGTTGCGCATACAGGCGGCTTTACCCATAAGGGCGGTATGACGCTGAAATTACTCAGGCTTTACTGCAAAGGCTTCTTTATTCTGACCCTGGGCCACCAGCGAGGTGAGCCACTTGGGCGTCAAACCACGGCCTGACCAGGTTTCACCATTGGGGCCACGGAATTTGGCAGCAACCGGGGTGCCCGTTTTGCGTGCAGCCTTGGGCGCTTTGACGGCGCCTGCTTTTGCCTTGGCCGGACGACCGGCTTTGCCTGCTTTGGTCGCCTTGGGCGACTGCAGATCCTTCACGGTGATGCCAAAAGCTTGCATCTTGCCCAAGATTTCTTTGACCGTAGCGCTGAAATCTTTGGCCTTGATCTCGTTGGCCTGCTTTTGCAGTTTTTCAATTTGGGACTGGATATCAATCAGGTTGCTCATATAAAAATCTCCGCTAAAAAGTGAACCCGGGAATTGTAATTCAACTCTGTGTTAATGCGCTACATCATCCCTGCGGACAACGCGTAAAAATGTGAGCCATAGTATGTAAAGATCAAACCAGAACGAGCGTCGATGCAAATACTGCTGATCAAGAGCCACTTTATCAGGGATGGTCAGACTGTCGCGGCCATTCACCTGTGCCCAGCCCGTCAGACCTGGCAAGAGTTGATCTACCCCGCAATCGGCTCTCAGCGTAATCAAATCTTCTTGGTTAAACAAGGCCGGGCGGGGGCCAACAAAACTCATATCGCCCTTCAAAATACTCCACAATTGTGGAATTTCGTCCAAACTACTTTTTCGCAAGAAGGAGCCGATAGGCGTTAGCGCAGCGTCTGCATTGCGCAGCAAATGGGTAGCAACGGCCGGCGTCCCCACCCGCATACTGCGAAATTTGGGCATTTTGAAAATACCATTGTTTCTTCCAACCCGGTCAGACCAATACAAGACAGGCCCTTTGGACGTGAGCCGCACCATCCCAGCCACGATGACCAGGGGCAAGAACAGCATCACGCCGGCAAGCAGCGCCAAAAAAACGTCAAAACCGCGCTTGATCATGGTTTTTCTCCAGCAAACGCGCGGCGAAGGCCCTCTTCCAGGGTGACGGGCGGCGTCCATTGCAACAATTCGCGCGCCTTGGAAATATCGAGCTGCAAACTGCTGCACAAACGATCCACGGCAGCGCGTTTGCCCAAAAGGGACGCAAGCGACGCCAGCACACCGACCGGCACCGGAAACAGGCGCGCCAAGCGACCGGCCGCGCGCGCCATGGCACGAACCAGGTCGGGCGTGGAAATATCGGCGCCGTCACTGACCAAAAAGGTCTGCTTGGCCGCTGCGGGGTGACTGGCGCAGGTGGTGATGAAGTCCACCAGGTTATCCAGTCCCACCAGACTGCGCAGGTTGTGCGCCGCGCCCAGCGGCAAAGGCAGACCGCGCTGCACGGCTCGCATGAGTGCAGCAAAATTGGCCTTGACGCCGGGGCCGTAGACCAAGGGTGGGCGGATGATGACGACTTCCATTCCCGTGTTTGCAGCAATTTGGCGCAAACCCTGCTCGGCTTCCCATTTGGATAGGGCGTAGGCGTCGTGCGGGGATGTCATGTTCGGCAAAGGGGTGAGCTGCGTTCGTGGCTTCGCCGTTGACTTTAACCGTGCTGATAAATACAAAACGTCGCACGCCCGCAGCTGCGGCCTGGGCAGCAAGCTGCAGCGTGCTGCCTACATTGACCTCTCGGAATGCAGCCAAGGGGTCGACGGCAGTGTCGCGCATGACGTGGACGCGAGCGGCGAGGTGGATGACGGTGGAAATTCCCGTCGCCTCTGCGGCAGAGATATTCAGCTTACACGGCAAAAAAAGCCGTACGGGAGCGCGCCGCAATCTGTCAACAAGCGCACTTCCAACGAAGCCGGTAGAGCCAGTTACATGAACGTCTGCTAAAGAGTTGTTGAACAAGTCAGATTTTCCTACTCAAAGAATCCGTCAATTTTGGAGATCAAAGCATCAAGCCCGAGACATCGCCAAGAAAGCACGTCGTTTGTGCCTTGCGCGACCGGAAGAATGCGTTACGCATGGGAAATACGTCACAGATTGTAAGAAGTATTAAAAAACCAGCACAAACCTATTGCACTCAATTTTTTTATCGTCTACCGGCTTTCAGCATTTTCTTTTTCTGAAGAGAAATCGCTCACAATCCTGCAGCACTGAAATCCGCGGTCTAAAGAATTATCGACAACGGCGTGGATGGCTATTTTTCGGCAACCCATTATTCAATGATTCACGCAATCCCTGGCCACGAAATACCTCAATACTCCAAAGTTCGAAAAATTTGCGTCTCTCATGCGTGACTCAAAAAGTAGCACGCGCAATTTTTTGGTTATAAACCGCTTGAAACGAAGCGGCGATTCGCAATTTTCACTTGACCCTGCCTTATAAAAGCGCATAGGACGATCAACAAGGCTGATCACCTCGATCATAATCAGATGCGTTGGACGACACTTTCTTGCCGCTTCTACCGCTTGTTGCAATGAAAGTACTGCCACGGCTTGCTCCTGGTAGGTGTCGGTGAGCAGTTGCATGACAAACGCGCTCGCCGCCGTCGTTTCGTCTGCGTACAAAAACTCACTCCAAGGGGTGCGGCTACCCCAGATCACCACTTCGTCGGCGTCACTAAGCTTGGTTTCGTGAAACGGCGGTGGCGTCGCCTTTTTAAAGCAAAAATTCAGCCAGATAAGAGCCGTCTTGGCCGGTGACACCAGTAATGAGTGCGACTTTGGGGTTCATAAATAAGAGTTCAGTTTCTGCCGTAATTGTCTTCAAACCGCACAATATCATCCTCACCCAAATAAGAGCCGCTTTGCACCTCAATGATTTCCAGCGGAACCTTGCCCGGATTGGCCAGGCGGTGGGTTTGGCCCAGGGGAATATAGGTGCTCTGGTTTTCTGTGAGTATCAGCACGGATTCGCCATTGGTGACTTCGGCGGTACCGCTGACCACAATCCAATGCTCGGCGCGGTGGTGGTGCATTTGCAAGGACAAACTGGCGCCCGGGTTCACGCCAATGCGCTTGACCTGGTGGCGCGGGCCTACGTCGACGCTGTCGTACCAGCCCCAGGGCCGGGCGACCCGGCGGTGGTGCAGCGCCTGCGAAGCGTCCAGCGCTTCGAGCGCGGCGACCACTTCCTTGACGGCCTCGGCCTGGCCTACATCGGCCACCAACAAAGCGTCGGGCGTGTCGATGATCAGCAGATTGTGGGTACCTAGCGCAACGACCGGGCGTTTGCCCGCGGCGTGGATATACGTGTTTTGGGTTTTCAGGTGGTGGGCATGGGCGCTTTCGCCGCCCGAGCGGTTGCCTAGCGCGTCGGCCACGGCCAGTTCGGCCACCGCATTCCAGCTACCCACGTCACTCCATGCGCCGTTAAAAGGGACCACAGCCACGTTGTCGTGGTGTTCCATCACCGCGTAGTCAATGCTTTGCGAGCGGCAGGCGTTAAACAGGCTTGCATCGGGGCGAAAGAAGGTTTGTCCGCCAACTTGGTCTTTGCTGGCACCGTTCCATGCGGCTTCGCACGATTGGTAAATATCCGGCGCGTGGCGCTGCATGGCTTGCAACAGTACTTTCGCCTGGCACAAAAAGATACCGGCGTTCCACAACACGTTGCCGGCCAGCAGCAGTTGCTCGGCCACATCAGAACGGGGTTTTTCGACAAAACGTTGCACATCGCGAGCGCCGTCGGGGCGCGCTGCGCCTTGCTCAATATAGCCATAGGCCGTGCTGGGAAAGTTCGGCGCCACGCCAAACGTAACAATAGCGCCGCCCAGCGCTCCAGCGCGGCCCTGCTCCACCATGGCCGCAAACGCTGCGGCATCGGGAATATGGTGGTCCGCCGGGCAAAACAGTAGCAAATCATCTGCTTGCGCGGCCAAAGCGGCCAGGGCCATGGCGGCAGCCGTGTTGCGGGCCGAGGGCTCCAGAATCACCGTGCCATTGAGTTTGGCTTCGTGAAGGGTTTGCGCCACCAAAAAGCGGTGTTCCTCCGCTGCCACGCACACCATGGCTGGATTGACCAGTGCCAGGCGCTCCACCGTCAGGCGCAGCAGGCTTTTGTCGCCAATGAGCGGCACAAACTGCTTTGGCAGACTCTTGCGGCTCAGCGGCCACAAGCGGGTGCCGGAGCCGCCGCAAAGAATCACCGGAGTAATACGGGCAAGAGTCATGAAGGGTACGTCGAGAACCAAAAGAATCGTAAAGGCACGATTATCGGCGAGCTCGCCGAGATTTGGGCACTGTTGCTGCGACAGGCTGCCGGTCGGTTCGCGCATGTGCGGCATGTGCCAGTTGCTGCGCCAGGTTTTGCCGCAATTGAGATTCAACGCGGTCTTTGAAAGTACCCAGCAAAAAACCCAGGGTCAGGTCCAGAACAAAGCGCTCTGGGGTGACGCGCAGCGTGCCATGTGCGCCGGTGCGTCGGAAATGCCAAAGTGCATGGTCCTGCGGCTGCGCGGGATCAGATGCCCGTTGCGCCTGCATGCCGAAATCGTCTTGCGCCGACTGCGCCCAGGCAGCAGCCATCGCGTGCGCATCGGCCAACGACAGGCCATGGGCTTGGTCAATATGGATTTGGGGCACGGTAACACTCCGACGTTGGCTTGCAAAACGCGTATGCTGGTCGCACCATGATTTACAAATTCAAATCCAAAGCGACCGGCGACCTGATTATGTTGCAGACCAACGGCGAGTCCATTCTCAAGATCATCGGCAAGGACGACGCCACGCAGCTCAAGCAGGGCATTTTGCTGCCCGAAGACATGGCGCAGGCCATTGCCGCCCTGCAAGCTGCAGTGGCGCGGGAAGAGCAGGCCCGAGCCGAAGTGGTGCAAGCCGCCCACGACAAGGGCCAGGCGCCGCCCCCGGCGCCAGCGGTGAGTCTGCGCCAGCGCAGCCTGCCCTTTATCCAAATGGCGCAACGCTGCCTGGACGCAAAAAAAGAAATCGTCTGGGGCGTGTAGCCCGAGACGATTCTTGGTGAGATATGTAGCGCCACAGCCAGGCTGATGCGCTGTTCGAGCCGACCGCTTAGTCGATGTATTCCTTGGCGGCGGCGATCACTGGGCTCCACTTGGCGATTTCTGCGGCAACGAACTTCTTGTGCTCGGCGGGCTCAACGCGTTTGTCGTTGATGATGACGGCGCCCAGTGCTTCCTGCTTCTTGATGAAATCAGGATCCTTCAGAGCAAGTTTCAGGGCTCGGTTGATTTTTGCGACCACGTCGGGCGGCGTTCCCTTGGGGGCATACAGGCCGTGCCAGATGCTCACATCAAAGCCTTTGAGTCCGTCCTCTTGCAAGGTTGGCAGATCTTTGAGCACGGGAGTGGTCAGGCGCTTTGACGTGGTTACGCCATAAGCGATCACCTTTTTCGCCTCGATTTGCGCGGTGGTATTGGTGGTCTGGTCGCACATCAGGTCAATTTGACCGCCCATCAAATCGACCATCGCGGGCGCGGTGCCCTTGTAGGGAATAGCGGTCATGTCAATTTGCAGCGCGTTTTGGAACATCAGGCCGCACAGGTGCGAGGCCGAACCAATGCCAGCGTTGCCCAAATTGACCTTGCCCTTATGGGCATTGAGCCACTCGCGGAACTCCTTGAAGTTCTTGGCTGGCATCGTCGGCCTGGCGATAACGGTCATGGGCACTTCATTGATCATGCCCAGATATTCAAAATCAGACTCCACCTTGAAAGGCATGTTGCGCAACAAATTAGGCATGGTCGCCATGGCAATATGGTTGAGCAAAATGGTGTAGCCGTCGGGTGCAGCCTTGGCCACGCGGTTGGAGCCGATCGAACTGCCCGCCCCCAGCACGTTGTCCACCACAATCGTGACATCTCCCAAAGGTTTGCGCATGGCTTCAGCCAAATCACGAGCCACCCTGTCGGTCGGCCCACCGGCAGCAAAGGGCACCACGATCGAAATGGTTTTAGATGGGTAGTTGTCGGCGTAGGCGAAAACTGCGGACAGTGCGGCCACAAGGGCGACCAATTTTTTCATCAAAAACTCCAGAACAATAAAAGCGCAGTCTAGCGCGATTAGGCCTGCGGCCTATGCGCGTAACTACCCAGATCATCGACAAATTTCTTCCCCGTCGCAGCACAAAAACGCGCGAGGGCGGTGCCCTCTGCGCGCATCATTGGTAGCTGCGCGCGTCCTCAATCACTTTGCCGTCATTGGGCAGGCTGCCTGGGACGCCCAATTCCACAGCGGCACGCAGCTTGGTCACGTCGCGCACGGCCTCTGCCAGGCGGTCGGCCAGACCGTCGGCGCCAGACGTGCTTTCCACCTTGAGCGTCATCACGTCCTGCGCCATGGCGCCGCTGACCACCAGGCGCGCGCGCAGCACTTCGGGAAAGCGCTTGGCGATCTGGTCCACCTGCTCGGGGTGGACAAACATGCCGCGAATTTTGGTGGTTTGGTCGGCACGGCCCATCCAGCCTTTGATGCGCAAATTACTGCGCCCCGTGGGACACGAACCGGGCAGCAAGGCGGACAAGTCGCCGGTACCAAAACGCACCAGGGGATAGGCGGGGTTGAGCGTGGTGACCACCACCTCGCCCACTTCGCCAGCGGCCACCGGGTCGCCCGTGCCAGGGCGTACGATTTCCAGAACCACGCCCTCGTCGACCACCAGGCCTTCGCGCGCAGCGGTCTCATAGGCAATCAGCCCCACATCCGCTGTGGCATAGCACTGGTACGCATCCACGCCGTGGGCGCTCATCCATTCGCGCAGCGATGGTGGAAAGGCCTCTCCAGAAACCAGGGCACGGCGCACGCTAGGCAAGGCAACGCCCAGTTCCAGTGCTTTTTCAAGGATGATCTTCAGGAAACTGGGGGTGCCAATATAGCCCGCTGGTTGCAGCTCGGCCATGGCGCTGACCTGCTGCTCGGTCTGGCCCGTACCACCGGCAAACACGGTGCAACCCAGCGCGTGCGCACCGGTTTCCATCATCGAGCCCGCTGGGGTGAAGTGGTAACT
>CANBVJ010000047.1 GCA_947372865.1 Comamonadaceae bacterium
GGCGGTGTACATCAGCGAACCCAAGAGCGCCGCGCCAAAACCATCGACGTGAAAGCCGTCGAGCACATTGGCCGCGCCCCAAAACCTCAACGCGTTGATCACAAACAGGAACAGGCCCAAGGACAGCACCGTGACCGGAAAAGTCAGTACCACCAGAATCGGGCGCAACAGCGCGTTGAACATGCCCACGACCAGCGCAGCCAACATGGCTTCACCAAAGCTGCTGATCTGCACGCCGTTATAGAGCTGCGCAATGGCCAAGAGAGCGGCCGCGTTGAGCAGCCATTTGCTAAGAAGTTTCATAGACCGCCAGCATAGCGTGTGCCTGTGGCGCCAGGGCATACGGCGCGTGTGCGCCGGGCTGCGTATTGACCCAGATCAGCCTGGATGGCCCGCCGCCTTGCCCTGGCGCCAGCGTCCAGCCAGCAGCACGCCCGCTACCGCCACGGCATAAATGCCCCAGCGCGCCAACTGCTGCTCTTGGGTGAGGCCCGCGTGGGCGTCGCCCAGGTAGCTGGCCAAGAGGGGTTCGGACACCACCATTTGTGCGGCCGTAAATGCCAGCACCGCCGCGCCAATGGCAATGATGGCAGGAAAACGCTCCACCAGCTTGAGCACCACGCTGCTGCCCAAGACCACAATCGGCACGCTCAGCAGCAGGCCGATGATGACCAGATCAAACGCGCCATGGGCCGCCCCGGCCACGCCCAGCACGTTGTCCACGCCCATCAGGGCGTCGGCCACGATGATGGTTTTCATGGCGCCCCAAAAGGTGGTGGCGCTCTCGCCGTGCTCGTCGCCGTCGTCCTGGTCGGCTAGCAGCTTGTAGGCAATCCACACCAGGCCCAGGCCGCCTGCAAGCATCAGCCCGGGAATTTGCAAGAGCCAGACCACACCTACCGTCATGGCCGAGCGCACCACAATGGCGCCCACCGTGCCCCAGACGATGGCCTTGCGTTTGAGCTGGGGTGGCAAATTGCGCGCGGCCAGGGCAATGACGATGGCGTTGTCGCCCGCGAGCACCAGGTCGATCAGCACAATGGCCAGCAGCGCGGACCACCAGGGGGTTGAAAACATGTCCATGGGTAAAAAGCTTTCTAAGGGCAAGCGCAATATAAAGCCGTGGATGGTAAAAGTTTGCCAATTGCCCTTTGCGGGCTTAGGGGGTTAAGCGAAGACGGGGATGAAGGATGTGGCAATAGTTCAACTACAATTGAAATATGGAAATAAATTCAATCGTTCTGGCGCTCGCCGCCCTGGCGCAGCCCACCCGGCTGCAGGTGTTTCGTGCTTTGGTGGTGGCGGGCGAGCAGGGCGCAACGCCTGGCGCGCTGGCCGAGCAACTGGGTGTGGCGCCCAACACCCTGTCGTTTCACTTGAAAGAGCTGGTGCACGCAGACCTGGTGGCCACCGAGCGCATAGGCCGCAACCTGATTTACCGCGCCCAGTTTGACCGCATGAACGCGGTGCTGGCCTACCTGACGCAAAACTGCTGCCAGGGCGCGCCCTGCGAACTGCGCCTGACAGCGCCGTGTGCGGCGGCCTGACTTTCTTTCTTCCCAAAATCATTGCCGCCCATGACTACTGATACCCGCCCCACTCCTTTGAACGTGCTGTTTCTATGCACCCATAACTCGGCCCGCAGCATCCTGGCCGAGGCTTTGCTGAACCACTTGGGCGGCACGCGCTTTCGGGCGTATTCGGCGGGCAGCAGCCCACGCGCCAACCAGCAGCCCAACCCGCTGGGCCTGGACGTGCTGCGCCACGCCGGCATTGCCGTTGAGGGCTTGCACAGCAAGAGCTGGGACGCGTTTGCGAGCGAAGACGCGCCGAAGATGGACCTGATCATCACCGTGTGCGACAACGCCGCCGGTGAAGCCTGCCCGGTCTGGCCCGGCCACCCGGCCACGGCGCATTGGTCGTACGCCGATCCGTCTGCGGGCGACGCGAGCGACGAAGACAAGCGTGAGGCCTTTCGCCAGACCCTGCTGGCGATCAAGCGCCGCCTGGAACTCTTCATCAGCCTGCCCGACGACAAGCTGCACGCCGCCTTGTTGCAAACCAGCGCCCGCGCGCTGGCCCACGCTTGAAAGCGCCCGCCATGCAAACCACGCCTATTGTTGCGCCCGCGCCCATGAGCCTGTTTGAGCGCTATCTGAGCGTCTGGGTGCTGCTGTGCATCGTGGCCGGTATCGCGCTGGGCCAGTGGTTTAGCGGCTTGTTTCAGGCCATAGGCCAGATGGAAGTGGCCCAGGTCAATTTGCCGGTGGGCTTGCTGATTTGGGTGATGGTGATTCCCATGCTGGTCAAGGTCGATTTTTCGGCGATGGGCCAGGTGCGCCAGCATGTGCGCGGCATTGGCGTGACGCTGTTGGTGAACTGGTTGGTCAAGCCCTTTTCCATGGCGTTTTTGGCTTGGCTGTTTGTGCGCCACTGGTTTGCGCCGCTGCTGCCGCCCGACCAGCTTGACAGCTATGTCGCAGGCCTAATCTTGCTGGCCGCCGCACCCTGTACCGCCATGGTGTTTGTCTGGAGCCGCCTGACCGGGGGCGACCCGCTGTTTACCCTGACGCAGGTGGCGTTCAACGACAGCATCATGGTGGTGGCTTTTGCGCCGCTGGTGGGTTTGCTGCTGGGCATGTCGGCCATCGTGGTGCCCTGGGACACGCTGCTTACATCGGTGGGCCTGTACATCGTCGTTCCCGTGCTGCTGGCGCAGTGGTTGCGCAGGGGCCTGCTGGCGCGCGGCCCAGCCGCCTATGACGCGGCCATGCAGCGCCTGGGCCCCTGGTCGATGGCCGCCTTGCTGGCCACGCTGGTGCTGCTGTTTGCGTTTCAGGGCCAGGCTATTCTGCAGCAGCCGCTGGTGATTGCGCTCTTGGCGGCGCCTATCCTGATTCAGGTGGTGTTCAATTCGGCGCTGGCTTACGGCCTGAACCGCGCCTTGGGCGAAGCGCACAAGGTGGCCGGCCCGTCCGCGCTGATTGGCGCGTCCAACTTCTTTGAGCTGGCGGTGGCTGCCGCCATCAGCCTGTTTGGCCTGCAATCGGGCGCCGCCCTGGCCACCGTGGTGGGCGTGCTGATCGAGGTGCCAGTGATGCTGCTGGTGGTGCGGGTGGTGAATGGGTCTAAGGGGTGGTATGAGCGGGGCTTGGCGCCTCGCGGATAAGCGGCGACCTATCGCCCGATAGCCCCACCGCGATAGCCCCAGTCCCCGCGCCCGCTATCATCGCGCCTCTTTACCAAAGGCTCCATGGCAGGCATTCACATTACCGATATCGAATCGGCCATCAATTACTGGCGCGCCAAAGAGCCGTCGCCTGACGGTGTGGCGCTGCCCGCGGCCACCCGTGCGCTGGCCGAGGTGTACGCGCTTTTGGTCTACCACCACGAAACCGAGGCCGACGAGGCCAGTATGCCGGCCAAGGCACATGCCGCCTGGCTGGACTGGTACGCCAGCACGCCGGACACGCCTTGCATCGCCATTTGTTCCACCAGCCAGGGTGACGAGGAATGCAAGGGCTGTGGCCGCAGCTTCTTTGAAGTGCAGCACTGGCCGCAAATGTCGCCCGCCGAGAAGCGCGGCACCTGGCGGCGCATTACCCTGGAGTCGAGCGCCTGGCGCTTTAACAAATACGCCGAGCGCGCCGCCGAAGGCCCGCAGGCGGTGAGCAACTGATGGCCGCGCCCCGCTGGAGGCCCAGCGCCACCGTGGCCGCCGTGATCGAGCACCAAGGCAAATTCCTGCTGGTCGAAGAACACACGCCCGAGGGCCTGCGCCTGAACAATCCCGCAGGCCACATGGACCCCGGCGAGTCGCCCCAAGAGGCCTGCGCCCGCGAAACGCTGGAAGAAACCGCCTTCGCCTTCACGCCCAGCGCGCTGGTGGGTGTCTACCTGTCGCGCTTTGAGCGCCCAGTCAGCGCCGCGCGGCCCAAGGGCGAAGACATTACCTACCTGCGCTTTGCCTTTTGCGGCCACCTGGGCGCCCTGGAGCGCGGGCGGCGGCTGGACTACGGCATCGTGCGCACGCTGTGGCTCAGCGCCGACGAGATCCGCGCCAGCCACGCGCTGCACCGCAGCCCGCTGGTGGTGCAGTGCATGGAAGACTACCTGGCCGGCAAGCGCTACCCGCTGGAGCTGGTGACCACCGACGCCAGCATCTACCGGGGCCGCTAAGGCGCCCGGGCGCAAAAGCGGCGCGGCGCAGCCCTCGCGGCCTAAAATCGGCCCATGAACCAGCCAGCCGCCCCGTCCGCAAAAAAACAACGCATCGTGGTGGGCCTGAGCGGCGGCGTGGATTCGGCAGTAACCGCCTATTTGCTCAAACAGCAAGGCCACGAGGTGGTGGGCATCTTCATGAAAAACTGGGAAGACGACGACCGCGCGGCCGACGCTGACAACCCCGGCGCCGACCCCGGCTACTGCACCTCGAACATCGACTTTGTGGATGCCGCCGCCGTGGCTGATGTGCTGGGCATCGAGATCGAGCACGTCAACTTTGCCGCTGACTACAAAGACCGGGTGTTTGCCGAATTTGTGCGCGAATACCAGGCCGGGCGCACTCCCAACCCCGACATCCTGTGCAACGCCGAGATCAAGTTCAAGGCCTTTTTGGACCACGCACTGCGCCTGGGTGCCGAAAAAATCGCCACCGGCCATTACGCCCGCGTGCGCCACAACTTGGCCACAGACCGCTTTGAGTTGCTCAAGGGCCTGGACGCGTCCAAAGACCAAAGCTATTTTTTGCACCGCCTGAACCAGGCGCAGCTGTCCAAAACCCTGTTTCCGGTGGGCGAGCTGCACAAGACCGAGGTGCGCCGCATTGCCGACGAGATTGGCCTGCCCAACGCCAAAAAGAAAGACTCCACCGGCATCTGCTTTATTGGCGAGCGGCCGTTCCGTGAGTTTTTGAACCGCTACATTGCCATGGCGCCGGGCCCGATTAAAAACCCCAAGGGCCAGACCATTGGCGAGCACGTGGGCCTGTCGTTTTACACCCTGGGCCAGCGCCAGGGCTTGGGCATTGGTGGCCTCAAAGCGCGCGGCGCACAAAAGGGCGGCGGCGAACACGCGCCCTGGTTTGTGGCGCGCAAAGACCTGCAAACCAACACCCTGTGGGTGGTGCAAGGCCACGACCACCCGTGGCTGCTGTCGCGCGCATTGACCGCGCTGGACGCAAGCTGGGTGGCCGGCAGCGCACCTGCGCCCAGCGCCACGCTGGCGGCCAAAACCCGCTACCGCCAGAGCGACAGCCCGTGCAGTCTGGCGCCACTGCCCGAGGGCGAAGGCGCCGCGAAGCAAGCCGCATTTGCCCTGCGCTTTGCGCAGCCGCAGTGGGCGGTCACGCCGGGCCAGTCGGCAGTGTTGTACGACGGCGAAGTCTGCCTGGGCGGCGGGGTGATTGAGCGCACGCTGGCGCTTGACGCTGCCAAGTAACTTCTGGTGCCTGGGGCGTGTGAAAATGGGTCGCCCCCTCAAAAGAACACCACCAGGAGACATTCCATGACCCGTCGCGCCACCAAAATCGTCGCCACCCTCGGCCCCGCCTCCAGTGACCCGGAGATGCTCGAAGCCCTGATCCGCGCCGGCGTGGACGTGGTGCGCCTGAACTTCAGCCACGGCAAGGCGCAAGACCACATCGACCGCGCCCGCATGGTGCGCGAAGCCGCACAGCGCGCCGGGCGCGAAGTGGCCATCATGGCCGACCTGCAAGGCCCCAAGATTCGGGTTGGCAAGTTTGCCGAGGGCAAAGTGTTTTTGGAGCACGGGCAAAAATTCATCCTAGACGCCGGGCGTGTTGAGCTGGGCGACATTGACGCCGTGGGCCTGGACTACAAGGCCTTGCCCGAAGAAGTCAAGGCCGGCGACGTGCTTTTGCTCAATGACGGTCTGATCGTCATTACCGTGGACGCGGTGGTCGGCCAGCAGGTGCACACCACCGTCAAGCTCGGCGGCGAGTTATCTAACAACAAGGGCATCAACAAGCAAGGCGGCGGCCTGACGGCGCCTGCGCTCACCGCCAAGGACATGGACGACATCCGCACTGCGATGAGCTTCCAGGCCGATTACGTGGCCGTGAGTTTTCCGAAAAACGCCACCGACATGGAAATGGCGCGCCAGTTGTGCAACGTGGCAGCCGCCCAGTACAACCACAAGCCCGGCCTGATTGCCAAGATTGAGCGCGCCGAGGCTATTCCGAAGCTGCTGGAAATTTTGCTGGCCAGCGACGGCATCATGGTCGCGCGCGGCGACCTGGCGGTGGAAGTGGGTAACGCAGCGGTACCCGCGCTGCAAAAACGCATGATCAAGCTCGCCCGCGAGCATGACAAGGTGGTGATCACCGCCACGCAGATGATGGAGTCCATGATCACCAACCCGGTGCCCACGCGCGCCGAGGTGAGCGACGTGGCCAACGCCGTGCTCGACGGCACCGACGCGGTCATGCTGTCCGCCGAAACCGCTGCGGGCAAATACCCGCTGGAAACGGTCAAGGAAATGGCGCAAATCTGCCTGGCGGCGGAAGGTGGCGAAGGCACGCGCCTGGACGCCGACTTCATTGGCAAGACCTTTGCCCGCATTGACCAGGCCATCGCCATGGGCGCGCTGTTTACCGCCCACCACATGGGCGCCAAGGCGATTGTGGCCATGAGTGACAGCGGTTCGACAGCGCTGTGGATGAGCCGCCACCTGATCCAGGTGCCGATTTATGCCATTACCCCGAAGGTGGTGAGCCAGCGCAAGATGACGCTGTACCGCAATGTGCGCCCGCTGCTGATGGGCGCCTTGGCCGACCGCGACGAGGCGCTGCGTGATGCCGAAAAGCAGCTCAAGAACCTGGGCATCGTGGCCAGCGGCGACGTCTATGCGATTACCTGCGGCGAACCCATGGGCGCGCCCGGTGGCACCAATATGCTCAAAATCTGCCGCGTTTCCTGAGGCCAAACCCGCCCGCGCGGCACTTGATCGAGGCGCGGCGCTGGCAAAAAGTGGCAAGTTAGCCGCAAGGTTTGGCGCATGGGCTAACGTTAAAATTCGCCCAAGGTAGAAAAGTTACCAAGCAGTTACCAAACTTCGGAGATCCCCCATGGCACTCGTTTCCTTGCGCGAATTGTTGGACCACGCAGCCCTTGAGGGCTACGGCATTCCCGCGTTCAACGTCAACAACCTGGAGCAAATCCAGGCGGTTATGGAGGCTGCCAACGAAGTGGGCGCCCCCGTCATCCTGCAAGCCAGCGCGGGCGCACGCAAATACGCAGGCGAAGCTTTCATCAAACACCTGATTGCCGCCGCCGTAGAAGCCTTCCCCCATATTCCGCTGGTGATGCACCAAGACCACGGCCAAAGCCCGGCCGTTTGCCAAGGCGCGATTGACCTGGGATTTAGCTCGGTGATGATGGACGGCAGCCTGGAGGCTGACGGCAAGTCGATTGCCAGCTACGACTACAACGTCGAGGTCACGCAAAAAGTGGTGGCTATGGCCCACGCCCGCGGCGTGACGGTGGAAGGCGAACTCGGCTGCCTGGGATCGCTCGAGACCATGCAAGGCGACAAAGAAGACGGCCATGGCACCGACGCGGTGATGACCATGGACCAGTTACTGACCGACCCTGAGCAAGCGGCTGACTTTGTCAAGCGCACCCAGCTCGACGCGCTGGCCATTGCCATTGGCACCAGCCACGGCGCCTACAAGTTCACGCGCAAGCCCACAGGCGACATTCTGGCCATTGAGCGCATCAAGGAAATCAACCGCCGCCTGCCCAACACCCACCTGGTGATGCACGGATCGAGCAGCGTGCCGCAAGACCTGCTGGCCATCATCAACCAGTACGGTGGCAAGATGAAAGAGACCTACGGCGTGCCGGTGGAAGAGATTCAAAAGGCCATCAAGTTTGGCGTGCGCAAGATCAACATCGACACCGACATCCGCCTGGCCATGACGGCGGCCTGCCGCAAGTTTCTGTGGGAGAACCCCGACAAGTTTGACGCCCGCGAGTGGCTCAAGCCCGCGCGCGAAGCCGCCAAGCAAATCTGCAAGCAGCGCTACATGGAATTCGGCTGCGAAGGCCAGGGTGCCAAGATCAAGGGCGACAGCCTGAGTGTGGTGGCCGCCAAGTACAGCCGGGGCGAACTGGCGCAGGTCGTCCAGTAAAGCGCACCGCGTGCGCCTTGGCGCCCGGGCAATGTGAAATTGCGATAATTGGGGCCCGCAGCGAGATTGTGTTTCGCGGCGGGCTTTTCATTTATCGGACCCCATGACTTCTGCCCTGCACACTTCTGCCCTTAAATCCCTCACTTTGCTGGCGCGCGGCAAGGTTCGCGACAACTACGCCGTGGGCACCGACCGCATCCTGATGGTGGCCAGCGACCGCCTGAGCGCGTTTGACGTGATCATGGGCGAACCCATTCCGGGCAAGGGCGCGCTGCTCACGCAAATGGCGCTGTTCTGGTTTGAAAAACTCGGCCCCCATGGCCTGAACATCTGCCCGATCCACCTCACTGGCGACGCACCCGAGAGCGTGGTCACGCCCGAAGAAGTGGCGCAAGTCACCGGCCGCTCCATGCTGGTCAAGCGCCTCACGCCCCTGCCGGTAGAAGCGGTGGTGCGCGGCTACTTGGCGGGCAGCGGCTGGAAGGAATACCAGCACAACGGCGCGGTTTGCGGCGTAGCGCTGCCCCCGGGCCTGAAAAACGCGTCCAAACTGCCCGCGCCGATTTACACCCCAGCGGCCAAAGCTGCTGTGGGCGACCATGACGAGAACATCACTTTTGAGCAAACCGTGGAGATGGTTGGCGCCGATCTAGCCACCCGTATCCGGGACCTGAGCATTGCGCTCTACCAGGCCGCAGCCGAGTTTGCGCTGACCAAGGGCATCATCATTGCCGACACCAAGTTTGAGTTTGGCCTAGACGCGGAAGGCACGCTCACGCTGATGGACGAAGTGCTCACGCCCGACTCGTCGCGCTTTTGGCCGCAAGAAAGTTACCAAGAGGGTACCAACCCGCCGAGCTATGACAAGCAGTTTGTGCGCGATTGGTTAGAGACCGCCCTGGTGGACGGCAAGCCCTGGGACAAGACCCCGCCCGCCCCGCGTGTGCCGGACGCGGTGATCCATAAGACGGCGGCCAAATACCAAGAGGCTTTGCAGCGCTTGACGGCATAAAGGGGCTTGGGGGGCGCTGCAAGCGCGCTAAGCACGCCTCGTGTCACTGTGGGCGTTGTGACGCCCGGGACGGCTTAGCGGCCGTTGCCGTGACCACGTTCTGCGGGGCTCACGTATTCACCCTTGCGTTGCGCCTCGGCCAATTCCTCCTGCACTTCGGCGCGGGTCTTGGTCGATGGGCTGGAGACAACAGGGCTCGCCTCGGGGAATTGCTGCCCAGGGCCGCCACGACCGCTGGCTGCGGCGTAGCTCGAAGCCAGCGCGCAAAGGGTCAAAACGAGGGCTGAAGCGTAAGAAGTTTTCATGGTTTGCATCCTTAAAGGTGGGTTGATTCCGCTCGCCTGGCGACATGCCGGGCTGCGGTACCGATGGGGCGTTGCATAGTTCGTCTCGTCGATGGATGGACTTTATTGTTGTTGCAAGCGATGCGGTAGCTCTTGAAATGGGTAACATAATCCCACGTATGGAACAATTGAACCCGAACGATCTTTTCATTTACGCCCGCGTTGCGGAGGCTGGCAGCTTTAGCAAGGCCGCAGAGCGGCTGGGCCTGCCCAAGTCCACCGTCTCGCGAAGGGTTGCCTTGCTGGAGGAGCAATTGGGTGAGCGGCTGATGGTGCGTTCCACCCGGCGCTCGTCGTTTACCGAATTTGGCTTGCAGTTGCTGGAGCACGCCCGCCAGGTTGCCGCAGAAGTCGATGCGGTGGCCGCCCTCAGCGAGCACCGCCAGGCGCAGCCGACCGGACGCCTTCGCGTATCCATGCCCAGTGAAATCGCCGCCCTGCTGCTCGAAGACATGCTTGCGGCCTTTGTCGCTCTGTACCCGGCGGTGTCACTGGAGCTCGATTTGTCCCCGCGCCGGGTGGACTTGTTGGCCGAAGGCTTTGATATTGCGCTGCGCATCGGGGCCTTGCCGGACGATGCGACCCTGGTGGCGCGCAAACTGGCAATGCTGTCCAACGGACTTTATGCCTCTCCCGCCTACCTGGCGGCGCACGGCGAACCCCAGACTCCGCAAGCGCTCGAACAACACAAAGCGGTACTGATTTTGGGGCGCAATAACGAGCACTTCGGCTGGAGCTTGTCCAAAGGCGACGAACGCTGGCAGGGCACGCCCAGCAGCACCTTTGCCGCGAATTCGCCTGGCTTGCTGGTGCGCATGGCCAGTGCGGGTTGTGGCATCGTGGCGGTGCATGACCGTTTTGCCTTGCCGCGGGTGAAGTCCGGCGAATTGCGCAGGGTATTGCCCGAGTGGTGTTTGCCCGCCGATTCAGCCTGGGCGGTGTTTGCCGGGCGCCGGCTGATGCCGGCCAAAACACGCGCCTTCATTGAGATGCTGCAAACCGCGCTGGACCAGCAGCCAGCGTGATCCGGTCGCGCCTGCGGCGCGGGCGCAAGTTGCACTGCCCGATCTGTTTGCCCCATTGAACGCCTTAATTCAGCGCCATGCGCAGCTTACGCCAGTAGGCAGGGATAAATTGGACGGGCGGTTCTGCGTTGATGGTCGCGAATACCCGCTCCCGCCGTGTCACCTCTGTCCAGGGCAGAGCGGCGATCATCGATCGATGGCCAACAGCTCCCTCACCGTGCCCTGACCCGCGCCCCATCCTGCAGCTTGCTGTCCGGGTACGCCACCACTTGGGTTCCCGCCGCCAGCGGGCTGCTCAGCCAGGCGTCCACGCCGTTGCGGCTGACCACGTCCACTTCGCGCAGGCGCACGCGCTCTTGTTCAAATACAAACATGCCCCAGCGGCTGCCCACCGGGAACAGGGCGCTGACCGGCACCAGCGTGGCGCCTTCCTCCACCTGTACCAGCACCCGCACCTCGACCTTGAAGCCGTCGCCCAGTGCGCGCCACTGGGCCGGTGGCGCGGTAATGTCGATCACCGCCTGCACGCGCTGTTCTTCAATGCCCAGCGCGGACACTTTGGTAAATGCGCCGGGTTCCACCAGCCGCACACGCCCGGTCAGCACCGTGGGGCCGCCCCAGTGCGCCAGTTCGACGGGCGTGCCCGCAGTGATTTGGGCAGCGTCTTCGGTCAGCAGGTCGGCCACCACTTCAAGTGCGCCGGGGTCGCCCAGCTCGATGAGTGGCGCGCCGGCCGGGGTAACGCCTTCGCTGCCTTGCAACACCCGTAGCACCCGCCCGGCCACCGGCGAGCGCACCGCATAGGCCTGCGGCCTGGCCTCTTGTGGCGCGCGGGCAAAGTTTTGCAGGGCGGCGGTGGCTTGCGCTAGGTTGTAGCGGGCGGCGTCTTCGTCGTGGCGGGCGCTTATTTGCTCTTGTTCGCGCAGGCGCAGCGCCAAGCGGCCGGTTTCGTTTTGCGTGGGGGAGACAAAGCCTTGCTGCGCCAACGCTTCGCTGCGGTGCAGCTCGGTGCGCGCTTGTTCTAGGGCCGCCTGGGCGCGCGCGGTGGCGGCCTGGGCGCGGTTGAGTACCGCTTGCAGGGAGTCGCGGTGGGCGCTTTGTTCGGCGCGCGTGCGCGCGTCCAGCAACGTAGGCGCCACCGGCCACAAGGTGGCCACCACCGCGCCTTGGGCCACGGAGTCGCCCTGGCGCAGGGTGATGCGCTGGACCCGGCCGGTCAGCGGCGCCGACACCACATAGCGCTCGCGCACGCGGGTTTTGCCGTCTTCTTGCACTGCGCGCTCAAAGCGGCCTTGGCGCACGCTGGCCAGTTCTACTTCAGTTGGCGTGGGCATAAAGGCCCAAACGATCAGCGCCAGCAGCAACAGCGCGCCGGCCAGCCATTTCAGTTTGGTTTTCATGGGGTCGTCCAAGGGGTTTATTCACGGGTTTTGAGCACGCCCACCAGGTCCAGCGTGTCGATGCGCCGTCGCACAATCAGCGCGCTGACGGCGCCGGCCACCAGCACGCTTAAGGCTGCATAGGCGTAGGTTGCGCTGTGCACCACCAGGGGAAAGTAAAACTCGTCGGTTTGGATCAGCCGTACGATCACCGACGCCAGCCCATAACCCAGCAGCGCGCCCAGGGGCAGCGCCAGCGCAATTTCAATGGCCAGCTCGCCCAGCAAAAACGCCGACACCTCGGCACGGCTAAAGCCCAGCACGCGCAGGCTGGCCAGTTCCCAGGCGCGTTCTGCCAGCGCAATGCGGGCATTGTTGTAGACCACGCCAATGGCAATCACGGTGGCAAAGGCGGTGAGGATGGCGCTGAACACCAGCACGTTGCGCGCGGTCACGTCGTCGATGTTGCGCAGCATCACCGCCTTGCTGATGGCCAGGCCCACGCGCGGCAGGTCTTTGAGGCGCGCCAGCAGCGCGTCCTCGTGCCCGCGCTCCACCGCCACCGTTACTTGGTTGACCAGATCGCCCTCGCGCAGCAGCTGGTTCAGGGCGCGGCGTTCGATATAGGCGCTCATGCCCATCAGTTCGGGCACGGTGCCAGTCACCGGCAGTTGCAGCACCTCGCGCCGCCCTTCCAGCAGCTCTACTTGCACTTGGTCGCCGGGCTGCACCTGCAGGCGCCGGGCCAGCCGGTCGGTCAGCAGCAGGCCGTCGGTCGGCGCGTCGCGCGCCTGGCGGTCCAGGCCGTAAATGCGGTGCAGCGTGGGGTGCGTCACTTTGCCCTGCAGCGCGCCGCGCCAGGCGTGGTTGTCATGCACCAGGCGCGCCACCTCCAGGCCCACGCGCGCTGGTGTGGCTTCGATAAAGCCGATGGTCACGTCGCCGCGCAGCACCTGGCGAAACTGGGTGTCGGTCAGCGCCGCAATGGCGTCGCGCCAAAAGGCGCCGGTAATCACAATCGCCATGGCCACGGCAATGCCAAAAATCGTCAGACCGGTGCGCAGCGAGCGGCGCTCCATGGTGCGAATCACCATGCGCAGGGCGGGCGAAAACCAGTGCTGCACGCCCCAACGCTCGATCAGCATGGGCCGGTAAACGCCGGGCGCGGGTGGGCGCAGGGCTTCGGCCGGGGCGAGCTGCACCGTGGCGCGAATGGCGTTGAAGGTGGCCAGCACCGCCGCCCCCGCCGCCACGGCCGCAGCGGCTAGCACCAGCCAGGGCTGCAGCCGGTAGCGCAGTGACGGAAAGCGAAACGCATCGGCATACAGGCCCACAAACCACTGGCCCAGCGCCGCGCCCAGGGCCAGCCCGATGGCCACGCCCAGCACCACAATCACCAGCACCAGCTTGAGGTAGTGCAGGCCGATGGTGCGGTTGTCGTAGCCCAGCGCCTTGAGCGCGGCCACCTGTTCGCGCTGGGTGGCAATCTGGCGGTTGAGCACCACGTTGAGCAAAAACTCGGCCACCGCCAAAAAAATGCCCGGTAGCACCGAACCCATCACCCGCTGCTGCTTGATCTCGGAGTTGAGGATCATGTGCGACATCTGCGCGTCGCGCCCATAGGCGTTGATGCCGCCATAGGGCGCCAGCAGGCGGTTGAGCTGGTCGATCACCGCGCCTTCGCTGGCGCCCGGGCTCAGGCGCACCGCCACTTGGTTGAAGGCGCCTTGCATGTTGTAGGCCGCCGCCAGCTGTTCGCGCGCCACCCAAAACACGCCAAACCCCCGCTGGTCTGGCGAGCCACCCATGCCGGCAAAAATGTATTCCGGCGACAGCGCAATGCCCACAATGGCCAGCGCGCGCCGTTTGCCGTTGATGACGGCGCCCAGCGTGTCGCCCGGCTGCAGGCCGCGCGCCAGCGCAAAGCCCTCGGACACCAGTGCCTCCAGGGCGCCGCTGTGCTGCGCCTGAACCATGCGACCCCGGCGCAGATGCACCTGGTTCAGGCGCTGCGCAGACTGCACGTCGAGCCCAATGAGCCTTCCGACAATCGGGTCGGGCACGTGGGCGATAGACACCGGCACCACCTCGGCCAGCGAGGTTTGCACATGGGCTGCGCCCGTGATGGCCTCCAACTGGCGCTCCAGCGCCAGCGGCGCGCGTTTGGCAGACGCAAACACATCGGCAAAGCGCGCATCGGCGTAGTACAAATCGCGCGACCACGACAGCGCGTCATAAGCGCTAAAGCAAGACACAAAGCCCGCCACCCCGCTGCCCACCACCAGCGCAATGGTCAACGCCTGGCTCCACATCAGGCGCAGGTCGCGCAGCAGCTTGCGGTCCAGGGCGTGCATGGACGCGCCGCTAGCTTGGTAAATGGGCGGGTGGGGCGGACAGGGTAAACAAGGCGCGTAGGGCTTTCAGGCAAAGACGATGAAAGCGCTAATTTCGCACGTAGGTGGGGTGCGGGGGGTGACGGGGGTCAAGAAGGGATGGGTCTGTCTTTGTAGGCAAGGCACCTTTTTGGCTGCCCCTCACCACGACAGCTCCGCCGGACGCAGCTTGTGCGTGTTGTGCTCAATGCGCTGAATGCGTCCGCCGCCCAGGTGCAGCACGCGGTCGGCCATGCCGGCAATGGCCGCGTTGTGGGTGATGACCACGGCGGTGGTGCCGAGTTCGCGGTTGATGCGCTCTATCACTTCGAGCACCAGTTTGCCGGTGGCATAGTCCAGCGCGCCGGTGGGTTCGTCGCACAGCAGCACTTCGGGGCGCTTGACGATGGCGCGCGCAATGGCCACGCGCTGCTGCTCGCCGCCTGAGAGCTGCGACGGAAAGTGGTCCAGCCGCTGGCTCAGGCCAACCAAGCCCAACGCCTCAGCCGCAGGCATGGGGTGGTCGGTAATGTCGGTGACCAGTTCCACGTTTTCGCGCACCGTCAGGCTGGGGATCAGGTTGTAGAACTGGAACACAAAGCCCACGTGTTCGCGCCGGTACTGGGTGAGTTGCGCGTCGGTGGCTGCGCTCAGGTCGTGTTCGGCAAAGCGCGCCACGCCGCCGCTGGGGCGGTCCAGCCCGCCCAAAATATTGAGCAGCGTGGACTTGCCGCTGCCTGAGGGCCCCAGCAGCACAATGAATTCGCCCCGGTAAATCACCAGGTCCACATCTACCAGCGCGTGCACCTGCACCTCGCCCATCTGGTAGGTCTTGCGCAGGCCTTGGGCGGTAAATACGGCGGCGCGTGCGGGCTCTCCGGGCAAAGCAGGGGCCGCACGCTGTGCCAATGGTTCGCGCGGCGGGGTTTCGGTCAGGTCGGCGGACATGCGCTTGGCCTTTGGGCTCAATCAACAAGCGCCCATGGTGCACTGGCTTGCGCGGCAGCGGGTGCGCCAGCGCACAGGCGGTGCGTTTTGCTGAGATGCGTCTGCGGTCCGCCGGTGGCTCAGCTGCCTTGCAGCTTGCGGTACATCGTCTGGCGGCTGATGCCCAGTTGCCGTGCTGCGGCCGACACATTGCCGCGCGCGTTTTCCAGCGCGTGTTCAATCGCTTTTTGCGAGAGTTGCTGCAGGTTTTGCGGGGGCGGTTCGGGGTAGTCGGGCAAGTCCTGGCTCAGGGTCTGGAGTTCGTCCACCAGGTCGTCGGGCATGTGCAGCCAGGAAATGCAGGTCTCGTGGGCGTCGAGCATGGCCACGGCGGTGCGCAAGACGTTGCTGTACTGGCGCAAATTGCCCGGCCAGCGGTAGCGCCCCAGGGCTTGCAAGAGTTCGGGGTCGATGTGCAGCGCTGCATGTTCGCTCCACTGCGTAAGCAGCTGGCTGGTTAGGGCTGCAAAGTCGCTGCGCTCGCGCAGCGCGGGCAGTTGCAGGCTTAGGCCATTGATGCGGTAGTACAAATCGCTGCGAAAGCGCCCGTCGTCAGCGGCCTGGCGCAGGTTTTGGTGGGTGGCACACACCAGCGCAAAGTCCACCGCCACCGATTCGCCGCAGCCCAAGGGCGTGACCTGGCGTTCTTGCAGCACGCGCAACAAGCGGGTTTGCATGGCCAGTGGCATGTCGCCAATCTCGTCGAGAAACAAGGTGCCGCCCTGGGCCTCGCGCAGGCGTCCGCTTGATCCTTGCTTGCGCGCGCCGGTAAAGGCGCCGGGGGCGTAGCCAAAGAGTTCGGATTCGATCAGGTGCTCGGGCAAGGCCGCGCAGTTGATGGCGACAAACGGGCCAGCCTTGCGCACCGAACTGTCGTGCAGGGCTTTGGCAAACAGCTCTTTGCCCACGCCAGACTCACCGAGCAGCAAGACGGGAATGTCTTTGTCCGCCACGCGCCGGGCTTTGGCGGCGGCGGCGCCCCAGCGCACGTCGCCGGTGTCGAGCTGGGCCAAGGCGTCGGGCGCGGGCTCGCTGCGCATGGGCTGCGCCCGCACCGACAGGTGCGGCGCCATCTGCACCGACGCAAACAGCGCCAGGCCTTGCAGCGTGTGCAGCGCCAGGGGCCGCCCGGCGGCCTTGTGGGCGCTGGCAACCAGCGCGTCCATGCGGCAGTCAAACACATGGTGCACTTGGGTGGCGCCAATGTCTTGGCGGCGCAGGCCCAGCATTTCCAGCGCGCGGCGGTTGGCGCCCACCACCCAGCCATCGTTGGACAGGGCTAGCACGCCTTGCGCCACCGAGCCAATGCCTTCGGCGCGCGCATGCAGACGCAGCACGATCTGGTGCTGGCAGGCCGACAGCACCAGCTTGTTTTCGATCATGCGCGCCGCTGTGGACACCAGGCCCAGGGTGTGGGGGTGGCGGCTGCGGTGGTCGCCCGAAATGTCCAAAATGCCCATCAGCGCGCCGGTGGCCGACACAATCGGCGAGGCCGCGCAGGTCAAAAAGCCGTTGCGGTCCAGATAATGCTCGGCGCCGTGGATTTCCACCTCGTCGGTCTCGGCCAGCGCCGTGCCAATGGCGTTGGTGCCGCGCTGGCTCTCGTGCCAGGACGCGCCGCATTTCAGGGCCACGCGGTCGGCCTTGCTCAAAAAGTCCAGGTCGCCCAGGGTGTGCATTAGCACGCCGTTTTGGTCGGACAAGATCACCATGCTGTGGCTGTGGCGCACTTGTTCGAACAGGTATTCCATGATGGGTTGCGACTGGTTTACCAGGTCGTGGTTTTGCGTGCGGGCGCGCTGCAGGGCCACGCCGCTGAGGTTGTCCGTGCACGACAGGCGGCCCATGGGCGACAGACCGGCGGCCAGGCTGCGCTGCCACGAGCGCGTGACCCGCGCGTCAATGGCCGACGAAAGGCCCACACCTTGTTCGAGCCACTGCTGGCGGGCCTGCCTGAGCACGGGCGCAGGCAGCAGGGAATGTTCACGCATGGTTTGTCTCCTGGGGCGCCGAGCGGCGCCACTGGTATTTATCAAATCAGTGTATCGATGCGCCCAGGCAGCGCAAGCCCCGTTGCGCAAAGGCGCGTGCAATCGTTCCAATTTGTTACAGGTGTCAAGCGGCCAAGGCGGACAGTGACAGGCTGCTGATGCCCATTTGGGACGGCTTTGGCCCCTTTTTGCCACTAAAAACCGCTATTTCGGCCCAGATAGCGCCAAACCCTAGGGATAAACCCTTGGACGCGCGTGGCGGGCATGGGGCTTGCAAAAAGAGCTGCGGTGCACACCGCCACGAGACGGGCGCAACCTTTTCAAACCCTCCAGGAGATCCGAATGATTTATGCCGCTCCCGGCGCCGCTGGCGCACTGATCCAATACAAAGCCCATTACGACAACTTCATTGGCGGCAAATTTGTCGCCCCGGTCAAGGGCCAGTACTTTGATGTGATTACGCCCATCAGCGGCAAGGTGTATACCAAGGTCGCACGTTCCAGCGCCGAAGACGTCGAACTGGCCCTGGACGCCGCCCACGCCGCCGCAGACGCCTGGGGCAAAACCCCTGCCGCTGACCGCGCCAACGTCCTGCTCAAAATCGCCGACCGTATTGAAGCCAACTTGGAGCTGCTGGCCTACGCCGAAACCGTGGACAACGGCAAGGCCATCCGCGAAACCCTGAACGCCGACATTCCACTCACCGTGGACCACTTCCGCTACTTTGCCGGCTGCCTGCGCGCGCAAGAAGGCGCTTTGAGCAACATCGACGAAAACACCGTGGCCTACCACTTCCAGGAACCCCTGGGCGTGGTCGGCCAGATCATTCCCTGGAACTTCCCCATCCTTATGGCGGCCTGGAAACTGGCCCCCGCCATTGGCGCGGGCAACTGCGTGGTGCTCAAGCCCGCAGAAAGCACGCCCATCTCTATTTTGTTGCTGGCCGAGCTGATTGCCGATTTGCTGCCCCCAGGCGTGCTCAACATCGTCAACGGCTATGGCCGCGAAGCCGGCCTGCCCCTGGCCACAAGCAAGCGCATCGCCAAGATCGCCTTTACCGGCTCCACCAGCACCGGCCGCGTGATCGCCCAGGCCGCGGCCAACAACCTGATTCCCGCCACGCTGGAGCTCGGCGGCAAGTCTCCCAACATTTTCTTTGCCGACATCATGGACAAGGACGACGCGTTCCTGGACAAAGCCATCGAGGGCCTGGTCTTGTTTGCCTTTAACCAGGGCGAAGTCTGCACCTGCCCCTCGCGCGCGTTGATCCAGGAAAGCATTTACGACAAGTTCATGGAACGCGTCCTGAAACGCGTGGCCGCCATCAAGCACATGAACCCGCTTGACACCGACAGCATGATGGGCGCGCAAGCCTCCAAAGAGCAGCTCACCAAGATCTTGTCCTATCTCGACCTGGGCAAACAAGAAGGCGCAGAAGTTCTGGCCGGTGGCGCACAAGCCCATCTGGGCGGCGACTTGGAAGGCGGCTATTACGTGCAGCCCACGCTGTTCAAGGGCCACAACAAAATGCGCATCTTCCAGGAGGAAATCTTCGGACCCGTGCTGGCCGTGACCACCTTCAAAGACGAAGCCGAAGCCCTGGCCATTGCCAACGACACGCTCTACGGCCTGGGCGCTGGCGTGTGGAGCCGCAACGGCAACGTCGCCTATCGCATGGGCCGCGCCATCAAGGCCGGCCGCGTCTGGACCAACTGCTACCACGCCTACCCCGCGCACGCTGCGTTTGGTGGCTACAAAGAGTCCGGCATCGGTCGCGAAACCCACAAGGTCATGCTGGACCATTACCAGCAGACTAAGAACCTGTTGGTTAGCTACAGCGAGAACAAACTCGGTTTCTTCTAAAGTACGTTAAGTCATCTCGCGCCGGGTCGCGTAGTAGTCGGTGGGGCCTCCCCCCTCATACTGGGGTACCAGAAATCGGGGGGATGCCCCACCGACTACTACGCTAAGCAAGCTGTGCACCAAGAGTGAAAAGACTTCCATATGTTTGCGCACCCATAAACCTGCGCTGCGGCCGGTTAGGGTGGACACCGATTTGAGTACCTCGAAACTTCGTTTTCTGGTACTCCAGCATGAGGTGGCCGCCCTAACCGGCTGCGGCGCTGCGAGTGCCAAAAACGCTGCAATAAAAACAGCCGGAACAACAAGGAGACAAACCATGGTCAACCGCGTAGAAGCGACCGAAGTGGCACTCGAATTGATCGAAGAACTCAAGCGCGACCACGGCGCACTCATGTTTCACCAATCGGGCGGCTGCTGCGACAACAGCGCGGCCAACTGCTACCTTCCCACCGACCTCACCATCGGCGCCTACGACGTGCTCTTGGGCCACATCGGCGGCGTGCCTTTCTACATCAGCAAGTCGCAATACGAATACTGGAAACACACCCAACTCATCATCGACGTCACCGAGGGCCAGGGCGGCACCTTCTCGCTCGAAGGCTCCTACGGTAAAGCCTTTCTGACCCGCTCACGCCTGTTCACCGACGAGGAATGGGCGGAAGTCGCACCCCTGGCGCAGTGCGATCTGGCCTGAGTTTGGCCTGAATTTTTCCTCAAGCCAGCGCTGCTTGCTCCAGCACCTCAAGCGCCCAGCAAATGCCCCGTCTTGACCAAAATCAGGCAGCCTTCCCGGCTAAAAGGCTGGTGCTGGCTTAAGTGCGGGCTGCGGATCCAGCAGCCCTGCGGGTAGCGCCCGTGCTCGTCCTCAAACACGCCTTCGACCACGAAAATTTCTTCGCCCCCGTAATGGCGGTGCGGATTGAAAAACGTGCCCGGCGCCCAGCGCACCAAGGCTGTGTGCGTGGTTCCAAACTCAGAGAGCGGCAGCACCGTCAGGCCACCCACCATGCCCTGATACCAACGTGCACGCCGCGTGTCCACCACCACCCGTTCGCTGTCGTGCGGCTGCAGATGGCGCAGTTTGACAAACAGCGTGCAGCCATCCGCAGAATACGGCGCGTGGCTGGAGCCCGGTGGATTCTTGATATAGCTGCCCGGCCCGTAGTCGCCCGCCTCGTCGCTCAAGGTCCCGTCCAGCACCAAAATTTCTTCACCCAGATCGTGCACATGGGCCGCAAAGCGCGCGCCCGGCGCGTAGCGCACGATGCTGGTGGCACGCGCCACCTCGCCCCCGTCGCGCGCCAGCAAACGCCGCTGTACCTGGGCTTGCGGCGACGCAACCCAATCCAGTTGCCCGCTGTTCACCACGCAGCGCTTTGACTCATCGGCATGAAGTTGCACGGCGTTCATCGCAGCAACCCCCACGCCGCCGCCAGGCAACTTGCACAGGCCACCAAGGTCAGGCGCAAGCGCATGGGCAGCCAGCCCTGCAACTCGTAGCGCGCGTACAGGCGCCGGTCTACGCCATAACACACCAGCAACAAGCCCGCCAGCAGCAGCAAACCCCAGGGCGTGGGCTGCAGCAAGGCTGTCCAGGCCACCAGACTCGGGGCCACGCCCCATAGGTAAGTAATCGGCTCGGATGCGCCATCGCGCATGGCAAGGCCCCAATGGATGGCGCCCAAAAAGCTGGCAATCGTGGCGCCATAGGCCACGAGCGCAAACCCGTAAAAATCCCGCCCGTCGCCCCCGGGCCAGCACACCGCCAGCGCCAATAAGCCAAAAGGCAGCAAGCCGCCGTAGCCCAGCGCCGCCACCAGGGCCGACGGTGCAGGGTTTGGGGCAGGTTCAGGATTTGTATCGGTTTGCGGCTGGTCTTGCATGGTGGTTTTCTTGGATTCAGGCTGCGGCGCCAATCCCTGCCAAACGCTGGGGTGGGGCCGCCTGTGGCAGTATCAGGCTTTGCATTGATGTAACGCGCCCGATTTTGCCGCCTGCTGGCAGACGGCGGCGCCCACCGCACTTTTGCCCGCCTGCACGCGGGCACTTTTTCTATGACTGCTTTGAACGTTTTGGGTACCGCGCTGCTGGCCTGCTCTTTTGACCCGATTACTGGTTTTTTTCGCGATGGCTGCTGCAACACCAATGACCAAGACCAGGGCACGCACGTGGTGTGCGCCCGCGTTACCGCTGAGTTTTTGGCCTATTCGCGCCAGCGGGGCAACGATTTGTCCACGCCCCGGCCCGAATACCGCTTTGCCGGCCTGCAAGCCGGCGACCGCTGGTGCCTGTGCGCCCTGCGCTGGAAAGAAGCCTTGGAAGCTGGTGTGGCGCCACCCGTGCACCTGGAAGCCACCCACGCCAAGGCGCTCGATATCGTCACCCTGGCCCAACTGCAAGCCCACGCGCTGCCCGCCCCGCAGACACCCGCATGAACCCGCTACAACCCAAAAAGCTGCTCTTGAGCAAATGGACGGCGGTGGCGCCAGTGGCCAAGAACAAGCATTTTTTGGTGTCCAAAGTCATTGCCTGCGAGCCGCCCTTGCAGGGCGTCGAGGCGATAGAGCTTGAAGCCGTGTTTTCCAAGGCCGTGATCCGCATGGACTGGCGCCTGCTGCGCGACCCGGCCCTGTGGCGCCAGGGTTGGATTTAGCCCAAGGTCCAGGCCTCTCGCGGCCAAAATTCCGGGGGGAATGGAGAGGAGCGACGCGACCGGTCGCCCCGGGGACGCTCAGCGCTGGGCCAGCGCCTTTTTGACGTCGCTGAGCAGCGAAGCGCTGTCAGGTGCGGTCATGCTCGAATAGCTGTCGATCAGCTTGCCGTCGCGCCCGATGAGGTATTTGTAGAAGTTCCAGCGCGGCGAGCCGCCACCGGCCTTGGCCAGTTCCAGAAACAGCGGGTTGGCGTTTTTGCCGGTGACCACCGATTTTTCGAACATCGGGAACTTCACGCCGTAGGTGTTAAAGCAAAAGTCGGCAATGTCCTTGCCTTTGCCCGGCTCCTGCTGGCCAAAGTCGTTGGACGGAAAGCCCAACACCACCAAACCTTGCGCGCCGTAGTTGGCGTACAGCTTTTCCAGCCCCTCGTACTGCGGGGTAAAGCCGCAGTAGCTGGCGGTGTTGACCACCAGCAGCACCTTGCCGGCGTACTGGCACAGGTTTTGGGGCGCGTCGTCTTGCAGGCGGTTAAAGGTTTTTTGCAGCAGCGCGGGGCAGGCGGCGGCGGGCGCAGCCTCTGCTGCGGCGGCCAGCGTTGGAGCGGCCAACAAGGCCCCGAGCAGCGCGCCCAGGGCGACAACACGGAGCGGGAAAGCAGCCACGGCGGCGGTCAATGGGGTGAGCCAGCGGGTAGTCAGTGGTAAACCGCGGACCCTTAGGCCATGGATACCGCGATGAAGGCCAGCAAGAACATGAGCACGGCGCCCGCGATGGGCAAAACGATGGGCATCATGGGCACAATTTCTTCCACCACGTCATGGGGAGCGGTGTTGGCGCTGTCGTGGGGAGCTGCGTGGGGTGCGGACATGGGAGGTTCTTTCAAAAACGGGATGCGCCCAAGCTTGGCGCAACAAGGCCCGGATTTTACCCATAAGGCCGCGAAACGCACCGGTTTGGCCCGAAAACATGGGCTTTGGCTGTCCGGGCCGCCCAAAGGGGCTCTTTTTGTATCTTTTTGTAAATTTTTCGGAGGCGCTGTCAACCGCCTTGGCAGCTGGTGCGTGATGGATAGGCGTGAGCAATATCAATAAATTGCTTGCTTGGTTTTCCTAACCCTGACGTATATGCAAAAAACACCGATCGCAATGCCCGAAAAAGGCACGTACAAGTGGCAGTTGTTCAGTTACTGGTCGGACGAGTACCGCCAGACGCGTGCGGACCATTCGGCTTATATCGCCCTTAATTTCGCTGGCGCCCTGGACGTTTGCCGCACCAAGCTGCAGGCGCTGATGCAGCACCATAGCCAGCATGCCAGCGACGCGGCCTGCGGCGAGCGCCACCACCGCGCCATGCAGCGCCTGCAAAACACGCTGAGCGGCGCCGCCATGGCGTATGAAAGCAACTTCCAGCGCCATTGACGCCTGACGCGGGCGACGGCAAGTCCGCCCCCGCGCTCTTTTTGAGTGCCGACCCGAGCGAATCGGCTCCTCCCCGACCTCCCAAGTCCCTCAGGCGCTCAGCGCCACCACCCGCAGCACTTCGTGCGCGTAGGCTTCGAGCTTTTTGGCCCCCATGCCGCTGATGCCCTGCAAGTCTTCCAGGGATTGCGGCGCGCGCTGGGCGATCGCCGCCAGCGTGGCGTCGTGAAAAATCACATAGGCCGGCAAATTGTGTTCTCGCGCCACCTCGGCGCGCCAGGCTTTGAGTTCGGCGTAGCGCTGCAGGGCCACGCCGTCGAGCGCGATGGGCGGCTTCACACTGCTGCCCGCGCGCAGGGCTTTGCCTTTTGGCGCCTTGGGCAAGGACGCCGATTCGCGCAGGCGCACCTGCACCTCGCCCTTCAAAATGGCGCGCGACTGCTCGGTCAGCACCAGGGTGTTGAAGGCCTGCACATCCACCATGACCGCGCCCATGGCCAGCAGCTGGCGCAGTACGCCGCGCAGTTGCAGCTCGCTCAAATGCGCGCCCACGCCAAAGGTGCTCAGGCGCTCATGGCCGTGTTGGGCCACTTTTTCGGTCTTTTTGCCGCGCACGATGTCCATCAACTGGCCCGCACCAAAGCTGATGCCACTGAGCTTGTGGATGCGGTAAATGGTGGACAAAAGCATTTGCGCGGCCTGGGTGCCGTCCCACACGGCTGGTGGGCTCAGGCAGTTGTCGCAATTGCCGCAGGGCTGGCTGGCTTCGCCAAAATAGGCCAGCAAGCGGGTGCGTCGGCAGTCAATCGCCTCGGCCAGGCCCAAGAGCGCCTCTAGCTTGCCGCGCATGGCCTGTTTGAATTCTTCTTCGGCCGGGCCTTCGTCAATCATGCGGCGCTGATTGACTACGTCATTGAGGCCGTAGCACATCCAGGCGTCGGCGCTCAGGCCATCGCGCCCTGCGCGGCCCGTCTCTTGGTAGTAGCCCTCGATGTTTTTGGGCATGTCCAAGTGCGCGACAAAGCGCACGTCGGGCTTGTCAATGCCCATGCCAAAGGCGATAGTGGCCACCATTACCACGCCGTCTTCACGCAAGAACCGGTCTTGGTGGCTTTGGCGCAGTTTGCTGTCCATGCCAGCGTGGTAGGGCAGCGCGTCAATGCCCGCCTCGCACAGGGTTTGCGCTATATCTTCCACTTTTTTGCGCGACTGGCAGTAGACGATGCCGGCGTCATCGGCGTGTTCGCGCTCAATAAAGCGCAGCAGCTGCGCCGTGGCCTCGCGCTTTTCGACGATGGTGTAGCGGATGTTGGGGCGATCGAAACTGCTGACAAAGGCGCGCGCGTCTTGCAGTTGCAGGCGCTCCAGGATGTCGGCGCGGGTCAGGTCGTCGGCGGTGGCGGTCAGCGCCATGCGCGGCACCCCGGCAAAACGCTCGTGCAGCACGGTCAGCGCCCGGTATTCGGGGCGGAAGTCGTGGCCCCATTGGCTCACGCAATGCGCCTCGTCAATCGCAAACAGGCTGAGCTGGCCACGCTCGAACAGCGCGTCGAGCTGCGCCAAAAAGCGCGGCGTGGTGATGCGCTCGGGCGCCGCATACAAGAGCGTGATGTCGCCGCGCAGCAAGCGCTGTTCGACCTGGTAGGCCTCTTCGCCCGAGAGCGTGGAATTCAAAAACGCCGCGCTCACGCCAGCCTCGTGCAGTGCGCCCACCTGGTCGTGCATCAAGGCGATGAGCGGAGAGATGACGATGGTCACCCCGTGGCCCGCGCGCTGGCGGGCAATGGCCGGAATCTGGTAGCACAGCGATTTGCCGCCGCCCGTGGGCATGAGCACCAGGGCGTCACCGCCGCCGCCTACGTGTTCAATGATGTCTTGCTGGGGGCCACGAAAGCGGTCGTAGCCGAATATTTCTTGCAGGATGTGGGAATAAGACACGTGGGAGTGGATTCAGGTTTGGCCCGACAGAAAGCGCCAAGTCCCCCTATTGTCCCGCCTAAACCGCAAGCGGCAGGCCTGCGCTCAGGCGTTTTTCAGGGCGCGGCGGTATTGAATGGCTTCGGCCACGTGCGTCAGGGTGGTGGTGTCAGAGGCCGCCAGGTCGGCGATGGTGCGCGCGATCTTGAGCGTGCGGTGCGTGCCGCGCGCCGACCAACCCAATTGCGCGGCCGCGCTTTGCAAAAACTTGGCAGCCGTCGGTTCCAGGCGCACGTGCAGATCAATGTCGCCACCGGTGAGCCCCTGGTTGGTTTTGCCCTGGCGCTCGGTGGCGCGCTCGCGCGCCTGTGTGCAACGCGCGCGGATGCTGCTGGTGGCTTCGCCGGCTGGCGCGCCCAGCAGCTCGTGTGCGGGCAGGGCGGGAACTTCCACATGCAGGTCGATGCGGTCCATCAGCGGGCCGCTGAGCTTGCCTTGGTAGCGGCTCACCTGGTCGGGCGTGCAGCGGCAGGCGCGGGTGGTGGCGCCCAAATAGCCACAGGGGCAGGGGTTCATGGCGGCAATGAGCTGAAAGCGCGCCGGAAACTCGGCCCGGCGCGCAGCGCGCGAGATGGTGATGGTGCCGGTTTCAAGGGGCTCGCGCAGCGCTTCCAGGGCGTTGCGCGGGAACTCGGGCAGTTCATCGAGAAACAGCACGCCGTGGTGCGCCAGCGATATTTCGCCGGGGCGCGGGGGCGAGCCGCCGCCCACCAGGGCCACGGCGCTGGCCGAGTGGTGCGGGCTACCGGTGGGGCGCAGGCCCCAGCGCCGAATGTCAAAGCGCCCGCTCAGGCTGCCAATGGCCGCGCTTTGCAGCGCCTCGTCGGTGGACATGGGCGGCAGCAGACCGGCAAAACGCTGGGCCAGCATGGATTTGCCCGCGCCGGGTGGCCCCACCAAAAGCAGGCTGTGGCCGCCGGCCGCGGCAATTTCCAGCGCGCGCTTGGCGCCGGCCTGGCCTTTGACGTCGGCCAGGTCGGCTAGCACGTCCCCCTCGCACACTGGCGCCGGGCAGACCCGCACCCAGCCCTCGTCTCCCGGCGGGCCGTCGGGCGCGGCCACGCTGCCCTCGGGGGCAAACTGGCGCACCACGTCCAGCAAATGGACGGCGCGGTAGACCTGGGCGCCGGGGACGAGCGCGGCTTCTTCAGCGCTGGCCGGGGGCAGCACCAAGCGGGTGCTTACCCGCGCCGTGTGCAAGGCCAGGGCCATGGCCAGCGCGCCGCGCACCGGGCGCAAGGCGCCCGAGAGCGAGAGTTCACCCGCAAATTCGTAGTCCGCCAGGCGTGCGCCGTCAATTTGCCCGCTGGCCGCCAAAATGCCCAGGGCAATGGGCAGGTCCAGCCGGCCCGAGTCTTTGGGCAGATCGGCCGGTGCCAAATTGACGGTGATACGTTTGTTGTGCGGGAACTCCAGCCCCGCGTTTTGGATGGCGCAGCGCACCCGCTCGCGCGCCTCTTTCACCTCCACATCGGCCAGGCCCACCAGCGTAAAGCTGGGCAGGCCGTTGGCCATGTGCACTTCAACGGTGACTTGCAAGGCATCCAGCCCCAGCAAGACGCGGCTTTGAACCAAAGACAAACCCATGTGACAACTCCCTGAAACGGTGCGTGAATAGAAATTCCAACGTCCGCCGCCGCACTATTTGTGTGCATGCTGTTTATTTGTACAGTAACGATACCGCAATTT
>CANBVJ010000048.1 GCA_947372865.1 Comamonadaceae bacterium
CTGCGCCAAGAGGGCCGCATCAAAGTGCAGCGCGGCCGTGGGCGCGGCCACCGCGCCGGGGTTTTTGGCGAACACGGTTTGGTAGCGCTGCGCGTCTTGCGCCGCGTCCGGGTCGGCGCCGTCTTGCTGACGGGCGATATAGGGCGGCAGCGGAATGTGGCCGTGGCGCTCCATCAGCGTGTAGGAGTCGTCGCCCGCGTCGTTGGACAGCACAAAGCGAAACAGCGGCCCCTGCGCGTCGGGCCAGCGCCCCAAGAGCGTGGCGCGCAGGCCGTCGGCGTGGCCGGGCGCGCTGTGCAGCGACACGGTTTCGCCCACGGCGGGCTTTTTGCTCACGCGCAAATGCGCGGCCACCTGGTTGCCACTTAGCACGCGCTCGACCAGCAGTTCGAGCTTGCCGCCGGTGGCTTTTTCGCCAAACAGGCGGGCGTTGAGCACCTTGGTGTCGTTGAACACCAGCAGGTCGCCCGCGCGCAGCAGGCTGGGGAGTGCGTGAAAGATGCGATCCACTGCTTGGGCGCCACTGGCATCGAGCAGGCGCGCGCCACTGCGCTGGGGGGCGGGCTGCTGGGCGATGAGATGTTCGGGCAGGGCGAAGTCAAAATCGCTCAGGGTGTAGGGACGTGTCATGGTGCTTGAGGGCCGGACAGGCCCGTTCCAAGTAAAGAAAAAGGAAAAGAAGGGCGCGATTCTCCCACCGCAGGGTGCGGCAAGACGCCCGAGCCAAGGCGGCTTGAAGCGGCGCGGCCTGCGGCCGCACGCCCGCTCAGAACAGCTGCATGCTGACCCAGTACGCCACCGCCGCCACAAAGGCGCTGGCAGGAATGGTAAAGATCCAGGCCCAGATGATGTTGCCCGCCACGCCCCAACGCACGGCGCTGGCGCGCTGGGTGGCGCCCACACCGACGATGGCGCCGGTAATGGTGTGCGTGGTGGACACGGGAATGCCCAGCGCGGTGGCCAGGAACAGCGTCAAGGCGCCGCCCGTTTCGGCACAAAACCCGCCCACCGGTTTGAGCTTGGTGATCTTTTGGCCCATGGTCTTGACGATGCGCCAGCCGCCAAACATGGTGCCGCAGGCAATGGCGGTGTAGCAGTTGACGATGACCCAGGTCGGTGGCGCGGCGTCGCCCGCCTGGGCGTAGCCGGTGGCAATCAACAGCATCCAGATGATGCCGATGGTTTTTTGCGCGTCGTTGCCGCCGTGCCCCAGGCTGTACGCCCCGGCGGACACCAGTTGCAGACGCCGAAACCAGCGGTCCACCTTGGACGGCGTGGCACGCCTGCACACCCAGGCCACCACAAACATCATCAGCGAGCCCAGCAAAAAGCCCAAAATCGGCGAGACAAAGATAAAAGTCACCGTCTTGAGCACGCCGCCCGAGACCAGCGCACCCGCGCCCGACTTGGCCATCACCGCGCCCACAATGCCGCCAATGAGCGCATGCGACGAGCTGCTGGGAATACCGTAGTACCAGGTCACCAGGTTCCAGGCGATGGCGCCCAAGAGTGCGCCAAACACCACGTGCGTGTCCACGATGCCTGGCTGCACAATGCCCTTGCCCACGGTGGCGGCCACGCTCAGGTGAAAGATAAAGATCGCCACCAGGTTGAAAAAGGCGGCAAACAGCACCGCTTGCGCCGGCTTGAGCACGCCGGTGGACACCACGGTGGCAATCGAATTGGCGGCGTCATGGAAGCCGTTCATGAAGTCAAACGCAATGGCCAGCGCCACCAGCAGCACCACGACCCACAGGGCGGTTTGTACGGTTTGCATGCGAAAGCCTGCGGATCAGGAGTTTTCGAGGACGATGCCCTCAATCAGGTTGGCCACGTCCTCGCACTTGTCGGTGATGGTTTCCAGCAGCTCGTAAATCGCCTTGAGTTTGATGAGCTCGCGCACATCGGGCTCCTCGCGAAACAGCTTGCTCATGGCCGAACGCATGATGCGGTCGGCGTCAGACTCCAGGCGGTCAATTTCTTCGCAGGTCTTGAGCGCAGCTTCGGCCGTGGCCGCGTCGTGGAGCTTGTCGATCAGGGTCACCGCGTGCTTGAGGCGTTCGCAGCAGCGCACGCTCACGTCGGTAAGGCGTACGATTTCGTCGGTCATGTGGCGCACGTCGTACAGCGCCATGGTCTCGGCCGAATCCTGGATCAGGTCGGCCACGTCGTCCATGGTGTTGATGAGCGAGTGGATCTGCTCGCGGTCAATCGGCGTGATGAAGGTCTTGTGCAACATGCGGTTGACCTCGTGCGTGATGCGGTCAGCCGCGCGCTCGGCGTTGTCCACCTCGCGGTTGTAGGCCTCGCGCTTTTCCAGGTCGCTGTAATTGGCCACGAGGCCAGAAAACGCGTGCGCCGCCTCGACAATGCGCGTCGCATGCTGGTTGAACAGCTCAAAAAAATTGCCTTCGCGCGGCAGCAGCTTGCCAAAAAACATTGCAGGATTCCCCAGGTGTGATGTCAGTCAGATGACAAATTGAAGTCAGCGGGAAGTTTAACTGCCGCCGAGCGGCCTACGCACCAGCGTGGGGCAGCACCCGCAGGCGCGCGCCTTTCTTTGACCGGGCTTGCCCGATGGACTAGCATGGAGCCTCAAAAAAAGCCCATGAAAACCCCGCCCACGCCACCCGCACACCGGCCCCGCGCCCGGCCCGCCGCTTGAGCGATACAGCCAAACCTGCCGCCACGCCCCTGTCTGCGCCGCAAAAAGCGCTGCACAAGCTCGGCCTGTACCGCGACATTGACCTGGCGCTGCACCTGCCACTGCGCTACGAAGACGAAACCCGCATCGTGCGCCTGAGTGATGCGCGCGAGGGCGAGGTGGTACAAATCGAAGCGCGTGTGACGCACAGCGAAGTCAGCTTTGGCGGGCGCAAGCAGCTGGTGGTGACGGTGGACGACGGATCGGACACCTGCACGCTGCGCTTTTTCAACTTTTACCCGGCGCAGCAAAAAGCGCTGGCCGTAGGCCAGCAGGTGCGGGTGCGCGGCGAAATTCGGGGCGGCTTTATGGGTTGGGCCATGTTGCACCCCAGTTTTCGCGCCGCCGGGGGCGATTTACCCAAGACGCTTACGCCGATTTACCCCACTGTGGCCGGTCTGCCGCAAAGCTATTTGCGCAAGGCGGTGCTCAGCGGCCTGGCGCGCGCTGATTTGTCGGACACCTTTGCCCCGGGCGACCTGAGCCCGCTGCAGCACGACAGCCGCCAGGGCCTGTGGACGCTGCACGAGGCGCTGGCGTTTTTGCACCACCCGCGCCCCGATGTGTCGGTGGACGCGCTGATGGACCACAGCCACCCGGCCTGGCAGCGGCTCAAGGCCGAAGAGCTGCTGGCGCAACAACTCTCGCAACTGCAGTCGCGCCGCGCGCGGGCCGCGCTGCGCGCCCCGGTGCTGGCCCTGGCTGATGGTGCGGGCAGCTTGCACCAGCGCCTGCTCGGCGCCCTGCCCTTTGCGCTGACCGGGGCCCAAAGTCGGGTGAGCGCTGAGATTGCCTTGGACATGGCACGCCCCGTGCCCATGCACCGCCTGCTGCAAGGCGACGTGGGTGCGGGCAAAACCGTGGTGGCCGCGCTGGCCGCCACCATCTGCATGGACGCCGGCTGGCAATGCGCGCTGATGGCGCCCACCGAAATTTTGGCCGAGCAGCATTTCCGCAAGCTGCTGGGCTGGCTCGAACCCCTGGGCATCACCACCGCCTGGCTCACCGGCACGCAAAAAGCCAAGGACCGGCGCGCCATGCTTGCCCTCATTGAGAGCGGCGAGGCCAAGCTGGTAGTGGGCACGCACGCCATCATCCAGACCAAGGTGCAGTTCAAAAATCTGGCGCTGGCGGTGATTGACGAGCAGCACCGCTTTGGCGTGGCCCAGCGCTTGGCCCTGCGCGACAAACTGCAGCACGCCAGCCTGGAGCCCCATTTGCTGATGATGACGGCCACGCCCATTCCGCGCACTCTGGCCATGAGCTACTACGCCGACCTGGACGTTTCCACCCTGGACGAGCTGCCGCCCGGGCGTACGCCCATCGTCACCAAGGTGGTGCACGAGGCGCGCCGCCACGAGGTGATCGAGCGCATTCGCGCCCAGGTGGCCCAAGGCCGCCAGGTGTATTGGGTGTGCCCGCTGATTGAGGAAAGCGAGGCGTTGGACCTGAGCAGCGCGACTGAGACCCACGCCGAAATCAGCGCGGCGCTGGAGTCACCCGACGCCAAGTTCAACGTGGGCCTGCTGCATTCACGCCTGGCGAGCGACGAGAAAAAGGCGGTGATGGCGGAGTTTGTGCAGGGCCGCACCGCCGTGCTGGTGAGCACCACGATGATTGAAGTGGGCGTGGACGTGCCCAATGCCTCGCTCATGGTGATCGACCATGCCGAGCGCTTTGGCCTGAGCCAGTTGCACCAATTGCGCGGGCGCGTGGGGCGCGGGGCGGCGGCATCGGCCTGCGTGCTGCTGTATTCGACCGGCGACGCGCCGCGCCTGAGTGAAACGGCCCGCGAGCGCCTGCGCGCCATGGCCGAGACCAATGACGGCTTTGAGATCGCCCGGCGCGACCTGGAAATTCGCGGCCCCGGCGAATTCTTGGGTGCCCGCCAGTCCGGCGACGCCATGCTGCGCTTTGCCGACCTGGCCACCGACGACGCCATTCTGGAATGGGCCCGCCACGAGGCCCCCCTGCTGCTGGACCGCCACCCGGCGCTGGCAAACAAACACGTGCAACGCTGGTTGGGCACCAAGGCGGAGTTTTTGAAAGCCTGAAGTGGCGGTTTGCCCAGATTAATCCACCACCCCACCGACCCGCCTGCGGCGGCATGGCCGTGATAGTATTACCTGCTCTTACTTTTGCTTTCAAGGGCCCCAAACCGCTTTTCAGGACACCCGCCGCCATGCAACCCACCATCACCAGCAAAGGCCAGATCACCATTCCGCGCGATTTGCGGCGCCACTTTGGCTTGCACACGGGCACGGCGGTCTGCTTCGAGATTGAGGGCGACCACATCGCACTGCGACCCGCGCCCGCCGCGCGCGACCTGGCCGCCTCTGGCTTTGGGCTGATCCGCAGCCGCCGCCCGGCAGTTCCCGCCGACTATGACGCCGCCAGCCTGGCCCAGGAACCATGATTGGCCTGGACACCAATGTGCTGGCGCGCTACTACGTGGCCAGCGACGACGCGCCCACACAGCGACAAAGCCAGGCCGCCAAGGCCTTGATCGACAGCGGAAAGCGCCTGTTTGTGGCCAAAACCGTGCTGTTAGAGCTGGAATGGGTGCTGCGCGGCTACTACAAAAGCCCGGTGAACGACATCGCGGCAGTATTCGAGCACCTGCTCTCGCTGCCCAACCTAGAGCTGGAAGACCGCCCGGCCTGCCTCTCTGCCACCACGGCGCTGCGCGACGGTTTTGACTTTGCCGACGCGCTGCACCACGCGTCTTGCCGCCAGTGCGCCAGCGTGGCCACTTTTGATGACAAAAAATTTGCCCAGCGCGCCGCTGCCAAGGCCTGGAAGCCCCCGGTGAAATTGCTGAAACTGGTGAAAGACGCCGCCCCATGACCCTGACCGAACTCAAATACATCGTCGCCGTGGCCCGCGAGCGGCACTTTGGCAAGGCGGCGGATGCCTGCTTTGTGTCGCAGCCCACCCTGTCGGTGGCGGTGAAAAAGCTCGAAGAAGAGCTGGACGTGAAGCTGTTCGAGCGCAGCGCCAATGAAGTTACCGTCACGCCGCTGGGTGAAGAAATCGTGCGCCAGGCGCAAAGCGTGCTCGAACAAGCCGCCAATATCAAAGACATCGCCAAACGCGGCAAAGACCCGCTGGCCGGCGCGTTGAAGCTCGGGGTGATCTACACCATTGCGCCCTATTTGTTGCCCGACCTGGTGCGCCAGGTCATCACCCGCACGCCGCAGATGCCGCTCATGCTGCAGGAAAACTTTACGGTGAAGCTGCTGGAAATGCTGCGCACCGGCGAGATTGACTGCGCCATCCTGGCTGAACCTTTTCCGGACGCCGGCCTAGCCCTGGCGCCGCTGTATGACGAGCCGTTTTTTGCCGCGGTGCCGCGCAGCCACCCGCTGGCCCAGCAAAGCAGCGTCAGCGCCGACGAGCTCAAAAACGAAACTATGCTGCTACTGGGCAACGGCCACTGTTTTCGCGACCACGTGCTGGAAGTCTGCCCCGAATTTGCACGTTTTTCGAGCAACGCCGAAGGCATTCGCAAAAGCTTTGAGGGCTCGTCGCTGGAAACCATCAAACACATGGTGGCCGCCGGCATGGGCATTACCCTGGTGCCGCGCCTGAGCGTGCCCGCCGACGCACTTGTTGCCAAAAAACGGGGCAAAGACGAATCCTTCGTCAAATACCTGCCGGTGCAAGACGACAAGGGCGCGCCGCCCCCCACCCGGCGCGTGGTGCTGGCCTGGCGGCGCAGCTTTACCCGCTATGAAGCCATTGCCGCGCTGCGCAACGCGGTGTATGCCTGCGAATTGCCGGGTGTGACGCGGCTGTCTTGAGTAGCGCCATGGCAAACCGCTTGTCCTTGTACCTCGACCTCATCCGCTGGAGCCGCCCTGCCGGCTGGCTGCTGCTGCTGTGGCCCACGCTCAGCGCGCTGTGGCTGGCGGCGGGTGGCTTTCCGGGCTGGCATGTATTGCTGGTGTTTACGCTGGGCACGGTGCTGATGCGCAGCGCGGGCTGCTGCATCAACGACGTGGCCGACCGCGAGTTTGACCGCCATGTGCAGCGCACCGCCGAGCGGCCGGTGACCAGCGGACGGGTGTCGGTGCGCGAGGCCTTGTTGGTGGGCGCGGTGTTGGCGCTGTTGGCGTTTGCGCTGGTGCTCACGACCAACGCCGCCACCATCGCCTGGTCGTTTGCCGCGCTGGCGGTGGCGCTGGTGTATCCGTACGCCAAGCGCGTGGTCGCCATGCCGCAGGCGGTGTTGGGTGTGGCTTTCAGCTTTGGCATTCCGATGGCGTTTGCGGCGGTCACCGGCGCGGTGCCGCCGGTGGCGTGGTTGCTGCTGCTAGGCAATCTGTTTTGGGTGCTGGCCTATGACACCGAATACGCCATGGTGGACCGCGAGGACGACTTGCGCATTGGCATCAAGACCTCGGCCATCACGCTCGGACGCTGGGACGTGGCGGCCATCATGGGCTTTTATGCCGCCTATCTGGGGGTCTGGGGCGCAGTGCTTGGCGCCTCGACCTTGAACACGCACTGGATGATCGGTATAGCCGCTGCCGGGGTGCAGGCGCTGTGGCACTTTGGCCTGATCCGCGACCGCAGCCGGGACGGCTGCTTCAAGGCGTTTCGGCTCAACCACTGGGTTGGCTTTGCCGTGTTTGCCGGGATTGCGCTGAGCGTTTAGCCCGGCGCAAGCACCTCTGGCCTAAACGCCAAATATCCGCGCCAGCCGCACCATCACGCCCTGGGCCCACGGCGCCACATAGCGCAGCCGGGGCCGCGCTGCCTCGCTGGCCTGGACGATTTTGGCGACGATGGAGTCGGTGCTGCGCGCTTCCAGAAACGCAAACGTGCGCTTTTCCTTGGCCTTCATGGCGGCCATTTGGCCGTAAAAGTAGGACTTCTCGTCCATCCAGGCGTATTTGCTGTCGCTCATCTGCTGGTTAAAGCCGGTATGGATAGCGCCGGGTTCGATCACCGCCACCTGCACGCCTTTGCCGAGCTGGTCCATTTCTTCGCGCAGACCGGCAGCGGCAGCGGACAGCGCAAACTTGGTCATCGAATACGGCATCAAAAACGGCATGGGCAAGCGCCCGGCAATCGAGCTGACAAACAGCACCGTGCCGCGCCCGCGCGCAATCATGCCGCGCAGCGCCAGTTGCGTGAGCGCCAAGGTGGCAAACACATTGATCTCAAACACCCGGCGAATGCGCTCCATGTCCACCTCGGCCAGCGAGCCCGATTCGCCCATGCCCGCGTTGTTAATCAGCACGTCCACCGGCCAGTCCAGAATCTGCGCGCGGTCGGCGGCGTCGGTGATGTCGAGCTTGTGCACCTCCATCACCACATTACGACTTGCGGCCTCGGCGCGCAACGCATCAGCCTGCGCTAGGCTGAACGTGGTGGCCAGCACGCGGTGGCCGCGCGCAGCCAATGCAAAAGCGGCGTCACGGCCAATGCCGGTGCCCGCGCCAGTGATCAGGATGGTTTTTTTCATGGAAAGGGCTTTCTGGCCTGGTGCAGGCATGGATTGAAGACGAAACGCGCAGGCTCAAAAAGCCGCGCGGTCCGCGGCGCCTCAAGGCAAGTTTGCTTTTACTTGGCCTTCAGGCACTCGCTCATGAACTTCTTGCGCTCGTCGCCCTTGAGCTCTTTGGTCTTGGCGTCGGCGTTGCAGGTCTTCATCTTGTTTTGCTGCGGCGTGCCGGTCTCGGGCGCGGAAGCCGCCGCTGCTGGCTTGGCGCTCAGGCATTCGCTCATGAACTTCTTGCGCTCGTCGCCCTTGAGTTCTTTGGTTTTGGCGTCGGCATTGCAGGTGCCCATCTTGTTTTGCTGGTCGGTGGCCGCCTGGGCGCCGCCCATGGACAGTGCAAATCCCAGACCCAAAGCGATCAATACAAAAATGCGTTTCATACAAACTCCCATGGTTTAAAAGTGAAGCGTCGGTCGCTGCCGACGGTGCTGCGCGCAGACCCCTTCTGCCGCGCAGGCTCCAGCATACAACGCGCCAGTGGTATCTGGCGCACGCACCAGACACGGGCCGCCGGGTGAGGCGCCGTAAAATCGGAGGCTATGCTTTTTGTCAAAACCGAACTCCTGCACGCGCTGGCCGCTGCCCTAGAAACCCTGATGCCCGGCGCTGGCGCCAAAGCCGCGCTGGAGTCGCCCAAAGTGGCCGCCCACGGCGACTTTGCCACCACCGCCGCCATGCAACTGGCCAAACCGTTGCAGCGCAACCCGCGCCAGGTGGCCGAGCAACTGATTGCGGCCTTGCTGGCGCAGCCCGCGTTCGCGCAATGGGTGGAAGCGCTAGAGATCGCCGGGCCGGGCTTTATTAACATCCGCCTCAAACCTGCTGCCAAACAGCAAGTGGTGCGCGAGGTGCTGGCCGCAGGCGCCCTGTTTGGCCAACAACCGTCCAAAGGCCAGCGCCTGCTGGTGGAATTTGTCTCGGCCAACCCGACCGGCCCGCTGCATGTGGGCCACGCCCGCCAGGCGGCGCTGGGCGACGCCATTTGCAATCTGTACGCCAGCCAGGGCTGGAATGTGTACCGCGAGTTTTATTACAACGACGCCGGCGTGCAAATCAACACCCTGGCCACCAGCACGCAATTGCGTGCCCAGGGCGTCAAGCCCGGTGACGACCTCTGGCCCGAAGCCTCGTACGCCGGTGACTACATTGCCGAGATCGCCGCCGACTTTATGGCCGGCAAAACCGTGGCCGCCGACGACCGCAGTTACACCGCCAGCGGCGATGTCAATGACCTGGAAGGCATGCGCGAATTTGCCGTAGCCTATTTGCGCCGCGAACAAGACCTGGACTTGCAGGCCTTTGCCCTGAAGTTTGACAACTACTACCTGGAAAGCAGCCTATACACCAGCGGCCGGGTGGACGCGGCCGTAGGCGCGCTGGTGGCGGCCGGCAAAACCTTCGAGAAAGACGGCGCGCTGTGGCTGCGCTCCACCGACTACGGCGACGACAAAGACCGGGTCATGAAGAAAAGCGACGGCAGCTTTACCTACTTTGTGCCCGACGTGGCCTACCACCTGGCCAAATGGGAGCGTGGCTTTACCAAGGTGGTCAACATCCAGGGCACGGACCACCACGGCACGATTGCCCGGGTGCGCGCCGGGCTGCAGGCGGCGTCTGCCTTTCACCACCTGGACATTCCGCTGGGCTACCCGGACTACGTGTTGCACACCATGGTGCGCGTGGTGCGCGGCGGGGCAGAAGTCAAAATCTCCAAGCGCGCCGGCAGCTACGTCACCCTGCGCGACCTGGTGGAATGGACCAGCAAAGACGCGGTGCGCTTTTTCTTGCTCAGCCGCAAGCCCGATACCGAATACACCTTCGACGTCGATCTGGCGGTGGCCAAGAACAACGACAACCCGGTCTACTACGTGCAATACGCCCACGCGCGTATTTGCTCGGTACTGGCTGCCTGGGGCGGCGACGAAGCCGGCCTGGCAGAGGTGGACTTGTCGGCCCTGACCAGCCCCCAAGCACAGGCCCTGATGCTGCTGCTGGCCAAATACCCCGAAATGCTCACCGCTGCAGCCGAAGGCTTTGCGCCCCACGACGTCACCTTTTACCTGCGCGAACTCGCCGCCTGCTACCACAGCTACTACGACGCCGAACGCATTTTGGTGGACGAGGAGGCCGTCAAACTGGCGCGCCTGGCGCTGGTGGCAGCCACGGCGCAGGTGTTGCACAATGGCTTGGCGGTGCTGGGCGTGAGCGCACCGCGCAAAATGTAATTCACAGGGGTAACAAACAATGAAAAGTCAGCGCGGCGGCACGATTTTGGGCTTTATTCTGGGCCTGGTGGTGGGCTTGGGCATCGCGCTGGGCGTGGCGGTTTACGTCACCAAGGTGCCGCTGCCCTTTATGAACAAGGGCCAAACCCGCGGCACCGACCAAAACGAGGCCGAGTCCAAGAAAAACAAGGACTGGGATCCCAACGCCCTGTTGTCAGGCAAACCGGCCGCCAAAGCCCCGGCACCCGAATCGCCTGCTGCGGATGCCCCACCACCCCTGAGCAGCACGCCCCCGGTGGCTGCTGCACCAGCGCCTGCGCCGCAAGCTGCGCCCAAACCCGAAGACAAGGCCGCCGCCAGCGCCGATCCGCTGGGCGCCCTGGCCAAGGCCAAGATCGGCAATGCCGAGGCGCCGCAAACCGCTTATTACGTGCAAGTGGGCGCTTTTCGCACCCCCGAAGACGCCCAGTCGCAGCGCGCCAAGCTCGCCCTGACCGGCGTAGACGCCAAGGTCACTGAGCGCGAACAGGGCGGTCGCCCCTTGTTTCGGGTGCGGGTGGGCCCATTTGAGAAGCTGGAAGATGCCGAACGCGCCAAAGAAAAGCTCGACAAGTCCGGCAACGAAACCGCCTTGGTCAAGGTCCAGCGCTAAGCCGCCCCTTTTGTTTTTGGTCCATTTTTTGGAGTAGGTATGACGCTGCAACGCCGTGAATTTTCGCAAGCCCTGGTGGCACTTACCGCCCTGACTGCGGGCTTTGGCGCCCAAGCCCAAGTCGCAAAACCCGTGGCTGGCACCGACTACATGGTGCTGGAAACGCCCGCCACCGTCGAGGCCCCAGCGGGCAAGGTCGAGGTCGTGGAGTTCTTTTGGTACAGCTGCCCGCACTGCAACGCCTTTGAACCAACGCTTGCCGCCTGGGTCAAACAATTGCCCAAGGACGTGGCCTTTCGCCGCGTGCCCATTGCCTTCAACGCCAGCTTTGCGCCGCAGCAGCGCTTGTACTACGCGCTCGAAGCCATGGGTCTGGTGGAAAAAATGCACGCCAAGGTGTTTGCGGCCATTCACGTGGACAAACTCAAGCTCGCCACCGGCGAGGCCATTGTGGAATGGATGGGCAAGAACGGCGTGGACAGCGCCAAGTTTTTGACCGAATACAACTCTTTTGGCGTGGTGACCAAGACCCAGCGCGCATCCCAATTGCAAAACGCTTACAAGGTCGAAGGCGTGCCTGCGCTGGGCGTGGGCGGGCGTTATTACACCGACGGCAGCTTGGCCAAGAGCATGGAGCGCGCGCTGCAAGTGGTGGACGCCCTGGTCGCCGACCTGCGCCCGGCCGCAGCCAAGACGCCGAAAAAAGCCTGAACCACGGCCGCATGAGCGGCCTGCGACCTGGACACCTGGGCTGCAAAGATAGGGTGCGGATCGGGCACGAATAGTGCGCTGCTGGGCAATTTCGGTGGCTACAATGCAAGAAAACCACCCGCAGCAAGTTTCGTGCCTTTATGAAAATTTTTTCCACCGCCCTGCTTCTGGCCTGCGCCGCGCTCAGCCCCCAGGCCTGGGCTGAAAAGGCGGACCGCAACAAGCCCATGAACGTCGAATCCGACGTCCTGCGCTACGACGACTTGCAGCAAACCACCGTGTTTACCGGCAAAGTCGTGCTGACCAAGGGCAGCATCGTCATTCGCGGCGCCAAACTTGAGGTCCGCCAAGACCCCGAGGGCTACCAGTACGGCACCGTCACCGGATCGGCGGCAGAACCGGCCTTTTTCCGCCAAAAGCGCGACAGCGTGGACGAATTTATCGAAGGCCAGGGCGACACCCTGGTCTACAACGGCAAGGCCGACACGGTGCGCTTTGAGAAAAACGCGGTACTGCGCCGTTACCGCGGCACTACGCTGGCCGACGAAGTGACCGGCGCCATCATCGTTTACGAAAACCTGACCGACAAGTTCAACGTAGACGGCAGCGCGCCCGGCGCCAGTACCAAAGGCCGCGTACGCGCCACGCTCACGCCCAAGCCCGAAGGCAAAACCCCATGAATTTTGGCGTCGGCAGCATGGCTGAGCCCACCGAGACCCAAGCGCCTGGTGCCCCGGCTTCGGGCAACACCGCCATCGGTCTGCTTGAAGCGCAGCATTTGCAGCGCTCTTACGGCAAACGCCAGGTGGTGCGCGACGTGTCGCTGGCCGTGCGCACCGGCGAAGTGGTCGGCCTGCTCGGGCCCAACGGTGCGGGCAAGACTACGTCGTTTTACATGATCGTGGGGCTGCTGCGCGCCAGTGCCGGCCAGATCACCATTGACGGCCAGCGCATTGAGCACATGCCCATCCACCGCCGCGCCCGCTTAGGCCTGGGCTATTTGCCGCAGGAAGCGTCGATCTTTCGCAAGCTCAATGTCGAGGACAACGTGCGCGCGGTGCTCGAACTGCAGCGCGGCGCTGACGGCAAGCCCTTGTCCAAAACCGAAATCGAGTCGCGCCTGACCGCGCTGCTGCAAGACCTGCGGGTGGACCATTTGCGCCTGTCGCCTGCGCTGGCGCTTTCAGGCGGCGAGCGCCGCCGCGTGGAAATTGCCCGTGCCCTGGCCACGCAGCCGCGCTTTATCTTGCTTGACGAGCCTTTTGCCGGCATTGACCCGATTGCGGTGATCGAGATCCAGCGCATCATCAACTTCCTCAAGAGCCGCAATATCGGCGTGCTCATCACCGACCACAACGTGCGTGAAACGCTCGGCATTTGTGACCACGCCTACATCATCAGCGACGGCAACGTGCTGGCAGAAGGCACCCCGTCCGAGATAGTCCACAACGCCGAAGTGCGCCGGGTCTACTTGGGCGAGAACTTCAAAATGTGAATATGCCCCCCACGCTTGTCACTGCGTGTACTGCGCTGCCCCCCGAGGGGGTGCAAACCGCTTGGGGCGGCCCTGCGCGGCTTCGGGTTCTAGCATGAGGCAAGGTCTTTCTCTTCGCGTCTCGCAGCATCTGGCGCTGACGCCGCAGTTGCAGCAGTCGATTCGGTTGTTGCAGCTCTCCACGCTGGAACTGGGGCAAGAGATTGAGCAGATGCTCGAAGTCAATCCCTTTCTCGAAATGGACCACGAGGCCGCCGAGCGCGAGCAGTTTGGGCTGGCGCAGGCCGATATGCCGGTGAGCGATGGCGACCGCATTAGCGAATACGCACCCAGCACAACCACAGATTTTTCCAGCAGCAGCACCGACAACAAAGACCAGGACGCCACGCCCCTGAGCGCCGAGCCCGGCGACGACGGCGTGAGCTGGGAAGGCGACGGCACGACCGAAACCACGCCCGACGACGGCGAATGGGGCGGCGACGCCAAAGCGCGCACCAACAACCTGGGCGACGACGAAGACAAGGACGCCACCGAGCTGGCACGCGTACAAGAGTCGCTGCAAGCGCATTTGCTGCGCCAGGCGCTGCGCCTGCGCCTGAGCGACACCGACAGCGCGGCCCTGCGCTTTTTGATCGAGTCGCTCAACGACGACGGTTACCTGGAAGACCCGCTCGAAGCGCTGGCACAAGGCCTGGCCGGTGACGACCTGGAACAAATCGAAGACCTGGTGCACCACTTTACGGTGGCGCTGGGCCTGCTGCACAGCCTGGAGCCGGTGGGCGTGGGCGCGCGCGACCTGGGCGAATGCCTGCGCCTGCAGGTGCGCGCCCTGCTGGCCGATCTGGACACGGACGCGCCCGCACACGACTTGGCACCTGAGGTGCTGGAAGTGGCTTTGCGCGTTTGCCAGCAGCCCATGGACTTTTTGGCGCGGCGCGACGTCAAGCGCCTGGTCGCCCTGGGCGTGGGCAGCGATGCGCTGGTGCGTGAAGCCATTGCGCTGATTGCGCGCCTGGAACCCAAGCCGGGCAGGCGCTTTGTCGATGTGGAGCGCAACATCGTGGTGCCGGACGTGCTGGTCAGCGCCATCCACAAACCGGGCGCCACGCCGAAGTTTCGGGTGCAGCTTAACCCCGATGTGATGCCGCGCCTGCGGGTGCACGACATTTACGCCAACGTGCTGCGCAACCACAAGTCAAGCTCCAGCCACGCCGGTCTGCAGCAGCGGCTGCAAGAGGCGCGCTGGTTCATCAAAAATATCCAGCAGCGCTTTGACACCATATTGCGCGTGAGCACTGCGGTGGTGGAGCGGCAAAAAAGCTTTTTTACCCACGGCGAGTTGGCCATGCGCCCACTGGTGCTGCGCGAGATTGCCGAAGAACTCGGCCTGCACGAGTCCACCATCAGCCGCGTGACCACAGCCAAGTACATGGCCACGCCCTTTGGCACGTTTGAGTTGAAGTATTTCTTCGGCTCGGGCCTGGACACCGAGTCGGGCGGCAGCGCGTCCAGCACGGCGGTGCGCGCCATCATCAAGCAATTTATCGCCGCCGAGAGCAGCAAAAAACCGCTCAGCGACAACCAGTTGTCCGAGATGCTGAAAGAACAAGGCATTGAATGCGCCCGGCGCACCGTGGCCAAGTACCGCGAGGGGCTCAAAATTGCCCCAGCCAGTTTGCGCAAAGCGCTTTGAAGGAAACCGTTTGAACCAGCTCCAACTCTTTTTGCCCTGCGCCGCCGGGGTGGAAGACTATCTCGCCCCCGAAATTCTGCAGATCACCGGCCTGCCGCCGGGCTGCATCACCAAGCAGCGCGGTGGCGTGGCGGTGCGCACGTCCCTGAGCGACGCGATGCGCCTGAACCTGCATTGCCGCCTGGCGCAGCGCGTGCTGGTGTTGGTGTCGTACACCGAATACCGGGGCGAAGCTGACCTGTACCGCGCCGCCATGGCCGTGCCCTGGGAACGCTGGTTTACGCCGCGCCAAAGTATCAAGATTGAAATTACGGCGCAACACAGCCCGCTGACCAGCCTGAACTTTGCCGCGCTCAAGGTCAAGGACGCGGTGTGCGACCGCTTTCGCGAAACCTCGGGCAATGTGCGGCCCAACGTGGACACGCAGTGGCCTGACGTGCGCATTTACGCCCACCTGACCACCGACGCCTGTTCGCTGTACATCGACACCTCGGGCGAGCCGCTGTTCAAACGCGGTTGGCGCGAGGACAAGGGCGACGCGCCCCTGAAAGAAACCCTGGCTGCGGCCATGATTGCCGCCAGCGGCTGGGCCTCGGGCGACGACGATTTATTGCCCCTGTACGACCCCTGCTGCGGCAGCGGCACGGTGTTGATTGAGGCCGCGCAAATCGCCTGCAATATCGCGGCGGGCTCGCTGCGGCGCTTTGCCTTTGAAAAGTTTGTGCCCTTTCGCGCCCAGGAATGGGCCGAGATGAAAAAGGAAGCCGCAGAAGCGGTGGTCAAACCCGAGCCGGGGCAGCCCGCGCTGATTTACGGCAGCGATGTGTCTTTTCGCATGGTTGACTTTGCGCAGCGCAACGCCGAGCGTGCGGGCGTGGCCGATGTGATTGAGTTTCGCGGCGGCGATGCTTTGCAGCGCATGCCGCCCATTGACGTATCTGCCACGGGCGGCGGCGTGATGATTTTGAACCCGCCCTATGGCGAGCGTATCGAAGTGGGCGGCGTGGCCGGTGCCGGACGCCGCCATGACCACGCGCCGCAAGACGACTTTGAAGGCGACGCGCAACAAGGCCGCTTTGGCGCGCGCGAACTCGCCCACACCGAGGACGGCGGCGAATTCTTCAGCCAGTTGGCCAGCCACTGGAAGAAAAACTTCAGCGGCTGGAGCGCCTGGGTGCTCACGCCCGACCTGAAGCTGCCGGGCAAGATGCGCCTGAAAGAATCACGCCGCGTGCCCATGTGGAACGGCCCCATCGAATGCCGCCTGTTCAAGTTCGACATGGTCGCCGGGCGTATGGCCAAAGAAGCCGCAGCGGCCAAGGCGGCTGGTTCGCCCTCCGCTGGCGATAAATAAGCGCCGCGCAAAGCCGTGTCAGCGATTTTGCCGCCCGCGCCGCGCGCCCGCGTGGTGATCGACACCAACATCGTGCTCGACCTATTCGTCTTTCAGGACCCGGCCACGTTGGCCCTGAACCAGGCGCTGACCGCGGCGCTCACCCTGGGCCACCCCCGCTGGCTGGCCACGGACGCGATGCGCGAAGAACTGGCGCGGGTGCTTGGTTACCCGCAAGTGCTGCGCCGCATGGCGTTTTATGCGCGCAGCGCGCCTGAGGTGCTGGGACACTTTGACCGCCTGTCGCACACCGTGGACGTGGCGCCCAAAGCCAGCGTCACCTGCAAAGACCCGGACGACCAAAAGTTCATCGACCTGGCGGTGGCGCACGGCGCGGCGCTCTTAAGCAAAGACCAGGCGGTACTGTGCATGGACAAGCGGATGCGGGCTCTGGGTGTGCCGATGGTGGGGAAGGTTTGGCTGCCGCAATCTTTGTGATGCGCTTCACGGCGGGTTTGCTTGCCCCGCCTATCCCCCCAGCCCCCTTTGCTCCCCAGCGGTGAGGAAAGGGGGAGCCAAGTCCACATTGGGTTTTTGCGCTTCGGCGACGGCGCTACTGGGAGCTGCCGGTCGCTGTCGGTCGCGAGTGGTCATTGGTTGGAGTCCGCTCTCGCCGCGAATCCCGTGCGCCCAGCCGCCTAAAGTCTGACTAACGCTTGCCGTCCTCGCAGCCAAACTTGAACTGCGCAATGTCGATGGGCGCAGTGGCCACTGGGGCGAAGGTGGCACCGGAGTCAAAGGTGTACGACGGGTCGCCTTTGGCCAGGCGTGTGGCAAATATGGAGGTGCGCACGGTGCGGTGCAAGCCCCTGGTGCAGTCAAACTCCTTGAACTCTTTGACCGACAGGTAATTGATCCACAACAAGGGCGGCGGAAAGCGCGCGGACTGGGCTGCAGGGTAGTCACCCATCACCCAGACCTTGGAAATTGCGCCGCTGCGCTGGATGCTGCTGGGGTCGCCGTACATGGTGAAGTCGGGCGTTTTGCCAATGAAGTTCCAGTCGGCGCAGGCCGGGCCGCCCAGCCCGAGCAACAGCAGAAGAAAAAGCCACTTTGTCATTGCGCGGTTCCTTTCACGGCCATGGCGCGTTGCCGAGGAATGTTTTTAGCCTCCGCAATGTAGCGGAAAACGGTGTGCGGATTGGCACTTGCAGCGGCCCTCAAAAAGAGGCTGGAACCATCGGGCATAGCATCACGGTTTGGGCAACCAGGCCACGGCGCCTGAAAAGGTGAAAAAAGCCACCGCCGTAGACACCAAAATGATGCGGGCAATGCGGCCGTTGTCCGCGCCAAAGCGTTCGGCCAGCATGGACACATTGCTCGCGCTGGGCAAGGCCGCCACCAACACCACCACGCTCCAGGCAAAACGGTCCAGCGGCCAGCCGGCTGCCAGCACAGCCCAACCCACAGCCGCTACCAACAGCGGGTGCAAAAGCAGCTTGAGGGCTGCGACCGGCAGCACCTCGGACCAGGGCACCGCCGGCGCGTGGCCGCTGGCGGCCAGCAGGTTGGAGCGCGCCAGCACCGCGCCAATGGTGAACAGGGCTACGGGCGACGCCGAATCGGCCAGCAAACCCACGGTCGTGGCCACGGGCGCGGGCAGGCGCAAGGAAAACGCCGACACCACCGCGCCCGACAAAATCGCCCAGGGCATGGGATTGGTGGCTACGCCCTTAAGTGCGTTTTTGGCGGCTTGGGCGGCAGAGGTTTGCACCACGTCCATCTCGGGGTGGGCGGGGTCTTTCGCGGCAGGCCCTAAGCGCGAGAGCGCAATACACAGCGAAGTAGTAATCACCATGTCCACCAAAATAGTGACGATGGCGGGCCCGGCCGCCTGCGCGCCCAGCAGCGCCACCAAGAGCGGCACGCCCATGAAACCGGTGTTGGGAAAAGCCCCCACCAGGGCGCCAAAGGCAGCATCGTTCCAGCCAATGCGCCCGCGCCGCGTGAGCGCCACCACCAGCGCCACCATCACCAGCGCGCAAAACAGGTAGCTCAGCGCCACGCCGGGGTTAAGCAACTGCGCAATGGGCGTGCTCGCGCCAAAGCGGTACAACATGCAAGGCAGCGCAAAGAACAGCACAAAGGTGTTCATGCCCGGAATGGCCGCCAAGGGCAGCAACCCCCGGCGCGCGGCCAGGTAGCCGCACAGCACCAGGGCGAAAAAGGGAAAGGTCACGGTCAGGGTGGCAAGCATGGCGCCATTGTCCCGGCAAAAGGGCAGGCGTCCGGGCTAAGATGCCTGTTGGCGACACGCTGTTTTTGCGCCCCTTTTTTCCGCTATTTTTTGCGGCCCTTGTCCGACTTCGTTCGTTTGTCCTCCCCGTTTCCCCCGTTCCCTGATGTCAGCCACCCCAAGTAACGCCATGAATATCGCCCAGCAAGAGGCGGTCAACTACCTGCACGGGCCCTGCCTTGTGCTGGCCGGGGCCGGTTCGGGCAAAACCCGGGTGATTACGCACAAGATCGGGCGCCTGATCCAGATGGGCATGGCGCCCCAGCGCATTGCGGCCATCACCTTTACCAACAAGGCCGCCGCCGAAATGCGCGAGCGCGCCAAGGGCCTGATTGGCAAACAGGCGGGCGAGGTGCTGATTTGCACCTTTCACGCCCTGGGCGTTCGCATGCTGCGGGCCAACGGCGCAGTGCTCGGGCTCAAACCCCAGTTCAGCATTTTGGACACCGACGACGTGACCAGCATTCTGAAAGACGCCGGGGGCAGCACCGACGCCGCCACCGCGCGCGCCTGGCAGTGGACTATCAGCGGCTGGAAGAGCGCCGGCCTGAACGCCGCGCAGGCCCAGGCCCTGGCCGCCAACGACAGCGAACGCCTGGCCAGCGTGGTGATGGCGCGCTACGAAGAGCGCCTGACCGCCTACCAAAGCGTGGACTTTGACGACCTGATCAGCCTGCCGCTCAAGCTGCTACGCGAACATGCCGATGTGCGCGCCCAGTGGCAGCAGCGCATGGGCCACGTGCTGGTGGACGAATACCAAGACACCAACGCCACGCAATACGAAATGCTCAAACTGCTGGTGGGATGCGAGCCCGACGGCAGCCGCGCCGCGCACCTGGACGGCGACGCCCGCTTTACCGCCGTGGGCGACGACGACCAGTCGATTTACGGCTGGCGCGGCGCTACGCTGGACAACCTGAAAAAACTGCCCATCGACTTTCCCAAGCTCAAGGTGGTCAAGCTGGAGCAAAACTACCGCTCCACCTCGGCCATATTGCGCGCCGCCAACAACGTAATCGGCCCCAACCCCAAGCTGTTTCCCAAGAACCTGTGGAGCGACCTTGGCGAAGGCGAACCGGTACGCGTGGTGGACGCCGACAACGAAGAACACGAGGCCGAACGCGCCGTGGCGCGCATCCAGAGCCTGCGCGTGGAAGGCACCTTGGCGCAGGCCGGCGCCCAGTACCGCGAGTTTCGGGACTTTGCGATCTTGTACCGCGCCAACCACCAGGCCAAACCGTTTGAGAAAGCGCTGCGCAAGGCCAATATTCCGTACAAGGTGTCCGGCGGCCAGAGCTTTTTTGACCGCGCCGAAATCCGCGACCTGTGCGCCTGGTTTCGCCTGTGGGCCAACAACGACGACGACCCGGCTTTTGTGCGCGCCATTACCAGCCCCAAGCGCGGCATTGGCCACACCACCTTGGGCAGCCTGGGCGTGTTTGCCAGCCAGTACAAACTGAGTTTGTTTGAGGCGCTGTTTTCATCGTCCCTGGCCGCCGTGCTGCAGGCGCGTGCCGTGGGCAGCTTGCACGAGTTTGGCCGCTACGTGAACGACCTGCAGTTTCGCGCCAAGCAGACACAGGGCGCCGAGAACGCCCGCGTCTTTTTGACCGACTGGCTCAAAGAGATTGGCTACGAAAAGCACCTGCATGACGGCGAAGAGACCGAAAAGCTCGCGGCTGCCAAATGGTCCAACGTGCTGGAATTTTGCGACTGGATGGCGCAGCGCTGCGGCGGCCAAATTGACGACACGGCGGGCGCCACGACCACGCGTGAGGTCAAAAACCTGCTCGAAGTTTCGCAAACCATCGCCTTGCTTTCGACCATCAGCGAGCGCGAGAACGACCAAAACGTCGTCACCCTGTCCACCCTGCACGCCGCCAAGGGCTTGGAATGGCCGCACGTGATGCTGGTGGGCGTGACCGAAGGCATGTTGCCCTTCAAACTGCGCGAACAGGCGGCTGACGCCGACGCCCCTACCTCCACGGCCAGCGCCCAAGAAGCGGGCGAGGCCCACCTGCAAGAAGAACGCCGCCTGATGTACGTGGGCATCACCCGCGCCCAGCGCAGCCTGGCGGTGAGCTGGACCAAACGCCGCAAAAAAGGCCGCGAACTGGTGGCCGCGCTTCCGAGCCGCTTTATTGCCGAGATGGCGCTGGACAAAACCACCGCCAAAGAAGACCCGCGCGAGAAGCTGCGGGCGCTGCGGGCGGAGTTTGCGGCAAGGGCGGCAGGGGCGGCCTTGGCCCCCGCCAAGACTTAATCCCGCAACATCCCCAACAAACCCGCCGTAGAGCCATCCAGCCCCGTGGTGTCGCCGCTGTCCAGGCGGGGTGCGATGTCTTTGGCCAGTACCTTGCCCAGTTCCACGCCCCACTGGTCAAAGCTGTTGATGCCCCACAGCGCGCCGCTGACAAACACGCGGTGCTCTTGCAAGGCAATCAGCGCACCCAGGGACGCGGGGGTCAGGTCGTCGAGCAGCAAAAAAGTGCTGGGGCGATTGCCGGGGAAATGCTTGTGGCCGCCCGCATCCGCCTTGCCCACCATCAGCGCTTGGGCTTGGGCCAGCACATTGGCCAGCAGCAGCGGGTGGTGCGCGCCCAGGGTGTGGCGTGCTTTTTTAACCGCTACAAACTCCACCGGAACCACGTCCGTGCCCTGGTGCAGCATCTGAAAATAGGCGTGCTGGCCGTTGGTGCCCGATTCGCCCCACAGCACCGGCGACGTGCCAAAAGGCAGCGCCGCGCCGCTGGCGTCCACGCGCTTGCCGTTGCTCTCCATCTCGAGCTGCTGCAAATAGGCGGGCAGGCGGCGCAAGGCGCTGTGGTACGGGGCAATCGAACGGCTGGTAAAGCCATGAAAGTTGCGGTACCAGACGTCGAGCAGTCCCAGGCGCACTGGCAAGTTTTCTTCTAGCGGCGCGCTGCGAAAGTGCTGGTCCATGGCATGCGCCCCAGCCAAAAACTCGCGAAAGCCGTCGGCGCCAATGGCAATGGCCAGCGGCAGCCCAATGGCCGACCACAGCGAATAGCGCCCGCCCACCCAGTCCCAAAAACCAAAGGTGGTGGTGATGCCAAAGTCATTGGCCGCCGCCACGTTGGTGGTGAGCGCCGCAAAGTGGCGCGCAATGTCGCTGCCGCCCTGCGTGGCAAACCAGCGCTTGGCAGACTGCGCGTTGGTCATGGTCTCGATGGTGGTGAAGGTCTTGCTGGCCACCAAAAACAAGGTGCTGCTGGCCTTGAGATGCGCCAGCGTGGACGCCAATTCATGCCCGTCCACGTTGCTCACAAAGTGCAGGCGCTTGCCGGTACCGGCAAAGGCGTCCAGCGCCAGCACCGCCATTTGCGGCCCCAGGTCGGAGCCGCCAATGCCGATGTTGACGATGTCGGTAATGGCGCCGTCGGCGCGCACACTTTCGGCAAATGCCAGCATGGCGTCGAGCGTGCCGTGCACCTGGGCCAGCGCCTGCGCTTCATGCGCGCTGGCGGTGGTGGCGTCTGCAGGAGCACGCAAGAGCGTGTGCCAGACCTCGCGCTGCTCGGTGGTGTTGATTACTTCACCGGCAAACATGGCGTCGCGGTGCGCTAGCAAGCCCGTCTCGCGCGCCAGTTGGAACAAGAGTTCCTGCGTGGCGGTGTCGATCCGGTTTTTGGACAGGTCGGCAAACACCAGCGGCGCGGCCTGGCTGAACTGCGCAAAGCGCTGTGGGTCGGCGGCAAAGGCGTCGCGCAAGTCAAAGTCTTTGCCACTGGCCTGGTAGGCGGCTTGCAATTGCGCCCAGGCGGGCGTGCGGTCACATCGGGTGCGGGTCATGGGCGGGGCTTTCGGTTCAGGGGCGACGCTCAGGCCGCGAGCAAGAGGTGTTCAAGCTTGACGGCGTCCACGCAAAACGCGCGTATGCCTTCGGCCAGCTTTTCGGTGGCCATAGCGTCTTCGTTCAAGGCAAAGCGGAAGCTGCTCTCGGTGTAATGCACCTGCGCAATGTCCATGGCCTGGGCGGCGCCCGCGCTCACGGTAGCCGCAAGCGGCGCATCGGTGGCCGCCAACATGGCGAGCAAGTCCGGGCTGATGGTCAACAGGTCGCAACCGGCCAGCGCCGTGATCTGGCCCACGTTGCGAAAGCTCGCGCCCATCACCTCGGTGGCGATGCCGTGTTTCTTGTAGTAGTTGTAAATCTGGCCCACCGACTTGACGCCGGGGTCATTAGCGCCAGCCATGTCAGCCTCAACCCAGGCGGCACCAGCAGTCTTTTTGTACCAGTCGTAAATGCGGCCCACAAAGGGTGAAATCAGTTGCACCTTGGCCTGGCCGCAGGCCACCGCCTGGCAAAACGAGAACAGCAGCGTCAGGTTGGTGTGGATGCCTTCGCGCTCGAGTTGGGCGGCGGCCTGGATGCCTTCCCAGGTGGCTGCCACCTTGATCAGCACGCGCTCTTTGGCAATGCCTTGGGCCTGGTACAGCGCAATCAGGCGCTGGCCGCGCGCCACGGTGGCGGCGGTATCAAAGCTCAGGCGTGCGTCCACCTCGGTCGAGACGCGGCCCGGGATGATGGACAAAATCTCGCAGCCAAAGCGCACCAACAGGTGGTCCATCACCACGTCCAGCGGTTGGCCCCGGTGCTGCGCCACGGTGGCGGCCAAGAGCGGCGCGTAGTCGGGCTTTTGCACCGCCTTCAAAATGAGTGAGGGGTTGGTCGTGGCGTCTTGCGGCTTGAACGCGTCGAGCTGCTTGAAGTCGCCCGTGTCGGCCACCACGGTGGTGAATTGTTTGAGCGCGTCGAGTTGGTTCATAGGAGTTTTTCCAGGTAAGAAAGGTCGAATTGGCCTGCAAGCAAGAACGGGCTTGAATTATCAATGAAACAAAGTTACATTACCAGCTCGGATTTTATGTAACTTATCAACAACTGTTCCATCACTTTCTTGGATCTTTATGAGCTTTGACCTCGTTTTGTTTGGCGGCACCGGCGATCTGGTGTGGCGTAAATTGATGCCCGCCTTGTTCCAGGCCTTTCGCCACGGCACGCTGCCCGCTGGCGGACGCATCATCGGCGTGGGGCGTGACAGCCTCTCGCACGAACAGTACCGCGCGCTGATCCAGTCGCGCTTTGACAAGGTCGACCTGGCCAAGCGCCCCAGCGCCGAAGAGTTCGAGCGCTTTGCCGCGATTTTGGAATTTGTCCGCATGGACCTGTCCAAACCCGACGACTACGCCACCCTGGCCGCCAGCCTGCAAGAGCGCAAGGCCAACACCGTGGTGATGTATGTGGCCACCGCCCCCTCGCTGTTCACCACCGTGTGCGAGCAACTCGCCGCCGCCGGCCTGAACACGCCGCACACCCGCGTGGTGCTGGAAAAACCGCTGGGCCACGATTTGGCGTCCAACCGCGCCATCAACCACACGGTGCGCCGCTTCTTTGATGAAAAGCAGGTGTTCCGCATCGACCATTACCTGGGCAAACCAGCGGTGCAAAACCTGTTTGCGCTGCGCTTTGGCAACGCCTTGTTCGAGCCCCTGTGGCGGCGCGAGCACATTGCCAACATCCAGATCACGATTGCCGAAGACCTGGGTGTGGAAAGTCGCGGCAGCTTTTACGAGACCACCGGCGCGCTGCGCGACATGGTGCAAAACCACGCGCTGCAACTGCTGTGCGCCATTGGCATGGAGCCGCCCATCAACGCCCACGCCGACGCCATCCGCGACGAAAAGCTCAAGGTGCTGCGCTCGCTCAAACCCTGGACCACCGAGACCTTGGTCACCGACGTGGTGCGCGGCCAGTACGCCAGCGGCACCCGTGGCGGCCAGGCCGTGCCCGGCTACCGCGAAGAGCCCGGCGTCAACCCGCACAGCCACACCGAAACTTTTGTCGCCCTGCGCACCGAAATCGCCAACTGGCGTTGGGCCGGCGTGCCTTTTTATATCCGTACCGGCAAGCGCCTGGCCGGACGCGACGCGCGCATTGTGGTGAACTTTCGCCCCACGCCGCATGCCATCTTCCAGTCCAGCAGCCAGGTCGGCAACCAACTCGTGATCAACCTGCAGCCCAAGGACGGACTGGAGCTGCACCTGTTCGCCCAAGGCCAAAACAACCGCAAGGCCCGCGCCAGCGCCGCCCAAACCCTGGCCCCGGTGCAACTGGACCTGGACTTTGACAAGCGCTTTGGCTCGGAGCGCGTGGGCGCCTACGAGCGCCTGCTGCTCGACGTGATCGACGGGCGCCTGAACCTGTTCGTGCGCAGCGACGAGCAAGAAGAAGCCTGGCGCTGGGTCGAGCCGCTGATCCACCACTGGGCGGCTGACGCCCAGGGACCGCGCCCGTACGCCGCAGGCACCTGGGGCCCGAGCGCGTCCAGCGCCATGATTGCGCGTGACGGCTTTTGCTGGGACGAAGAGTCTTAACCCCCCCGCGCCACTCCACCTACAAGGCCTGCCATGCTCGACCGAATCAAAGCCGCCCTGCCGTCCCTGGCGCCCGCCGAACAACGCGTGGGCCGCCTGTGTCTGGCCGATCCGCGGGCCTTTGCCAAGCTGCCGGTGAGCGAACTGGCCGACCGCTCCCACGTGAGCAAGCCCACGGTGGTGCGTTTTTGCCGCAGCGTGGGCTATGACGGCCTGGCGGACTTCAAGCTCAAGCTCGCGGGCACGGTGAACGAAGGCGTGCCCTTTATCCACCGCAGCGTGGACGTGGACGACAAGATCGGCGACGTGATGGTCAAGGTCATCGACAACACGGTGGCGGCCTTGCTGAAATACCGCAACGAAGCCAGCACCATGGCCATGGAGCGCGCGGTGGTGGCGCTGGTGGAGGCCTACAAGGCCGGGCGGCAAATCCAGTTTTTTGGCGTGG
>CANBVJ010000049.1 GCA_947372865.1 Comamonadaceae bacterium
GTGCGTCGAGCATCAGGTGCGCCCAGCCCTGGCCCTGGTGCTCGGGCGCCACGGTGATATTGAGCAGGTGCACTTCGTCCACGCCCTTCATGGCCACAAAGTAGCCCAGGATGGTGGAGTCGGCCATCAAAATTTGCGCCAAGTAGCCGCTGTGCAACACGTCCTGAAAATTGGCGCGGCTCCAGGGGTGGGCGTAGGCGCGTTGCTCCACGTCCAAGACCGCCGCCAGACGCTCCAGGCGCATGGGCTCAAAGCGCGCTTCGACTGCGCTGTCGGCGGGCGGTGCTTTAGGCATGCGGGGCGGCGCTGGCCTGGCGGGCCAGCAGTTGGGCCTTCTCGGCCTTCTCGGCCTCGCGCTCCAGCGTGGTTTTGGCCACCTTGTCGCGCACATACAGCGGCAGCGCCTGGCTGGCGGGCACCGCTTGGCCTGCAGCGAGCAGCGCCGGGGCGAGTTGCAGCATGGCCACGGCCGTGGGCAAGGCGGCGATGCAAGGCAGCGCGCTGGCGGCACGCAGGCGCTCGGCGTACACGCCAAACACATTGCCCGCCCAGGCGTGCCAGCCACTGGCGGGCGACGCCAGCGCCCAGTGCGCCAGATCTTCGGGCGCCACCAAGCAAGGGGCTTGCAGCGTGGTCCACAGCGCGCCATCAAAGGCGTAGGTGGCGGCATAAATCTCGTCCATGCGGGCGTCGAGCAAGGCGGTGATCTGGCATTGTGGCGCGTGGGGCGCCGTGTCCATGCGCGCGGCCTGCGCCAGCGCCAGCAGCGAGGGTACCGGCAACACCGGCACATTCGCGCCAAACGCCAGCCCTTGCGCCACCGAACACGCGGTGCGCAAGCCGGTAAACGAGCCCGGCCCGCTGCCAAAGCAAATGGCGTCGAGTTCGGCCAGGCGCAAGTCGGCCTGGCGCAGCAAGTCCATCACGCTGCCAATCAGGCTGTTGGACGCCTGTGCGCCGCCGGGGCCGCTGCTGTGCCAGACCTTTCCTGGCCCGCCGTCTTGGCGCGACACCGCGATGGACAGCGCGTCGGTGCTGGTGTCAAAAGCGAGCAGCTTCATAGCGCGCCTTTCAGCGCAGGCGCCACCACCGGGCGCGCCGCCACCTTGCGCACGCCAAACACAATGCCCGCGCTCACCAGCGCCAGCCCGGCCAGCACGTTCCAGGGCAGCGGTTCGCCCAAGACCAGCGCCGCCGACACCGCCGACAGGCCCGGCACCACGGCCGTAATCATGGTGGAGCGCACCGGGCCGAAGTGCTGGATCATCTTGGTAAAGCCAATGCCGGACACCACCACCGAGCCCACACCCTGAAACGCCATCTGAAACAGCACTTCACGCCAAGGCGCGGCAAACACATGGCCCGCCACCCAGCCGCCCATCACCAGCACGGTGTAGATGGGCACATAAACCACAAAGGCCATGGCGGTCACAGCAATGGTGGCGCGCACCGCGTCGAGCGCATAGCGGCGCACCAGCACGCTGTAGACCGACCAAGCCATGGCGGCGCTGATAAACAGCAGGTCGCCACGCCAGACGCCGCTGCCGTCAAAGGCGTGCAGCAGGCTCGCGCCACCCACCAACACGTCGCCGCCCACGATCAGCGCCAGCCCCAGCGCCCGGCCCCAACTGATCCGGTCGCCCAGCAACACCAGCGCCAGCAAGGTGGTCCAAAGCGGCAGGCTGCCGGGCAGCAGAACCGAGGCGTGCGCCGCCGGGGCAAACACAAAGCCGCTGTAGGCCAGCGTGGCGTAGAGCAAACCGCCAAAAATACCCACCCGCGCCGTAATGGGCAGGGGCAGCGGCGACAAGCCGCCCAGCGAGCCGGTGCCCTGCCCGGCCAGGCGCGCGCGGCGCGACAGCCACCAGCCCCAGGGCAGCAGCACCAAGCCAGCGCCCCACAGGCGGGCATACACGATGTCGAACGGGCCCAGCGAGCCGCCGCGCGCCGGGTCGGCCGAGGCGCGGGCGATCACGATGAACGAAGTCCAGATCGCCACGGTGACCACCGCAGCCAGCAGGCCCACGGCGCGGGGCGACAGGCGGCTGGCGTGTGCGGCAGGGGCGGGAGAAGTCATGTGGCGATTATCGACGCAGGCCCCGCAGGCAACGGCGGCACCGATAATCGAGCATATGTTTTTACGCCGCCTGCTGATGTTTGCCCTGTGCTGCGCTTGCGCACTGGCACACGCGCAAATGCCGGCCGCGGTAGACGCCGAACTGGCCCGCGCCAAAGTACCGCGCGACGCGGTGGCGCTCTTGGTGCTGGACGCACAAAACCCCGGCGCCGCGCCGCGCCTGAGCCACCGCGCAGGCGTGCCCATGCAGGCCGCCTCGGTCATCAAGCTGGTGACCACCTTTGCCGCACTCGATCTGCTGGGGCCCGCCTACACCTGGAGCACGCCGGTGTATGTGGACGGCACGGTGCGCGACGGCATATTGCGCGGCAATGTCTATATCCAGGGCCAGGGCGACCCCAAGCTGGTGCTCGAGCGCCTGTGGCTGCTGCTGCACCGGTTGCAGGGGTTTGGCATCCAAAGCATTCAGGGCGACATCGTGCTCGACCGCAGCGCCTTTGCGCCAGACGCATCCGACCCCGGCGCTTTTGACGGTGAGCCCCTGCGCCCCTACAACGCTAGCCCGGACGCGCTGCTGATCAACTACAAATCGGTGCTCATCACCTTCACGCCCGACCCAGCACGCAAACTTGCACACGTGCAAATAGACCCACCGCTGTGGGGCGTGCAAACCCAGGACACGGTGCCGCTGATCGGCGGCCCCTGCGGCGACTACCGGGGTGCGCTCAAAGCCGCGCTGAGCGACCCGGCACGTATCCGCTTTGCCGGTGGCTACCCCGCAGAGTGCGGAGAAAAAGTGTGGCCCGTGGCCTATGCCGACCCGGCAACTTACGCGCCGCGCGCCGTGCAGGGCCTGTGGCTTAGCATGGGCGGCCAACTCAGCGGCACGGTGCGCTATGGCCAAGTGCCCGCCACGCTGCTGGCCGGCGCGCCCACGCTGGAGCTGCGTTCGCCACCGCTGGCCGAAATAGTTCGGGACATCAACAAATACAGCAACAACGTGATGGCGCAGCAGCTGTTTTTGACGCTGGGGCGCGAAGGCAATGGCGCAGTCGCCACACTGGAAGGCGCACGCGCCGTGGTGGAACGCTGGTGGCAAACCCGCATCAGCGCCAGCGAGCCGCTGGAACTGGACAAAGGCTCGGGCCTGTCGCGTCAAGAACGCATCAGCGCGCGCGCCCTGGGCCTGCTGCTGCAAACCGCTTACCGCTCGCCGCTTATGCCCGAGCTGATGGCCTCGCTGCCGATCAGCGGCGTGGACGGCACGCTCAAACGCGCCAAAGTAGCCAACCCCGGCAGCGCGCACCTGAAAACTGGCAGCCTCAACGGCGTAAGCGCTGTTGCCGGCTTTGTGCACGGCGCCAGCGGAAAACGCTATGTGCTGGTTGCCGTGGCCAACCACCCCAACGCCCACGCCGCCCGCGCCGCCTTTGACGCGATGGTGGACTGGACCGCCCAAGATACCGAAGGAAATTGATGCTATTTGCCGACTGGATAGGCACTATCGCCGCCACCCTGACCACCGCCAGCTTTGTGCCCCAGGTGCTGCACACGTTTCGCACCCGGGACGTGAGCGGCATTTCTCTGGGCATGTACAGCGCCTTCACGCTGGGCATCTTCCTGTGGCTGGTCTACGGTCTGCTCTTGGACGCCTGGCCCATCGTGATCGCCAACGCGATCACGGAGGCATTCGCGATTTGCATTTTGGTGATGAAGCTGCGTTACCGGTAGCGCCTGCTGCGACCTGAAAGGCAGGCTGACGGGTTTACCCGGATTTAACTTATTCCTAAAAATCATTAAATTCCGCTAATTCAGTTTTTATGCTGAATTTATCGAATAAATTTAATCGGTTTTTAGGAGTCAAGCAGCATGCATTTGTTCAAATTTTTAGCGTCGGCGCTGGGCGCGGCGCTGTTGGTGGCTTGCGGGGGCGGGGGCAACGGGGACCAATCGCCCAAGGTGAGCTACTCGTCGCTGGTGTCATTTGGCGATAGCTTGAGTGATGTTGGCACTTACAAAGTCGGCACCATCGCTGCGCTGGGCGGAGGCAAATGGACGGTGAATTCCGCTACGGATAAAAACTGGACGGAGCTGATCGCGGCACAAATCGGCGCGCCTGCGCCCTGCGCTGCGCAAACAGGACTCACAGGTGATGCAACCGTGTCGCCGGGCTTTGTGGTGGCGGTGGTCAACCACACCACGTGCAGAAACTATGCCCAAGGGGGCGCGCGGATCACGGATCCTACCGGGCCCGGCAATGGATCTGCCATGGGAGCGCTCACCGTACCGGTTGTCACGCAAATTGCAAATCATTTAAGCGTAGTCGGCGATACATTTTCGGGCACTGAACTTGTGACCGTGATGGCGGGTGCGAACGATGTGTTTATGAACCTGGGCGTGTTTTCTTACACCGTCGGGCATGGTGGTGATGCAAACACTGCGGCCACCGCTGCGGTAACCGCGATGGGCACGGCAGGTGCGACTTTAGGCACCTATATAAAAACCCAAATGGTGGCAAAAGGTGCGAAGCACATTGTGGTGCTGAACATTCCTGATGTGGTGGGAACCCCCTTTGGAAGCACGCTAGATTCAGGGGGCAAGGCTCTGGTGGACGCTATGGTGACCACGTTCAATGCGCAGTTACGGGCTAATCTAGTTGGCGCTAGCGGCGTCTTGCAGATTGACGCCTACTCCGCAAGCAAGGACGAAACCTCCAACCCAAGCCAATACGGACTGAGCAATGTCTCTGCACCGGCATGCAATTTGGCCTATGGCGTCAATGCTCTGGCTTCCCCAGGAAGTTCAGACGGTAGTTCACTTGTCTGCAATGCCCTCAACGTCATAGCTGGGGACATCTCACATTACCTTTTTGCAGACTCAGTACACCTCACCCCCTACGGCTACAAGCTTCTCGCCCAGCTAGTCACCAAAGAACTGGTCCTGGCCGGTTGGCTGTAAACCCATGAACTGCACGGAGAAAACCATGACAAATACCTTGAAGTTCATTGCAGCCGCCGCCATTGCGCTCAGCACCCAGGCCGCCTTCTCGCAAGCTGCGGGCACCTGGATGGCGCGCGCAGGCGCCACCACCATCGCGCCACAGGTCACCAGCGGAAACATGAGTGCGCCAAGCTTTCCCAATTCCAAGACCGACGTAGGATCGGCCAGCCAGCTCAGCGGGGGCATCACCTATATGTACACCGACAACTTCTCGGTGGACTTGCCCCTGGCCCTGCCCTTCAAGCACAAGCTGTACGGCGCCGGTGCGCTAGCCAACGCCGGACAAATCGGCGAAGTGCAGGCGCTGCCGATGACGGTGTTTTTCCAATACCGCTTTTTGGAAGCCACTGCTAAGGTTCGACCCTATGTCGGCGTGGGCCCGACCTACGCCTACTTTTTCAACGAAGCCGGTAGCGGCGCCCTGACCGCCATGACCAACCCGGGCGGTACTGCGACCACGCTCAAAGTGGACTCGCAGTTCACCGTGAGTGCACAAATTGGCGCGACCATTGCCGTAAACGACAAGTGGTTCGTGGATGTTTTCTACAGCAAGACGCCGCTTAAAACCAAAAACACCCTGTCCACCGGTCAGACGCTGGATGTGACGCTGGACCCCATCAGCTACGGCGTCACGGTGGGCATGAAGTTCTAAGGTTCCAGGCGAAGGCGCGGGGGTTTACGCCCCGCAGCACTTCTTGAACTTCTTGCCGCTGCCGCACGAACACGGGTCGTTGCGGCCGGGGCCTTCGACCTTGCGCACGGTTTCCACCCGGGGGCCGATGCCGCGCCACAGTTCAAACAAGTCATAGACCGCCCACACCGCGTCGGCAAAGGCGTCCACGCGGGCCTGGCTCATGCTCGGGGGCGCGTCGTCGCTGAACGGGGACACCTCGATGGGGCCGGTGTCGTCTTCGGTCAGCGCCACCATGGATTCGAGCGCGGCGTCGAGCCATTTGGCGGCCTCTTTGTCGCGCGGCGCAGCCCATTCTTCGGGCCAGTTTTCCACGGCGAACATAAAGCCCAGCGCCCAAACCTGGCCAAAAGACGGAATCGCGTCGTCGCCCAGTTCAGCGCGTTCGGCCTCGGGCAGCGCGGCAATGGCACCGCGCACGTCCATCACCTCGGGCTGGTAGGCGCTTTCTTCGTCCAGCGACTTGGTCTCAGAGCCCAAGGCCGTGGCGATCTCGGTCCAGCGGGCGTTCCAGATGTCCATGAAGCGTGCGCGCTGGGCAGCGTCGGCAAAGCTGCCTTCGTATTCCACCGCTGCGTCGGCGGGCTCGTTGGCCGGGGCCACACCGAGCAACAGTTCCAGGTATTCGTCCGGCGCAATGGCGCGGCGGCAGCACACCAGGGCGGCGAGCACGCCTTCACAAAACTCCCACTGCGGCGTTTCGTCATTGCGCGTGCGCAGGTCGTCGAGGATGGCGTCGATTTCGTCAAACATCTCGGGGGTAACAAGGGCGGGCGTGGGGGCTTGGGTATCTGGCATGGCGTGGCTTGGGGAAATAGAGGAAAGGGTGGATTGTCGTCCCATCGGACAAGCGCAAGCCACAACCGGCAAGCGGGAACGGAATCTGCTTATTGCACCGCAGCAAATTTTTGCCCTCGGTTTTTCAAAAGGAGCTTGCCATGTCTGACGCTACCGCGTTTTCCCACGTCACCCCTGCCGACACCGCATTTGCGCCCGGCGGACTGCGCGATTTTTTCCTGTACCGCGACCTCGGCGTCGCCCAGGCCACGCAGGGCAAGGTGATTGCGCACCTGGTCAAGGCGAACATGGCACCAGAAACAGGCACGGGCTGGCACCGGCATGAGGCGGATTTCCAGATCGTGATCATGACCAAGGGCTGGGCGCGCTTTATGTACGAGGACAAAGAAACCCTGGTGCAGGCAGGCGACGTGGTGCACCAGCGTCCGGGCATTCGGCACTATCTATTTGACTATTCGCCTGACATGGAATACCTGGAAATCGTCTCGCCAGCGGACTTCAAGACCGTGGACGTCGAGCCGGTCTGCGCCATTCCTGCGCCCACGCCCTGGGCCTAAAGCAGGCAGCGCGCAGTCTTTAAAACTCTGCGTCGAGCTCGTCAATTTCGTCGGGTTCGCTCTTGGCGCCTGCCACCCATTCCTGCATGGCCGGGAGCTGCATGATGCGTTTGGCGTAGGCGGCGCTGGCCTTGTCCAGGGGAATGTCGTAGGTCAAAAAACGGGTGACCACCGGCGCGTACATGGCGTCCGCCAGGCCTGGCACCTTGCCAAACAGGTAGGGGCCGCCATAGGTGGCCAAACAGTCGGTCCAGATTTCCAGAATGCGATCAATGTCGGCCTGCGCGCGCGACCACACCTTGAAGTTGGCAAAGTGGGCCTTGATGTTCATGGGCAGCGCCGAGCGCAGGGCGGAAAAGCCCGAATGCATCTCGCCACAGATGGCGCGGCAGTGGGCGCGGGCTTTCAGGTCGGGCGGCAAGAGTGCCGCCTTGGGCAAAATTTCGTGCAAGTATTCGCCAATGGCCAGCGTGTCCCAAACCTTGATGCCCTGGTGCTGCAGCGAGGGCACCAGCATGCTGGACGACAACAGCAGCATCTCCGCCTTCATGGCCGGGTCGTCGGAGGAGACGATGTTTTCCTCAAAGGGCAAGCCGGCCAGGCGGGCCATAAGCCAGCCCCGCAGCGCCCAAGCGCCGTAGTTTTTGCTGCTGATCGTCAGTTCTGCGTGGGCCATGGTTTTGCTCCTTGTGTGGCGGGGTGGGCGGCTGGGGTTCGGCACGGTTGCCGCCGCAGTTGCACCACCACATCGCAAGGGCTGTGCCAGCCTGCACGGGCGGGCGGCGCCCGGTCACCGCACGCTGGCCCGTAACTTGCCTGCAGGCAGGGGGCAACCGACCCGTGTTGCGCATCAGTCAGGACCGCCATGCTCTACCAAGCCTACCAACTTCAATCGGACTGGATGTCGCCCCTGCGCCTGTTCACGCAATGGGGCAGCAGCGCGCTCTCGGGCCATCACGCCCACGGTTCCAAGCAGGCCGCAGCAGCCATGGAAGTTTTCTCGCGCATGCGCCTGACCCACAAGCGTCCATCGTTTGGCATCCACACCGCAGACTGCGCCGGCACCCGCGTGGCTATTGAAGAAGAAGTGCTGCTGTCCATGCCTTTTGGCAGCCTTTTGCACTTCAAAGAAGTGGGCGCCGACGCCCCCGCCGACCAGGCGCCAGTGCTGCTGGTGGCGCCCTTGTCCGGCCATTTCGCCACCCTGCTGCGCGAGACTGCCAAAACCTTGCTGCAAGACCACGACGTCTACATTACCGACTGGCACAACGCGCGCGATGTGGCTTTGTACAAGGGTGGATTTGGGCTGGACGACTACATCGACCACATGGTGCGGTTTATTGATGCCATTGGCGCCGGCGTCCATGTGGTGGCGGTGTGCCAGCCCTGCGTGGCGGCGCTGGCGGCCACAGCCATCATGGCCGAAGACGACCACCCGCACCAGCCGCGCAGCCTGACCCTGATGGCCGGTCCGGTGGACTGCCGCGTCAACCCAACCGAAGTCAACAAACTGGCCAACACCAAACCGATCGAATGGTTCGAGAAAAACCTGATTGCCCGCGTGCCGCTGCCCCACGCCGGCTTTGCGCGCCGGGTGTATCCGGGCTTTATCCAGCTCAGCGCTTTCATGAGCATGAACCCGCAGCGCCACAAGCAGGCCTTTAAGGACATGTACCAGCACCTGGCAGACGGCGAGCCGGAAAAAGCCAGCGTGATCCAGACCTTTTACGACGAATACCTGGCCGTGAACGACCTGCCGGCCGAGTTTTACCTGGAGACGGTGGAAAAGGTGTTCCAGACCTACGACCTGCCGCGCGGCGTGCTGCGCTACCGCGACCGCACCGTCAACCCCAAGGCCATCAGGCGCACCGCGCTGATGACGGTGGAAGGCGAGCGTGACGACATTTGCGCCGTAGGCCAGACGGTGGCCGCGCACGACCTGTGCAGCAATATGCGCCCCTACCTCAAGCACCACCATGTGCAAACCGGCGTGGGCCACTACGGCGTGTTCAGCGGCAAGAAGTGGAACCAGCAGATCTACCCCCGCGTGCGCGACGCCATCCAGGCCAGCCGGGGCTGAGCGCCAGGGTGCACTAAGGCTGCCACCGCTTGGTGGCGCGGGCGAGCGGACGGGCTGCGGCATGCGGACGCGGGTGGTTTGGGCCAGCAAGGGTAATTACCAGTATGGCGGGCTTTGGCGAGGCTATACATTATCAAAATAGCAATCGATATTTATTAGCAAAACACCCGGAGGCACCGCCATGCAAACATCCCACACCCCTTCCTTCCTGACACCCACGCGCCTGCTCGCTGCCCTCCTTGGCAGTGGCGCGCTTTTCGCGGGCCCGGCGCATGCCATGAACGGCGCGCAACTCGGGGGCTACGGCATTAAGAACGCCGGCATGGGCGGCGCGTCCATTGCGCTGCCGCTGGACGCGTCCGCCGCTGTGAACAACCCGGCGGGCATGGCATTTGTGCCGCAGTCGTTTGCGATCAATGTGCTTGTGTTTAACGGGCAGTCAACGGCCAATACGCCGGCGGTTCAAGATTTTGGCCTCCCAGCCCAAACCTTTAACGACAACACAACGGTCTCAGCACCCGAAGGCGGCGCAAATTGGGTGATCAGCCCCACCATGACAGCGGGCATTAGTTTGTCGGCTTCTGGCGCCGGGGTGGACTTTGGCAAATCACTATTACCGATCCCCGGCTATTCCAAAGTGCAGGCCAGTCAAAAGGTGGCAGAAATCATCCCTAGCATTACTTGGAAGGTGCAACCCAACCTGGCCTTGGGCATGAGCGTGAACTTTGCAACGCAACAGCTGAACTCGCAGGGCTTGGTGGTCCTAACCCCCACGGGACCAGCAGAGATTCCCGGCTACGGCACACAAACCGCCAACGGCATAGGCGCGCGCCTGGGCGTTTTATGGCAAGCCAGCCCCGAACTGTCATTGGGCGCCACCTACAAGTTCAAAACCAATATGAGCCAATTGGGCGACTATGCAAAAGACATATTGGCTTACAGCGATGGCAAGATTGACATTCCATCCGAATACGGCTTGGGCCTTGCCTGGAAAGTGTCATCCACGGTAACGATGGCCGCAGACTACTTACTGATTGAATACGGCGGCGTCAAAGTCAACCAAGACCCTGCCGGACAGGGCTGGAAAGACCAACAGGTGCTGCGCCTGGGTGCTTCCTGGGAGCTAGATCCGAGCTGGACACTGCGCGGCGGCGTCAGCACCAACACGCGCCAGATTGAGAGCGACCGGGCCAAGCCAAACATCACCTCGCCTGCGGTAAGCAACCTCGCTATTACGGCGGGCGCCACCTTCAAGCTGGACAAGACTTCGGACCTGAGCTTTAGCCTGGAAGGCAACCCGACCACCACCCTGGACGGCACGGGTTCGAGCGCCGGCTATTCGATCACGGGCAACCGCGTGACCGTGGTGCGCTTGGGTTACCAGCGCAGCTTTTAAGCGACCACAGACATGGCCAACGCACACCAGCCCGACTTGCACCTGGGCTACACCGCGCAAGAGCGGGCGAGCAGCCCGTACGCACAGTTCTTCAAGCCGCAGATGGCGGCCCTGCCCGAGCATGTGCGCGAAGCCGTGGCCAACGGTGGCGTAGCCCACGAACTTTTGCCGCCGGTGCAAAGCGCGCCCGATCTGCAGGCGCCGGGCTACTGGCCGGTGGAAACCGGCTACACCTTGAGCCCGGACGGCGCAATTCGCGTTTTTTGCCTGACCCACATGCCCGGTGTGACGCCGGCCATGTGGGACTGGTGGTTTGCCTGGCACGGCAGCGAGGCGCAGCGCTACAAGCTCTGGCACCCGCAGGCCCATGTGCATGTGGCCTGGCAAGACGGCCGCGCGGACCTGGAGCACTACATCGGGCGCGTGTCCAAGGTGGTGGAATTTGTGGGCCCGAGCCGCCTGGACCTGGACATTCGCTTTGTGGCCCCGGACAGCCTTGGATTGAACGAAGCGCGCTTACAGGCCGATGGCGAAGTCGCGATTTGCGCCCGTGGCGCACTCAGCGGCACGCCGCTGGAGACCGGCTGGCTGGTGCACCATCTGCGCCCGGTGCCCGGCGGCTGCGAAATGCGCTCGCGTTTCTGGCTAGCCGGCGACAATGTGCGCCCGCGCGGCATGCCGGGCGCGGGCGGCAAACTGGTCTCGCGTCTAGCCGCCTGGCTGCAACCCTTTACCGTTACGCAGGCGCAAGAGCTGATGGTGCATTGCGCGCAGGAAATGAACCACTTATCCGCCATCCTGCCGGACCTTTACGCGGCATTTGGACCAAGAATGCAACTGCCTAACCACAAACATTAGGCCTTCCGGCTAAGCGTGCGACCACGCCCGGTGGCTCAAGAAGTGTTGCGCTACTTCGCCTTGGCATCCAACGCCACCCACTGCCCCCGCACCGCTGCAATGTGGCGGGCTTTGACATGGCCGTAACCGCGAATTTGCTCGGGCAGTTTGGCAAAGGCCAAGGCGTCGGCAGCATTGGAGGCGCTGAGTTGGCTCACAAAGCTACGCACCGTGGCTTGGTAGCTGGCAATCAGCGCGCGTTCCTGGCGGCGTTCTTCGCTGCGACCAAAGGGGTCGAGCGCCGTGCCGCGCAGCACCTTTAGTGGCGCCAGCAGCTTGAAGCCCCAGGCCATGGCTGGGCCAAACTTTTGCTTTTGCAGCTCGCCCTTGTCGTTCTTTTTGGCCAACAGGGGCGGCGCCAAGTGGTAATGCACCTGGTAGTCGCCCTCAAACATGGCGCCTATTTTTTTGCCAAAGGCTGGGTCGCTGTGCAGGCGGGCGACTTCGTATTCGTCTTTGTAGGCCATTAGCTTGAACAGGTAACGCGCTACCGCAAAGCTCAATGGCAAGGCTTGCGTTTCGGCGCCAAGCGCTGCACGTTCGGCCTGGCGCACCTGGGCCACAAAGTCGGTGTAGCTGCGGGCGTAGGCGGCGTTTTGGTAGTCAGTCAAAAACGCAGCGCGTTGCTGCACAAAGGCGTCCAACGCTGCGGCGCCTTCGGGCTGCTTGCGCACAAACTGTACGGTTTGGCCCGGTTGCAGCGCGCGCGCCACGGCGGGCGCGTCGTGTGCGGCGCGGCGGCCCCATTGGAAGGCGGCCTGGTTCTTCTCGATGGCCACGGCGTTGAGTTCCATGGCGCGCAAGAGCGAGGCTTGTTCCAGCGGAATCCAGCCCTTTTGCCAGGCAAAGCCCAGCATCACCGGGTTGGTGAAGATGCTGTCGCCCAGCAGCTGGCTGGCGATGCCTTCGGCGTCCACGCAGCCTAGGGCGGCGGGGTCTTGCAAGGTGTCGGCGATTTGCGCAATGCAGGCTTCACCGGGGTTGGCCCAGTTGGCGTTTTTGACAAACGCGGCCGTGGGCGCGCTGTGGCTGTTGATGACCACATGGCTGCGCCCGGCGCGCAGGCGCATCGACGTCTCTTTGCCGGCGGTGACGATGGGGTCGCAGCCAATCACCAAATCCGCGCAGGCCATGCCCACGCGCGTGGTGCGAATGGCGTCTTGCGTTTGGCCGATCAGCACGTGGCTCCAGGTGGCACCGCCTTTTTGCGCCAGGCCACCCGCGTCTTGCGTGACGATGCCCTTGCCTTCCATGTGCGCCGCCACGCCCAGCAACTGGCCGATGGTGATGACGCCAGTGCCGCCCACGCCGGCTACCACCAGGCCCCACACGCCGTCGTGCGCGGTGGCCAGGTCGGCGATAGTGGGCTCGGGAATGTCCTCCATCTGGCCGGAGCTTGCGAGCGCGGGCGCCTTTTTCTTGCGCAGGCTGCCACCTTCCACAGTCACAAAGCTCGGGCAAAAGCCTTTGACGCACGAGATGTCTTTGTTGCAGGTGCTTTGGTTGATCTGGCGCTTGCGGCCAAAGTCGGTTTCAAGGGGCTCGACGCTGATGCAGTTGCTTTGCACGCCGCAGTCACCGCAGCCTTCGCACACCAGCTCGTTGATCACCACGCGCACGGCCGGGTCCACCAGCGTGCCACGCTTGCGGCGGCGGCGTTTTTCGGTGGCGCAGGTTTGGTCGTAGATGATGACGGTCGTGCCCAAGATGGACCGAAACTCGCGTTGAATGCGGTCAAGCTCGTCACGGTGCTCTACGTGCACGCCTTCGGGAAGACCTTTGGCGCTGGCGTATTTTTCGGGCTCGTCAGTCACCACCACGATGCGCTGCGCGCCTTCGGCCCGCATGCTTTGCGCGATTTGCACCACGCTGTGGCCCTCGGGCCGCTCACCGATTTGTTGGCCGCCAGTCATAGCCACGGCGTCGTTGTACAAGATTTTGTAGGTGATGTTCACGCCCGCCGCGATCGACTGGCGCACCGCCAGCAAGCCGCTGTGGAAATAGGTGCCATCGCCCAGGTTGGCAAAAATGTGCTGGTCATGGGCAAAGGGCTGCTGCCCCACCCACGGCACGCCCTCGCCGCCCATTTGGGTAAAGCCCGTGGTGGCGCGGTCCATCCAGATGGTCATGAAATGGCAGCCAATGCCGGCCATGGCGCGCGAGCCCTCGGGCACTTTGGTGCTGGTGTTGTGCGGACAACCCGAGCAAAACCAGGGCTGGCGCAGCGCCTCGGGCGCACCGAGTTGCAGGGTTTGCATGGCGCGCTCTTTGGCGTCCAAAATGGCGATGTGCGCGTCCATGCGCGCGGCCACATCGGCGTCCACACCGAGCTTTTTCAGGCGCTGGGCAATGGCGCGGGCAATCAGCGCAGGCGATAAATCGGCGTTGGCGCGCAGCAAGGTGTTGGCGCTGGGGTTGGGCATGGACCATTCGCCGCCGCCTCCGCAGGGGCTGTCGCTCTCCATCTCGTTGAACTTGCCCAGCACGCGCGGGCGCACGTCGGCGCGCCAGTTGTACAGCTCTTCCTTGAGCTGGTATTCAATGACCTGGCGCTTTTCTTCGACTACCAAAATCTCTTGCAAGCCGGTGGCAAATTCGCGCGTGAGCTGCGCCTCCAGCGGCCACACCACCGCCACCTTGTGCAGGCGAATGCCCACGCGCTGGCAGGTGGCGTCGTCCAGACCGAGGTCGAGCAGCGCCTGGCGCGTGTCGTTAAAGGCCTTGCCGCTGGCCATCAGGCCAAAGCGGTCGTGGGCGCCTTGAATCACGTTGTAATTGAGCCGGTTGGCGCGGATATAGGCCAGCGCGGCGTACCACTTGGTGTCAAACAGACGGGCTTCTTGGTCGAGTGCGGCGTCGGGCCAGCGGATGTGCACGCCGCCGCTGGGCATCGTAAAGTCCGTGGGCATCTGGATGCGCACCCGGTGCGCGTCCACGTCCACCGAGGCGCTGGATTCGACAATTTCCTGGATGGTTTTCATGCCCGCCCACACGCCCGAGAAGCGGCTCATGGCAAAGGCGTGCACGCCCAAATCCAGCACGTCTTGCACGCTGGCCGGAAAAAACAGCGGCGTGCCGCAGGCCTTGAAAATATGGTCGCTTTGGTGCGCGGCGGTGGAGCTTTTGGCCACGTGGTCGTCCCCGGCCACCGCTATCACGCCGCCCCAGGGCGTGGTGCCCGCCATATTGGCGTGCTTGAACACGTCCGAGCAGCGGTCCACGCCTGGGCCCTTGCCATACCAAATGCCAAACACGCCGTCGTATTTGTTCACGCCCGGCGGCGCAAAGCCCAGTTGCTGCGTGCCCCACAGGGCGGTGGCGGCCAGCTCTTCGTTGACGCCGGGCTGGAACACCACGTGGTGTTCTTGCAAATGCTTCTGCGCCTTTTGCAGCGCCTGGTCGTAATTGCCCAGAGGCGAGCCCCGGTAGCCGCTGATAAAGCCAGCCGTGTTTTTGCCTGCGGCCAGATCGCGCACGCGCTGCAGCATGGGCAGGCGCACCAGAGCTTGCACGCCGCTCATGAAGGCGGTGCCGGTGCTCAGGGTGTATTTGTCGTCCAGGCTGAGGGCGTGGGGGGCGGGCTGCAGTTGCGCAGCGTTCAATGGGGCGTTCATGGTCAGAAGTCTCCTGAAGGTGGTGGAGCCGCCTTGTGGGCAGCAGTCAGCTCGGCCCCGTCCGGGTAGGAAGGGTGCGCCTGGCGCGCAGTGTAGTCAACTCAAAAACAGGTGTATATCGCACCGGAGACGGCGCCGTTGTCTTTGATGAAGATGCACACCGTGATCGGGCTCAGGCGTCCTGCACCGCAGTGGCGGCCTCGGGGTATAAATTGGGAAACAAGAGGTGCAAGCTGTCCAGGGGAAAGCCGATACGCACCGCGCCTTTGGGCGTGTCGCTTTGCAGCAAGCCGTCTTCCACCAGTTTGGCCAATACCTTGCGCCCGGTGCGCTCGGCCAGGCCGGTCATCTGGACAAAGTCACCGCGCGCCACCGGCCCTGCCGCCAGCACATGGTGCAGCGGCAAAATCGCCTCGGGGCGGTAAAGAGACGCGTCGCCCTGCTGGCTGCGCACCAGCACCAGACCGGCCAAGCGCTCTTTGAGCGCAGGCAAGTCGAGTGCCTGCGCCATGAAGCGGACCTGGTCATAGCAGAGGTCGATAAAGAATTCGCACCAGGCGCGCAGCATTTTTTCGCTCAGGTTGCCACGACCGTCCGTGTCGCCGTGGCGCGGCATATCGGCTTCGGACAGGCGGGCGTAGTAAGCGTCGCGCTGGCGGGCCAGGCCCCGGTTGGCCGACCAAAGCCCGCCGCTCAATCGGTGCAGCACGGCGTGCAACTGCAAACGCGCGGCGCGCCCATTGCCGTCCAAAAAGGGATGCACCCACACCAGGCGGTGGTGCGCGCAGGCCGCCACCACCAGCAAACGGTCCAGGCCCCAGTCGCGCGCGTAGACGGCGTCGGCATGCGCCAGAAACTGCGGCACCGAGGCCCAGGCGGGCGGCTGGTGCCGGGCCACGGTGACGTCTTCGCTGCGCAGCGCCCCAGGCTCCACGCTGCGGCCTTCGTCGCTCAGGCGGTCGGGGCCAGACAGTTGGGCGTATAGGCTTTGGTGCGCCAGCACCAGCGTGCGGCTGTGCAACGCCTGCGCCTCGGTGGGCGCTACTGCTTCTAGCGCCATTTCTGCCCGGATGTGCGCCAGCGCCAGCCGTTGGCGTTTGGCAACGTTGGGTTGGTCTGAAAAATCCGCCTTGAGCGCCCGCTCAATGTTCAGAGGGTGGGTGCTTTGGCCTTCAATGCGGTTGGAGTAATACGAGTTCATGGACCGCACCAGCGCCCGAATCTCGCCCCGGGTGGCCTCGTTGGTCGCGCCTTGCAGGCGCAGCGCCGCCTCAATGACGGTGCGCGCCTGCAGGGCAAGCGCATCCAACCCCACGCCGGGAAGCAAAGGTTCAAACTGGTGCGGCTGGTCGTAGGCCTGAACGATCGCGGGGGAAAGTGACATATTTTTGCCGATATTTAACAACGACAACTCTAGATATAAACTTGTTTAAAGTCAATAACTTATGAAATAAAATACCATGATTTTTGAAAAAAATTGCCGATATTTTTGCCGGTATTTTTTTGGACCGCCGCTCAAAAACAGGTGTGTATTGCTCCGGAGATGGCGCCGTCGTCTTCAACCAGCGGCATCCAGCGCCATTTGTCAAAGGTGGTGCAAGGGTGCGACAGGCCAAGCGCCACGCGGTCGCCCACGGCGGGCACGCGACCTGCTGGGTCAAAGCGCAGGTAGGCGTGCTGGTCGTTCAGGGCGGTGATGCGCCAGTCGGATGGCGGGCTTCGCGCGTCTTGCAGGCGGCGCACCTGCGGCGGGGCGTGCCATTGCACCGTGGGCAGCGCCAGATCGTAAGAAATGTCGCGCTTGCCGCAGCTCAGCAGCGCCAGGCCCGGCTCGGGCACGGATTGCACCAGCGCCCAGACTTCAAGCGCAGGCAAGAGCGAATCGACCAGCCCCTCGCGCTGCTCGACCAGGCGCAGGTAGTGGCGGTAATGTTCGTGGTCGTGCGCCAGGTAACAGCCCGAACGCAGCACGCCACACACCGGTTGCGACAGCCCTTGGGCCTGCAAGAGCGGCAGCACCAAGTCAAATACCGCCGATCCGCCGGCTGAGAGCACGATGTCGCCGGGCGCAAACCAGCCGTTTGCGTCGCAGGCCCGGGCCACGTCCAGCACGCGGCGCACCAGGTCGCTGACCTGCACCGGGTCGAGCGCGGGGTCGCATACGGCGGCGTGGCCTTCGTAGCATTCCACGCCACCCAGGCGCACCGCGGGCGAGGCGGCCAGCGCCTGGGCCAAGACGAGCGCCTCGTCCAGGCTGCGGCAACCGGTGCGCTGGCCGGCAATGCCCATTTCCAGCAGCACGTCAAAGGGCACAAACTGGGTTTGCGCCGCCGCCCATTGCTCAATCAGCCGCAACTGCGCCAGCGAATCGACCAAAAACCACACCTGCAAACCGGGGTTGTGGCGCAGCAAGTGCTGCAGCCCGGCCAGATCGCCCGCTCCCAAGACCTGGTTGGCAATGATGGCGCGCCGCACACCCGCCGCCACGCCCACGCTGAGCTGGAACACGGTGGCAAAGGTCAAGCCCCAGGCACCGGCTGCGAGCTGCAGCGCAAACAGCTCGGGCGACATGGTGGTCTTGCCATGCGGCGCAAAGCGCACGCCCTTGCGGTCGGCAAAATCTTGCATCCAGCGCAGGTTGTGCATCAGCGCGCTGCGGCGCAGCACGGCGATGGGGTAGGCCAAATCGTCGTCGAGCAGGTGCCAGCCGCGCTGGGCGATGTCTGACAGCGGGCCGGGGGTGGCGGACAGGGGGAGGCTTTTGGGGTGCTGCATCACTTCGGCCACAAAACCCACATCTGCAGCGGCTGCTTAAGCCGCCCGGCCAGCTCGCCCGCCTGCGCGCCCCAGCCAGCAAAGTAGTCGGCGCGCACTGCGCCGACGATGGCGCTGCCGGTGTCTTGCGCGATCACCAGCTTTTGCAACTGGGTTTGCGCTCCCGCAGACACCAGCCAGACCGGTGTGCCGTAGGGCATGCTTCCCGGGTCAATGGCAATGGAACGTCCGGCGGTCAGCGCCACGCCCTGGGCGCCGCGCGGGCCGTAATCGGCGTCCATGTCGCTAAGCGGCTCTTCACGGAAGAAGACCATGCGCGGGTTGCTCCACAGCAGTTCTTGCTGGCGCTGCGGGTTTTGCGCCAGCCACGCCTTGATGCCGGGCCAGGAGGCGTCTTTCACCAGCCCTTGGTCGAGCAGCCATTTGCCCACGCTTTTGTAGGGCTGCTCGTTGGTGCCGGCAAAGGCCAGGCGCGAGGTGCGGCTGCTGCCGTCGGCCTGCAGCACGCGCATGCGCCCGGAGCCCTGGATTTGCAAAATCAGCGCGTCCACCGGGTCGGCCAGATAGGCCACGGCGCGGCCCTTGAGGGCGGTTTGGGCCTCGGGCAAGGTGTCCATTTCCTGGCGGGTGTACCAAGGCTTGCGGTTGGCCAGGCCCGCGGGCGGGGCGTACAGCGGCACGCCAAACGCGGGCTGCGGGCTGCGGCTGGCGTCCACCAGCGGCTCAAAATAGGCGGTCAATAGGCCACGCGATTCGCCCTGCAAAGACTCCACCCGGTAGGGCTGCAGGCGGCTTTGCAGCCAGGCGTATTGCGCTTGCGGCCCCGCGATGCTCAAAGCGCGCACCTGCGGGCACAGCGCGCCGAGCGCCGGGGGCAGACTGGCGCTGCGCTCGCAGCTTTTGAGCCAGGCGTTCCAGGCTTGGTCCAGCGTGTCTTGCTCCAGGCCCGCGAGTTCGCTCCAGGCCACGGGCACCCAGCGGCTGCGTGCGCGGGTCAGCACCGGGCCGATGGGTGCGGACTCAGGCAAAGCAGTTGGCGCTGGAGGCGCGGGTGCTTGCGACGCAGCAATGGGAGCCGCCGATTCGCGGGGCAAGGGCGGCGCGCTGCCGCAGGCCACCAGGCTTCCTAGAATGGCCAGCCCACAGCACGCCAAACGAAAGCGCCCCATGACACTGATACTGCTCGAAGCCCTGGGCGCCGGATTGATTTTTGTTGCCATCGTCTGGTGGACCATGTTCTCAGGCCGTAAAAACGGCGAACTCCCAAAGCCAGGCGCCGACGACGACACGCCACCGCCCCACGCGTAAAACGCGCTCACAGCAAGCAAAGTTGCAGGGCGGGCAACTGGCGGCGGTGCGCGGCCGTTTTGGCGACCAGCGCCTCATGGAACGGTGCTTGCATGGCCAAGACGAACATCAGGCTTTTCTCCAAAAATACGGGGCCGGCGCGGCGCCCAGTCAATTGGCCGCCGGGCGGCGGTCCACCTTGGTCACGCGCGGCTCCAGCCAGGTGCCGTCAATGTACAGCTCCTGGGTGCTGGCGGCGATCAGGGGCTGGCGCAGCACCAGTTGGGCCAAGAAGGAATACAGGCCCACCAACGGGTTGATGGTGGCGGTAATCAAAGAGGCGCTGCCCGCGTTGAGCTCAGGCACCACCACCACCTTGATGCTTTGCGTCTCTTTGGCAATGTCGGTGCTGCCGTCCATCAGCACGGCGGCGGTCACGCCTTTCATTTGCAGGTTGTTGGTGCGCGCAATGCCTTTGGCAATCGTCACGTCGCCGCGTACAAAATCAAACGGAAAGCCTTCGGCAAACACGTCCCGAAAATCAAGCATCAGGCGCCGCGGCAGGCTCTGCAAACTCAGCACCCCGAGCAACTTGGCGATGCCGGGGTCGGCTTTCAGAAACTCGCCTTTTTCCAGGTTGACGTTGAAGCTGCCGCCCAGGCTCGGGTAGTCCAGACTGATGGGCGAGCCCTGCCACTCAATCTGGCCCTCGATCTTGCCTTTGCCTTGGCGGATCACGTCTTTCATGCCAAAGCGCGCCAGCAGGTCACCCGAGTCGTTGATGTCCAGCCGGAAGTCCAGCGCGGTGCGACGCCGGTCCCGGGCGCTGGTTTTGGCGGCGCCGGGGGCGCTCATGCTGCTGGCCGTTGGTGCGCCGGGTTGCAGGCGCCAGGCGCCACTGGCGCTCAGCGTAGCGGCAGGCATGCTCAGATTCAGGCGTTTGAGGCGCCATTCGCGCAGGGGCTCGCGCTGCACCACCGAGGTCTGGTTCACCGCTTCGACTTCCAGGCGGCCCAGCTTTTTGCCCAGCAATTCAAAGTCTTCCACCACCACGTCCAGCGCCGGAATGCTGGCGGGTTGCTCGTCAAGCAGGTTTTCCACGTCCTGCGCCTCGCTTGAACCCAGGGTCAGGCGCGACAGGCGCGCATACAAGCGCCCGGTGTTGGCGCTGTCGGCGGCCAGGTCGGGCACGCTGGCTTGGCGGTATTCGATCTGGCCGCTGAACTCGGCGGCATCCACCTTTGCCCGCCACAGCCGCCCTGCCCGGTTGCCGCTGACGGCCACCTTGTGCAAAGTGTGGCTGCCCCAGCCCAACTCGCGCACACGCAAGTTCACCGAGCTAGGCAGGTAATCAGTGCCCAATACCAGGCTGGAGGCATCGGCTTTTTTGGCGCCGGGCGCGGGGGCGCCAAAGCCGTCGAGCCAGGTGGTCCAGTCGTCCACATCCAATGTGTCCAGCGCGACGCTGGCCGCAATGCCGCGCTCGGGCAGCACCAGCGGCTCACCCGCGCCCGTGCCCACCACCACGGCGCCGCGCAGCGCGCGCGGCCCCACGCCAGATTCTCCCGTGCCGCCCGTGACCAACGCCAAGCTGGCCAGGCGGCCCCAGTCCAGACGCATCAGGCTTTGGCCGGGCAGCGCAGCGCCGGCCGCGCCGTTGCTGCCGCTGGCGCGTGCGGCGCCCAGCTCTAGGCGCACCGGCATGGCCACGTCCGGGGCTTTGGCAAAAGGCGCGGGCAAATTCAAGCCCAGGCCGCTCAGGCTGGAGCTGACCACGATCTCGGGCACACCGGCGCGCAGCGCCATGGTGGCCTGGTAACTGGTGGCGCCACTGGCGTAGCGCGCCAAGGACGTGGCCACGGTGCCGAGTTCGCTGGCCTGGCGCAAGCCCTCGGCGCTGGCCGTGCCTTGCAGGCGCAGCACGCCAGGCGTGGCTTTGGCCACTGCGCCCGTTGAAGGCGCGGGTGGCGCAGCAGCGTCACCAAAGCCGGTCAAAGTGCCGTCCACCCGCGTCTCGCCACCCAGCGCCTGGCCCACCACGCCATTGATGCCAAAGCCGCTGTCCGTAAAGGTGACCAGTCCGCGCGCGCGCGCCAGGCGCGGCGTGCCGGGCAGCACCTGCACGTCGTTGCCCAGCAAATTGATGCTGCCCGCCAGTGCCATGCGCGCGGTATCGGCCAGCGCAAAGTCCAGCTTGACCTTGTAGTCTGCCGCGCCGCTGGCCACCGCACGCCCCAGGGCGTGGTTCAGCAAATCGTCGATGGCCGAGCCGTTGACCACCGCCAGTGCGTCAGCCAGCGGGCCCTTGCCTTGGGCGCTGACCGACACGGTGGCGGCGCTGTACAGGTTGTTGATCTGCGCCTCGGTACGCTCCACCGGCACGCCGGCTTGGCCGGCGCCGGCGCCCCACAGCGCGCGCACGCCCTTGAGCGACAGCGTGCCGTGGTCAATCAGCAGCTCGCCGTTGAGCTGGGTAAAGGCCGGCCAGGGCTTGCGGCCTTTGGGGCTGAGGCTGGGCGGCACATAAGCGTAATTGCCGTTGGCCAGATTGGCCGACACCCGAAACTCGCCCTGCTTGGGCTGGTTAAACGGAAACTGGCGCAAATCGCCCTTGAGTACAAACTTGGCGCCACTGGCGGTGCCGCCGCGCACCGCGTCGCGCAGGTAGTCGCGCACTTCCTGGTGCAGCGTCAAGGGCAGGTAGCGGTGCACGCGGGCCAGTTCGGCGCGGCTCAGGCTGGCCTGCAGGTCGAGCGTGCCGGGGCCGCTTTGGACCGCACCGCTGGCGTCTACGTTGGCCCACTTGAGCACTTGCACTTCGCCCTGCGCGTCGGCATTGGCAAAGCGCAGGTTGGTCACCGCAGCACTGCGGCGGGCACCGTCTTGTTTCCACTGCACATCGGCCGACAGTTGCGCCAGCGGCAGCACCGGCTCGGCAAACCAGCCGGGCAAATCCAGGCCCCCATTGGCCATGGCCAGATGCGCTTTGCCGCCGCTTTGGGTCAGCTCCAGGTCCAGGTCCAGGCCTTGAAAGCCGGGCGAGCCCGTCGCCTGCGCCGCCAAAGCGGCCTGGGTGACGCGGCCTTTGAGGGCGTAGGTGGTGGGCGCCGTCAGTGGCCCGGTCCAGCCACCCTGCACGGTTTGCACCACGCCCACCGGTTGGTAGGACTGCAGCGCGGCAAGCACAGCGGCGTCCAGGGGCAGGCGCTGCGCTAACTGTCCGAGCACCGCCATGTCGAGCCGGTCGGCGCTGAATTCGCCGCGCGGGAGCTTGGCGCCCTTGGCCTTGCCACTGTCGGCGCCATCCCACAGGGCCAGGCGCGCGTTGCCGCCGGGCCAGCGGATGCCCTCGGCGGTCTCGAACTGCAGGCCTTCTGTGCTGTACTCATAGCCGCCGCCCAGGTCCTTGAACGCCAGGCGGCCTGCGGCCGTACGCAGCACCTGCTGCTGCGCGCCCGGGCCCAGGTGCACATCGTCGAGCAGCACATCGGCGGTGGCGCCAGTGAGCACGCCGCGCTTGACCTCCAGCCAGGCGCGCAGGTTGCCGCGCCCCTGGCTGACCTCCGCACCCACGTCCAGGTAGGGGCGCAACTGCGCCCAGTCCAGGCGGTTAAAAACGGTGTACCACTGGCCTTGCCACTCGCGCCAACGCCCGGCGTGCAGCGCCAGCAGCGGCTGGGTAAACACGCCTTGCAGACTCAGGCGCTCTCCCCAGTGCGCGGGTGGGTTGGCGTTGATGCGCAGGGAATGGGTGAAATGGCGGTTGCGCAGCACCAGGTCCACGTCGGACAACTCCAGTGGCGGGGCGTCGCGCAATGCGTCCGTCCAGCGCACCGTGCCGTGGCGGATTGCCAGCTC
>CANBVJ010000050.1 GCA_947372865.1 Comamonadaceae bacterium
AGCACCACGCGGTCGGCCACTTCGAGCGCCTCTTCCTGGTCGTGCGTCACAAAGATGCTGGTTACATGCAGGTCGTCGTGCAGGCGACGCAGCCAGCGGCGCAACTCTTTGCGCACCTTGGCGTCCAGTGCGCCAAAAGGCTCGTCCAACAGCAGCACTTTGGGCTCCACAGCCAGGGCGCGGGCCAGGGCGATGCGCTGGCGTTGGCCGCCCGAGAGTTGTGCCGGGTAGCGGTCTGATAGCCAGTCCAACTGCACCAGACCCAACAGGTCGTGCACCTTTTGCTTGATGACGGTTTCTGAAGGTCGCGTAGCGCGCGGCTTCATGCGTAGGCCAAAGGCCACGTTGTCAAACACCGTCATGTGGCGAAACAGGGCGTAGTGCTGAAACACAAAACCCACGTTGCGCTCGCGCACATTGAAGTCGGTGGCGTCTTCGCCGCTGAACAAGATGTTGCCCCGGTCCGCTGTCTCTAGTCCAGCGATGATGCGCAATAGCGTGGTCTTGCCGCAGCCCGAAGGGCCCAATAACGCAACCAGCTCGCCCGAGCCAATGTCCAGATCGACATTGCGCAAGGCTTTGAAAGTGCCAAAGTCTTTGCTGACCTGGCGTATTGCAATACTCATGGGGTTCTCTTCAAAATAAGGGTCAGACCGGCGCGGGTGCAGGCGCGGGCTCGGGGGGCAGGGCGGCGGAGGCGTTTTCCAGGCGCTCAAACTGCCACTCGACAAAGGACTTGATCACCAGCGTTACCAGCGCCAAGAGCGCCAGCAGCGAGGCCACCGCAAAGGCGGCCACCGACTGGTATTCGTTGTACAAAATCTCCACGTGCAGCGGCATGGTGTTGGTCTGGCCGCGGATATGGCCGGACACCACCGACACCGCGCCAAACTCGCCCATGGCCCGGGCGTTGCACAAAATCACGCCGTAGATCAGGCCCCACTTGATGTTGGGCAGCGTCACATGCCAAAAGGTTTGCCAGCCGCTGGCACCCAGCACCTGGGCCGCTTGCTCTTCTTCGGTGCCTTGGGCTTGCATGAGCGGAATCAGCTCGCGGGCGATAAACGGAAAGGTCACAAAAATCGTCGCCAGCACGATGCCTGGCACGGCAAAAATGATCTTCACGTCATGCGCCTGCAGCCAAGGGCCAAACCAGCCGTGCGCGCCAAACATCAGCACATAAATCAGGCCAGCCACCACGGGCGACACTGAGAACGGCAAGTCCACCAGCGTGGTCAGAAACGCCTTGCCCCGGAACTCGTACTTGGCAATGGCCCAGGCCGCAGCCACGCCAAACACCAGGTTTAGCGGCACGGCAATAGCGGCGGTAATGAGGGTCAGGCGAATCGCGCTCCAGGCGTCGGGTTCTTGGAATGCTTCCAAAAACGCCGGTATGCCTTTGCGCAGCGCTTCGGTAAACACGGCGGCCAGCGGCAGCAGCAAAAACAAAAACACAAAGGCCAGGGCTACGCCAATCAGCGTCCATTTCACCCAGGTCGGTTCGGTGGTGCCCGCTTTGGCGCGGCGCACGGTGCGGCTGTTGCTGCTCATGAGGACGCTCCTGCGCGTTGGCGCTGCCAGGACTGCAAGGCGTTGATGACCAGCAGCATCACAAACGAGAAGCCCAGCATCACCACCGCCACGGCCGTGGCGCCGGCGTAGTCGTATTGCTCCAATTTGCCGATGATGATGAGCGGCGTGATCTCGGACACCATGGGCATATTGCCGGCAATAAAGATGACCGAGCCGTATTCGCCAATGGCGCGGGCAAAGGCCATGGCAAAGCCGGTGAGCAGCGCCGGTGCAATAGTGGGAAAAATCACGTGGCGAAAGGTCTGCCAGCGGCTCGCACCCAGGCAGGCGGCGGCTTCTTCAAGCTCTTTTTCGGCGTCTTCCAGCACGGGCTGCACGGTGCGCACCACAAAGGGCAGGCCGATAAAGATCAGCGCAATCACCACGCCGTTGCGGTTAAAGGCCAGCGCAATGCCGTAGGGTTCGAGCAGGCTGCCGATCCAGCCATTGCTGGCCAGCAGGGCGGTGAGCGAAATGCCAGCCACCGCCGTGGGCAGGGCAAAAGGCAAGTCCACCAGCGCGTCGATCAGCTTTTTGCCCGGAAACTCGTAGCGCACCAGCACCCAGGCCAGCAGCAAACCAAACACGGCGTTGACCAGCGCCGCCAAAAACGAGGCGCCAAAAGTGAGCTGGTACGACGCCACCACGCGTGGGCTCGACACCGCAGATACGAATTGCTCCCAGGTGAGTGTGAAGGTTTTGAAAAACAGGGCCGAGAGCGGAATCAGCACAATCACGCTCAGGTAAAAAAGCGTAAACCCGAGCGTGATGTTGAAGCCGGGCAAGACCCGCTTGGGCGTGCGCTTTGCCAGCGGCCCGGACACGAACGCAGCCTGCATTTACTTGACGGTGTAAAGCTTGTCGAACTGGCCGCCATCGTTGAAGTACACTTTTTGCGCCTCAGCGAACGAGCCGAAATAGTCTTCCACGCGGAACAGGCTGATGGGCTTGAAGGTGCTGGCGTATTTTTTCAGGATGGCGGGGTTGCTCGGGCGAATCGCGTGCTGGGCGGCGATCTCTTGGCCTTCGTCCGAGTACAAAAAGTTCAGGTAGGCCTTGGCCTGCTCGGCCGTGCCTTTTTTGGCCACGGTGCGCTCCACCACTGCCACTGGGTTTTCGGCCACGATGGAGCTGCTGGGGTGGATCGCGTCCACCTTGCCCGCGCCAAATTCTTTGTCCACCGACACCACTTCTGACTCAAAGGTAATCAGCACGTCGCCAATATTGCGCTGCAAAAAGATGGTGGTGGCGTCGCGCCCGCCTTTGGCCAGTACCGGCACGTTTTTGTAGAGTTTGGCCACAAAGTCCGCCGCCTGCGCGTCGGTGCCGCCCTTTTTGCGCACTTGGCCCCAGGCTGCGAGATAGGCCATGCGGCCGTTGCCACCCGTTTTGGGGTTGACCACGATGACCTGAACGCCGGGCTTGATCAGGTCGTCCCAGTCTTTGATGCCTTTGGGATTTTTGTCGCGCACCAAAAACAGCATGGTCGAGCTGGTGGGAGCGGCGTTGTGCGGGAATTTTTTGGTCCAGTCTTTGGCCACCACGCCGGTGCTGGCCAAGAAGTCGATGTCGGTGGTGGTGTTCATGGTCACCACGTCGGCGTCCAGACCGTCGTTGACGGCGCGTGCCTGCGCGCTAGAACCGCCATGGGCTTGGTCAATCTTGATGTCTTTGCCCGTGGTTTTCTTGTAATTGGCAATGAAGGCGACGTTGATGTCTTTGTAAAACTCGCGCGCCACGTCGTAAGAGGCGTTGAGCAGCGTGGTTTGTGCGCTGGCCAGTTGGCTGGCGGTCAGGGCAATTGCGGCCAAGGCCAGAGTGGCTTTTTGTTTGAAGTTCATGGGAATCAGGAGGCCGATAAAGGGCAAAAGAGGGCGCGCAATGCGCGCGGAGGCGCCATTGTGGGTGATGTTCTTTAGATCAACAAGAAATAATTTGTTGTTAGTAAATACGGCATTGAAACTAAAGAACGTGCGTGAGGCGCCAATGTTCTGCAGGTGATTTACTTCTTGGTGTAGATCTGGTCAAAACTGCCGCCATCGGCAAAGTGCTCCTTGTCGGCCTTTTCCCAGCCGCCAAAGGCCTCGTCAATGGTGAAGAGCTTGATCTTGGGGAACTGGCTGGCGTACTTGGCTTTGGCCTTGTCGGACACGGCCGGGCGGTAGAAGTTTTTGCCTGCAATGTCCTGGCCTTCTTCGGTGTACAGGTATTCCAGATAAGCGGTGGCTACGGCGCGGGTGCCTTTTTTGTCCACGTTTTTGTCCACCACGGCCACGGCGGGTTCGGCCAGGATGCTTAAGGACGGCGCCACCACGTCAAACTTCGAGCTGAATTCTTTTTCCAGCAAATAGGCCTCGTTTTCCCAGGCAATCAGCACATCACCCTGGCCGCGCTGGGCAAAAGTGATGGTCGAGCCGCGCGCGCCGGTGTCCAGAATCGGCACATTGGCGTAGAGCTTGGCGACAAACTCCTTGGCGCGGGCGTCACTGCCGAACTTGCGCTTGGCAAATTCCCAGGCCGCCAGGTAGTTCCAGCGGGCGCCGCCCGAGGTCTTGGGGTTGGGGGTGATGACCTTGATGTCCGGGCGGATCAGGTCGTCCCAGTCTTTGATGTGTTTGGGGTTGCCCTCGCGCACCGCCAGCACGATGGTCGATGTGTAGGGCGATGCGTTGTGCGGCAGGCGTTTTTGCCAGTCTTTGGCGATCCAGCCGCCGTTTTTGGCCACGGCGTCGGTGTCACCGGCCAGCGCCAGCGTGGCCACGTCGGCCTCCAGGCCGTCAATGATGGAGCGGGCCTGCTTGCCCGAGCCACCGTGGCTTTGCTTGATGCTCACGTCCTGGCCGGTCTTGGCTTTCCAGTGCTTGGTGAAAGCGGCGTTGAACTCGACATACAGCTCGCGGGTGGGGTCGTACGAGACGTTGAGCAGGGTAATAGGCGCCTGGGCCAGAGCACCCCAAGACGCCGCCAACAGCGTGCTGGCTGCGGCAAATTTCAGCCAATGGCGCCGCGCGGTGGTGGCGGAAGCGGCATAAGAAGCGGGGCGAGGGGTGAGCGAAAAAGACAAGGTTTAACTCCAATAAAGGCCAACGCGGTAGTGCGATGGAGTGGATTCTGGAGGCCTTCTGTTAAAACTAAAAATACTGTTTAGTAAGTTCTATATATGATTTGCGTCTATATGACCAGGTGGCAGTCGGCCTTGGAGCGCGCAAACCGGCCCAATGGCGCCTGCGCTCACCCGGTGTGGCCCGTTGCGCGCCAGTCACCACGGGCTGCGCCGCACAAACCATGATCTTGCGCAAGGCGCAGCGCCCAATGCTTGCCACAATGAACATTTACCAACGGCGGGAGTCTAAAAAATGCGAAATAAGTCAAGCGTAATGAAGTGGGTTTTGGTGCTGGCAGCCAGCGTGGCGGGGCTGGCCCATGCGGCGGATGAGTCTGCTCCGCTCAGTCCCAAAGCCCAACTGGCTGCCGACAACAAGGCCGCAGCGGCGCGCTACGAGAGCGACAAAAAGCTGTGCGTGGATGAGGCCAGCTCGGTGGCGCGTCTGCAATGTCGGCGCGACGCCAAGGCCGAATACGACAAAGCCCTGGCCCAAGCCAAAGCCCGCATGGCGGTGGCCAGTCAGGCCAACGGCACGGCCAGTACGGCAGCGCCCGCCAAAGCCCCGCCTGCGCCCGTATGTCTGGACTGCGGCAAGGTGATTGCCGTGGCCGTCACCGAAAAAGCGGGCGAGGGCGGCCCGCTGGGCATGATTGCGGGTGGCGCGGCCGGCGCGCTGCTGGGGCACCAGATTGGTGGGGGCACAGGCAAAGACCTGGCCACCATCGCAGGTGCCGTGGGCGGCGCCTATGCGGGCAAGAAAATCGAAGAACGGGCCAAAACCCACACCGTGTGGACGGTGAGCGTGCAGTTTGAAGACGGCAGCAAACGCAGCTACGACTTTGCCCAAGAGCCTGGCTACCGGGTGGGCGATGCAGTGAAAAAGTCGGGCGAAACCATCACCCGTTGATCAAGACTGGCGGGCGGCGGTAAATCGCCGGGGCGCGCCCGGGGCGTGGCGCCCCGCGCTGCCCGCGTCCGGTTAGGCGGTGAACTGCAGCGCCGCCAAATCCGCGTACACGCCGCCACGCGCCACCAGCTCAGCGTGCGTGCCTTGCTCCACCAGTTGCCCGTGGTCCAGCACCACAATCAGATCGGCTTTTTGCACTGTGGCCAGGCGGTGCGCGATCACCAGCGTGGTGCGGTTGCGCATGGCAGATTCCAGCGCCGCTTGCACCATGCGTTCGCTCTCGGCGTCCAGCGCGCTGGTGGCTTCGTCCAGCAGCAGCAGGGGCGGGTTTTTCAGCATGGCGCGTGCAATGGCAATGCGCTGGCGCTGCCCGCCAGACAGGCGCAGGCCGCGTTCGCCCAAAAAGGTCTTGTAGCCTTCAGGCAGCGCGGTAATGAACTCGTGGGCAAACGCGGCCTCTGCCGCCTGCTGCACTTCGGCGTCGCTGGCGTCGGGGCGGCCATAGCGGATGTTCTCTAGCGCGCTATTGGAAAAAATCACCGCGTCTTGCGGCACGATGCCAATGCGCTGGCGCAGGTCGCCCAGTGCCAGGTCTTGTGTGGCCACGCCGTCGAGCACAATGCGCCCGGCCTGCGGGTCATAAAAGCGCAGCAGCAACTGAAACACCGTGCTTTTGCCCGCGCCGCTGGGGCCCACAATGGCCACCGTTTGGCCAGCCTGCACGTCCAGCGTGAACGCAGACAAGGCTTGTTGCGACGGGCGCGAGGGGTAATGAAACTCCAGCGCCTCAAAGCGCACGGCGCTGCCGGCCTGGGGCAGCGGCAGGCGCACCGGCACGGGCGGCGACGCAATAGGCGACTCGGTGTGCAGCAGCTCCATCAGGCGCTCGGTAGCACCCGCGGCGCGCAGCAAGTCGCCATACACCTCGCCCAGCACCGCAAACGCGCTGGCCAGCAGAATCACATAGACCACGGTTTGGCCCAGATCGCCCGCCGTAATGCGCCCGGCCACCACCGCCTGCGTGCCCTGGTACAAGCCCCACAAGAGTGCTGCCGACGTGGCAATGATGATGAAGCCCACCAGCACCGAACGTGCTGCGCTGCGGCGCACCGCAGTGTCAAAGGCGTTTTCGGTAGAGGTGGAAAAGCGCGCGGCTTCGCGCGCTTCGGCGGTATAGCTTTGCACTACGGGAATGGCGTTGAGCACTTCAGCCGCAATGGCGCTGGAGTCGGCAATGCGGTCTTGGCTGGCGCGCGAGAGCTTGCGCACCCGCCGCCCAAACCACAGGCTGGGCAACACGATCAGCACCAGCACTGCCAGCACCTGCAACATCACCAACGGGTTGGTCCAGACCAGCACGCTAAGCGCCCCCAGGCCGAGCACCATATTGCGCAAGCCCATGCTCAAAGAAGATCCCACCACGGTTTGCACCAGCGTGGTGTCGGCGGACAGGCGCGAGAGCACTTCGCCGGTTTGGGTGGTCTCAAAAAACTCGGGGCTTTGGTGCAGCACATGGGCATAGACAGCGTCGCGGATGTCGGCCGTAACCCGCTCGCCCAGCCAGCTCACCATATAAAAGCGCAGCGCCGAAAAAACACCCAGTGCGGTGGCCACGCCAAACAGCGTGAAGAAGTGCTCGCGCATGGCCATCATCTGCTCGCCCTTGTCGCCGCGCACCAGGCCGCCGTCAATCAGCATGCGCAGTGCCACCGGAAAAGCCAGCGTGGCCGTGGCCGCCATCACCAAAAACACCAGCGCCAGGCCAATACGGGCGCGGTAGGGACGCAAAAACGGCAGCAAACCGCTCAGAGACTTGGGGCTTTTGGATTTGGGGCGTTCAGAGGTCATGGGCATTCAGGTTGGGCAGATGCGGCAAAAGGCAAGCATGCTGCAGCCCCCTATTGTCGTGCCTGGGAAAGGGGGCACGCACCGGGGCTGCTGGGGGGCGCCGACCTAGAGTTTCAGGGGCGCCGCGTAGCCGGTCATTTCCAGATAGCCCCTGCCCACCAGGCGGTCGCTGCTGTCCAGTAGTTCGCACAGGCCTTCCCAATAAACCGCGCCGGTGGAGTTGCGGCTGTCAAGCTCTTGCGCGTCAAACACGGCACGCACCGTGTAGTGGCCTGCGGGCGTGCTAACCCGCCACTGCACCGGGTAGCTGGCCTGGGTGCGCGGGCTGCGCCATAGGCGCTCGGGTGCAAACACCACGTCGCCGGGCTTGAAGTTCACCGTCCTATCGCCCCGGCGAAACGAGCCGCCGCCCCACAAGGCGTTGCCATCTTTGTGCCGCACCCGAAACGCGGTCAGCGCGCTGCCATCTTGCAGGTTGATGCCAATCCAGTCCCAGCCCACAGCATCGGGATGCAAGAGCGCGTCGCTCCACTCGTGGTCCAGCCAGGCGCGGCTGCCCGTGTCCAGCACGTGGCGTTGGCCCTTGAGGCGGATTTCGCCTTGCGCTCGCAGTTGAGGGCGGCTGTAGTAGTAGCTGAAATGCGCCGCGTCGGGCCCCTTGCGTGAGTGGCCTTGGTCGCCTTGCAAGAGCGGCGGCTGGGTCTCAGAAAAGCGCAGGTCGAGCGCAAAATCCGCCGCCCGCACCTGGGCGCGCAGCGCGCCCTCGGGCGTGCGCGTGAGCGACCAGTCGCGCAGCACCACGCCGGTGTCCGCCAGGCTGGCCCAGGCTGGGTCGGCCACGTTGGCGCCTTCGGGCCGGTCCGACCAACGGGCAATGCGCTGGTCCGACCACAGCGTCTTGCCCGCCACGTCGCTCACCGCCGCATGCGCAAACAGCAGTTGCTTGGCCGCCAGCGTCGAATCCAGCGCCTGGGTAGACGCCACCCGGCGCCGAAAAAACGTGATCTGAAACCCCAGCGCCGCCGCCTGACCCGCCACGTTGGCAAAGCCCGTGGCGTACCACCACTCGGTCTGAAAGTCGGGGTGGGCACCAGCGTCGCGGGGCAAATGTAAGGGAGCGCCACGACTTGCCGTGGCTGCGCGGGCTGCGCCAGGCAGGCAGGCCGTCGTGGCAGTGGCCATGCTGGTTTGGATGAGCTGGCGGCGGCTCAGGGGGGCGAGGTGCATGGAGGTTAAGTATTGGAAACGAAGTATTTTGATCGTCTATCGCTGCTGGTTAAAAGGGGGCGTTCCGCTGGGGTGGTGAGATGCCAGTTTGGGACAGTTGCTGCCAATGGCCTAGGCCTTAAGTAGAGCAGAGATAGGCTGAAAGCGACTCTTTAGGAAATGGAATGCGTTCGCCCGAAGCAGTCATTCACTGCGGTTTTAGGCAGTGACAGTAGACAAAATGCTGAACTGCATCCCATGGGGTTTGGTGTTATTAATTCCTATGCCCAAGCAGATCAAACGAAGTCCCAAACTCCTGATGAAGATGGCCCGGGGCATGCCGGGCGACTGGCAATCCACTGCATTGATACCGTCTCCCATTGCGCCTTGGGGTTCTGGATTGCCGGCCTCCTTGCATTGGATGTCGACCACAAGCGGATGTGTATTACCGAAACTCAATGAACATGCCGATGGTGAACATCCGGGTAATGTGGGTGGGTATGCTTTAGGGGGAGGTGTGTGTGGCGGTGACTATGGTTGCCGCTTTCACTCGCCTCAGAAGCATGCGCGTGTTGGTGGTGCTCATCGTGGGCGTGTTCGTGTTCATGCTCCAGAACCTCATGCAGGTGCTCATGGGCATGGTGCTCGGTGAGGTGCAGCCATACGCCCAAGCCCATCAGCCCCGCAGCAATCCAGAATGCCAGAGAAGTCATTTCCGGAAAAACAAACAACGCCACTGCCGCACCGATAAACGGTGCGGTTGAAAAGTAAGCCCCCGTTCGGGCCGTACCCAGGCCACGCAATGCAAGTACAAACAGCACAAGACTGATGCCGTAGCCCAAGAAGCCGACAACCATGGTTATAGACAATGTCCCAACGTTGGGCAGGGCAGCACCCATGCTGATCGCCAGCGCTGTGTTCACGGAGCCGGCAATCAGGCCTTTGATACCCGCAATAAAAAGCGCATCTGATGCCGACACCTTGCGTGTGAGGTTGTTGTCAATGGCCCAGCACAAGCATGCAATGCCTATCAGCACGGGGCCAATAGCGCTGAATTTGACCGAAGAGCCAGTCGGCCAACCCAATGCAACACCGCCTGCCACGATGGCTAGCATGCCCCATACGATGCGTTTGTCCGCATTTTCCTTGAACACTACCCAGGCAATCAACGCAGTCAGCACGGCTTCCAGATTCAACAATAGCGAAGCCGTGGCGCCGCCGGTGGTACGCAACCCAAACATCAGTGCCGCTGGACCTACCACGCCACCGAACACAATGGCACCCAGAAGCCATGGCCATTCATTTCTTGGAAGTCCGGAGGGTTCGAAGCCGCGATCACGGACTAAACGTGCCAGTGTCAATCCAATGCCGCTGCCCAGATAAAGAAGACCGGCCAACAGCACCGGCTGCATGTCACCGGTCAGGAGCTTTGCAAACGGGGTGCTCGCACCAAACAGTGCGGCCGCACCCAGCGCGTAAAGGACACTTTTGTTCATACTTGAATTTTTGCGTGAAACCCTATTGGAAAAACTTATCTGCTTGGAGCAAGGTAAGCAAGCCCATGACCGCAAAAATTCCTGCAGCAATAGAGTGAACAAGCTTCATTGGGATTTTTGCTGCGAACTTGTTGCCCACGAATACCGCCGGAACGTCGGCAATGAGCATTCCCAGAGTCGTTCCAGCAATGACCATCAACGGGTTCGCGTAATGGGCCGCCAAAGCCACCGTTGCGATTTGCGTCTTGTCACCCATCTCAGCCAGGAAAAACGTTACCAGCGTGGCGCCGAATACGCCAAGGTGCTTGGCGACTTGCGTCTCCTCCTCTTTAATCTTGTCAGGTATCAAGGTCCAGATGGCCATGCCAATGAATGAGCCACCCAGCACCCATCGCATGATGTCTGGGCTGACCACGGACGTGATCCAAGTACCAAAAGCACCAGCAAGGCCATGGTTGACCAGCGTAGCCACCAGAATACCTGCAATGATTGGCAAGGGTTTTTTGAACCGCGCCGCCAAGATGAACGCGAGAAGTTGAGTCTTATCGCCGATTTCAGCGAGGGCGACAACGCCGGTAGAGAGAAGGAAAGCTTCCATGATGGGTCCCAAGGCCGGACAAAAAACAATGACCACAGCGCCTCCCCAGCCAAACCGGAGGCAATATGGTCAAAGGTCTTGTCAAGTTAAAAACCGCTTGCGCCATGGCCAAACGATGGCCAAGTATGTTGACGCAAGCCTCTCCGATTTGCTCGAAGAGAGACTACTCCCCAGTGACGCGGCTAAGTCTAGCATTAACGCGTTAATGCAAACTGGGGTATCGGCAAATCGGGCCCGCACTGCGCCGCATGACCCTTGTGATGCGTTCGCTGTTCGAGGGCGAACAGCGCCGTCTTTTACGACAGCCTGCTAACGCTGCCTAGCCCCGCAGCCCAAGACATCGCCCCACCGGAGGTACGCGGAGCCGCGTTTGGTCTGCGTCAGTCGCTAGACACCGGGGGTGCTTTTATGGGACCGTTACTGGGCGTCGGCCTGGTGAGATCCGAATTTGGGCACGCCTGTCTTTTAGGCTGCAACTTGAAAACTCAAGTTGGAAAACTCTTTCTCATCAAGTTGAAACCTAAGGCACGGCAGAAGCCCTGCACGGTCGCGCGTGCCCTGCTGCTTGGATAACACGGGCTTAGTAAGGCCTTCCTACCAGTCTTCCTTCACCGCCATCACCGCATCCCGCCCCGCCGCACTGCGCCCCGACACCCAGGCCGTCAAGGTGCCTGCCGCCACCACGGCCAGGCCCAGGGCTAGCAGACGCGGCCAGGGCACGTTCAGGTCCATGCTCCAGTGAAAGCTCTGCGGGTTGACCACAAACACCAGCACGGCCGCCACTGCCAGCCCCAGCGCCGTGCCGGCCAGTGCGCCCAGCGTGGTCCAGGCTGCGCCTTCCAGGGCCAAGAGGTGCAGCACCTGCGTGCGCGTCAGGCCCAGGTGCACCAGCAGGCCAAACTCTTTGCGCCGCGCCAGCACTTGCGCGCTAAAGCTGGCGGCCACGCCAAACAGGCCAATGCCAATGGCCACCGCCTGCAGCCAATACGTCACGGCAAAGCTGCGGTCAAAAATTTGCAGGGTACGCTGGCGAATTTCACCGGCCGAGCCAAAGTCCAGCAAGGCGCTGGCCTGCGTGCCGCCCCGGGCGTCGGCCAGCGCGCGCAGTTGGGTGCTCACATCCGCCTCGTCCGCGCCGGGCCTGAGCCACAGCGCCAGGTCGTTGGTGCGGTGGTCGTCGCTAATCTGCGCAAAGTCCGCGCTGTCGATGGCTACGGTGCCAAACTGTCGCGCGTAATCGCGCCACACGCCGGCGACAAAAAACCGGGTGTGCAGCGCTGTGTCAGATTGCGCAGAAGTTTGAGCCGCCGGGCCTTGGCGTGTCACGCTTTGCAGCGCCGCACCCAGCGGCGCAAAGTCTTGGCCCAGGCGCGCGCCATACAAATCCACCATCGCCTCGCTCACATAAATACCCACGCGGCCTGCGGGTACGGGCAGCGCGTCGCCCACCAGCGGCAGGCTGGCGCTGGCGTCTAGGGCGGCGCTGCGGCTTGCGCGCAAGGGCCGCACCAGCAGCGTGACCGTGGGCTTGTCTGGCGCTAAGGCCACTGCAACACTGCGCTGGGCTAGCAGGCGCGCCACGCCCGGCAGCGTGGCGGCGCCTTGCACAAAGCGCGGGTCAAAAAAAGCGGTGTCGCTGCTGCTGGCGCTGCCTGCGGTGCGCACATACAGGGCCGCAGGCAGCACGGTGTCGAGCCACTGGGTGACCGACTGCCGAAAGCTGGCCACCATCACCGTCAAAGCCACGGCCAGGCTGAGCGACGCCACCACGCCGCTCACGGCAATGGCCGCGCCGTGCGGCACCCGACGCGCGCGCTCTACCGCCAGCAGGCGCAGGGGCTTCTGCGCCACCCAGGGCGCCACGGCGTTCAGCAGCAAAGACACCAGCCAGGGCAGGGCGCTGATGCCGCCCAGCAGCAACAGCGTCACGCTCACGTATGCAGCCAGCGGCACGCCAGCCACCGGCGGCAGCGCGGCCAAGGCGGCTGCGGCCAGCAGCAAAACCAGGCCCCGGAGCGCGTGGCTGTTGCCGTCCGTGCTGGCACCCAGGCCTTTGAGCGTTTGCGCCGGGGGCAGGCGTGCGGCCATGCGCGCGGGCAAAAACGCGCCCAAAAGCGCAGCTGCCACGCCCAGCGCGCCAAACACCAGCGCCGCGCCAGCGCTCCATTGCAGTGGCGGCGTGTCGCCCGAAAAATAACCGCCCCCCAGGTCACCGCCCAGCACCTGCAGCGCCGCAACCGCCAGACCCGTGCCCAGCGCCAGCCCCAGCACGCTGCCCAGCAGCCCCAGCACCAAGGCTTCGAGCAGTACCAGCGCCATGCGGTGGCTGCGCTGCAGGCCCAGCACGTCCAGCAGCGCAAACTGCTGCGAGCGGCGCGTCACGCTCAGCGCCAGCACTGAAAACACCAAAAACCCACCCGTAAACAGCGCCACCAGTGCCAGCACCGTCAGGTTGACCCGGTAGGCGCGCGACACATTGCCCATGCGCTCCAGCGCATCGCCCGGCGGCTGCAGCACGGCGCCCGCGGGCCAATCAGGCTGCGCTTGCAGCGTGCGGGCCAAGGCGTCGCGGTACACCCCGGCGCGCAGGCGCACATCCACGCGGCTCAGTTGCCCCGCCACGCCAAAAGCCGCTTGCGCCGCCGCCACGTCCATCACTACCAGCGGCGCGCCGCTGGCCGCCACCGTACCCGCCACCCGCAGGCGGCGCCATTGCATGCCGTGTTGAACGCTGATGCTTTGGCCCACGGTTGCCACCAATGCGCTGCGGGCGCTGGCGTTTAAAAACACGGCGTCTGGCGCAAACACATCCAGCCGGTCGGCGCCATTGCCGGGCAGGGGCAGCAGGTCGGGCGCTATTGCTGCAATTTGCAGCGCGTCCACGCCCAGCACGCGCAGCGCGGTTTTGTGGGGTGCCGCTTTGTCGTCTGCGGCAGGCGAGAGCGCATAGGTATTTATCTCAAGCACTGGCGAGGCCCAGGCCACGTCTGGGTGGCGACTTAGCCGCCCGTACAGCGCCTCATCAAGCCGCGCGCCACTACCTGCGCTGAGCGTCAAATCCGCCTGGCCCGAGACCGAGCGCACCGCTTGCGCAAACTCGTCCAGCGCGGACGCGTTGATCAAATGCACCGCAAACGCCAGCGCCACGCCCAGCATCACCGAGACCACGGCCGCCGCATTGCGCCAGGGGTGCTGGCGCAGCTCTTGCCAAGAAAAGCTGGTGAGTAAGGGTAAGAGCGGGCTGCGCATGGGGTGATTGTGGCTGTCCCGCACCGTGGCCGACCGGCAATGCAACTATCATTCGGCTCTCACCGGGGGTGTCAGGCGCAAGCCAGACTGAGAAATACCCCATGAACCTGATCTGGGTCATGCCAGCGTAGGAAGCGTGATGGGAAAGATGCCGTGCGTTCTGGGGGCTTTTTTTGTTTCATGGGTCCGCGTTGGATTTATTTGAAACGCAAAGGAGCCAATCCATGAACCACGGCATTTTTTCATTGTCCCGCCGCAGCGCCAGTGTGCTGTTGGTGGCGTCTACCCTGGGGCTGGTCGCTCCGGCAGTCTTGGCGGCAGACGCGGCGCCCGAGTTGCGCCTGCTTACGCACAGCTCGTTTGGCGTGCCCAAGCCGCTCTTGGCCCAGTTTGAAAAAGACGCCGGCGTCAAGCTGCGCATCACCAAAGCGGGCGACGCGGGCGAGATGCTCAACAAGCTCATCCTGACCCGCAAGGCGCCGATTGCCGATGTGGTATTTGGCATTGACAACACCCTGGCCGCCAAAGCCCTGGCCGCTGACGTGCTGGACGCCTATGCTGGCGCCGCCGCCCAGCGGCCGTCCGCCGTGGGCTTGCCCGCGCCGCTGGTGCCGGTGGACTACGGCTATGTGACGCTGAACTACGACAAAGCCTGGTTTGCCAAGCGCGCGATGGCGTTGCCCAAAACGCTGGAAGACCTGGCCCAGCCCGGCGCTCCAAAACTGCTGGTGGTGCAAAACCCGGCCACGTCGAGCACCGGCTACGCCTTTTTGTTGGCCACGATTGGCGCCCTGGGCGAAGAGAAAGCCTTTGACTGGTGGGCCCGCATGCGCGAAGGCGGCGTTAAAGTGGCCAAGGGCTGGAGCGAGTCGTATTACGTGGACTTTTCTAACGCGACAGGCGGCTCTTATCCGCTGACCGTGAGCTACGCCAGCAGCCCGGCGGCCGAGGTGTTTTACAGCAAGACCAAAATTAACGAGCCGCCCACCGGCAGCCTGAGCGTGCCCGGTGCGGTGTTCCGCCAAGTGGAAGGCGTGGCCTTGGTCAAGGGCGGCCAGGCGCGTGAAGCGGCCGAGAAGTTCATCGAGTTCCTGCGTTCGCCCGAGGTGCAAAAGCAAATGCAAACCGAGATGTGGATGTTCCCGGTGGAAGCCGGTGTGGCCCGCGCCGAGGTGATGAAGTTTGCCCCCGAGCCCGCCAAGTTTGACAGCCCCAGCGACAAAGACATCGCCGACAAGGGCGCCGCCTGGGTGGCGCGCTGGACCCGGGTGGTGCTGAAGTAAACGCACTTCCGTAAACGCATGACCGCAATACCGCTTTGCAAATAGGCCCCACCCTGCGTTCCCCGCGCTGGTTGGCGCTGGCCCCCCTGGCTTTCATGCTGGTGGTGTTGGTCGCACCCGTGCTGCGCTTGATGCAGGAGGCGCTGTCTGGCGGGGTTGGGCCGGTGGCGGTTGAGGTGGACGCCAGTGCCTGGTTGCAGCCCTGGGTGGATCCGTACTTGCGCTGGCGCCTGCTGTGGTCGGCGCTGCAGGCGGCGCTTACCTGCGGCTTGGTGTTGCTGCTGGGCGTGCCGGTGGCCTGGGTGCTGGCGCGCTATGAGTTTGCCGGGCGGCGCTTGGTACTGCGCGCGCTGATGCTGCCCTTTGTCGTGCCAACGCTGGTGGCGGCCATGGGCGTGCTGGCGCTTTTTGGGCCGCAGGGCCTGTGGGTGCAAGCGGGCGGGCGGTCGTTGCAGGACACGCCTTTGTTGCTGCTGTATGGCAATGTGTTTTTTAACCTGTGCGTGCTGGTGCGTAGCGCCACTGAGGCGCTAGAGCAGGTGAGCGCCTCGCGCCTGGCCGCAGCCCGCACCCTGGGTGCCACGCCCTGGCGCGCGTTTTGGCGCATTGAATGGCCGGCGATGTTGCCCTGGCTGATGTCGGCGCTGTGCCTGGTGTTTTTGTATTGCTTTGCCGGGTTTGGCCTGGCGCTGGTCTTGGGTGGCCAGAAGTACGCCACGGTGGAAGTAGAGATTTACACGCTGGTGGCCTACGAGCTGCAACTGGGTGCTGCCGGCGTGCTGGCGCTGTGGACGCTGGGCATTACTGGCGTGTTTGCGCTGCTGTATGCGGTGCTGGAGCGGCGTCTGGCCACGCCGCTGCGCGCCGACCGCATTGCGCGGCGCGCGCCCCGGGGCTTGGGCCCGTGGCTGGCAGTGGCGGGCGCATTGGTGGTGCTGGCGCTGTTTTGCCTGGCGCCCATTGCCGCCATCGTCTTGCGTGCGGTGCTGGCGGGTGGCCAAGCCTGGTCGGTGCTGTGGGAGCCGGACACGCTGCAAGCCTTGGGCAACACACTGCGTTTCTCAGGCGCGGCGTTGCTGCTGGCTACCGTGCTGGGCCTGGCCCATGCCCTGGCGGCGCGGCATTCGGCTGCGCTGCGGGCGCTGGCGTTTTTGCCCCTGGTGGTGTCGCCGGTGCTGGTGGCTTTTGGCTTGTTGCTGCTGTACCCGGCGTGGACGGCCAGCGTGCCACTGCTGGTGGCTGCGTATGCGCTCTTGGCTTATCCCTTTGTGGCCAAGTCGGTAGCCTCAGGTCTGGACGGATTGCCCGTCAATTTACTGGCCGCGGCGCGTTCGCTGGGGGCGTCGCCCTGGCGCGCGTTTTGGCGCATCACCTGGCCGCTGCTGCTGCCCGCATTGCGCCGGGGCATGGCTTTTGCCGCCGCCACCGCCGTGGGTGAATTTGCCGTGACGCTTTTTTTAAGCCGCCCCGAGTGGGCCACACTCAGCACCCTGATTTACCAGCATCTGGGCCGCCCGGGCGCGGCGCACCTGGACGCCGCGCTGGTGCTGGCCTGCGCGCTGATGGTGCTGGCGCTGATCGTCTTTTTGCTGATCGAGTGGCCCGGTACGGACGGACCCCACCCTGAGGATTCCCATGCTTGAGTTGCAAGCCATTACCAAACACTGGCGCACGCCCGGTGGCAGCCCGCGCCTGTTGCTCCAAGACCTGAGCCTGCAAGTGCCGCAAGGCCAAACCGTGGCACTCTTGGGCCCTTCGGGCAGTGGCAAAAGTACCTTGCTCAAAATCATCGCCGGGCTGGAGATGCCAGACGCCGGGCGCGTGCTGTTTGACGGGCAAGACATCACACACCTGGCGCCTGAGCAGCGCAAATTTGCGCTCATGTTCCAGGACTTTGCGCTGTTTCCGCACCTGAGCGTGCAAGAAAACGTGGCCTTTGGGCTGATTGAGCAAGGCCAGCGCCGAACGCTGGCACGCGCCCAAGCAGTAGAGATGCTGCAGCGCTTTGGTCTGGCCGCGCACACCGGTGCCCGGGTGTGGCAACTCTCGGGCGGTGAGCAGCAGCGCGTGGCGCTTGCGCGTGCTTTGATTACCGCGCCGCGCTTGTTGCTGCTCGACGAGCCTTTTTCTGCGCTGGATGCGGATTTGCGTTTGAGCCTGCGCGCCGAGTTTCAGGCGCGTATTGCCGCATCTGGCATGGCGGTGTTATGGGTGACGCACGACGAAACCGAGGCGCGCTCGGTGGGCGTGCACGGTTTTCGGGTCGTGGATAGGGCTTTGCAGCAGATTTGGTAGCTGCGGCTGCGGGCGTGGCGCGGGCGCATTGAGCGCCGCTTCCGTCGGTCAGCCCCGCTGCCCCGGCACCAAAATCGTTGGCAGCGCCTCGTCCAATATATCGGGGTAGTCGCGGCTGAAGTGCAGGCCCCGGCTCTCATGCCGGGCGCGCGCGCTTTGCACAATCAGGTCGGCTACTTGCACCAGGTTGCGCAGTTCCAGCAGGTCGCGCGTCACGTGGAAGTTGGCGTAAAACTCTTGAATCTCACCCTGCAGCAGCGCAATGCGGTGGGCGGCGCGCTCCAGCCGTTTGTTGGTGCGCACGATGCCCACGTAGTCCCACATGAAGCGGCGCAGCTCGTCCCAGTTGTGCGAGATCACCACCGACTCGTCGGCGTCGGTGACGCGGCTGTCGTCCCAAGCGGGCAGGGCGCGCAAGGGGGCGCCGGGGCGCTGCTCAATGTCGTGGCTGGCCGCGCGCGCAAACACCATGCATTCCACCAGCGAATTGCTGGCCAGCCGGTTGGCGCCGTGCAGGCCGCTGCAGGCGGCTTCGCCAATGGCGTAGAGGCCTGGCAGATCAGTGCGGCCATGCAAGTCGGCCAGCACGCCGCCGCAGGTGTAATGCGCCGCAGGTACTACCGGAATCGGCTGGCGGCTGATGTCGATGCCGAGTTCCAGGCAGCGCGCGTAGATGTTGGGAAAGTGCTCTTGAATAAAAGCCAGGCTTTGGTGCGAGATGTCGAGGTAGACACAGTCAAAGCCGCCTTTTTTCATCTCAAAGTCAATGGCGCGGGCCACCACATCGCGCGGGGCGAGTTCGGCGCGCGCATCGTGGGCCGGCATAAAACGGGTGCCGTCAGGCAGCAGCAAGCGCCCGCCTTCACCGCGAACCGCTTCGCTGATCAAAAACGACTTGGCGTGCGGGTGGTACAGGCAGGTGGGGTGGAACTGGATGAACTCCATGTTCTGCACCCGGCAGCCGGCGCGCCAGGCCGCCGCAATGCCGTCGCCCGTGGCGGTGTCGGGGTTGGTGGTGTACAAATAAACCTTGCCTGCGCCGCCCGTGGCCAAAAGCGTGTGCGGGGCCGAGAAGGTCAGCACCTCGTCGGTCACATCGTCCAGGGCGTACAGGCCTACGCAGCGGCGGTCTGTGCCTGGGTCGCCCGCCACTTTGTCGCTGGTGATCAGGTCGACCAAGGTATGGTTTTCAAACAGGCTGATGTTGGGCGACTTTTGCACCCGCTCAATCAGCGTAGCTTGCACGGCCGCGCCCGTGGCGTCGGTGACGTGGACGATGCGCCGCGCGCTGTGGCCGCCTTCGCGCGTGAGGTGCAAGTCCCCGTTGTGCTCGGTGCTAAAGGGCACGCCCATGGCCTGCAGCCAGGCAATGGCCTGGGGCGCTTGTTCCACCACAAACTGGGTGGCGGCCATGTCGCACAGGCCAGCGCCTGCAATCAGCGTGTCGTCCACGTGGGCGGCAAAGCTGTCGGCCTTGTCCCAGACGGCGGCAATGCCGCCCTGGGCCCAACCGCTGGAGCCTTCGCGCACCGCGCGCTTGGTGATGATGGCAACCCGGTATTTTTCGGACAACAGCAAGGCCGTGCTCAAACCGGCCAGGCCGCTGCCGACGATCAGCACGTCAAATTGCAGCGCCTGGGGCGTGGACTGTTCTTGCATGAAATTAGCCTATGCGCATGCCGGGCGCAGCGCCAGGCCAAGGGTTAAGAATGTAGATACCGGGTTGCGCTTTTTCATCGGCATGGCTGGCGGCCAGCACCATGCCCTCGGACACGCCAAACTTCATCTTCCGTGGTGCCAGATTGGCCACCAGCACGGTGAGCTTGCCGATCAGGTCTTCGGGCTGGTACATGCTGGCGATGCCGGAAAACACATTGCGCATGCGGCCCTCGCCCGCGTCCAGCGTCAGGCGCAGCAGCTTGATTGAGCCCTCGACCGCTTCGCAGTTGACGATTTTGGCGATGCGCAGGTCGATCTTGGCGAAGTCGTCGATGGTGATGGTGGGGGCGATCTCTTCGCCGCCGGGGATGAGCTTGACTTCGGTCGGAGCCGGCGGCTCGAAGAGAGCGTCGAGTTGTTCGGGGGTGACGCGTTGCATGAGGTGCTGGTAGGGGGCGATGGCGGCAACGTCAAACTGAGCGCCGTTCCAGTGTGTCATGTCGCTGCCGGTGAAGGCTTCGACTGCCTGCGCCAGCGATGGCAATACCGGCGCCAGATAGCGCGCCAGCAAGGCGAAGCAGTTGATCAGTACTGAGCAAACCTGGTGCAGCGCCTCGTTGTTCGCCTCGTCCTTGGCCAAGTCCCAGGGCTTGTTCTGATCGACATAGGCGTTGACCTTGTCGGCCATCAACATGATCTCACGGGTGGCTTTGCCGAACTCGCGGTCTTCGTAGAGCTTTGCGATGGATTCGGATGCGTCACGCAGTTCGTTCACCAAGGCCCAGCCTTTGGGGCCGAAGTCGGTGGTCAACTTACCCTCAAACCGTTTGGTCAGGAAACCTGCCGCCCGGCTCGCAATATTCACAAACTTGCCAATCAAATCGCTATTCACCCGCGCCATGAAGTCGTCGGCGTTGAAGTCAATGTCTTCATTGCGCGCAGAGAGCTTGGCCGCCAGGTAGTAACGCAGCCATTCGGGGTTCATGCCCAGGCTCAGGTACTTGAGCGGGTCCAGGCCGGTGCCGCGGCTTTTGCTCATCTTCTCGCCGTTGTTCACCGTCAAAAAGCCGTGCACAAACACATTGGTCGGCGCCTTGCGGCCGCTGAAATGCAGCATGGCCGGCCAGAACAGGGTGTGGAAAGTGACGATGTCTTTGCCGATGAAGTGGTACTGCTCCAGATCGGGCTGGGCCATGTAGGCGGCGTAATCCTCGCCGCGCTTGTCGAGCAGGTTTTTCAGCGAGGCCAGGTAGCCGACCGGGGCGTCCAGCCAGACGTAGAAATACTTGCCCGGCGCGTCCGGAATCTCAATGCCGAAGTAGGGCGCGTCACGGCTGATGTCCCAGTCGCCCAGGCCTTC
>CANBVJ010000051.1 GCA_947372865.1 Comamonadaceae bacterium
ACATGCGTCAGCGCGGGGTAGGGCGTAGGGGTCGGGATGGGCTGACCCAGCGTCTGCACCAAACGTGTGGCCAGGGTGCGCGCGGCGGCCACGGTAATTTGCTGCCCCAGAATGCCGCGCACCGCCAACTCAAAACCATCCAGCGTACCGGGCACGCGCAGACCTTCCAGCCCGGCGAAGCGCTCGCCCAGGCAAGCGGCGATGGGCGCAGGGTCGGCGTCCAGGTCCAGCAGCTGACGCAAGTCGGCCATCAGGCGTGGCAGGGCCGGGGTCAGGCTTTCGCTGATCAAAAATTCCACCGCACATTGGTCGGGTACAAAGCGCGCATGCACCCAGCCGATCAAGGTCTGACCGTTCCAGGGAAGTGCCAGCGTGCGCTGGTAGCTCAGGTGTTGCAGATCGACCGTTTCAACCAACGGTACGGCCCGCTGGTTCAAGAAGGACAACATGGCTGCCACGTCATAGGGCGGGCGGTAGCTGGCCTTCAGGCGAATGCCGTGCGCAGACCGTTTGACCGGCTGATTGGCCTCACTGGCGCTGTCTTGCCGCAGTGCGCGCGGCTGCAGGCGGTAATGCTGCACAAAGGCTGCGTTGAAGCGGCGCAGGCTGGCAAATCCACTCAAGGCGGCAACCTGGGTGATGGGTAACTGCGTGTCGGTCAGCAAGTGCTTGGCACTGAGCAGGCGGCGAGTTTGCAGGTATTGCAGGGGCGACACGCCCCATTGGGCCTCGAAAATCCGGCGCAAATGCCGTTCGCTGACCCCCAGTTTGGCGGCAACGGCTGCCATGCCACTGGAGGCTTCGCCGGTCTGCAACAAGGCGTCCAGCAACAGTGCCGCTTGCTGCGCCAGGATGCCGGACGCGTCCTGCGTCGACCAGACGGCGCTGAAGGATGGCGCTATCTCCGGGCGGCAGCGCAGGCAGGGCCGAAAGCCCTGAGACTCCGCCTGCGCTGCCAGGCTAAAGAAGCAGCAGTTTTCCTGTTTGGGTGTGCGCACCTTGCAGACCGGACGGCAGTAGATGCCGGTGCTCGTGACGCCCGTGAAAAAGCGGCCGTCAAAACGGGCATCGCGCGTTTTCAGTGCCAGGTAGCAGGCATCGGAATCAAGGCTGGCAGGAGCGGTGGACATGGCTGGATGATACGCAGACGCGGTGCTAAAACTGGCCGTTTCCGGACATCTGCCTGCCCTTGCCTGCACCTACAATGGGGCGCAATAGAGAGAAGCCGCCTGCGCGGCACTGCAACAAGGATCCGCATGCAACTCAACGCTGGCATTTTTAAGGCCTACGACATCCGGGGCATCGTCCCCTCCACCCTGAATGAAGATATCGCGCTCGGCCTGGGCCGCGCCTTTGGCAGCGTCGCAGTGGCGCAGGGGCAGACCACCGTAGCGGTCGGACGCGATGGTCGCTTGAGTGGCCCCGCGCTCTCCTCGGCCCTGATTCGGGGTCTGATGGATGCGGGTGTGCAGGTCATTGACGTCGGCATGGTCACCACGCCGATGTTGTACTTCGCCGCCAACACACTGTGCGCCAGCGGCATTCAACTCACCGGCAGCCACAATCCGCGCGATTACAACGGCTTCAAGATGGTGATGGGCGGCAAAGCCATTTACGGCGACGAAATCCAGGCCCTGCGCCAGATGATGGTGGACGAATCCTGGGTCCTGCAAAGCGGCGGCGCTTGCACCTCGGCCGACGTGCTGCCCGCGTACACCGCGAAAATCGTCGGTGACATCCGCCTGGCCCGCCCCCTGAAAATCGTGGTCGATTGCGGCAACGGCGTGGCCGGTGCGTCAGCCCCGGCGATTTTACGGGCCATTGGCTGCGATGTGACGGAGCTGTTCAGCGAAGTGGACGGCAACTTTCCTAACCACCACCCCGACCCCAGCAAGCCCGAAAACCTGCGTGACCTGATTGCCGCGCTGCAGGCTAGCGACGCCGAACTCGGACTCGCTTTTGATGGCGACGGCGACCGTTTAGGGATAGTGACCCGCGACGGAAGCAATATTTACCCCGACCGCCAGATGATGCTGTTCGCGCAAGACGTGCTCTCGCGCGTGCCCGGCGGCACCATTGTGTTTGACGTCAAATGCTCGCAGCGCCTCGCGCCAGCCATTGAGGCAGCGGGCGGCGTGCCGCTGATGTTCAAGACCGGCCATTCGCTGATCAAGGCCAAGATGCGCGAGCTCGATTCCCCCCTGGGCGGCGAGATGAGCGGCCATATCTTCTTTAAAGAGCGCTGGTTTGGCTTTGACGACGGCACTTATGCCGGTTGCCGCTTGCTGGAAATCGTGAGCAAGGTAGCCGATTCCAACGCGCTCCTGCACGCCTTGCCCACCAGCTTTTCCACGCCCGAACTCAACGTGCCTTGCGCTGAGGGCGAACCGCACGCTGTTGTGGCGCAACTGGTGGCGCGCGCCGCCTTTGGGGCACCCGCCGCCATCAACACCATTGACGGCCTGCGCGTGGACTGGCCCGACGGCTTTGGCCTGGTGCGCGCGTCCAACACCACGCCGGTGCTGGTGCTGCGCTTTGAGGGCCACACGGCCGAAGCGCTCTCGCGCATTGAGGCAGACATGCTGGCGCTGCTGCGCGCCGTCAAGCCCGATGCGCATTTTGAGCAAGCGGCGCACTAAATCCCGATGCGCGTTCTGATCGTCAAGCTCTCGTCCCTGGGCGACGTGGTGCAGACGATGCCGGTGGTGCATGACATCCGGCAGGCTTTCCCGCATGCGCAGATTGACTGGGTGGTGGAAGAAGCCTTTGCGCCGCTGGTGCAAGAGGTCAGCGGCGTGCGGCGCGTGCTGCCCATTGCGCAGCGGCGCTGGCGCAAGTCGTGGTTTGCCGCGCCCACCAAGCTGGAGCGCGCCGCCTTTGTCAAGCTGCTTCAGTCGCAAGCCTATGACGCGGTGATTGATTTTCAGGGCCTCATCAAATCGGCCCTGGTGGCGCGCAGCGCGCGTCTGGCGCCGGGCGGCTTTCGCGCAACCTACGCCAACGCCAGCGAGGCCTGCGCTTACGAGTGGCCGGTGCGCTGGCTGCTGGACCGCACCCTGCCCATGCCCCGGCGCATCCACGCCGTGGCGCGCTACCGCCTGCTGGCGGCGCTGGCGCTGGGCTACGCGGCCGAAGGCGCCAATGTCTATCCCCTGGTGCCCCTGCCGCCCGGCGTGCCCCTGAGCGAGCGCTATGGCGTGGTACTGGCCCACGGCACCACCCGCGCCGACAACGAATGGCCTGAGAGCCAATGGATCGCCCTGGGCCGCCAACTCATTGCCCAAGGCCACAGGGTCGAGCTGCCCCAGGCGGGCGCCACCGAGCTGGCCCGCGTGCAGCGCATCGCCGCCGCCCTGGGGCCGCAGGCCCGGGTCTGGCCGGCGCTATCGCTGGCGCAGGTGGCGCAACGCATGGCGGCCTGCGCAGGCGTAATTGGGGTGGATTCTGGCCTGAGCCACTTGGCCGTGGCGCTGGACGCGCCGCATGTGCAAATTTTCAGCCAGCCCCGCGCCTGGCGCGCCGGGCCAGTGGGTTGCGCCTACCAAGTGGCGCTGGGCGGCCAGACCGCTCCCAGCGTGCCCGAGGTCTGGACCGCATGGCTGGCGGTGGGTGCGGCTTATGCCCAGGCGCACCTGGGCGCGCCCGCCAACCACACAGGGGCGCACGCTTGAAACCGGGCGCCCATCCATCTGGCGTCGCCTCAGGCGCGGCCCAGCCCACCCGCTGGCGCGAGCGCTTTGCATTGGGCTTGTACAGCGCCGCGCTGTTTTTGGCGCAACCGCTGTTGCGCCGCAAATTGCAGCAGCGCGCGCGCCAGGAGCCGGTTTACGCCCAGGACGTGGCGCAGCGCTTTGGCCATTACGAAGCGCTGCAAGCGCCCCCAGAGCCCGGCACCTGGATCTGGATTCACGCCGTGTCTTTGGGCGAAACCCATGCAGCGGCCGCACTGCTGCAGCAACTGCGCCAAGCGCTGCCAGGCATGTGCCTGTTGCTCACCCACGGCACGGCCACCGGGCGGGAGGCCGGGCGTAGCCTGCTGCGCCCGGGCGATGTGCAGGTCTGGCAGCCTTGGGACACGCCGGGCGCCACGCGCCGCTTTGTGCAGCACTTTCGCCCCCGCATCGGGCTGCTGGTGGAAACCGAAGTCTGGCCCAACCTGGTGCGCGCCTGCCAGCACGCAGGCGTGCCGCTGTGTCTGGTCAACGCCCGCCTGAGTGCCAAATCGCTGCGCCAGTCGCAGCGTTTGGCTTGGCTGGCGCAGCCGGCTTTTCGGGCCTTGGCGGCCATCTGGCCGCAAACCGAGGACGATGCTCGACGCCTGCGCCTGCTGGGCGCCACCGTGCAGCCGCCGCTGGGCAACCTAAAGTTTGACACCACGCCTGACGCCGAGCAATGCGCCCAGGGTCTGGCGCTGCGCCAAAGCGCGGGTAAGCCGGTGCTGGTATTTGCCAGTTCGCGCGAAGGCGAAGAACACATGCTGCTGGACGCGCTGCGCGCGCACTCACCCGCGCCTGACGCCCTGCGCAGCGTGCAGTGGCTGCTGGTGCCGCGCCACCCGCAGCGCTTTGACGCGGTGGCGGCCTTGTGTGCGGCGGGCGGCCTCAGTGTTTCGCGCCGCAGTGTGGACGGCACGGGCTTTGCCCCGGCGGACATCTGGTTGGGCGACAGCCTGGGTGAAATGGCCTTGTATTTGGGTCTGGCCGATGTGGCGCTGCTGGGCGGCAGTTTTGCGCCCCTGGGCGGGCAAAACCTGATTGAGGCAGCGGCCTGCGGCTGCCCCGTGGTGATGGGGCCGCACACCTTTAACTTTGCCCAGGCCGCAGAAATGGCGCAGTTGGAGGGCGCCGCCTATGAAGTGCCCGACATGGCGCACGCGCTTGACCGTGCGTTGCAACTCGTGCAAGACCCGGTGGCGCTCGAAGCCGCCAGCAGCGCGGCGCTGGCTTTTGCGCTGCGCCACGCGGGTGCGGCGCAGCGCAGCAGTGCGCAAATCGTGGAGTTGCTCGCGCGCCAGGGAGCCTGACGGTCGCGCGTCTTGCTGTTATTTCGCCAGCAAAGCGTTGACCGGCTGCAAATCAGCCTCTTGGAGGGTGCCGTTGGCCAGGCGCAAGCGCAAGCTGCCGACAAGCACGTCGTAACGCGCTTTGGCCAGTTTGGCTTTGGTGTCAAACAATTGGCTTTGCGAGTTGAGCACGTCAATATTGATGCGCACGCCCACTTGGTAGCCCAGTTTGTTGGCGTCCAGCGCGCTTTGGCTGGAAATTTCGGCAGCTTCGTACGCCTTCACCTGGCCCAAGCCCGATTCCACTCCGTAAAACGCGGTTCGTGTTCCTTGTGCGACGCTGCGCTGTGCTGTTTCCAGGTCTGCGCGGGCTTTTTCTTCCAGCGCCACGGTTTCTTTCACCCGGTTTTGGATAGAGTAGCCGGCAAACAAAGGCAGGTTGAGGCTCACGCCCACGGACGTTGCGTTGCTGCCGTAGTCGGCGGAATAAGTGGCCGAGCCGTTGTTAGCGCTCGCTTGGTAGCTGGCTACCAGGTCCAGGGTGGGCAGGTGCCCGGCCTGGGCCTTGCGAGTTTCCAGTTTGGCCACGTCCAATGCGACCTGCAACTGCTGGACCGCCGGATGTTCGGTTTGCGATTTGTTGACCCACGCATCTACATCGCTCGCCGCAAAGGCATTCAGGGCGAGGGGTTCAAGCAACGGTTTGGGTTGCGCGGTTTGTTGGCCCACCAGTTGGGCCAAAGCCAGATTTTTGACGCGCAGGTCGTTCTCTGCCGCAATTTCTTGTGCAATAACTAAGTCAAAACGGGCCTGGGCCTCGCGGGTGTCGGTGATGGTGGCGGTACCTACTTCAAAGCTGCGTTTGGCCGACGCCAGTTGCTCTTGCACCGCTGCTTTTTGTGCCTTGACGAATGTCAGGTTGTCGCTAGAGGCCAGCACATCAAAATAAGCTTGGCTCAAACGCACGATAAGGTCTTGCTCGGCTGCCTTCAGTGCGGCTGTGGCCTGTTCGTTGGCTTTGAGGCTTTGCGATACGGTAGCGTTGTCGGCCGGGTGGTAAAGCGCCTGCGATGCGCTCAGGGTCGCAGTTTGGGTGCCAAACGTCCGGTCAATCCTTGGTGAGGGGGCAATGGAGCCGCTCTCGTAGTTGCTGCGCGACGCGCTCGCCCCCAGGCCTACCCTGGGTAGCAGCAGCGCACGTGCCTGATCGGCTTTGTAAAGCGTGGCGTCGTACTGCGCCTTGGCGGCTTGGTAAGAGGTGTCATAGCCGCGCGCGGCCTGGTACAAATCTAACAAACTCTGCGCCTGGGCGGTGGAGGCCAGGCCCATGGCCAGCACCAAAGGGAGCAGAGTCAGAGGCTTGGAAAAAGTGAAACGGGGCATGGTGGGGTCTCGGACGGTCAATGGGCTTGCGGCGCCTTATATCGGGTGCGGGGCAAGGAATGGGTTTGGTGGCTGGGTGGGGCGCTCTAGTAGCGCGCTACGCTCGGGTCGAGCTGCACGGACCAGGCGTCAATGCCGCCAGCAATATTGGCCACCTCGGCAAAGCCGTTGCTCACCAAAAAGCGCGCCACCTGCATGCTGCGCGCGCCGTGGTGGCACAGGCAGGCAATCGGCTGGTCGGGGTCGAGTTCGGCCAAACGCACGGGCACCACGGCCATGGGAATCGTTACTAGCTGGTAGCCGTGCTTGGCGGCGTCTTTACCCACGCTGGCCCATTTCAGCTCATGTGGTTCGCGCACATCAAGCAGCACCGCGCGCTCCAGCGGGTGCACTTTGGCCATATCGGCCAGCCAGCGGGCAAAGTCGGAAGGGGCGATTTGGTCGATCATGCGCGCAGTGCTGGCCAGGGTGCGGTTTAAAAGTGGAAGTGCGAATGCTCGGCAAAGCCGTGCAGGCGCGGGGCGTTGGCGTCCCACAGCTTGGTGCTGCTGAGTTCGGCTGGGCCCACGCGCGTGACCAAGGTGGCGCACATGATGGGCTCGTCGCCCACCACGGCAATCAGGCGTCCGCCCACGGCCAGCAGGTCTAACAGGTGCTGGGGCACGTCCGCCACCGAGCCGCTGAGCATGATGGCGTCAAACGGGCCTTCCGAGCGCAGGGCCTTGGCGCCGTCGGCCACCCGCACTTCTGCGTTGTGAACGCCGGCGCGTTGCAGGTTGGCGCAGGCTAAGGCCGCCAGTTCGGCTTGGATTTCTAGCGAGAGCACGCTCGCGCCACGGTGTGCCAGCAGCGCGGCCATGTAGCCAGAGCCGGCGCCAACCTCAAGCACGCGTTCGTTGGGCTGGACTTGCAGGTCTTGCAGCAGGCGCGCTTCCATGCGCGGGGCCAGCATGCATTCGCCGTGACCCAGGGGAATTTCCAGGTCGGCAAAGGCCAAGGCCTGGTGCGCGGCGGGCACGAAGTCTTCGCGCGGCACGGCGGACAACAGGGCCAGGATGTCCGTGTCGAGCACGTTCCAGGGCCGGATCTGCTGCTCGATCATGTTGAATCGGGCCTGGGCGATGTTGCTGAGGTTCATACGGCGGCTTGCTTTGGTAAATGAAGGAAATTTGTTAATTTTACTGGGGCGTTGTGGCAGTGGCCGAAGCTGCGTCGCCCAGGCCCAAAACTCTGCGGCCCCATTGCGCCAGATCATCCATGTAGCAATACACCACCGGCACCACCACCAACGTGAGCAGTGAGGATGTAATCACCCCGCCAATCACCGCCTGACCCATGGGCGCCCGCATCTCGGAGCCCTCGGTCAGCGCAAAGGCCAGCGGCACCATGCCAAACACCATGGCCAGCGTGGTCATCAATATGGGGCGCAACCGCACCTTGGCCGCCAGCAGCAGGGCGGCGTGGCGGTCCAGGCCGGGCACCGTGCTGCCGTCGGCACCAAGGTGGGGTTCGCGGGCGCGGATGGCAAAGTCCACCAGCAAAATCGCGTTTTTGGTAACCAGGCCCATGAGCATGACCACGCCAATCACCGAGAACATGGACAGCGTGGAATTGAACAGCAGCAGCGCCAGCACCACGCCAATGAGCGTGAGTGGCAGCGCCGTCATCAGTGCCAAGGGCTGCAAAAAGCTCTTGAACTGGCTGGCCAGAATCATGTAGATGAACACAATGGCCAGCGCCAGGGCCGAGATGGCATAGCCAAAGGCCTCGGCCATGTCTTTGGTGGAGCCGCTGAACTTGTAGCCATAGCCCTGGGGCATGGCGATCTGGTCCATCACTTTTTTGATATCAGCCGACACTTCGCCGGCCGAGCGACCCGAGACGTTGGCGCTGATGGAGACCTCGCGCGTCAGGTCGCGCCGGTTGATCTGGTTGGAGCCCGTGGTTTCCACCACTTGCGCGACCTGGTTCAGGCGCACGATGCGGGTGCTGCCGTCCGTGGCATTGCTCAGGGCAAAAGGCAGGCGCTCCAGGTCTTGCGGCGTGTTGCGGGCTTCGGGGTTCAGGCGCACGTTGACGTCGTAGGTTTGGTCGTCAGCCGCGCGCCAGTTGCCTACGGTTTGGCCAGCCACCAGGGTGCGCAGGCTGCTGCCGATTTGCGCCACGCTCAGGCCCAGGTCTGACGCTACGTCGCGGCGCACTTCCACGTTGAGCGTGGGTTTGTTGGGCTTGAAGCTCGAATCCAGGTCCACCAGACCGGGCACGTTGCGCAGCTTGTCCAGCGCGGTTTGCGTTAGGCGCTCCAGCGTGGGCGTGTCGGCGCCCTGGATGGAAAACAGGATTTGCTTGGAGCCGCCCACCGAGTCCATCAAGCCGATATGGGTGACCGTGATGCCCGGGATTTGCTGCAGGCGCGCGCGCAGTTTGATCGACATTTGCTCAATGCCCAGTTTTCGCTCTTTGCGGTCCACCAGGCGGATGTAGGTGCTGGCGTAAATTTTTCCCTGCGCGTTGCCGGTGTTGATGGTGGTGAGCGTGTAGCGCACCTCTGGGTAAGAGCGCACTATGGCTTCTACCTCGCGCGCTTTGGCCTCGGTCACTTCCAGCGAGGTGCCGGTGGGGGTGTTGAAGTTGAGCGTGGTTTCCGAGAAGTCCGATTTGGGCACAAACTCGGTGCCCAACAGCGGCACCATGGCCACACTCAGCGCAAACACGGCCACGGCCAATAGCACCGTCTTGATCTTGTGCACCAGCGCCCATGACAACAGGCCCTGGTAGCCATGGGCCAGCGACTCGGTGGCGCGCTCAAACCAGCCGGTGATGCGGCCCAGGGTGCGGTCGTACAAGGTGACAGGCGGGCCGCGCAAGCTGTGGTGTTCCACCGCCGGGTCGTGCCAGATGCTCGACAACATGGGGTCGAGCGTAAAGCTCACAAACATGGAAATCAGCACCGCCACCACAATGGTCAGGCCAAACTCGTGAAAGAACTTGCCGATGATGCCGCCCATAAAACCAATGGGCAAAAACACCGCCACGATGGACAAGGTGGTGGCCAGCACCGCCAGGCCAATCTCTTGCGTGCCGTCAAGCGATGCCTGAAACGGCGTTTTGCCCATTTGCACGTGGCGCACGATGTTTTCGCGCACCACGATGGCGTCGTCAATGAGCAGGCCCACGCACAGGCTCAGCGCCATCATGGTGATCATGTTCAGGGTAAAGCCCAGCATGTTCATGAACAAAAAGGTGCCGATGATGGCAATGGGCAGCGTCAGGCCCGTAATCACCGTGGAGCGCCAGGAGTTCAGGAAAAGGAAAACAATCAGCACGGTGAGCAGCGAGCCTTCGACCAGGGTGCGTGTCACATTGTTGACCGACACCCGGATGGAGCGCGAACCGTCGGTAATCGGCGTGAGCTTGACGCCGGGGGGCAGCTGCGTTTGCAGCTCGGCCAGCGTTTTTTGCAGCCCGTCCACCACGGCAATGGTATTTTCGTCTTGTGCTTTTTGCACGGTCAGCATGAGCGTGCGTTCGCCGTTGTACAGCGCCAGGCTGTCAATCTCTTGCGCGCCGTCACGCACTTGCGCGAGCTGATTAACCCGCACCGGCGCCCCGTTTTTGCGCGTCACGATGATCTGGCCAAAGTCTTCCGGGCGCTGCACGCGCGCGGCGATCTGGATGGTGCGCTCTTGCTGCAGCGAGCGGATGCTGCCCACGGGCAAGTCCTGGTTTTCGTTGCGCACTGCGGCCACCACCTGGTCCGGGGTAATGCCAAAGGCTTCTAGCGCCTGCGGGTCGAGGTAAATATTGATCTCGCGCTTGGTGCCGCCCACCACCGTGGCCGAGCCCACGCCGCGCACGTTCTCCAGCCGCTTTTTGAATACCTGGTCGGCCCAGTTGGTGAGTTCGACCGCGCTCAAGCGGGGCCCGCCCGCGCTGGCGTCCGGCAGCACCGCCACCGACCAAATGGCTTTGGCCGATGGGTCAAAGCGCAGCACGCGCGGCTCTTTCACTTCGGCGCGCAGCAGGGGTTTGACGGCGGCCACTTTTTCGCGCACGTCGTCGGCGGCCTTGCGCCCATCAATGTGCAGGCCAAACTCGATCACCACCACCGACTGGCCTTCGTAGCTGCGCGAGGTCAGGGCGTTGATGCCGGCGATGGAGTTGACGCTTTCTTCGATCTTTTTGGAGACTTCGGTCTCAACGATCTCGGGCGACGCGCCGGGGTAGTCGGCAATCACCACCACCACCGGAAAGTCAATGTTCGGAAACTGGTCCACCTGCAGGCGCTGCAGGGAAAACAGGCCCAGCACCATCAGGGCCAGCATCATCATGGTGGCAAAGACCGGGTTGTGCAGGCTGACGCGGGTGAACCACATAACTTACTTTGCGCCCGCAGCCAGACTAACCACGGTGTCGGCCAGCATCGGCCCTACGCCGCCAATCAAGATCTGCGCGCCCGCGCTCAATCCGCTCACCTCCACCATGGTTTGCTGATTGAGCTCGCCGCGCGCGCCCATGACCACGGGCACATGGCGCACGCGGTTGTCGTCTAGCATTTGCACATAGGGCGCGGGTTTGTCGGTGCGCACCGCGCTCAGGGGCAGGGCCAGCGCGTTGACGCTGCCCGTGGCCAGCAGGCCTTGGGCGTACAGGCCCTGGCGCAGCGCCTCGTTGCCGCTAATGGCCAGGTAAACGATGACGGCACGGCTGCCCGGCGTAGCGCTGGGGTTGATGCGCACCACCCGCGCGACTACCGGTTGGGCGGCGCCTTCAAAGCTGAGTTGTGCGCTTTGGCCCACACGCACCTGCATGGCTTCTGCCACGCCCACGGTGGCTTCGAGCTCTAGGCGGCGCACATCGACGATTTCCACAATGCGACCGTCCACGGCCACGCGTTCGCCGTTTTGCGCCAGGCGCTGTGCCACCTGGCCGGCAATGGGGGCGCGCAGCACCGTGTCTTCCACGGCTTTTTGCAGCACGTCGGCGCCCGACTGGGCGGCAGAAAAACTGGCCTGGGCCGCAGCCAGGTTAGAGGCCGATGCGTCCAGCCCGGTTTTGGAGATAAAGCCCTGGTCCACCAACGCGCGGTTGTTGTCAAAGCTGCGCTGGGCGATGTCCACTTGCGCTTTGGCGGCCTGGGCTTGCTGCTGTGCCTGACGCGCTCGGGCGGCGTATTCGGTGCTGTCGATCCGGGCGATGATTTGCCCGGCCTGCACAAAATCGCCTTCGCGCACTTGCAGGTCTTGCAGTTCACCGGCCACGCGCGCTTTGACGAAGGCCGCGTTCACCGCCTTGGTCTGGCCCGAAATAGGCAGGCCTTGCGAGAGCAGCAGGGTTTGCACCGTCACCACGTCGGTGGCTGCAAGCTGCACCGACGGACGGTCTTTTTGCGCCGCTTGCTGCGCCTCAATCAGCAGATTTTGCTGTTTGCGGGTTTGCCAGGTGTGCAACCCGCCTGCACCGAGTGCCACCACGGAAGCGGCAATCACTAGCCATTTGAGTCGGATTTTCATCATTAGTGAGCAGTTAGGGGGCCGAAGCGAAGGTGGAGGGCTGCACGCCAATGCCGTGCAGCAAAACGTCGATTTGGGTGTCTAAAAAGGCTTGACCGTCCAGGGCCAGGGTGCCCGACAGACCGGGCGCGCTGTTCCAGAGCATCAAAAACAAAATCGGCGCGAGCAGGGTGTAGATGCTGTGCTGCGCGGGCAGCGCACGCATTTCGCCGCGCTGCACGCCGCGCGCCAGCACCCGTCCGATGATCTGGCAGGCTGGGTCAATCACCTCGGTGCGGTAAAACTCGGCCAGTTCGGGAAACTGTCGGCCCTCGCTCACCATCAGCTTGCAAATGCCGGCGCTGTGGGTGGCGCCCACGCGGTGCCACCAGGCGCTCATAAAGGTGCGCAACAGCGTCTCGGTGTTGCCGGTAAAGCTGTCCAGGGCCACATTGAACTCGGAGAATTGGCCCACGATGTTTTCACGCACTACGGCCTTGAACAGCTCTTCCTTGGTGGCAAAGTACAAAAACAAGGTGCCTTTGGACACCCCGGCGCGCTTGGCCACGTCTTCGACCTTGGTGGCGGCAAAGCCTTGCTCCACAAACAGCGCCAGCGCGGCGTCCAGCAGCTCGCGCGGCCGGGCATCCTTGCGCCGCTCGCGCTTGGGCGTGGCGGGGCATGCGAGTTTAAGAAGGCGGGTGGGGAGATTCATGGTTACTGACTGGCTGGTTAGTAGTGTAGCCGGGCGCCGAGCGAAGCGCCGATGGAGGCAGCCTGGGCCGAAGGCGCCCAAGAGCCCTGCCGGCCGCAAGGCAAAGGCGGCCCGCCGTATGCTCGCGTCTTTTGACGCCAATCTGAGAGGCCCACACATGCAAACTTCCACCCAAACCCTGGCCCTGGGCGCTGGCTGCTTCTGGTGCAGCGAATCGGTTTACCTGCAAGTGCGCGGCGTGCTGGCCGTGGAGTCTGGCTACAGCAACGGCCATTTGCCCAACCCCACCTATGACGACGTCTGCACCGGCCTGAGCGGCCACAACGAGGTAGTCAAGCTCGAATTTGACACTTCGGTCATCAGCGTGCGCGAGGTGCTGGAGATCTTCTTCGTGATCCACGACCCCACCACCCTGAACCGCCAGGGCCACGACGTGGGCACGCAGTACCGCAGCGGCATTTACTGCACCACCCCTGAGCAACTGCAGATCGCCAAAGACCTGGTGGCAGAAGTAAACGCCAGCGGCACCTACGCCAGCCCGGTGGTCACCGAGGTCCAGATGCTGGCCCACTACGCCCGCGCCGAGGACTACCACCAGAACTTCTTTGCCCGTAACCCGACCCAGGGCTATTGCGTGGCGGTGGCCGCGCCCAAGGTGGCCAAGTTTCGCAAGACCTTTGCCCGATTGGCCAAGGGCTAAGGGGCTGGCTAGGGCGCCAGCCGCTCGCGCACCCATTGCTGGTCTGCGTCTTGGCGGTAGCGCAAGCGGTCGTGCAAGCGGCTTTTGCGCCCTTGCCAAAACTGCCAGTTGTCGGGTTTGAGCCGGTAGCCGCCCCAGTGTGGTGGGCGCGGTGGGTTCAGCATAAATTGCGCCGCGTATTTGGCTGCGTTGGCCACCAGCACGCCGCGCCCGCTGATCACCTCGCTTTGCGGTGACGCCCAGGCGCCTATGCGTGAATCCAGTGGGCGGCTGTGGAAATAGGCGTCCGCCTCGGCGTCGCTCACTTTTTCGACAACACCTTCAATGCGCACCACGCGCTCCAACTCCACCCAATGAAACTGCAACGCCGCAAACGGGTTGGCGGCCAGTTCCTGCCCTTTGCGGCTGGAAAAGTTGGTGTACCAGACGATGCCTTGGGCGTCATAGCCCTTGATCAGCACCACACGGGTGGACGGTCGCAGGTCGCAGCCCACGGTGGCCAGCGTCATGGCGTTGGGTTCGGGCACCTCGCTGGCAATGGCCTCGGTCAGCCACTGGTGAAACTGGTCCAGCGGGTCGCGCTGGGAGGCGTCCTCATTGAGCTCGGCGCGCTCGTAGCTTTTGCGGATGTCGGCGATAGAGGTCATGTTTTAGTTTGAAAAAATATTTTCGTTAATGGTTTGTTGCGACGTTAAAAAAATGCTGCTCCAAAATTGGCGCGATATATCTTTTCAGGGGGGAAGTAGAAAAATACTCCTCAAAAATAGGGAATACCCTAGATTCTTCTGAAGCGCTTTTGTAATTTAATCCCGAAGTCGTTTTCTATTAAGTTCTAGCGAATCAGTTTCAACCTGGAGATTTCTAATGAGTGTCAAATTTCAAATCAACGGTAAGGCCGTTACCGCCAAGTCCGAGGGCGATACGCCGCTTTTGTGGGTGATCCGCGATGAACTAGGTATGACGGGAACGAAATTCGGCTGCGGCGCTGCCCTTTGCGGCGCTTGCACGGTTCATGTGGATGGCAAGCCCGTGCGCTCGTGCCAGACCCAAGTCTCCAATGTATCCGGTAAATCGGTCTCCACCGTGGAGAGCCTGTCCAAAGACAACAGCCACCCTCTGCAAGTGGCTTGGATCAAGCACGACGTGCCCCAGTGTGGCTACTGTCAGTCGGGTCAGCTCATGAGCGCAGCTGCGTTGCTTAGCACCAACAAGAACCCCAGCGACGCCGAAATTGACGCCGCCATGACCGGAAACATTTGCCGCTGCGGCACGTATTCCCGCATCAAGGCCGCTATCAAGGATGCTGCCGCCACCATGAATAAAGCCTAAGGAGCATCAACATGACTACCTCTCGTCGCGACTTTTTGAAAACATCTACGTTCACCAGCGGTGGCCTGCTCATGGGCCTGGTGCTTCCCGCCAGCACTGCGGTGCAGGCAGCTGGCACCGTGTACACGCCCAACGCCTGGGTGCATATTGCCGACAACAACGCCATCACTCTGCTGACTGCGCGTTCTGAAATGGGGCAGGGTGTTTTCACCTCCATGCCCATGCTGATTGCCGAAGAGCTGCATGTCGAAATGTCGCAAATTTCGGTGCAAAACGCCCCGGCTGACGCTGCGGCCTATACCAATGACCTGCTGGGCGCGCAAATCACCGGTGGTTCGACCTCGGTGCGTGACGGCTGGGAAAAGCTGCGCACCGCTGGCGCGCAAGTGCGTGAAATGCTGATCAGTGCGGCCGCTGCCCGCTGGAACGTGGACCGCAGCACCCTGCGCGCGGACAAAGGTGTGGTGCACGGCCCAGGCGGAAAAACCGCCACTTACGGGTCGCTGGCGGCTGACGCTGCCAAACTGCCCGTGCCAGCGAAAGTGGCATTGAAAGACCCCAAAAACTTCAAAATCATTGGCAAGAGCACCAAGCGCCTGGACACGCCCGCCAAAGTCAACGGTTCGGCACAGTTTGGTATCGACGTGACCTTGCCCGGCATGGTCTACGCCACGGTGCTGCAATGCCCGGTGATCGGCGGAACGGCCAAGTCCTTTGACGCCGCCAAGGCCAAATCCATGCCCGGCGTCCAAAACGTGCTGGACATCCAAGGCAGCGTGGTGGTGGTGGCCGACAGCTACTGGCACGCCAAAAAGGCGCTGGAAACCGTGACGGTGGTGTGGGACGAGGGCGCAGGCGCGTCGATCGACCACGTCAGCATGCTCGAAGGCAACCGCAACGCCGCCAAAAACGGCAAAGTACTGCCCATCGGCACGCCAGTGGGTGACGTGGCTGCCGCCATGAAAACTGCAGCCAAGGTGGTTGAGGCCGAATACATCAGCCCCATGCAGGCCCACGCACCGCTCGAACCCATGAACTTCACCGCCAACTTCAAAGACGGCAAGTGCGAAGTGATTGGCTCGACCCAATTCCAACAAGGCGCGCAGGGCGCAACCGCCGCGGTGCTCGGCATCAAACCCGAAGACGTGACGGTGAAGACCACTTATCTCGGAGGTGGTTTTGGCCGCCGCCTAGAGTTGGACTTCATCATGCAAGCGGCCCTGACCTCCAAGGCCGTGGGCAAACCTGTCAAGCTGATCTGGTCGCGTGAAGAAGACATGACGCATGACTTTTACCGCCCCATGGGTGTCAACAACCTCAAGGCCGGCCTCGATGCGTCGGGCAAACCGGTGGCGATGCACTTCAAGGTGACCTCGCAGTCGGTCACCCAGCGTGCATTTGGCTTGCCCGTCGAAACCTTTGACCCCTTCATGGGCGAGGCCGCCGTTGCGCCTTACGCCATCGCCAATACCCAGCACGACCTGGTGATCCACGACACCGGTTTCCGTGTGGGCTACTGGCGCGCCGTCAGCCACAACATGAACGCCTTCGCCAACGAAAGCTTTGTGGACGAAATGGCCAAGGCTGCTGGCAAAGACCCCTACGAATACCGCATGGCCATGGTGAAAGACAAGCCACGTTTTGCCAATGTGTTGAAACTGGCCGCCGAAAAAGCCGGTTGGGGCAAGCCTCTGGCCGCTGGACGCTCTCGCGGCATTGCGCTGATGGAAGGCTACGACGGCATGATGGCCCAAGTGGCGGAGATCTCCATGAAGGACGGTCACATCAAGGTGCACAAAGTCACGGTCGCTGCTGACGTTGGTTACATCGTCAACCCGGAAACCGTGGAAGCCCAAATCAAGTCCAGCGTTGCCTTTGGCATGAGCGCTGGCCTGATGCAGGAAATCACCATGTCCAAGGGCCGCGTGGAACAGACCAACTTCCACAACTTCCCCGTCGTGCGCATGAACGACTACCCGCACGTGGACGTCATTTTGGTCTCCAGCACCGAGAAGCCTGGCGGCATCGGCGAGCCAGCAACCGCTTTGGTGGTTCCGGCCATTGCCAATGCGCTGGCCGCGCTTACGGGCAAACGCATCCGCAAATTGCCTTTGTCAGCCCAAGCGATCGCACAGGCCTAAGTACAGGCAAACGCAGTACCCCTGCTGAAACGTCCTGCGCCGCAAGGTACAGGACGTTTTTTTCGGCCCAAAATTGATTTGGTAACCAATCTGTAACGGCTTTGGAGGCACGCACGGCAGCCTCCGGTTACCATAGAGTTTGTAATTTTGTTACCAAATTCTATGAAACTCCACGCCGTTGTTGACGCCGTTACCCGCCGAATCACCCAGCGCAGCGCTGTTGCGCGCAGCGCCTACTTGGCCCAGGTTCACGCCATGGCGCAGCGCCCGCCCGGCGCCCAGCGCATGGGTTGCGCCAATGTGGCCCACGCTTTTGCCGCCATGGAGCCGGCCGACAAGCGCCGCGCCAGCGCCTTGGACAAATTCCAGCCGGTAACCCAGCGCGCGCCCAATATCGGCATCATCAACGCCTATAACGACTTGCTGTCGGCCCACGCGCCGCTACAGTATTACCCCGACGTCATCAAAGACGAGGCGCGCAAGTGGGGCGCCACCGCCCAGGTAGCGGGCGGCGTGCCAGCCATGTGCGACGGCGTAACCCAAGGCACGCCCGGCATGGAACTGAGCCTGTTCTCGCGCGACGCCATCGCCATGGCCACGGCCGTGTCGCTCAGCCACGACGTGTTTGACTGCGCGCTGATGCTCGGCGTGTGCGACAAGATCGTGCCCGGCTTGCTGATCGGCGCCCTGCATTTTGGCCACTTGCCCACAGTGTTTGTGCCCGCAGGCCCCATGACTTCGGGCTTGCCCAATAACGAAAAAGCCAAAGTGCGCGAACAAGCCGCCCAGGGGCTGGTCGGGCGCGCCGAGCTGCTAGAGGCCGAGTCCGCCGCCTACCACGGCGCGGGCACCTGCACGTTTTACGGCACCGCCAACAGCAACCAAATGCTGCTGGAAGCCATGGGCCTGCACGTGCCCGGCACCGCTTTTGTGAACCCCGGCGCGGACATTCGCAGTGAGCTGACCCGCGAGGCCGCCCGCACCGTGTTGGGCCACAGCGCCAGCGGCGCGGCCGCGTGCACTCCTATTGGCGTGCTGGTGGACGAGCGCTGCATCGTCAACGCCATGGTCGCCTTGCTGGCGACTGGCGGCTCCACCAACCATTTGATCCACTGGGTGGCAGTGGCGCGCGCGGCGGGCATCACCATTGACTGGAACGACTTTTCTGATTTGTCGGATGTAGTGCCCTTGCTCACACGCGTCTACCCCAACGGCAGCGCCGACGTGAACCAGTTCCAGGCCGCCGGTGGCCCGGGCTTTGTCATCCGCGAGCTGCTGGACGCCGGTTTCATGCACGCCGACGTGGCCACCGTGCGCCCCGGTGGCCTGCGCGAATTCACGCAGATTCCCCACGCGGTGGACGGCGCCCTGGCCTGGGCCGACGCAGGCCCCAGCAAAGACGACACCGTGGTGCGTCCGGCACAAGACCCGTTTAGCGCCAGCGGCGGGCTGCGCCTGCTTTCGGGCAACCTGGGGCGCAGCGTGATCAAGGTGTCGTCGGTGCCCGAAGACCGCCACATTATTGAAGCGCCTTGCCGCGTGTTTGATTCGCAAGAAGCGCTGCACACCGCTTTTAGCGCCAATGAACTTAACCTTGACGTGGTTTGTGTGGTGCGCTGGCAAGGGCCGCAGGCCAACGGCATGCCCGAGCTGCACAAGCTCACGCCGCCCCTGGCCGTGCTGCAAGGCAAAGGCTTCAAGGTGGCGCTGGTGACCGACGGGCGCATGAGCGGCGCCTCAGGCAAGGTGCCCGCCGCCATCCACGTGTCCCCCGAGGCGGCAGCAGGTGGCCCGCTGGCCAAAGTGCAAGACGGCGACCTGGTGCGCTTGGACGCCACTGCTGGCACGCTACAAGTGCTGGTAAGCGCCGCCGAGTGGGACGCCCGCCCCGTAGCCACCATGCCCAGCGCGCTGCGCGCCGCCAACGGCGTCGGCATGGGCCGCGAATTGTTTGCCGGCATGCGCCGCAACGCGCTGGCAGCAGAAGAGGGCGCCTGCAGCTGGCTGTAGTCAGCCGCTTCGCCCCCACCCTTATTGAACAGGAACATCCCATGACAACCTCATCCGCCGCCGCCACTTTTACCGCCCTGCAAGTCATGCAAGACGCCCCGGTGATCCCGGTCATCGTGCTGCACGATGTAGCCCACGCCGTGCCCATGGCGCGCGCCTTGGTGGCGGGCGGCATTCGCATGCTCGAAGTGACTTTGCGCACCCCCCAAGCGCTGGCCTGCATGGAAGCGATTGCCAAAGAAGTGCCCGATGCGGTGGTCGGCGCGGGCACAGTGCGCAGCCCGGCAGACGCTGCTGCTGCGGCCAAGGCCGGGGCCCGCTTTGCGGTCAGCCCAGGCTACACATCCACTGTGGGACAGGCCTGTCGTGACCACGGTTTGTCACTGCTGCCGGGCGTGGCTTCGGGCAGCGAAATCATGATGGCGCAAGAAGACGGCTACACCGAACTGAAGTTCTTTCCGGCCATGCAAGCCGGTGGCCCGGCCATGCTCAAGGCCTGGAGTGGCCCGTTCTTTGATGTGCGGTTTTGCCCCACGGGTGGCGTGACCGCGACGAATGCGCATGATTTTTTAAGCCTGCCCAACGTGGCTTGTGTGGGCGGCTCCTGGTTGGTGCCCGCCGATGCGCTGGCGCAAGGCGACTGGGCGCGCATTGTAGCTTTGGCGCGCGAAGCGACGCAGTTGCCGCGCTGAATCAACGCACAGGAGGCAGGTTCAGCGCACCGCCCAGCC
>CANBVJ010000052.1 GCA_947372865.1 Comamonadaceae bacterium
GTGACACCTTCGTCGCGGCCATTGGCGATGGCCCGGCCGGATGCGGTCTAGGGGAACAAACCTTTCTTGAACTTGATGCCTTAGGCCCTGGCCTGGTCTTCGGTGAGGCCGACCCAGGCCACTTCGGGGTCAGTGTAGGCCACGCTGGGGATCACACGGGCATTGAACGCTGCAGCGGCCAGTTCCTTGTTGCCTTGCAGTTCACCGGCAATCACTTCAGCCGCCCCATGCGCTTCGTGCACCGCCTTGTGCGCCAGCATGGGCTGGCCCAAGATGTCGCCAATGGCGAAGATGTGGGGCACGTTGGTGCGCATCTGGATGTCGACGTTGATGAAGCCACGGTCCGTGACGGCAACACCGGCTTTGTCGGCGGCGATTTTTTTGCCGTTGGGCGTGCGGCCCACGGCTTGCAGCACCAGGTCATAGACCTGGGGCGCAGGGGCAGTGCCACCCTCTTCCGTGGCAGCAAACGTCACTTCAATGCCTTCGGGCAAAGCGCGGGCGCCCACCGTTTTGGTCTTGAGCATGATGTTGTCGAAGCGCGGCGCGTTCATCTTTTGCCAGATCTTGACCAGGTCGCGGTCGGCGCCTTGCATCAGGCCGTCCATCATTTCCACCACGTCCAGGCGTGCGCCCAGCGTGCTGTAAACGGTGCCCATTTCCAGACCGATGATGCCGCCGCCCAGAATCAGCATGCGCTTGGGAACTTCCTTGAGTTCCAGCGCGCCGGTGCTGTCGACTACGCGCGGGTCGTTGGGCATGAAGGGCAAACGCACGGCTTGGGAACCGGCGGCGATGATGCACTTCTTGAACGCAACAACTTTCTTGGTGCCGGTTTTTTCCTGGCCGTCGCCCGTGGTTTCTTCCACTTCGACGTGGTTGGCGCCGACAAAGGCACCGTAGCCGCGCACGGTCGTGACCTTGCGCATTTTGGCCATGGCCGCCAAGCCGCCGGTGAGTTTGCCGATGACCTTTTCCTTGTGGCCGCGCAGCTTGTCGATGTTGACCACCGGCTTGCCGAAGTCCACGCCGAGGTCGCCCAGGTGCGCCACTTCGTCCATCACCGCTGCCACATGCAGCAGGGCTTTGGACGGGATGCAACCCACGTTCAGGCATACGCCGCCCAGGGTGGCGTAGCGCTCGATGATCACAACCTTGAGCCCCAAGTCGGCTGCGCGGAACGCTGCCGAATAGCCGCCGGGGCCAGCGCCCAAGACCAGCAAGTCGCATTCGATGTCGGCGCTGCCGCCAAATGACGATGCAGCGGGCGCCGGGGCTGCAGCCACAGATGCCGCAACCGGTGCCGCCTTGGCGGGTGCAGCCGCTGGAGCAGGTGCGGCAGAGGCCTCAGCGCCTGCAGCTTCGAGCAGCAGCACGATGGAACCTTCCTTGACCTTGTCGCCCAGCTTGACCTTGAGTTCCTTCACCACGCCGCCGTGGCTGGAAGGAATTTCCATGGAAGCCTTGTCGGACTCCACGGTGATCAGGCTTTGCTCGGGCTTGATGGTGTCGCCGGGGGCGACCATCAATTCGATGACGGTGACTTCCGCGAAGTCGCCGATGTCTGGAACTTTGATTTCTACGATGGCCATAAATACCTTAATCGGTTGGGGTCAGAGCACATTTGCTGCGCAAAGTGGTCTGACCCCGAAGTCTCACAAAAGCACGCGGCGGAAGTCGGCCAGGATCTGGCCGAGGTACACATTGAAGCGTGCGGCAGCGGCACCGTCGATCACGCGGTGGTCCCAGGTGAGCGAGAGCGGCAGGGTGAGGCGCGGCTGGAAGGCCTTGCCGTCCCAGATGGGTTCCATCGTGGAGCGGCAGACGCCCAAAATGGCGACCTCAGGGGCATTGATGATGGGCGTGAAATAACGCCCGCCAATGCCACCCAGGCTGGAGATGGTGAAGGTGGCGCCGGACATTTCAGCAGGGCTGAGTTTGCCGTCGCGCGCTTTCTTGGCGAGTTCGCCCATTTCCTGGCTGATCTGGAAGATGCCTTTTTTGTCGGCGTCCTTGATCACCGGCACCATCAAACCGTTGGGCGTGTCGGCGGCAAAGCCGATATGCCAGTAGTTCTTGTAGACGATGGCGTCGCCGTCCAGGCTGCTGTTGAACTCGGGGTACTTCTTGAGCGCGGCCACGCAGGCCTTGATCAGGAAGGCGAGGATGGTGACCTTGACGCCGCTCTTCTCGTTTTCCTTGTTGGTGGAGACGCGGAAGGCCTCTAAATCGGTGATGTCGGCATCGTCGTGGTTGGTGACGGCCGGAATCATGATGGCGTTGCGCAACAGGTTGGCGCCGCTGATCTTCTTGATGCGCGACATTTCCTTGCGCTCGATCGGGCCGAACTTGGCAAAGTCCACCTTGGGCCAGGCGATGAGGCCTAGCGCTGCGCCGTCGCCGCCAGAGGCCTTGGGCGCGTTGGCCACCTGGGCCTTGGTTTGTGCGGCGCCCGCCATCACCGATTTGGTGAAAGCTTGCACATCGCCCTGGGTAATGCGGCCTTTGGGCCCCTGCCCTTTGACTTCTTCGAGCGGCACGCCGAGTTCGCGCGCAAATTTGCGCACCGAGGGCGATGCGTGTGGCATGACCAAGACCGGGGCGCCCGGCACGTGCGCAGGCACAGCGGCAGCAACGGGAGCCGCCGCAGGCGCGGAAACTGGAGCCGGTGCAGCAGCGGGCGCAGAGCTCACTGGCGCGGCAACGGCGGCCGCAGGTGCTGCGCTGGCGCCAGCTGCGCCCAGCAACATGCCCACCAAGTCACCAATATTGACCTTGTCGCCCAGCTTGACCGCCAGTGACTGAACCACGCCTGCCGCAGGTGCGGGGATTTCCATCGAAGCCTTGTCCGACTCCACGGTAATCAGGCTTTGCTCAGCGGCTACGGTGTCGCCGGGTTTGACCAAAATTTCAATAACGGTCACATCCTTGAAGTCGCCGATATCAGGCACGCGCATTTCCACCACGGCTGAAGCTGCCGCAGCTACCGGAGCAGGAGCAGCGGCCACCATGGCGGCAGCGACAGGTGCGGCTACGGCAGCAGGCCCGGGTACGGGCACAGCAGCGGCACCTGCCACCTCCAGCAGCAAAACCAGCGAACCTTGCTTGACGTTGTCGCCCAGCGCTACCTTCACTTCTTTAACCACGCCAGCCGACGAGGACGGGATTTCCATCGACGCCTTGTCAGACTCCACGGTGATCAGGCTTTGTTCGGCGCGCACGGTGTCGCCCACTTTGACCATGAGTTCAATCACGGTCACTTCATCAAAATCCCCAATGTCGGGGACGTGTATCTCAATCGTTGCCATTGTTGTGTCTCCCTGGGCTTTATGCGTACAGCGGGTTGATCTTGTCGGCCTTGATGCCGTACTTGGCAATCGCCTCCGCCACTTTGGCGGCTGGCACATGGCCGTCTTCGCTCAGCGCCTTGAGCGCCGCGACCACGATGTAGTGGCGGTTGATCTCAAAGTGTTCGCGCAGCTTGCTGCGGAAATCGCTGCGGCCAAAGCCGTCGGTGCCCAGCACCTTGTAGGTGCGACCCTTCGGAATAAAGGGGCGAATCTGCTCCGCATACGCCTTCATATAGTCGGTGGACGCAACCACCGGTCCGGCGTGGGGGGCGAGTTGCTGGCCCACAAAAGACACGCGAGGTGTTTCCAGCGGGTGCAGCAGGTTAAAGCGCTCGGCGTCCTGGCCGTCGCGGGTCAGTTCGTTAAAGCTGGGGCAGCTCCAGACGTCAGCCTCAATGCCCCAGTCAGCGGCCAACAGCTCTTGCGCCGCAATCGATTCGCGCAAAATCGTGCCCGAGCCCAGCAGTTGCACGCGTTGGCCTTCTTTGGCACCCTTGGCAGAGGCTGCACCGGGCTTGCACAGGTACATGCCTTTGATGATTTGCGCTTCCGTGCCTGCGGTCAAACCGGGCATGGCGTAGTTTTCGTTCAAGAGCGTCAGGTAATAGAAGACGTTGTCTTGCTTCTCAACCATGCGTTTCAATCCGTGGTGCAGGATGACGCCCACTTCGTGCGCAAAGGTCGGGTCGTAGCTCACGCAGTTGGGGATGGTGCCAGCCATGATGTGGCTGTGGCCGTCTTCGTGCTGCAAGCCTTCGCCGTTGAGCGTGGTGCGTCCCGAGGTGCCGCCCAGCAAGAAGCCGCGCGCCTGCATATCGCCCGCAGCCCAGGCCAGGTCGCCAATGCGCTGAAAGCCAAACATCGAGTAATACACATAAAACGGCAGCATGATGCGGTTGCTCGTGCTGTAGCTGGTGGCCGCCGCAATCCAACTACTCATGCCGCCGGCTTCGTTAATGCCTTCTTGCAGAATCTGGCCGGCCTTGTCTTCGCGGTAGTACATCACCTGGTCTTTATCGACCGGGGTGTATTGCTGGCCTGCGGGGTTGTAAATGCCGATCTGGCGGAACAAGCCTTCCATACCAAAAGTGCGCGCCTCGTCTACCAAAATCGGCACCACGCGCGGACCCAGGGCCTGGTCACGCAAGAGCGTGGTCAAAAAGCGCACATAGGCCTGCGTGGTGGAAATCTCGCGCCCCTCGGGCGTGGCTTCCATCACCGACTTGAAGGTCTCCAGCGACGGCACGGTAAATTGCTCGTCCGATTTGGTACGGCGGTGGGGCAAGTAGCCGCCCAGCGCCTTGCGCCGCTCGTGCAGGTACTGCATCTCGGGCGTGTCGTCAGCCGGTTTGTAGAACGGAATGTCGGCAATCTGGCTGTCGGGCACCGGAATATTGAAACGGTCGCGGAAGGCTTTGATGTCTTCGTCGGTCAGCTTCTTGGTCTGGTGGACATTGTTCTTGCCTTCGCCGCTCTTGCCCATGCCAAAGCCCTTGACGGTCTTGATGAGCAGCACCGTGGGTTGTCCCTTGTGGTTGACTGCGCTGTGGTAGGCCGCGTAGACCTTTTTGGAGTCGTGGCCGCCGCGGCGCAGCTCGAAAATTTCTTCGTCGCTCATGTGCGCCACCATGGCGGCGGTGCGCGGGTCTTTGCCGAAGAAGTGCTTACGCACATAGGCGCCGTCGTTGGCTTTCATGGCCTGGTAGTCGCCGTCGAGCGTGTCCATCATCAGCTTGCGCAGGGCGCCGTCCTTGTCGCGCGCCAAAAGCGGATCCCAGCTGCTGCCCCACAAAAGTTTGATGACGTTCCAGCCAGCACCGCGGAACTCGCCTTCCAGCTCTTGAACGATCTTGCCGTTGCCGCGCACGGGGCCGTCCAGGCGCTGCAGATTGCAGTTGATGACAAAAATCAGGTTGTCCAGGCCTTCACGCGCGGCCAGGCCAATGGCGCCCAAGGATTCAACCTCGTCCATTTCGCCGTCGCCGCAGAACACCCAGACCTTGCGATTTTCCGTGTTGGCAATGCCACGGGCGTGCAGGTATTTAAGGAAACGCGCCTGGTAAATCGCCATCAACGGGCCCAAGCCCATGGACACGGTGGGGAACTGCCAGAACTCGGGCATCAGCTTGGGATGCGGGTAGCTTGACAAGCCCTTGCCGTCCACCTCTTGGCGGAAGTTGAGCAGTTGCTCTTCAGTCAAGCGACCTTCTAAGTAAGCGCGGGCGTACACGCCGGGAGACACGTGGCCCTGGACATACAGGCAGTCGCCGCCGTGGTTTTCACTCTCGGCGTGCCAAAAGTGGTTAAAGCCAGCGCCAAACAGGCTCGCCAATGAGGCAAATGAGCCGATGTGGCCGCCCAGGTCGCCGCCGTCTACCGGATGGTGGCGGTTGGCCTTGACCACCATGGCCATGGCGTTCCAGCGCATGTAGGCGCGCAGGCGCTCTTCAATTTCCAGGTTGCCGGGGGCATGGGCCTCTTGGTCGGTCTCAATCGTGTTGACGTAGCCGGTGGTGGCGGAAAAAGGCATGTCAATGCTTTTTTGGCGCGCGTGTTCCAGCAGTTGTTCCAGCAAAAAGTGCGCGCGTTCAGGGCCTTCGGCCTCGATGACGGCGGACAAGGCGTCCATCCACTCGCGCGTTTCCTGTGTGTCGGTGTCGCTGCCGACCTGGAAAGGCAGCGTTGAAGCTGTGTTGGGTGTTGGGTTCGTCATGTCGCGCCTCATGGTTTTGTTGTTGATGGTGAACTTTAGCGAGTTTCTCACATTTTTCCCAGGATTTCAAATCATGCTTTCTGGTTTTGCCATGTGAAATATTGATGCGGCGGTGCAACATTTTGGTCACAGGCGCCCGCCTACACTTGGCGCATGCCCATTGCCGACCTGTTTATGCTGCCCGAGCGCCTTGAGATTCCCACCGTGAGTCGGGCGCGTCGATGGTGGCAGCACCTCACGCCGCACCGGCAAGACTGGGTCGCCATGCTCGCGCCCCTGGCGGCGGTGGTGCTATTTATGGCGGCCATCGTGGCCGCGCTGGGTTATTTGCAAATTGAAGAGATGGACCGCGAACAAGAGGCGGTGCAGCGCGACGTGGAATACACCCAACAGCGCCTGCGTCTGCGCCTGCTCGAACGCCAAGAACAACTCTCCCGCATCGGGCGCGAGCTATCGAGCCACGAAATCAATGCCGAGGGATTTCGAACCCGTGTGGCGGTGCTGCTGAACCAATATCCGGAACTGCAGGGCGCGGCTTGGCTCGACGAGCGCAAACGGGTGCAAAGCAGCGTCGGGTCCACCGCGAGCTGGATGTTTCAAACCCATCCCAGCGGAGGCCTGGCCCTGCAGGCCGAAGGAGAAGCCAGCTTCAAACGCGCCCGTGACCAGCACCAAACCGTGTATTTACAGCGCCCCAAGACGGGCGAATATGCTCCGTTACTGCAGTTTTTCATTCCTTTAAGTGACCAAGGGCGCTTCGCCGGGGTCTTGTTGGCGGAGTTCTCCGTTGATGGCCTCTACCGATACGGCTTGCCCAGCGAAGTATCGGCCCGCTACGCTGTGTCACTGCAAGACGCAAACGGCGCGGTGCTGGCCGGCGTCGGCCTGCCGCTCAAGGGCACCGCCGGCCAAATGCCCTGGCGGCGCAAGGCGAACACCTACTCGATGCCGGTGTCGCCAGTCGGTATTGACCTGGTCGTGCGGGCCCAGGCCTACCGCGCGTCACTCGGGCTGATCGGCAGCGGCCTGTTTTGGCTGGTCAGCGCGCTGAGTCTGATGACCACCTGGATGCTGGTGGCCAACTGGCGCCACACGCGCAAGCGGCTGCAAGCCCAGCAAGCGTTAATGTCGGAAACCAACTTTCGCCGCGCCATGGAAAACTCCATGCTCACCGGCATGCGCGCCATGGACTTGCAGGGTCGCATTACCTACGTGAACGCCGCGTTTTGCATGATGACCGGGTGGAGCGAATCCGAGCTGGTGGGGCGCACCGCCCCCTTTCCTTACTGGCCAGAAAGCGACCGCGAACAACTCAACGCCCTGTTGGACCAGGAACTGGCGGGCAAAACCAACCAAGGCGGCATCCAGGTGCGGGTCAAGCGCCGCGACGGCGTGCTTTTTGATGCGCGCCTGTATGTATCACCACTGATTGACGCTTTGGGCACCCAGACGGGCTGGGTCACGTCCATGACTGACATCACCGAGCCCAACCGCGTGCGCGAGCAGCTGTCGGCCTCGCACCTGCGCTTTACCACCGTACTTGAAGCGCTGGACGCGTCCATATCGGTCGCGCCCCTGGGCAGCGACGAGCTGGTGTTTGCCAACAAGCTGTACCGCCAGTGGTTTGGCACCCAGGCCGGCGGCCACCTGCAACTCGTAGCTGAGGCCGGCATGCCGCAAACCAAAACCAGCCACGAGACGGCGGACGACGTGGACCTGTTTGCCGGTTTTCCCTTGAGCGATCTGCCGGAAAGCGACACCGAAAGCGCTGAATTATTCATCAGCGCCCTGGGCAAATGGCTAGAAGTGCGCACCCGCTACCTGAGCTGGGTGGACGGGCGCCTGGCGCAAATGGTGATTGCCACCGACATCACCAGCCGCCGCCTGGCCGAAGAACAAGCTGCCACCCAGGCCGAAAAGGCACAAACCGCCAGCCGCATGATCACCATGGGCGAGATGGCGTCAAGTGTGGCCCACGAGCTCAACCAGCCGCTGACTGCCATCAACAACTACTGCAACGGCATGGTCTCGCGCATCAAAGACCAGCAAATCACCCAGGACGAGCTGCTGGGCGCGCTGGAGAAAACCGCAAAACAGGCCCAGCGTGCCGGGAAAATCATCCAGCGTATTCGTACCTTTGTGAAACGCAGCGAGCCCAACCGGACCGAGTCGGACGTGGAAACCATGGTCAATGAATCGCTCGAACTCGCCGAGATCGAGCTGCGCCGCTTCAACGTGCGCCTGATCCGCCACATCGCCGACGACTTGCCCACGCTGATGGTGGACCGGATTTTGATTGAGCAAGTGTTGGTCAACCTGCTGCGAAACGCCGCCGAATCCGTTGACGCTGCCCAGCGCCTGGCACCGGAGCGCAGCGTGGAATTGCGCGTGGCACGCAGCTTTTTTGAAGGCAAAAAAGGCGTGGAGTTCTCCGTCCAGGACAGCGGCAACGGCATTGCCCCAGAAGTGATGGCGCGCCTGTACGAAGCGTTTTATTCCACCAAGGCCGACGGCATGGGCATTGGCCTGAGCCTGTGCCGCTCCATCATCGAGTCCCACCGGGGCCGTATGACAGCGGAGAACCTTTACAATGGTTCGGCAGTTTCGGGGTGCAAATTCCTGTTCTGGCTCCCCTTGGCCTGACACGGCCCGCCCGGCTGCCCAGCGCAGCACACCATTACTTACAGACTTGGACGCATTCATGAGCTTGATCCCGAAAAAAGGCACGGTTTACGTGGTCGACGACGACGAGGCCGTGCGCGACTCGCTGCAATGGCTGCTTGAAGGCAAAGGCTACCGCGTTCGCTGCTTTGATTCCGCAGAATCGTTTTTAAGCCGCTACGACGCGCGCGAAGTGGCCTGCCTTATCGTCGATATCCGCATGGGCGGCATGACCGGGCTGGAGCTGCAAACGCGCCTGATCGAGATTCGCTCGCCGCTGCCCATCGTGTTCATTACCGGCCACGGTGACGTGCCCATGGCGGTGGACACCATGAAGAAAGGCGCTATGGACTTCATTCAAAAGCCCTTCAACGAGGCCGAACTCGTGCCTTTGGTTGAAAAGATGCTCGACAACGCCAAGGAATCCTTCGCCGGCTCGCAACTCGCGGCCAGCCGCGAAACCCTGCTGTCCAAGCTGACGCTGCGCGAGTCGCAGGTCTTGGAGCGCATCGTGGCCGGGCGTCTGAACAAGCAAATTGCCGATGACCTGGGCATCAGCATCAAGACGGTAGAGGCGCACCGCGCCAACATCATGGAAAAACTCAGCGCCAACACCGTGGCCGATTTGCTCAAAATTGCGCTGGGGCAAACCGCCGCCAAGGCTTGATATTTACCAGCGCCGCCCTGACCTCACGGACTGGACGCATGACAGGGCCTGAGCGCCACCCACCATTTCTGACCGATTGACCCATGAACCATACCGCCTCCACAAGCCAAGCCGCCATCATTGACGGCGTCGCTCTGTCCGCCCAATTGCGTGAAGACGTCACCCGCCGCACGTTGGCGCTTAAAGCCCGCGGCATTACGCCCGGCCTGGCCGTGGTACTGGTGGGCGACAACCCGGCGTCCCAGGTCTATGTGCGCAACAAGGTCAAGGCCTGCGCGGACTCGGGCCTGCACTCGGTGCTGGAGCGTTATGACGCCGACATGAGCGAAGCTGCCTTGCTGGCGCGTATCGACGCACTGAACAATGACCCCAGCATCCACGGTATCTTGGTGCAGCTGCCCGTGCCTGCGCACATTGACGCCAACAAGGTGATCGAAGCCATTTCTCCTGCCAAAGACGTGGACGGCTTTCATATCGCCAGCGCCGGTGCGCTCATGGTCGGTCAGCCCGGCTTTTTGCCCTGCACGCCCTACGGCTGCATGAAGATGCTCGAATCCATTGGTTTTGAGCTGCGCGGCAAACACGCCGTGGTGATTGGCCGCAGCAACATCGTGGGCAAGCCCATGGCCATGCTGCTGCTGCAAAAAAACGCCACCGTCACCATTTGCCACAGCGCCACCAAAGACCTCAAAGCCATGACCCTGCAGGCCGACGTGATCGTGGCTGCCGTGGGCAAGCGCAATGTGCTGACTGCCGACATGGTCAAGCCCGGCGCCGTGGTAATTGACGTAGGCATGAACCGCACGCCTGAGGGCAAACTTTGCGGGGATGTGGACTACGCGGGCGTGCGCCAAGTAGCGAGCCACATTACCCCCGTGCCCGGCGGCGTGGGCCCCATGACCATCACCATGCTGCTGGTCAACACCCTGGAATCGGCCGAGCGCAGCGCATGAACAACCCTTTGCTGCTTGCGTCAGAGACGCCGCTGTTTGACCAGATCCGGCCCGAGCACGTGGCTCCGGCCATTGAACAATTGCTATCGCTTGCCCAGGCCGCGCTGGAAACCGTAACCGCTGAGGGCTTTCCTGCCGAATGGGCAGCCATGGCAACTACCCTGGATGCTGCCAATGAAAAACTCAGCATGGCCTGGGGCGCAGTCAGCCACCTCAACAGCGTGGCCGACAGCCCCGAGCTGCGCGCCGCCTACAACGCCGCCCTGCCCCTGGTCACTGAGTTTTGGACGCGCCTGGGCGCCGACGAGCGTCTGTATGCCAAATACAAGGCCATGGACCCGGCCAGCCTGAACGCCGAACAGCGCCAGGCCCACAAAAACGCCGTGCGCAACTTTGTGCTCGGCGGCGCGGAACTCACGGGCGAGGCGCGCAAGCGCTTTGCCGAGATTCAAGAGCGCATGGCCGAACTGAGCCAGAAGTTCAGCGAAAACACGCTTGACGCCACCGACGCTTACTTTTACTTTGCTACCGCCGAAGAAATGGCCGGTGTACCCGACGACGTAAGCCACGCCGCGCGCACCGCCGCCGTGGTGGACGGCAAAGAAGGATTCAAGCTCAGCCTGAAAATGCCTTGCTACTTGCCGGTAATGCAGTTCGCCACCAGCAGCGCCTTGCGCGCTACGCTGTACCGGGCTTACGCCACACGGGCCTCGCTCGAGGCGGCGCCCGAGGCGCAAAAGTTCGATAACGCTTCGGTGATGCAAGAGATCTTGGCACTGCGCCATGAAGAAGCGCAGCTGCTCGGTTTTGCCAACTATGGCGCACTGTCGGTAGCGCCCAAGATGGCTGATTCACCCGAGGCGGTGATTGGCTTTTTGCGCGACCTGGCAAAGCGTGCCCGCCCCTACGCCGAACGCGACGTGGCCGAGCTGCGCGCCTTTGCCGCCGAACACCTGAACCTGCACGACCCCCAGGCCTGGGACTGGCCGTTCATCAGCGAAAAGCTCAAGGAAGCGCGCTACGCCTTCAGCGAGCAAGAGGTCAAGCAGTATTTCACCCTGCCCAAGGTACTGGCTGGACTGTTCAAGATTGTGGAAAACCTGTTTGACGTCGTCATCTCTGAAGACACGGCGCCGGTCTGGAACGAGGGCGTGCACTTTTACCGCATAGAGCGCCAAACGCCTGCGGGTCGCATTTTGGTCGGCCAGTTTTACCTGGACCCCAGCGCGCGCAGCGGCAAGCGCGGCGGCGCGTGGATGGACGATGTGCGCACCCGCTGGCTGCGCCCGGACACCGGCGCGCTACAAACGCCCATCGCCCACCTGGTATGCAACTTTGCCGAAGGCAGCGAAACCGACGGCGTGCGCAAACCCGCGCTCTTGTCGCACGACGACGTGACCACCCTCTTCCACGAATTCGGCCACGGCCTGCACCACCTGCTCACGCAGGTGAACGAGCGCGACGTGGCAGGCATCAGCGGCGTGGAATGGGACGCGGTAGAACTGCCCAGCCAATTCATGGAAAACTTCTGCTGGGAATGGAATGTGATCGCCCACATGACCGCCCACATCGACACCGGCGCGCCCCTGCCGCGCGCCCTGTTTGACAAGATGCTGGCCGCGCGCAATTTTCAAAGCGGCATGCAAACGCTGCGCCAGATCGAGTTTTCGCTGTTTGACATGCTGCTGCATTCCGGCCACGCGCCGCAAGACGATCTGATGGCGCTGCTGCAGCAAGTGCGCGCCGAAGTGGCGGTGCTGCCCAGCCCGGCTTTTGCCCGCAGTATCAACACCTTTAGCCACATCTTTGCCGGCGGTTATGCAGCGGGCTACTACAGCTACAAATGGGCCGAGGTGCTGAGCGCCGACGCCTACGCCGCCTTTGAAGAGTCCACCCTGGCGTCCGGCGACCCGAGCCCGGCCACCGGAAAAAAGTACCTGCAAAGCATTCTGGAAGCCGGTGGCAGCCGCCCGGCGATGGAATCATTCAAAGCATTCCGGGGCCGCGAACCCACGCTAGATGCCTTGTTACGCCACCAGGGGATGGCGCAAGCGCAGCATTGAGTTAGAGGCACGCTGCCGTTGCTGGCAGCGCGTTTCGACCGCCTCAGGGCCCGGCCGCCCAAGCGAAAAGTGCGCCTTAACGCCGTAAACGCGGCACTGCCTGCAGCAACGCCTGGGTATAAGCGTGCTGCGGCCGCTCCAGCACCTGGTGCGCTGTGCCGTATTCCACCAGCTTGCCCCCTTGCATCACCGCAATGTCGTGCGCCAAATACTCCACCACGCCGAAATTGTGGGTGATGAACAAATAGGCTACGCCCAGTTCGGCTTGCAGGTCGCTCAGCAAATTGAGTATTTGCGCTTGCACCGACACGTCTAGGGCGGACGTGGGTTCGTCAGCCACGATCAGGCGGGGCTCGACTGCCAAAGCACGCGCAATGGCCAGGCGTTGGCGCTGGCCGCCAGAGAACTCATGAGGGTAACGCGTGAGCGCATTCGCCGACAAGCCCACTTTGTCCAAGAGCCCAGCCACCCGCGCTCGACGCGCTGCCGCGCCCACTTCGGGGTGAAGCGATGCCACGCCTTCTTCCAAAATTTCGTTCACCCGCATGCGCGGGTTGAGCGAGGCAAACGGGTCTTGGAACACGATTTGCGCTGTTCTGCGCGCCGCACGCAATTGCCCGCCGTGCAGCGCGTCCAAGGCCTGGCTTTGCAACACGGCGCTGCCGGAAATTTGCGCCTGGCCGCGCAGCAGTTGCAGCAATCCCTTGCCCACCGTGGTTTTGCCGCTGCCGGATTCACCTACCAGCGCCAAAGTGCGCCCGGCCTCAAGCTCAAAGGACACGCCGTCCACGGCCTTCACATGGCCCACGGTGCGCTGCAGCAGGCCTTTGCGGATAGGGAACCAGACCTTGTAGTCGCGCACCAACAACAAGGGTGCGGCCGTATCGCCGGAGGCTGCGGGCCCCTCTTGGACTGGCACATGCACAGGCTGCGCGTTGCGACTGGCGTGCTCTATGCCCATGGCGCCCTGGTAGATAAAGCAGCGCACCGCATGGCCGGGTGCGTGTTCCAGAATGTCGGGCGCCTGGGTGCGGCACAGCGCTTGCGCGTCTTGGCAGCGGTCAGCAAAGCGGCAACCGGCAAAGCGCTGGCTTAAAGGTGGCACGGTGCCAGGGATAGACGCCAGGCGCTGGCCGCGCTTGCTGGCGTCGGGCAAGGCGTCCAGCAAATTGGCGGCATAGGGATGCAGCGGTCGGGCGAAAAAGTCGGCTGCGCTGGCCACCTCCACCACCTGCCCGGCGTACATCAGCGCCACGCGGTGCGCCATGTGCGAGACGATGGCCAGGTCGTGGGTAATGAGCAGCAGCGCCATGTTTTGGGTGCGCTGCAGGTCTTGCAGCAGCTCCAGAATTTGCGCCTGGATGGTCATGTCCAGCGCCGTAGTGGGCTCGTCGGCGACCAGCACCTGCGGCTCGGCGGCCAGGGCAATGGCAATCATCACGCGCTGCTTTTGTCCGCCCGAGAGCTGGTGCGGATAACCCAGCGCACGGCGCGCGGGCGCGTCAAGCCCCACGCGGCGCAGCCAGTCCACCGCCTTGGCCGCGCTGGCCGCGCCCGTGAGCGGCGTGTGGCGCTCAATCACTTCCTGGATTTGTCGCCCCACGGTCATTACCGGGTTCAGGCTGGTGGCAGGTTCCTGAAAAATGATGCTTATCTTGCGGCCCCGCCATTCCCGCATGCCCGACTCGGGCAGGCCCAGCAAATCGGTGCCGTCCATGTCCACCCGCCCGCCGGTAACACGGCCGCTGTCGGGCAAAAGCCGCAACAAGGACAGCGCCGTCATGGACTTGCCGCAGCCCGATTCGCCCACCAGCGCAAAGGTCTCGCCCTGGGCGATGCTCAGCGACAAGGCGTCCACCGCCCGCACCAGGGCGCTGTCGGTTTCCAGGTCGGTGGTGAGCTGGGTGATTTCCATCATGGCGCGACTCCGGTCGACTTATTCGCAGCCACGGGCGCTTTGGCAGGCCGCACCCGAAACGCCCGCGCGCGCGGATCGAAGGCCTCGCGCACCGCGCTGGCAAACAGCGTCATGGACAAGACCAGCGCCAACATGAAACCAAACGCCGCTGTCAAAGACCACCAAATCACCGGGTCGCGCGACATCTCGTTGCGCGCGGCGTTGATCATGATGCCAAAGCTGTTGGTATTGGGGTCAACGCCCACGCCCACATAAGACAAAACCGCCTCATAAAGCACCAACCCCGAGAAATCGAGCACCGCCACAATCACGATCAGGTGCGTGAGGTTGGGCAGAATATGGCGGCGCATGATGCCCATATCCGACACGCCAAAGGCGCGCGCCGCCTGCACATAGTCCAGCTCGCCGAGCTTGAGGGTTTCGGCCCGCAGCAGCCGCGCCAAGCTGGCCCAGCCGGTGATACCCAAAATGGCGGCCAGCAAAAACAGACGCACATCGCCGCGCTCTAACCCAGTCTCAAAGCTTTGCGGGTTTTTGTCGATAAACACCTGAATCATCAGCACAAAGGCCGAAATCAGCAGCACCGAGGGTATGGACGAGAGCACGGTGTAAAAGTACTGGATGGCATCGTCCACCCGGCCCTTGAAGTAACCCGCCGCAATGCCAAACACCACCGCCAGCGGAATGGTGGACAGGGTGGCCAGCGAACCAATGACCACCGCCGTGCGGATGGACTTGAGGGCCAAAAACAACACATCATTCCCGGTCTGGTCCGTGCCCATCACGTGGTAATACGGCCACAGCGCCGCCGCCCAGCCCAGCACCAGCGCCAAAGTCAGCAGCGTGAACCACAGCGCGCGCACCGGCAGCGCCACGCCACCCTGCCACAGCGTGGCCAGCGCCTTCGTCCCCGTGCTGCCGCTGCGGCGTGCCTGCCAGAGCACAGCAAGCGCACCTACGGCCAGCCCTGCCAGCGCACCCGCGCCCAAGCCACGCATACTGCGCTGGCGCACATCGTCGCCCCATTGCGCTTCGGGCTCGCTCAGGTGCTTGCCACCAAACTGCAGACGCGGAAAGTCACGCACCGACACGCCGTCGCGCAACAGGCTTTCTTTGGAAAACTGGTGCGTGGCCAGCGGCACGGAATAGGTTTTCTCGCGCGACTCGCGCGGGTCCGCCAGCACCACATCAAGCAGCGACAGCGTGCGCGTGGAATAAGCCGCAGCGGGCGCAGCAGCGCTGGCGCCAACGGCTTGGGCCGCAACGCCGCCCGATGCCACAGGCGCCGGTGGCAGCAAGGGCCGAAAGTGCACCGAATCAAGCAGCGCTACCAGCAAAAACAGCATCAGCACCAAACCGGCGCACATGGCCGCCGCGTCTTTGGATACATAGCGCCAAGTCTGGCGCAGCAGCGGCGTGCGCCAGGCGTGGCGCACATAGAACGCCAGCACCAGCAACTGGGCAAACAAGGCCAGGTCGGTAGGCAAAAATACGAACTTGGGCATGGACGGGGGCTCTGGTGTGCGCTTTAGGCCAGCCGCACGCGCGGATCGGCCAGGGTGTAAGAAATATCGGTCAGCACCAGACCCACGATGTAGAGCACCGAGCCCAAAAACACCATGGAGCGCACCACCGCAAAGTCTTGCGCGTTGATGGCGTCAATCGTGAAGCTGCCCAAGCCCGGTATGCCAAAAAACGATTCCATGATCAGTGCGCCCAAAAACAGCAGCGGCAAGACCGTTACCGTGCCGGTCAAAATAGGCAGGAGCGCGTTGCCCAGCACGTGGCGAAACAGCACAACCGCCTCAGACAAACCCTTGGAGCGCGCGGTACGCACATAGTCCTTGCCAATCTCTTCCAAAAACAGGGTGCGATAAAAAAGCGCCTCACCGCCTGCGCGCGACACAATGCCGATCACCACTGGCAAAGCCAGAAAAATCCAGGCATCCAGCCCTCCGGCAAAGCCCGAAATCGGCACCAGCTTGAGCAGCTTGCTAAAGAAAAACTGCCCCGCAATGATGTAAAAAAGCCCGGACACCGAAAGCAAAAACACCGCAAACGCCACACCCCAAAATTCCAGATAGGTGCTGCGAAAAAACACCAGCGTCAGCGAAAACACCAGTACCACAAACAGCCCCAGCGCAAACGTGGGCAGCGCCAGCGCCAGCGACGGACCCACCCGGTTTTTCAACTCGTAGCCAATGTCGCGTCCGGTATCTGAGGCGCCAAACTCAAATACGAAAAGCGGCAACGAACGCTCGTAAAAAATCGTCTTGGTCAGCTTCTGCGCGCCCTGGGCTTGTTCGTTCCAGAGCAGCGGTTTGTCGTAGCCGCGCGCGGTTTTCCATTTTTCAATCGCGTCGGCGGTGACGCGCTTGCCGCCAATGTTCATGCGCGCCATGTCGTCGGGCGTGTTCACCGCAAAAAACAGTACAAAGGTCAGGATGTTGACGCCCACCAGCACCAAAAAACCGTAGACCGCGCGTCGAAAGATGTAGTTCAACATGGGCTTAAACCTCCGTGGCCAGGGTGCGCGCCGCCGTCTGCCGCTCGCGCCGGCGCCAGGCAAACCAGGCGGGCGCCACCAAAGCGGCAAGGACCAAGCCAATCAGCGGCAGCGGCCACCAGACCGGCTTATTCCATTCACTGATCTTTTGCGCGCGCAGCGCCGGGTCCAGCCGCAAATAGGCAATGTGGTTGCGCACGATTTGCGTGGGCTTGCCGTTGTAAACCCACTGGTGGTATGCAGCCGCCGACTTGGGCCAGTAGCCAAAGCCCCAAACGCCGTCTTTTTGCGTGATTTCGACCATTTGGTCGATCAGAGCTTGCTTTTCTGGTCCGTCGTCCAAAAATTTCATACGGTCAAACAGACGATCAAATTCAGGGTTTTGGTAGTTGGCGGCGTTCTCACCATTGCCGTCGGTCAGGGCCTTGGCGTTGGGGCCGTAGAGCAGGAACAAGAAATTTTCGGCATCTGGGTAATCTGCCTGCCAGCCCCAGAAAAAGATCTGCACCGAGCCCTTTTTCATCTTGTCCTGGAAGCGGTTGTAGTCGGTGGCGCGCACCTCTAGCTGCACGCCAATCTTGGCAAACTGGCGCACATACCAGTCCAGTGTGGCCTTGTTGGCGCTGCCCGAAGAGTTGATGTCAAAGTTCAGCACAAGAGGCTGGCCGGTCTTGGCGTCGCGCCCGTCGGGGTAGCCTGCGTCGGCCAGCAGCTGTTTGGCCTCGTCCAGGCTGCGGCGCACCGGTTGGCCGTCCGCGCCTTTGCGGTAAACCACCGGGTTGAAGGCGGCGGGCCCGTCTTCGCGATAGCCAAACAGCGAGGGCGGTACCGGGCCGGTGGCGGCCATGCCCTGGCCACGCTCAAAGATGGCGATGTGCTCTTCCCACTCAATGGCAATGGCCAGCGCCTGGCGCAGCTTGCGGTTGCGCTCGGCCTGCTCGGGCGTGGCGCCCTTGCCGACCACCGGGTCCATCCAGTTGTAGCCCATGTACCAGTTGCTGGCCTCGACCGACGTGGGCAGGCGAATGCCCTTGTCCTTGAACTCTTTTTCCTTCTTTTTGTCGTCGCCCATGGCCACTATGTAGCCGGTGCCCACGTCCAGGCGCTCAATGGCCGGAGTGTCGTAATAGCCTTGCATGAACTTGGCTTGCAGCGGCACGCCTTCTTTCTCAATGTCAAACACCACCTTGTCCATAAAGGGCGTGGGCTTGCCGCAGTCGTCCAGGTAGCCTTTTTCTTTGTCCCCTGGCTCGCCCTCACAGGGATAGGGCTCGCCCCGGAAGTTGGGGTTGCGCTGCAGCACGTGGCGGCGGTTCTCCGAAAACTCGGTCAGCATGAAGGGGCCAGTGCCCACGGGCCAATAGTTCAGGCTCAGGTTGCGCTGGGCCATGCCCGGCTGGGCGTAAAACTTTTCGGCCTCCCAGGGCACGGGGGCAAAAAACGTCATTGCCAGCCAGTATTTGAACTGCGGGTATTTGCCCAACACCCGGATGCGCACCGTGTATTTGTCGGGCGCGCTTACGCCTTCTAGGGGGAACTGGCGAAAGTCCAAAAACGGCAGGTCGCGCGTGGTGGGCGGGAGCTTGGCACGCAGCACCTTGTCCGCCGCAGCCACCCGCGCGCCATGGTCTTTCATGCCCACGATGTAGTCCGCCATGGTCGAAAACGAGGGCGATACCACCCGGGGCGTCGCGAGGCGGCGAATGGCGTAGACGTAGTCATCTGCCACCAGCTCGCGCGTGCCGGTAGCGGCAAAGTCGGTGATCTGGTGCTTATCGACCGTGTCCTTGGCGCTGAGCGCGTGGTACAGATACGCGCCCTGGGCGTCTTTGGCAAATGCGGGGTGCGGCGCAAACAAGATGCCGGGCTTGAGCTGGATGTCGTACACCGACTCAGCGATTTGGTCACCTGGCGCGTCATGGGGCAGCGGCTTGCCCGCAATGTCTAGGTAACGCGGCGCGGCCACGGCTTTCGCCGCGCGGCCATTCAGTTCATAGGGGCGCTTCAGGTAGTGGTAGCCGTAGGGCGGCTCGTAGACCTGGTAGGTGTAAGGCGTCTCGTCGCTGGAGTACGAGCTGGCCGGGTCCAGGTACTTGGGCGAGCGCCCGCTAAATGGCACGAACAAGGTGTTCGTTAGCTCGGAATGCGGGGGGTGGGGGTTGTTCAGCGTGTCAGAGCAGGCTGACATACCTAGGGCCAAAAAGCAGGCGCCCAGCCAGGAAGCGATGTGCACCACGCGGCGAGGCGCGCCAGACAAGGCGCGGTGGCCAGACCCTGGGGACGAAAACTGACTCAAACCGCTTGGCACATGCATGAACCCAAAAAGAAATGGTGGCGCTCTGGCCAATGAGTGCGTCAGAGCATAGCGCATGCCTCCAGCGGGTGGGCCCCAGCAAAAGCCGGGGCGCTTTGCGGGCTACTCCGCCTCCCGCACCCGAAGGTAGCTCGCAAATTTCGGGAGCCCTTGC
>CANBVJ010000053.1 GCA_947372865.1 Comamonadaceae bacterium
CGAGTTCGGCGTCGCTGTTTTGCAGGGCGGCCATCAGGTCGCGCAGGTTTTCGGGCTTGCTGGGATCGGGGTGGTGGTTGGGGAAATTGCCATCCACCTCGCTGAACAGCTCGATCACCTCGCAGCCGATGGCGCGCAGGATGGCGGGGACCGAGGCACCAGCCACACCGTTGCCCGAGTCCACCACGATCTTCATGGGCCGGGCCAGCCGGATGTCGCCCACAATGCGCGCCGTGTAGGCCGCCAGCACGTCCACTGGGCTGCAGGCGCCGCCGGCCTGCAGCGTCCAGCTTTCGGTCTCCATCATGCGGCGCAGGGCCTGGATGTCGTCGCCATAAATGGCGCGCCCGCCCAGCACCATCTTGAAGCCGTTGTAGTCGCGCGGGTTGTGGCTACCGGTGACCTGAATGCCGCTGCTGCACAAAGTGCAGGCCGCAAAGTAGAGCATGGGCGTAGTGACCATGCCCACGTCAATCACCTGCACGCCCACCTCTTGCAAGCCGCGCATCAGAGCATTGGCCAGCCGCGGGCCGCTCAGGCGCCCGTCGCGCCCCACCGCCACCGTGGTTTGCCCCTGGCGCAGCGCCACCGTGCCAAACGCGCGGCCCAGCTTGCACGCGACGTCTTCGTTGACCGTGGCCGGCACGATGCCGCGGATGTCATAGGCTTTGAAGATGCTGGGGGAAATGGTCATGCTTGCTTTTTGAGTGAAGTTTGCCGGGGTGCTTGGGCGCCGGGGGCATTGTAGAAGCGCGGTGCAGCGCGCAGCACTGAGGTGCGTATCATCTGCGCCTGCCCCAACCGCTGCGAGACCGCGCCATGCAAAAAATGTCCACCGCTACCGTTCGAGCCACATTCCAAAGCCCGCTGGGGCCCATGACCCTGGCAGCGCGGGGTAAGGCGCTGGTCGGCCTGTGGTTTGACGGCCAAAAGCACCAGCCCGACCCGCAGGCCTGGCCGCACGACGCGGCGCACCCGGTGCTGCTGCAAGCCCAGGCCCAACTGGCGCAATACTTTGCCGGCCAGCGCAGCGTGTTCGACCTGCCGCTGGACTTAGGCGCCGGCACGGCGTTTCAGCAGACCGTGTGGCGCGGTTTGCTGCAGATTCCACCAGGCACCACCACCGCCTACGGCGAACTAGCCAAGCGCATCGGCAAACCGCTGGCCGTGCGCGCCCTGGGCGCCGCCGTGGGGCGCAACCCGATTTCCATCATCGTGCCCTGCCACCGCGTGGTGGGCGCCGACGGCTCCATGACCGGCTATGCTGGTGGCTTGGACCGCAAGACGGCCCTGCTTCGCCTTGAGCACCTTGAAAGTAATTTGTGACCCCTGCCTCCCCCCGCGCTGCCACCTGGATTGTTGAATTTATTGCACTGGCGGCCATTTGGGGCGCCTCGTTTTTGTTCATGCGCATCGGCACGGTCGCCTTTGGGCCGGTGGCCACCGCTGGTTTACGGGTGGGCGTCGCTGCCGTTTTTTTGCTGCCCATCCTGCTGCTGCGCGGCCACGCTGCGAGTTTGCGCCAGCATTGGAAGCTGGTGTTTTTGGTGGGTTTGACCAACTCGGCCATTCCTTTTGTGTGCTTTACCTATGCGCTGCAGTCGATCACCGTCGGCCTGTCCTCGCTGATCAACGCCACCGTGCCGCTGTTTGGCGCGGCAGTGGCCTGGATCTGGCTGAAAGACCGGCCCACGGGTTCGCGCATCGTCGGCCTGGCGATTGGCTTTATCGGCGTGGGCATGCTGGCCTGGGACAAGGCGAGTTTTCGGCCGGATGCCTCGGGCCTGTCCAGCGGCTGGGGTGTGCTGGCCTGCCTGTTTGCCTGCGTGTGCTACGGGCTTTCGGCGAGTTTTACCAAGCGCTACATGGCCGGGCTGCCCTCGCTGGTGTCGGCCACGGGCAGCCAATTGGGCGCTGCCCTAGCGCTGCTGCCGCTAACCCTCTGGTTCTGGCCCGACCACGCGGTGGCGCCGCAGGCCTGGCTGGCGGTGCTGGCGCTGGGGGTGGTGTGCACCGGTCTGGCCTACATCCTGTTCTTTCGGTTGATTGAGCGCGCGGGTCCGGCCAAAGCGTTGTCGGTCACTTTTGCCATTCCGGTGTTTGCCATCGTTTACGGCGTGGTGCTGCTGGGCGAGGCCGTGACGCCTTGGATGCTGGGCTGCGGCCTGGTGATTGTGCTGGGCACTACGCTGTCCACCGGCATGTGGCGCCTGCCCCGTGGGCCGGGCAAGCCACAAGGCTACTGAATGGCGCTTGCCATTACATTGATGCTCAAGGCCAGCACCAGCATATTGAAAGCAAACGCAATCACGCCGTGCAATAGCGTCCAGTGGCGCATGATTTTGGACGTGACCACCACGTCCGACACCTGCGAAGTCATGCCGACCACAAAGGCGTAGTACAAAAAGTCCAGGTAATCGGGCGCGAGCGCGCCCGGAAAGTTCAAGCCGGAGCCCTTGCTGGCAAACTGCCCGTGCTCCCGGTAGTACACATGCGCATAGCGGAACGCAAACGTGGTCTGCATCAGCAACCACGAGCAAGCCAGGGCGCACATGGACAGCGCCATATGCGCCAGCCGCTCGGCGCGCGACCAGTCCTTGACGTATTGCAGCATCAGCACGATGGCGACCATGCTGGCCAGCACGGACAGCAGCAACACCCCCAGCAAAACCACACCTGGGGGATCTTGCGCTTGCGCCCGCGCCCGAGTGCGTTGCGCGTCGCAGCTCGCGGCCAGCCACCACGACAGCAACAGATAAGAAAAACTTCCCACCGACCATGCCAGTAGCGCATGCGATGCGGCAGCCAGCGGTACCGGCACGGCGCCAGCCACCACACCCACCAGCGCTCCGTACAACAGGCGGCGCTCGGCGCTGGCGTCAAACAAATGGTTTTTCATGGTGCGTTAGTCAAAAAAAATCAGCCGCGCGGGTGGTGTGCGGCATGCAACTGCGCCAGCCGTTCGCGCGCCACGTGGGTGTAAATGGTGGTTGTGGAAATATCGGCGTGGCCCAAGAGCAACTGCACCGCGCGCAAATCGGCGCCGTGGTTGAGCAAATGGGTGGCAAAAGCGTGGCGCAAGGTGTGAGGCGACAGCGCGGAGCGTATGCCAGCGGCCAGCGCGTATTTTTTGACCACCATCCAGAACATCACCCGCGACATGGCGCTGCCGGCATGGATACCCTTGGTGGTGACAAACAAGTCGTCGGTCTGCTTGCCGCCCAGCAGCTCGGCGCGCGCGCCGCCAAGGTACTGGCGCAGCCACTGGCTGGCCACTTCGCCAAAGGGCACGAGGCGCTCCTTGGCGCCTTTGCCCAGCACGCGCAGCACGTTGTCGTTGAGGCCCAGGTTCAGGGTTTTCAGGTCCACCAGTTCACTCACCCGCAGGCCGCTGGCGTACATCAGCTCCAGCATGGTGCGGTCGCGCACGCCCAGGGCGGTGGACACGTCGGGCGCGGCCAGCAGCGCTTCGACCTGCGCCTCGCTCAGGACTTTGGGCACGCGCAGCGCTTGCTTGGCGGCTTGCAATTTAAGCGTGGGGTCGGTTTGAAGGCGGTTTTCACGCAGCGCCCAGCGAAAGAATCGCTTGAATACGGTGAGGCGCCGGTTAGCGGTGGTGGCCTTGGTGGTGGCGTGCTGCGCCGAAAAGTAGGCCAGCAAGTCGACTTCAGCGCAAAGCAGCAGCGGCGCGCCCTGGCGGTGGGCGAGCAGCTGCTTGAGGTCGCGCCGGTAGGCTTCCAGCGTGTTGTTGGAGAGGCCCTCTTCGAGCCACAGGGTGTCGATGAAGGCGTCAATTGCCGTGTCGCTGGCTTGCGGCGCGGCAAGACCGGCGGGCGCAGCCTTCAAGCGGGAATCCGGCCTTGGCACACTCAATCGAGCTGCAGCTTGGCCGACTCCACCACCTTTTTGTAGACCGCGTATTCGGCCCGAATTTGCTCGGCAAACTGCTCGGGCGTGTTGCCGATGACGATGGAGCCAGTGTCTTCAATGCGTTTTTTCACCGCCGGGTCTTCCAGGGCTTTGCGCACGGCGGCATTCACCTTGTCCACCACCTCTTTGGACAAGCCTTTGGGGCCGTAAATGCCATAAAAGGCCATGCGGTTGACCGGCTCCAGCCCCACTTCTTTGAAGGTGGGCACGTTGGGCAACTGGGTCAGGCGCTGGGGTGCGGCGACCACGATGGGCACCAGGCGGTTCGCCATGATGTAGGGTAGCGCCGAGGGCAGGTTGTCAAACATCATCGGCACCTGGCCGGCGATGGTGTCATTGAGCGCAGGCCCGGCACCGCGGTAGGGAATATGCGTGACATAGACGCCCACCAGATTTTTGTACAACTCCATCTGCATGTGGCCAATGCCGCCGGTGCCCGAGGAGGAATAAGAATACTGGCCAGGATGCTTTTTGAGCTCGGCCACAAAGCCCTTGTAATCCTTGGCCGGAAAGCTGGGGTGCACCGCAATCACGTTGGGCGTGGCCGCCACGTTGATGATGGGCGTGAAATCGGTCAACGGGTTGTAAGGCGTTTTAGGATTGATGGCCGGATTGGACGCCACCGTGGACACGGTGGCGATGCCCAGGGAGTAACCGTCCGGTGCCGCCTTCGCGGTTTCATTTGCGCCCACCACGCCGCCGCCGCCGGCCTTGTTTTCCACCACGACGCCTTGGCCCAGCGCTTTACCCAAGGGCTCGGCCAGCACGCGGGCGATGATGTCGGTGGTGCCGCCGGGGGCAAAAGGCACTTGCAACTTGATAATCTTGTTGGGATAGGCCTGGGCCAGCGCACCCTGCAGGGGCGCAAGGCTTGCAGCCACCAGGCTGGCAAGCATGAGAAGGCGGTGGTGCATGGTGAACTCCTTGGTTTTTGGGGATGGGTGACAGCCGCGATGGTACATCTGCCCCACACCGCGCAAAGCCACTGCACCGCATGGGGGGCTGTTATCCTCGCGCGGTGAATTATGTTTCTCTCCTGCTGCCTGAGTTTTCGCTGATCTTGCTGGGTTTTCTGCTCTGCAAATTCACCCCCCTCAACCGCAGCGTCTGGAGCCAGGTGGACGCGCTCGTCTACTACCTGCTGTTTCCCACCCTGCTGTTTCACTCCATCATCAAAAGCCCCTTGGACCTGGGCGCGGCGTCCAAACTTGTGGGCGCGGGCTGGAGCGTGATTGCCGTAGGCATTGCGCTGGCCTATGCCATTCCCCTTTTACCCGGACTGCGGGGACATATTCCGGCGCGCGACCACGCGGCGTCGGCGCAGGTGGCGTTTCGCTTCAACTCTTTTATCGGACTGGCCTTGGCCGAGCGCCTGGCCGGGCCAGCCGGCTCGCTGGAAATTGCAGTGCTGATCGGCGTGTGCGTGCCGCTGGTCAATATCGCCGCCGTCTGGCCCATGGCGCACGGTGGCGCGCGCGGGCTGGGGCGCGAACTGTCGCGCAACCCGCTGATCATTGCCACGGTTTCGGGCCTGTTGGCCAATCTGGCGGGCCTGGGCCTGCCCGAGTGGCTGGTGCCCACCTTTAACCGCGTGGGCGGCTCGGCCCTGGCGCTGGGCCTGATGGCGGCCGGCGCAGGCATCCAGCTCGGTGCGCTGGCGCGGGCCAAGTTGCTGGCGGTGGCGGTGCTTTCCATACGCCACCTGGTGCTGCCGCTGGTGGCGCTGGCGGCGGCTTACGCTTTTGGCCTAAGCCATTCACAAGCCACGATTTTGCTGGCCTATGCGGCGCTGCCCACGGCAGCGAGCTGCTATGTGCTGGCCAGTAAAATGGGCTTTGACGGCGCGTATGTGGCCAGTCTGGTGTCACTGTCCACGCTGCTGGGCATGCTCAGCCTGCCCCTGGCGCTGGGGGTGTTGCGGCCGCTGTACGGGGTATGACTACCTTTGCGGGGCCGTGGCGATAAAAATAACGATTGCGCACATTTTCCGAAAGATTCCCATGACCAAAATTGCTGGCAAACACCTGCTCTTGACGATGCTCCTGTCCGTGTTTGCCATTCCGGCGGTTTGGGCCCAGGACAATGGCACGGCGCCCAACAATTCCCAGCCACAGCTTTCTGCCGAGGCAAGCATTGCCAAGTCCCTGAACAAGGAAAACAACTGGTACTTCTCGTGGGGCTATAGCCGCCAGCAATACGCACCGTCTGACATCCATATCTCGCAACCCGGTCTGGGCAACGATTTCACGGTGCACCAGGCGGCAGCGAGCGATTTTCCGGCCAGCGTGCAGGACACCATCAAGTCGCTCACCGAATTTGAATTCACCGGCCCCCAAGAAAACGTGCGCATTGGCAAGTTCATGAACGCCGAAAAAACCTTTGCCATCGAGTTTTCGCTCGACCACAGCAAATACAACACCGACATGAACCAAACTGTGGCGGTCAGCGGCACCAAAGCCAACCAGCCTTACAACCAAAACCTGACGCTCACCGAGCAGGATTTTTACTACGCCCTGCACAACGGCCTGAACCACGTGATGATCAACGCGGTCTGGTTGCAGCATTTGTATGGCCCCGAAAACAAGGCCGGCGATCTGCAGTTGATCAGCCGCGCCGGCGCCGGCATCTTGCTGCCGCACGCTGACAACGTGATCTTTGGCAACGCTAACCAGGTCGGCCCCAAGAACGAAAACGTCTGCTGCACCTCCAGCAAAGACTGGTGGCAAATCAACGGCTGGACCGCTGGCGTGGAAGTGGGCGTGCGCTACCGGGTCTACAAATCCATTTACCTGGAACTCACGTCCAAGCTCGCCTACGGCGTGCTGCGCGGCGTGCCGGTCTACCAGGGCTCGGCCGACCAGAACATCTGGATGTCAGAGCAAGTGCTGTCCACCGGCTTCTTGTTCTAAACCCCGGTCACCTGCGGCCCTTGCGCCAGGGCCCAATGCACATGTTCCTGCACCAGCGCGCTCTGATGGCCTAAGCGCCGCTGCAGTGCGGTGTGCAACTCCGCCCCGCCCCGCCCTGCAGCCAGCGCATTGCCTGCGGCCACGGCCACATTGCGCAACCAGCGTTCATGTCCAATGCGGCGGATGGGCCTGCCTTCGGTGCGCGCCAAAAACTCAGCCTCGGTCCAATCCAGCAGCGTGGCCAGGGTTTGGCCGTTCAGGCCTGCGCGTTCGTCAAAGTCCACCAAGCGACTGACCTGGGCAAACTTGTTCCAAGGGCAGGCCAGTTGGCAGTCGTCGCAGCCATAAATGCGGTTGCCCATCAGGGGACGCAGCTCGGGCGCAATCGGGCCGGTGTGCTCAATGGTCAGGTAAGAAATACAGCGCCGCGCGTCCAATTGGTAGGGCGCAAGAATGGCCTGCGTGGGGCAGGCGCTGATGCAGGCGCTGCAACTGCCGCAGTGCGCGTCCACCGGCGCAGTCGGGTCAAGGGCCATGTCCACATAAATTTCGCCCAAAAAGAACATGGAGCCCGCCTCGCGGTTGAGCACCAGCGTGTGCTTGCCACGCCAGCCCAAGCCGCTGCGGCTGGCGAGTTCGGCCTCCAACACCGGGGCCGAGTCGGTAAACGCGCGGTGGCCCAGCGGCCCGAGGTGCGCGGCCAGTTTGTCGCCCAACTGCTGCAGGCGTCGGCGCATCACCTTGTGGTAGTCCCGTCCCCGGGCGTAGAGCGACACGGTGCCGGTGGCGGAGTGGTTTAGGCGGTCCAATTCCAGCGCCTGCCAGCCCTCAGGCGTGCTGCGTGGCAGGTAGTCCATGCGGGCGGTAATCACGCTCAGGGTGCCGGGCACCAGCTCAGCCGGGCGGGCACGCTTGAGGCCGTGGCGCTGCATATAGTCCATGTCACCATGAAAACCCTGGGCCAGCCAAGCGAGCAAACCGGGCTCGGCGGACGCCAAATCCACACCGGCCACGCCAATTTGGGAGAATCCCAGCTCTTGCCCCCACTGCTGCAACTGCGCCCGCAAGTCAGCGCCTGTTGTTGGGCTTATTTTTGGAGTGCTAGTCTGCGCGTTATGGATGTTCACCCCGCGATTGTAAAAACCACCGGCCTGACCTGGCCCGACGAGGCCGCCACCGAGGCCTTTGCCGCGCGCCTGGCGCGCCAGCCTGGCATCACCGACGCCTTTATTGCGCTGCATGGCGACCTGGGCGCGGGTAAAACCACGCTGGTGCGCCATCTGCTGCGCGCCCTGGGTGTGCAAGGCCGGGTAAAAAGCCCCACTTATGCGGTGGTGGAGCCCTATGAATTGCCAGAGCTCAACATCTGGCACTTCGACTTTTACCGCTTTGGCGACGCCCGCGAGTGGGAAGACGCCGGTTTTCGCGACATCTTTGCCAGCCCCGGCCTCAAACTCGCCGAGTGGCCCGAAAAAGCCGCACAGGTCTTGCCGGTGATTGACCTGGACATCACGCTGACCAACCGGGCCGATGGCGCGCGCCAAGTCACGCTGGCGGCAAACACGCCCGCAGGCGCGGCCTTGCTGCAAGGCCTGGACGCCGAGGAACACGGCGCATGAGGCGGCGCAGCTTGGTGCAGCACGGCGCCCTGGTCTTGACTTTGGGCCTGCTGCAACGCCACGCGCTGGGTGCGCAAAGCCCCACCATCCTGACGGTGCGGGTATGGCCCGCGCCCGAGTATTCGCGCGTCACCATTGAATCGGACTCGCCCTTGAGCGCCAGCCAGACGGTGATCACCAACCCGCCGCGCCTGGCAGTGGACATTGCCGGGGTGACACTCAACCCCGCGCTCAAGGAACTGGTGGCCAAGGTCAAGGCGGACGACCCCAATATCGAGGGCATTCGTGTGGGCCAGTATTCGGCCGACGTGGTGCGCCTGGTGATTGACCTCAAACAGGGCGTGCGCCCGCAAATGTTCACGCTCGCGCCCGTGGCCGCCTACCAGCACCGCCTGGTGCTGGACTTGTACCCGGTGCGCAGCGTGGACCCGCTGGACGCGCTGGTGGCGCAATATGCGCAACCCAAAGCATCCGCCCCGGCCAGCGGTGCCCCTGCGCGCGCCGCCAACGACCCGCTGGGCGAGTTGATGGCGCAGCGCCTGGGCAAAGCCACCGAGACTGCTGCCACGCCCGCTCCGGCACCTTCCCCACCACCGGCCCCGTCCAGCCCCGGCGCCAATATGACGCAAGGCCCGTCGTACCTGGGCACGGACCGCCTCATCATCATTGCGCTGGACGCCGGCCACGGTGGCGAAGACCCCGGCGCCGTTGGACCGGGCGGCACGCTGGAAAAAGACGTGGTGCTCAAACTCGCGCACTTGCTGCGCGAGCGCATCAACGCCAGCAGCATCAAAGGCACGCCCATGCGCGCTTTTTTGACGCGCGACGCCGACTACTTTGTGCCCCTGCATGTGCGGGTGCAAAAGGCGCGCCGCGTGCAGGCCGATCTGTTTGTCAGCCTGCACGCCGACGCTTTTTTCACGCCCGAGCCCCAGGGTGCGAGTGTATTTGCGCTCAGCCAAGGCGGCGCGTCAAGCAGCGCCGCGCGCTGGATGGCAGCCAAAGAAAACAAGGCCGACCTGATTGGCGGCTTGAACGTCAAAGCCAAGGGACTGGAAGTGCAAAGCGCGCTTTTGGACATGAGCACCACCGCGCAAATTGTGGACAGCCTGAAGCTTGGCGGCACGCTCTTGGGCGAGGTGGGGCGCATTGGCAAGCTGCACAAAGGGCAGGTGGAACAGGCCTCGTTTGCGGTGCTCAAAGCGCCGGACATTCCCAGCGTGCTGGTTGAAGCGGCCTTTATCAGCAACCCGGCGGAGGAGCGCAAGCTCAATAGCGAAGAGTTTCAGAACCAGTTTGCCGACGCGTTGATGCGCGGCCTGTTGGCTTATTTTGCGAGAAACCCGCCGCTCTCGCGCAGCCGGACTGTGGGTTAGGCGTCCGCTGCTGGCACCTGCTCAGGCCTTGCCAGCGCCGACTGCGGCAGGCCAAAGATGCGGTCAAAAGTCCAGGTGAAAACCACGGCGTAGACAAAGAAGAAGGCCAAAATACCCAGGTCGGCCACAAACGCCGTGAGCAGCGTCACATCCAGCCACCACGCCATGATCGGCACCAGCATGAGCAGCAGACCGCCCTCAAAGCCCACGCCATGCGCCAGCCGCCGCCACAAGGACCGGCCACGCACCGCCTGCTTGGCCTCCCATTTTTCGAACCAGCCGTTAAACAGGTAGTTCCACGCCAGCGCCACCGTGGACATGCACACCGCAAGCCCAATGGTTGAGCCCACCGGCTCCGAAAACAGGAAGCCAATTGCCGGCCCCACCACAGCGACAGCGACCGCCTCGTAAAGAACTGCCTGGAACACGCGTCTGATTTTGGGATTCATGGAGCGGCAGCATAGCGCAGGTATTTATGGACGGGTGCGGCCCTCGGAAGCAGAGGCGCTATGGTCCTGTGCTTTCTCGGCGCAGCTTGATCGCCAAGGTCGATAACGTCTTGCCAAAAGAGGCGGCCGAGTTCAAACCGCTGAAGATGGATGTTTTAAATCTGTTTTAAGGAGGACTCAGTGAGCTTCTGCGTCGTTTGACTGAAAAATCAATGATGGCCACCATGGCAACTATTAAGGTGATGAGCGTACAAAAACACGGTACAAGTGGTTACATTGAGCGCAAACAAAAGAGCCCCGCTCTTGTGAAGCGGGGCTAACTTGTTGTTTTATATGGGGTGGCTGATGGGGCTCGAACCCACGACAACAGGAATCACAATCCTGAAAAGATACCATTTACCCATGTTGAGCATCGTTGATATAATTCATATAAATCAACGAGTTATGCATTTATACTGGATTTAACCACAGCATCAATTGTTGATTAAAATTCTGAAAAATAGAGGCTTTCAGTCTGTATTTAGTCTGTAACGGCTTTGGGAGCATCCACAATGGCAAGACCTAGCAAAACAGCTGCTATCGATTTCACGGATGTGCATGAACTTACGCATAGCCTTCTAGAACGCGCCGCTTGCCCACCAGACAAGCCCTTCGTGCTGCTTAAAGACGCCGACAAGAAAGGACTGCGTGTTCGCATCACACCGTTCGGGAAAAACTGGCAGTTTGAAACTCGGGTCAAGGGCAAACTCTTCACTCGCGCATTGGGTGAATGGCCTGCTATCGGCATTGCCCAAGCCCAAGCCGAAGCACACCGCCTTCGTGGCCTGACTGAACAAGGCACAGACCCAAGAGAGCTAGAGCGCCTACAAGCCGCCAAAAAAGCGGAACAGGAAGTCCGTGAGCAACAGGCCCTCCAGGAAAAGAACGCCAAGGAAAAACGTCAGCTGATTACTTTTATCGAGGTCTGGGACGACTACATCGAAAAGCGCCGCCAATTTTGGGGTGCCCTGCACTACCGTGACCACCTGGACAAAGCCAAGCGTGGGGGTGACTTGTCTCAACGACGGGGAAGCAAGGGCGCAATAACCCAAGCAGGCCCGCTGGCAAGCCTTCTAGACTGCCGTATGGTCGACCTGACACCCGAGAGGATCCAAGAATGGGCGGCACTTGAAGGCAAAACCCGCCCCTCATCGGCAAGATTGGCATGGCGACTACTGACGGTGTTCCTGACATGGTGCAACGAGCAAAAAGAATACGCCAACCTCCTGCCATCGCAAAACCCAGCCAAGACCAAAAAGACCCGCGAGGCACTGGGCAAAGCTTCCGTGAAATCCGACGTTCTTCAGCGTGGTCAACTGGCCGCTTGGTTTACCGCAGTGCGACAGTTACAAAACCCCGTCATTGCAGCCTACCTGCAAACCCTGCTGCTCACAGGAGCTAGGCGTGGCGAAGTGCTGACGCTTAAGTGGACCGACGTTAACCTTCAATGGCAGGGGATGACCATCCGCGACAAGGTCGAAAGTGAACGTACCATACCTTTGACCCCTTTTGTTGCAAACCTGCTGGCCGCGCTACCCCGCCGTAATGAATGGGTGTTTTCGAGCCCTTCAAGTGGTAGCGGCTGCCTGACCGTACCCAACACGCCACACGCGCGCGCCTGCAAAGTTGCCGGACTTGAGGGATTGACCCTGCACGGCCTGCGTCGCTCATTCAAGAGCCTGACCGAATGGCTAGAAGTTCCCGTGGGCGTGGTGGCCCAAATACAGGGGCACAAGCCGAGTGCAACTGCTGAAAAGCACTACACGATTCGACCACTTGAGCTGCTAGCAGTGCACCATAAAAGAATAGAAGCGTGGATACTGGAGCAAGCTGGTGTGAACTTTCAGGCAAATGCCGAAGCGAGCGCACTGCGGGTCTTGGCTGCTTGAATTGCATCTGCAATAAACGTAACTACAATAACCCGTGCTGAAGATCACCTATGACCCTGCGAAGGACGCATCCAATCTGGCAAAGCATGGTTTGACTCTGGCGCTGGCCATTGAACTTGAGTGGCACACGCTGAAATGTAAGCCTGATACGCGCCGTGACTATGGAGAGCTACGCCAGATTGGATATGTCATTGCAGGAGATCGTCTGTATTGCGTCGTATTTGTCGACCGCCCTGCGGATGTGCCCACGGAACGGCGTGTCATTAGTGTGAGAAAAACCAACAACCGCGAGATATTGAACTATGCCAGCCAAGTACCTGACCTTAAATAACGGCCGAAAAATACTTCTGAATACCCCAGAGGAAGATGCCGCCGTCAAAGTGGGTATCGAGCTTGACGCTGACACCTATCAATTAGACCCGGCAGAGTTCAAAAAGTTGCGCCCTGGCCGCCCCTTGGGCAGCGGCACAAAGACTCAAATAACATTGCGTTTAGACACTGAGGTGGTTAACACGTTCCGGGCATCAGGTGAAGGCTGGCAAACGCGGATAAATGAGTTACTGCGGGATGCGGTGAAGCATGGTGTAGCAAAAGCGTGACTGAACCGCATTTGGACGATCGACAACATCAATAAGCAGGCGTCGCAAATATCTCTTAAAGATGTCACATCTTCGCAATCAAAGCAGGCAATACATCATTTGACGCAGTTATATGCTTCGACCTATAATTCAACGGTATTTGATGGACAGCATGCAATTTATGTTGCCACCAGAGACAAATAATAGGATTTCAGAGCGATTCTGAAAAATTAACCACCTTTAACGGTGTGCCTGGAATGCTTCCGGGTTAATACAAGACAAGAGCCGTCGGGCGAGCTATCGCCTTTTCACGTCTTTGAATTCAAGGTATTAACCATGGAAAAAAATTTCTACTCATCGTTGGCAATTGAGACACGTGCCGTACTCCCCACAGCGGAAGCCGCTTATCACCTAAATCGAGCGCAGCAAACGCTCAGACTTTGGGCGGTGCGAAATGACGGTCCGATCAAGTGCTTACGAATCAATGGCCGATTAGCTTGGCCCGTGTCGGATATCAAGCGTTTGCTGGGGGTGGTTCATGGCTGATCTCACATCCATTTTTGGTGGCGCATGGTCACCACCAGCACCCAAACCAGTCGCCTCACCAGAGGATCAGCTTCGCAGTGCCATGCTGGAGATTGGCATCACACCACCAGAGAAGATCTTCCTTGATGGCGCTCTGCACAGATTCCGATCCAACACCAAGGGCGAGGGCGGTCACACTGACAAGCCTGGCTGGTATGTGGTGTTTGGTGATGGCGTCCCGGCTGGTAGATTTGGCTGCTGGCGTGCAGGCGTCGAGGTGTCATTCAAAGCCGAGATGGGCCGAGAGTTGACCCAGGCAGATGAGATGGCCATCGCACGGCGCACCAATGAAGCCCGCACCTTGCGCGATGCGGAGAAGAAGAAAAGCCAAGAGGCAGCTGCCAATACGGTGGACACCATATGGACTGGCTGCATGGGCGCCTCACCAGAGCATCCATACCTGGCCCGTAAAGGCATCAAACCCAACGGCGCACGGGTCACGGGAGATGGCAGGTTGGTGGTGCCACTCTACGATGAGGACGGCGTTCTGTCCACGCTCCAGTACATCGACAATGAGGGTGGCAAGCTCTATCACCCGGGCGGGGCTACAGGCGGCAAGTTCAACATCATTGGCAACACGGAAGAACCAGGCCCGCTCTATGTGGCCGAGGGATTCGCCACCGCAGCCACCATCCATGAGATCACCGGGCGCCCTTGTGTGGTGGCCTACAGCGCCAGCAACATCGTGCCAGTGGTCGCGACATTGCACACCCTCTACCCAGACATGGTGATTGTGGCCGACCATGATGCCTCTGGAGTCGGTCAGAAGTACGCAGAGCAGGCGTCAGCGAAGTACGGCGTTCGGATGGTCATGCCACCGACCCTTGGGGATGCCAATGACTATGCCCAGGAGGGCAACGACCTCGCGATTCTGTTGGCCCCTCAGCGGCCGCCCTATAAACTGAATCGGGCCAAGCTGCTTGCTTCCCAGCCAGCGCCTATCAAATGGCTGGTCAAGGGTTGGCTTCAAGAGAACGCCCTCATCATGGTGCATGGCCCCTCGGGTGGCGGCAAGACTTTTGTGGTGCTGGACTGGCTCATGGCGATTGCGTCTCAGAAAACCGCTTGGATGGCACACAAGGTAAAACCTGGCAATGCTGTGTACCTGGCAGGAGAGGGCCACCACGGGCTGCGAGGGCGTATCGCTGGGTGGATGCACAAAAACAACGTCGATGACCCGAATCTTTGGGTGTCCGAAGCCGGGTGTGATCTGAACACAAGGGAGGGATACAAGAAGGTAGTCGAGGCAATCCGTGCCCTGCCCATCGACCCAGATGTGGTAACTGTCGATACCCTGCACCGGTTCATGGCGGGTGATGAGAACTCGTCACAAGATGCCAAGACCATGCTCGACTACTGCGCAGCCCTGATGGCTGAGTTCAATTGCACCGTGATCTTGGTTCACCATACGGGCAATGCAGATAACTCCCAGCACCGGGCGCGTGGATCGAGTGCCTGGAAGGGCGCCTTGGACATCGAGATCAGCATTGTCCCAGCCAAGGGTGATACACCAATGCAGATCGTCCAGCGCAAATCCAAAGACGCCGAGATGGCAGCACCACTTCACGCCAGCTTGAAGAGCGTGGAAATTCCAGGTTGGTTCGATGAGGATGGCGTCCAGGTCACCAGTGCGGTGCTTGTGCAAGAGGATGCGCCGCCACCATCAGCCACGAAGGATGGCAAGATTGCAGAAAACCAGAAGAACTTTGCCAATGCTTGGTGGTCGACGGCGGCAGAAGAGCGTGAGGGCAAACCCTATGTCTCACGATCTGGATTCAAGCAGCATCTTATTGAAAACCTTGGATTTACTTCCAACTCAGCGGACCAATATCTCAAGCCAGGTGGCAAGATCATCAGTAAGTTGCTGGTCGGTGGACTCATTGCTCCCCATGAATATGGGTGGGTGATTGAGGACGGAACTTGGGCAAGTTGCCTGATCATGGATAAGGGGCAGCGATAGTTATCCACAGGTTATCGACCGTAACGGCGTAACGTAACCGTAACTCAGCGTAACAGTTACGTTTCGACAAAACAATGGAAACGCCGTAACGTAACGTAACACACCCCGTAAGGAGTGTTACGAGTTACGGTTACGTTGTGTGCCATTTAAGTATTTGAATTTAGATTCAGAGCATAAAAAAATTATCCATTGGTTTTTTAAAATCAATGCAAGGAAAAAAGATGGACGGCCCGAACTTTGCCGCATGGAGTCATGAGAACCTGGCGCGGTTCGCGGAGGACGCTTACTGGCGGATGAAGGAGCAAAGCGATGCGATGCTCGTTATTTGATATAGCGTAGTGGCAGTCGAAAAAATACCCGCCAAATTTTCGTCTGGCGCCACCCTCAAAAGTTTAACTGAATACTGATGCAGAACCAGAAAACAAAAACTAAAAATTTTGGAATAGTTTGTAGAGCACGCGCGGGGGAAAAGTCGGACTGACAAATAGTCAGCAGGGGGTATACCAAAATTTAATTAAATATGCGCTATACGGAAGCACCCTCTAATGCGCAAATACTTTAACGAAACTTTAGCCTGCTGCGACGAACATCAACTATTGGCTGCTGTCACCTAGAAAATAGCATTCAAAGGTTTAGTCCTTGCCATAACTCGGTGACCTAGGTCCGTACAGCAAACCATTGTTCGGCACTCCAGTGGCCAGCAGTCGGTCCGTAGCCATTCCAGAATACCGGTGGCTGTCGTCAAAGGTGCTCGCCAGCACTTGCTTGATGACGGCGGTAATCAGCATCGCCGCCAAGCCGCCCTGCTGCTGTTGCTCGTTTTCGACACTGGAAGCCTGGGCGGCGCCTTGCCACAGGGTGGCGCCAGTTTTCAGGTCTACGAGCTTGCCTTGCACTTGAACCATCGTTTCACTGTTGACCACCGTATAAGACACGCCGAATTTGGTCACGGTAATGTAGAGCGCCGCATCCGCCCCAAAGATCTGGCGCAACTTGTCCGGAGAAGTTGCATGCATGTCCGACGGCTGCGTCAGGCCGTTCTCTTTGAAAGCCTGGGCCACCATGGCGACCGGCATGACGTAGTAGCCCGCCTCGGCCAGAGGTTTGGTTACGAAAGACATCACGCTGTAGGTTGCAGTGATGTCCGGTGAGTTGTTGACGGGTGGCAGCACCAGAATGGAGCGAGGTTTGCTGGCCTTGTAGGCCGAATAGTCCCAGCCTGGTTTTTTGGTGGCGCAGCCTGCCATAAGAACAACGGCGACGAACGCAATGGCGATCTTGGAAAAGGTCTGGTATTTCATAAACCGCTCACTTCTTGAAATTGCGCAACCAACAATACTTCAGTAACTTTGGGTCATCTTGTGCAGCGTCAGCGTATCCGGAAATCCTGAATGCCAAATTGACCGCCCGTTACCGGTCATTAGTACAGAACAGCAACTGCCAGCTACGCAACCTACACCGCAACAATCGAGCCACCATTGCGACCCTGTGCGACAGCCAGGTGGTCTATTGCGGAGGGCCGGTTGATTGAAGCGGAGTTACCGGACATGAGGGAATAAACACATGGTCACTTCCGGCGTAGTTTCTACAGAGGGAATATCTCCATGCCTTCCTGTACTCGGATCCAGTGGCGGGGTTGAATGATCACCAGCGTCCTCACCGCCCCAGCTTTGCCAGTCTTCTCCAAACAATTCAAACGGATGCTGCGTCCGGTCCGATCCATTGCCACACATCATGTCGTTTGCTGCGCAATATTTGTCGCAGCCCCAGCATAGGCGCTCGGGATTGGCCGGATGAACGGGGAACTTCTTGTGGGACATGCGAGGCTTACTCCGATCAGGGAACAGTGGCAGGATGGGCATTTGTAATATTCATTGTCACAGCGTCGAATAAGCAGTTAGCGGCGATCATGTGACGCCAATGATTTCAACTTTATTCGTAGGCGAGAATGCCCCAGTACCGAACGGTATACAGGGCAAACCCAAATGACCACATCGCAGCAGAGATTAGAACCGCGTAAGTCAAAAGTGACGGATTCAATAATGGAACGAAGACACGAATCACTGCTGCCGCGGACACTAGTGAGTAGCAAGCCACTTCCGTTTTTCCAGCAGCCAGCTTTCTCCCCGTGTGGCCGAGCGCTGTGCGTGTCATCATGCCGATGACCATTGTCCCAATGGCACCGGCAGTCAATGCATGCGTGGCAACCGAAGGTGAAACCCACCCCATCGCAGCCATAGCGCGAAACGCCAAGTGAATTGGAATCCAGGCATAGGCCGCATGGAGTACCCAGACCAAGGGAGTGTTGAGCGTCTTCCATGGATGCCACAGCCACAAGCGAGTCAGATGGGCCAACATAGCCAAAACGCCTATAAGTACGACCCACGCTCCGGCTACATGCATTGCGTCTGAACCCATTAGAAGCAGGATCAAACCTAATGCTAGTTTCTCCACCCAGGGGTGTCGAACAGCCTTTGCTCCAGGGATTGCATTGTTGGTGAACATAGGGATCACCCGTCCAGCCATGACACTAAGCACAAATAGCATTACATCTAGTCCCAGCCCAATACCTGCCCAGCCCGGAAAGCGCAAAGCGCCCAGTGCATCCAGATGCACTCCAAGTTGGGCAACCGCCATCAGCAGAAGCAGGCCAACAAAGAAATAGTTGCGGCGATTGCGGGCCCTGTAGAGTGGAATTGCTAATGCAGTTGCAGCTGCCAATGGAAATGCCACATTCACCCCTGCGGCTAACCAACCCCACGGCGAGAGCACAAGAATTCTGCCAGCCACCCACAAAGCCGCAAGGGCCCCCAGGTAGGCCCCTTTGGGTGTGGACTGCCCTGACCAGTTCTGCCCTGCCGTCAATAGAAATCCTGTTAGCACAGCCAGCGTGAATCCAAACAGCATCTCATGGGCATGCCACATCGGCCCTTGTAAATACGCGTACGGCAATAACCCACTGAATTGCAGGGCCCAGACCAATATGGAAAGAGAGGCAAACGAGCTCGCAAGTAAGTAGAAGGGACGAAAGCCAAGATCCCACAACGCAAAGCGAAACTGCCCCCTTTTAGGCGGGCTTTGAATTTGAATCAGTGTGGCCATGTTGTAGGTCAGCTAGGTTGGGGTATGGTTTGAATGTTGCGTGAAATAGGCGTGGCTGTGGTGTAGCTATGGCAATACATAGAAAGCTGATTTCTCTTGCCTTATTTCCTGCCCTGTGCCTGCGGATGCTTGAACTTCGAATACAACCGACAACGTCCTTCCACGATAAAGTGCAGCAACCTCCGACGGCAGTGTCAGGCGTATAGGCAGCGATCCAATGCCAACGGCTGGCACTTCAAATTGCGCGTCCGAAGAAATGCGCAGATTGGGAATACCGCTCACGCTTACGGTAAAGCGCTGTTTCTCTTCCAGGCCGTTCATGATCTGCATGCGGTACACATTCTCGATTTCACCTTGCCCAACTTCGCGGGCTAGGGAACCTCGGTCCTTAATGATGTCCACGGAGAAACTCTTGCGTGTCACCAAGCTGAACGTGAAGACACTGCACACCAGGCAAAGCAACGTGCAGTAAATCCATACACGTGGTCGACTGATCCGTTTGATGATCTG
>CANBVJ010000054.1 GCA_947372865.1 Comamonadaceae bacterium
GCAATCTGCGCGTCGGTGGTGGCAATCAGCCACACCTCGGCGCTGCGCATTACGTCCAGGCTTGTGGCGGGCGTGCCCGCGCCGATGAATTCACACGCCGCCTGCGCGCTGGCCGGCGCAGTGGTCAGCACGTCTTGCACCGCAAACACGCCGGTTTGCGTCCACAGGCGCGCCAGCGTTTGGCCAAGGCGGCCAGCACCTATCAGGTTCAGGGTCGGTAAGCGTGCGCTCATGGGCTACACCACCAGCGGGTCTTCCTGCATGGCTTCGCATTGCTCGACCAGCATTTGTACTTGGCCCTGCCAGTAGTCGCTCGAACCAAACCACGGAAAGTTGGCCGGAAAGGTGGGGTCGCTCCAGCGCCGGGCCAGCCAGGCGCTGTAGTGGATCAGGCGCAGGGTGCGCAGGGGCTCGATCAGGGCCAGCTCTTCTCGGTCAAATTCACGGAACTGTTCGTAGCCGTCCACCAAGGCGCCGAGCTGGCGGCTGCGCTGGCTGCGGTCGCCGCTGAGCAGCATCCACAGGTCTTGCACCGCAGGGCCCATGCGCGCGTCGTCCAGGTCCACAAAATGCGGGCCTGGCCCGGCGCTGGCCGCAGCGTCTGTGGGCGTCCACAAAATATTGCCGGGGTGGCAGTCGCCGTGCAGGCGCAGCAGGCGAATAGGTGAAGCCTGCCCGGTCAGGGCTGGGTGCTGCGCAATCAGCGCCATGGCCTCGTCGCAGGCGCGGCTCCAGGCAGACTGCACATCTAGCGGCACCATGTCATGGGCCAGCAGCCAGTCTTTGGGTTCTTGGGCAAACGTGGCCAGGTTGAGCGTGGGGCGCACCGCAAACGGCTTTTTGGCGCCCACGCTGTGGATGCGCGCCAAAAAGCGGCCAATCCATTCCAGCACTTCGCCGTCGTCCAGCTCGGGCGGCCTGCCCCCCCGGCGCGGGCTGACGCTGAAATCAAAGCCGCCAAACGGGTGTAGCGTGGCGCCGTTCAGGCGCATGGGGCCGATCACTGGGATTTCGGCGTCCATCAGCTCCTGGGCAAAGCCATGTTCTTCCAAAATCTGCGCCTGGCTCCAGCGCTCGGGGCGGTAAAACTTGGCCACCACGGCGCCACCGTCCTCCAACTGCACCTGGTAGACCCGGTTTTCGTAGGACGACAAGGCGGTCAGCCGCCCGTCGCCGCGCAAGCCCACAGAGTCAAGCGCGTCGAGCACGACGTCGGGGGTGAGAGATTCAAAGGCATGGTGCATGCCCCGATTGTCAACGCTGGGGTGCTGCTTTAAGCTCGTTTGGATCAAACGGCACAAGGAGCGGCGGCATGGGATCGAACGACATGGCGGTTTTGCAGGGCGGCTTTGCTCCGGTGGCGCATGAAATCACGGTGGATTTGACTGACATTGAGGGCGAAATCCCGCGCGACCTGCATGGCATGCATGTGCGCAACGGCCCCAACCGCCAGTTTGCCGCGTCCGGGCGCTACCACTGGTTTGACGGTGACGGCATGCTGCACGCGCTGCGCTTTGAGGGCGGCCGGGTGCAATACCAAAACCGCTGGATCGCAACGCAAAGCCTGACCGAAGAACGCGCCGCAGGCAGCGCGCTGTGGCAAGGCATCAAAGACCCGCCCCGGCGCGACCGGCCCGACATGCCGCTCAAAAACACGGCCAACACCGACGTCAAGTTCTTCGCCGGAGAGCTGCTGGCCATGTGGTACCTGGGCGGCGCGGTGCACCGCGTACGCCCGCACGATCTGGCCACCACAGGCGCGCTGGCGATGGACCCGCGCCTGGCCGGGCTGCATATTTCAGCGCATTCCAAGGTGGACGAGCGCACCGGCGAATTCGTATTTTTTTGCTACGGCAAAGCGCCGCCCTATATGCACTACGGCGTGCTTGACAAAAGTGGCACGCTCAAAACCCTGGTGCCGGTGGCGCTGCCCGGGCCCCGCCTGCCGCACGACATGGCGGTCACGCGCAACTACAGCGTCTTGCACGACCTGCCGCTGTTCCAAGACCCCGAGGCCTCCGCCGCCGGGCGCCATAAGGTGATGTTTTACCCCGAGCTGCCCTCGCGCTTTGGCGTGCTGCCACGCCACGGGGCGGCCTCAGACATCCGCTGGTTTGAGGCCAAACCGGCCTATATGTACCACGTGTCCAACGCCTGGGAAGAGGACGACGGCCAGGGCGGCACAGAGATCGTAATGACCGGCACGCCTTTCAAGCCGCAGCTCGACGCCCGGGGCCAGTTGGACGCCAGCCGCCTGCCGCGCCTGATTGCCCAACTCGGGCAAGACTGCATGTTTTACGAATGGCGCTTTAACCTGCGCACCGGCCAAACGCGCGAGCGGGTGCTTGACGACGTGCTCAACCAGGAATTCCCCATCATCAACAGCGCCTACCTGGGCGAGCCCAGCCGTTATTCCTGGAACACGTTGATGGCCAATGGCACCGGGCCAGAGGAGCCGCGCTTTTGCGGCATCGCCCGACACGACCTGCAGCAAAACAGCTGCAGCAGCTACCACGGCGGCATGCACCAATGGTTCAACGAACACAGCTTTGCCCCTAAAGACCACGCGGTGGCTGAAGATGACGGCTATTTGGTCGGCTTCATGTGGGATGCGCTGGCCGAGCGCTCCTACGCCACCGTGTTTGACGCCCACGACGTGGCCCAGGGCCCGGTAGCGCGCATCGCGCTGCCGCAGCGGGTGCCAAATGGTTTTCATGCCACCTGGGTGAGCCGGGAGCGCTTGGCGCGGGGCTGGTAAGGTCCGCCAACGAAAACAAGCGTTTCCCGGTGGTGTCGTAGCCGACGCGACAAAACCAAATGTGGCTGTTCGCTCCCCCTTTCCGCCCCGGTGGGGGCGGAAAGGGGGCTGGGGGGATAGGGGGGTAAACCAGCCATCCGCAAAAAATCCGGGCCAAAGCGCCAGCCAAATGGCGTTTCAATTGCTTGCACATAAGATCGCAGCCACTACCGCGGGCCGCAGCCGCAGCCGCGACCATCAGCCCAACCCACTCATGCCCCAATCCTCCCCCACCGTCACCATCGCCCCCCGTGACTTGGGCCTGCTCATGTTGGTGGTCCTGGTCTGGGGCATGAACTTTGCTGCCATCAAGATTGGTGTGACCGGCGTGCCGCCGCTTTTGCTGGGTGCGCTGCGCTTTTCATTGGCGGCGTTTCCGGCAGTGTTGCTGTTCAAGGCGCCCAAAGTGCCGCTGCGCTGGTATGTGCTGTACGGCATGACGATTTCGGTCGGGCAGTTTGCATTTTTGTTTTCGGCTATCCATGTGGGCATGCCCTCGGGTCTGGCCTCGCTGGTTTTGCAGTCGCAGGCTTTTTTCACCATGGTGTTTGCTGCGTTCTGGCTCAAGGAGCGCTGGCAGATCAACCAGGTGGCCGGACTGGTGCTGGCGGGCGCGGGGCTTGTGCTGATTGGTAGCGCGCACGGCATCAGCATGCCCTTGGGTGGTTTTTCCTTGACGGTTGCCGCTGCCGTGATGTGGGCCGCAGGCAATATCGTCACCCGCAAGCTGGGGCGCTTCGGGCCCATGAACCAACAGGCCTTTGTGGTGTGGGCCAGTCTGGTGCCGCCGCTGCCGTTTTTTCTGCTCTCGTACTGGATGGAGGGGCCGCAGGCTATTGCCGATGCGATAGGGCATTTCCAGTGGTCGTCCGTGGCGGCCCTGGTGTATTTGTCATGGGGCGCCACGCTGTTTGGCTACGGCGTGTGGACGCGCATGCTTTCGCGCTATCCTGCCAACCGGGTGGCGCCGTTTAGCCTGTTGGTGCCGCTGGTAGGCCTGAGCACCGGCTGGCTGGTGTTTGGCGAGGCCTTGCAGCCGGTCCACTTTGCCGGTGGCGCCTTGCTGATGGCGGGTTTGCTGCTGAACTTGTTTGGCGCACGCTTTTTGGTGCGCAAGGCGGCACCCGCCTTGCCCTAACTGTTTTGGGAGATGTTGCTATGGTTGAAGACGAACGTTGTTGCGGCACGGGCACCTGCCTGATCAATGCCCAAGGCCTGTGCTGGTGCGGCCAGCAGTGGGACGGCCAAACCATGTGCCGCCCCGGCAGCGCGGCCGATGTGGCTGCGCCGCAGGCAGATGCGGCGCCTGAGGCCGCAGACCCGCAATACAACTGACCACCCGCTCGCGTCCTTGCCCCAAGAGCGCGCTGCGGACTTTGGTCCTGCGGCAACCGCCCTGGCCCGTGCGTGACGCCGGAGCTGAAGGGGCCGTGTTCCAATAGCCTGATGTTGTTATTCCTTTGCGAGCGATGAACCCCGACGCACAGTCTCTGTGGCGCCTGCCCCAATGGGCTTTTGCCGTCTTGCTGGCCGTGCTGGGCATGCTGGGGCCGTTTTCCATTGACACGTATTTGCCGGCTTTTTCTGGGATCGCCGCGTCCTTGGGCGCCACGCCGCTGCAAATGCAGCAAACCTTGTCGGCCTATTTGTTTGGTTTTGCCTTCATGGCGCTGTTCCATGGCGCCATTTCAGACAGCTTTGGCCGCCGCCCGGTGGTGTTGTGGGGCATGGCGGTGTTTACCGTGGCGTCGGCGGGTTGCGCGTTGTCGCAAAGCATTGGCCCGCTCATTTTCTTTCGTGGCCTGCAAGGCCTGTCCACCGGCGCGGGCATTGTGATTGCGCGCGCTGTGGTGCGCGACATGTACGCGCCGCACCAGGCGCAAAAGGTGATGAGCCAGATCACCATTTACTTTGGCGTGGCCCCGGCGATTGCGCCGCTGCTGGGTGGCTGGTTGCTGGTGCACAGCAGCTGGCACGCGATTTTCTGGTTTTTGACGGGCGTGGGCGTGGTCTTGTGGCTGGCCAACTACCGGCTGCTGCCTGAGACGCTGCACCTGAGCCAGCGCCAGCGCTTTCATCCCCGCAATTTGTTGGCGGGCTACTGGCAGTTGGGTGCGGACCCGCGCTTTTTGCTGTTGGCGCTGGCCAGTGGCGTGCCGTTTAATGGCGTGTTCTTGTATGTGCTGAGTGCGCCGGTGTTTTTGGGCGAGCACCTGCATTTGCAGCCGCAGCAGTTTTTCTGGTTTTTTACGGTGGTGATTACCGGCATCATGTCCGGGGCTTGGGTCAGCGGCCGGGTGGCGGGCCAGCGCACGCCCAAGCGGCAGATTCGCGACGGCTTTGTCATCATGCTGTGCATCGGCGTGCTGAACCTGCTGGCCAATGTGCTGTTCAGCGCCCACGTGGCCTGGGCCTTGTTGCCGCTGGGGGTGTTTGCCTTTGGCTGGGCGATGATGGTGCCGGTGGTCACGCTGCTGGTGCTCGATTTGCACCCCGAGCGCCGGGGCATGGCGTCGTCGCTGCAGATGTTCATTGGCTCTACCGCCAACGGCATCGTGGCGGGTCTGGTTGCGCCTCTGGTCATGCATTCGACGGTGGCGTTGGCCGGAGCCTCGTTGTGCATGATGGGCGTAGGCTTGGGCTCCTGGATGTTCTTGCGCCGGCGCTGGCCGCAAATCGGCAACGAACTAATCCGGCTCTGAAGGTTACAGGTCGATAGCCGGTACCAATGCGCTGTGCGGCACGTAGCGCCAGCGCCCGACAAGCATGGCCACCAGCGCGGCGCCTGCCCCCGCCAGCAGCACTTGCTGCCAAGACGTCTGCCAGGCGCCGTCAAAAGCGCCAAACAGGCTGGCCTTGAGGCCGTGCACCACCCAGGTAATCGGCAGCCAGGGGCTCATGCTGGCGAAGAAAGTGCCGCTCAGTTCCACCGGCAACACGCCGCCGGACGAGGACAGTTGCACCGCCAAAAACAGCATGGCCAGCGCCTTGCCCGCGTCGCCCAACAAGCGGGTCAGGGCGCAGACGATCAGTAAAAAAGTCAGGCCGGCGCTGACCACGGTGCACACCAGGGCAGCGGGCTGCACCACCTTGATGTGCAGCACGTAAAACACCGTCACCAGCACCAATCCGGCCTGCAGCAACACCACGGCGGCGGGCAAGGTAAGTTTGCCAACCAGTCGGGCCAGCGGACTGAACCGCCGCGCAGCGGTCGGCAGCAGCCGCAGATTGACCAAAAACGCGGCAATACCCGCACCCAGCCAGAGCGCAGCGGGAATGATGTTGGCCGCAAAGCCGCTGCCGCTGTTTTGCACGCTGGCCTCAATTTCCAGCGCTGGCTGCACCGAATTGGCCAAGCCCCGCGCGCTGCCCTGGGGCGCATCCAGGGGCGCGGGCAGTGCGTTCACCAGCAAACCGGTGCCGTCCAAAACGGCACGGCTGGCGCTGCTGATCTTGTCGTTGGCCAGGGCCAGAGTGGCGCTGGCGCGCGCCAGTTCGCTGGCGCCTTCGGTCAGGCTGTCGACTTGGCTGTCTTCGGGCAGTTTTCCCACCATGGTGCGCAGCGCGCCGTTCATGGCGCGCACGCCGCCCGTGAGCGTGCCCACGCCCGCGCTGAGCTGGAGCGCCGCATCGCTGAGTTTTTGTTGACCCTCGCCCGCGCTGTGCAGACCGCTGTCCAACTGGTACAGGCCCAGCGCCAACTGGGTCACGCTGTCGCGTACCGCAGGGCGCACCAGCAGGCTGCTGTCGGCCTCTTGCTTGAAGGCCGCCACCCCGGTATTGAGCGCCTGGCTGCCCTCTTGCAAGTTTTGCAGGGCTTTGTGCAGCTCGTCATGGCCAGCGGCCAGCGCCTCGGCACCGGTGTTGAGCGCGGTGAGATCGGAGTTGCGCGGGCGCTTGGCGTCCAGGCTGCGCAGGCCCGTGCCCATTTGGTGCATGCCCGCGCCGAGTTGGGCCACGCCGTCGCTCAGGCGCAGCGCGCTGCTGCCCAGCGATTTGGCGCCGATGGCTGCCTTGGATGTGCCGCTGCTGAGTTCGTCTGCCGCTGCATGCAGTTGCGTGGCGGCCTCGCGCAGCCGCTCCACGCTGTTCTTGGAGCCTGCCGCGTTGAGCAGCACCAGGCTCCAGCGCTGTTCGTTGAGGCTTTCATTGACTTTGTGCCCCAGTTCGGCGGCAAACAGTTGCGCAATGCGCGCGCCCTCAAAACTATTGCCCTCGGACGCATAGACCACCAGCTTGCCCGCGCCGGGCTGGGCGCCGGGCACGGCGTTGGAGCTGAAGTCGGCCGGAATGATGAGCGCAAACGCCAGCGCCCCGTGGCGCACTTGCTGGCGCGCGTCGTCTGCGGCGTCTATGCGGTGGTAGCCAAAGCGGGCGCTGTGCTCGAGTTGCGCCACCAGCTCCTGGCCCATGTTGACGGTTTGTTCGCGGTAGACCACGCCCCGGTCCAGGTTGACCAGGCCCACCTGCAGCGCGCCGCTGTTGGCACCGGGGTCCCAGACGCTGGAGAGATAAATCACCACGTACAGCGCCGGAATGAGCGCCACGGCCAGCACCGCCAGCCACGTTTTGGCGTTGCCCATGAAGTAGGGTGCCTCCAGGCGCAACAGCAGGCGGCTTTGGCGCAGCAGCGTGCGCAGCGGACCCCGCTGGCGGCGCGGTGCGCCGGCGGCTTTCACCAGCGCACGCCTAGACGCAAGAACAGCTTGCTCAGCACAAACAGGGGCCCGACCCACAGGTACTGAACGTCTTCAAAAAACGAGGGTTTCTTGCCCTCAATGCGGTGGCCGATGAACTGAAAAATCCAGGCCGCCACAAACACCAGCACCGAGACAGGCACCAGCACGCCGCGCGCGTCCAGCGCGTCCACCACCGCCAGCAGCACGGACGACACCAGCAACATGCAGCCGGTAAAGCGCCAAGACAGGCGGGCGTAATAAACCATGCTGGCGGCAAAAAATACCAGCGCCAGCGCCGGGTGCAGCGCAAACAGCAGGCCAGTCAGGCTCAGCATGATGGCGGGAATGGCCACAAAGTGAATCACTTCGTTGGTGGGGTGAACATGGCTTAGGCCGTAGTGGTGCAGCAAGGCGTCGACCTTGCGCTCGGGCACCTCTTCTTCGGCTGCGTCGATGCTGGGGGTGGTGTTCATCACAGGCTCCTGAGTCAGATGGGGGGAGTGGCTCGCGGCGGCGCCGGTGTTAGCCCTTGAAATACTGCTTGAGCCAGCCTGCCAAGCGCCCCTGGACGCAGTGGCCGCGCCAGCACAGCAGCGCGTGTTGCGCCCCAGCATACAAAAAGCGGACGCCAGTGGCTGGGATCGGGCGCAATTGGGCGGGCTCGGCGTTCATGGCGGCGCGCAGGTTGTGGGCCAGCACAGGGCTGTCTTGTTGCACAAAAAACACCTCGGGGTGGCTGGTGCTGCGTTCATGGGCGTCGGTCAGGATGTGCTGGCCCAGCGACATGGCGCCGTCAGCGCTGTCGGCCAGACCCGTATCGTGCAGCCACGCCGGGGTGGACTGCGACAGCACCAACAGTGGCACATCGCAGGCCAACCGGGCGCCGCTGGCGAGCACCACGTCGTCGCGCTCCAGTGCGGCCACGGGCTCATAGAGCACGGTCACGCGTTGCGTGCGCAGGGTAGCGAGCATGCGCGGGTGCAGCGCGTCGGAGTCGTTGCGTGGTGGCTCTTGCGGCGCCGGCACCCAGGTGACTGCGGCCGTGGGCATGCGCTGGCGCACGGCCAGCGCGAGTTCAAAGCCCGCCGTGCAATGGCCCACCACGGCGATGCGCAGGGCGCGGCTGCGCCCCATGTCGCAGACTTTGGGCCACAGATTGACAAAGCTTTCCAGCGGCGGCACAAACAGCCCGTGTTCGCGCGCGCCCGGCATGGCGCGTTCCACGGCCTCGCGGTGCGGCTGGGGGCCGATGTTGATCGACAACACGTCGTAGTCCATCACCTGGCGGTCGTCGAGCAGCACGGTGCGCGAGGCTGCGTCCATGGCCCGGCCCTGGCGGCCCGCCCAGCGCACGCTGCTGCCCTGGAGCAGTGGCTCGATATCGGTCAGGCACTGCGCCAAGTCGAATTCGTTGGCCATGAAACCGGCCAGCATGCGGGGCGAAAAAACCTGTGCATGTTGGGTGAGCAAGGTAATCTCGGCGTGCGGTATCGGCGTTTTTTGCAGTGACTTCAAAAAGCGCAAATGCGCCGGACCCGCGCCCCACAAGAGCAGCCTCACCGGGCGGCGGTAGCCTTGGGTTGGCGGCCGGGGTGCGGCGTCGTGGAGCTCGGGTATGGCTGCGGGCGCGGTGTCGGTAGGCGCGTTAGCCGGTGCGGTCGTGTTACCTGTCATGGGGCCTATTGTTCCACGAGCCAGACTGGGGTTTGCCCGTCCCCCGCGCCGCGCACCCGCCCCACGGCGGCGCTGTGCGCATAACCGGCCGTGCGCAGGGCCGCCACGCAGTCCTCGGCCCGGCCGGAGGCCACGCTGGCGAGCAGGCCGCCAGCGGTTTGTGGGTCAAATATCAGAGCCAGGCGCAGCGCGGTGTCGGGGCGAGAACTCAGTGTGTCGGCGTTTGCAATGGCCCGCCCTACGCGCTCGTTGGCGCTGTGCAGCGAGCTGGTGGTGCCCATCTGCAGGCATTCCAGTGCACCGTCGAGCGCGGGCAGCGCGTTCAGGTCGAGATCCACCTCAACGCCCGAGGCCCGTGCCATTTCCACCAGGTGCCCCAGCAGGCCAAAGCCGGTGATGTCGGTGCAGGCGGTGGCACCATGGGCTTGCACAATCTGCGCCGCTGCTTGGCTGGATTGGCACATGCTGTCGAGCGCAGCCTCTACCCAGCGCCCGCGCGCTTGGCCCAGGGCGTGGGCGGCAAACAGTGTGCCGGTGCCCAAGGGCTTGGTCAAAATAAGCACGTCCCCGGCTTGTATGCCGCCTTTTTGCAGCACGCCATGCAACTGGCCTTGCGCGTCCACATCGACCAGGCCATTCAGGGCAAAGCCCAGCGCCAGCTCTTGGCCCTCGCCCGTATGGCCACCCACCAGGGTGCAGCCTGCGGCGTTGAGCACTTCGACTGCGCCACCCATCATCTGCGCCAGCAGCATGCGGGTTTGCCGGTCCAAACCCGGCGGCACGGTGGCAATGGCGGTGGCGGTGTGGGGCTGCGCGCCCATGGCAAAAATATCGCCCAGCGCGTGGTTGGCCGCGATTTGCCCAAAGCGGTAGGGGTCGTCCACAAAAGCCCGAAAAAAATCGACCGACTGCACCACCGCCTTGCCGGGTGGCACGCGCACCACGGCTGCGTCGTCGGGTGCGCCCAGGCCGATCAGCACGTCGGAATTGGGCAGCGGGCACAAGCCGCCCAGCGCCTGGGCCAGCACGCCGGCACCCACTTTGGCGCCGCAGCCGCCGCAGCGCATGGCTTGCGCGGCCGACGACTGCTGCGCCTCAGAAGCGCTCAGGTCAGCGAGCGCGGGTGCGCCAGTGGCGGGCGCTGCGGCCATGGCGGCCACGCCCAAATTCGAGAAGCGCTGCATAAAGCGCCGGTCTATCCAGTCCTTCCAGCGCCAGACCCAGGCCCCGGCAAAATCCAGCGCCCCGCGTGAGGCCACCGCAAACCGGTCGCCGGTGCTGATGAGCGCCAGCCAGTGGCGCTGGGGTCGGTAGGGCACCAGCGGCTGGCCCAAGAGCGCGTGGCGCAGGTTGCGCGCCAGCGGCATGCCCATGCGCACCGCAAATACGCCGGCTTTTTCCAAAGGCCGGCCGTCGAAGTGGGCCACGTCGCCACTGGCAAATATGCGCTGGTCGGCGATGGATTGCAGGTTTGCGTTCACCCGCACGCAGTTGGCATCATCAAGCGCCAGCCCGGTGCCTTGCAGCCAGGCGCCACCGCCAGCCTGCGTAACCCAGAACACGGCGTCGGCGTCCAGCCATGTATCTTCGGCGCCATGGGATGGGTGGATTTGCACCCCAGAGGCGCTGACCTGGCCGACCCGCACACCGGTATGCATCTGCACGCCGCGCGCGTGCAGCACGGCGGCAAAACGGTGCTGCACGCGCGGGTTGTGGGTAGGAAGCACCGTATCAGATGCGGAAAAAAGCGAAAAAACCGGCTCCGGCCCCGGCAAGCCCAGGGCCTGGCGCTCGGCGCGCAGCCGGTATTGCATGGCCAGCAGCAGCTCCACACCACCTGCGCCCGCGCCCACCACCGCAATGCTGCGCGGCCCCTGGCCTGCGCGCACTGCGCTCAGCAGCGCCAGCCAGCGCTGATTGAAGGAGGCAATCGGTTTGACGCTAACCGCATGAACGGCGGCGCCCGGCGTGGCGTCGGTTTGGGGCGTGGAGCCGGTGTTGATGGCCAGCAGGTCGTAGTCCAGCGCCGGGCGGCCGCGCAACAACACCTGTCGGTGCGCCCGGTCGATACCGGTGACTTCGGCACGCACAAAGCGCGCACCGGCAAACACGCACAGGCGCACCAAGTCCAGGTGCACTTCGTCAAAGCTGTAGTGGCCGGCCACGTAGCCCGGCAGCATGCCCGAGTAAGGCGTATGCGCGTCGGTGCAAATCAGCGTAATGCGCAAGCCCGCCACCGGCTGCATGGTAAAGGCTTTGAGCACGCCTACGTGGCTGTGGCCGCCACCCACCAAGACGAGGTCGCGCAGGATGGGGCTGGTGGGGGTTTGCATGGGTGTTACTGTCCAAACCGTTTCCGCGTCAACGCCAGCGCCACCCAAAACGACACCACCGCATAAGCCACCAGCACGCCGCCGTGGTGCAGCACATCGCGCGGCCATTGGTCCATGAACAGGGGCCGCACCAGCGCCACGGCGTTGGACAGCGGCAGCCAGTCCGCCACCAGCCGCACCAGGGGCGGCAACTGGTCGAGCGGAAAGAACACGCCGCTCAAAAACATGGTGGGCGTCAAAAACAGCGTGAAGTAGTAGGTGAAAAAGTCGTAGCCCTTGGCCATGGCGTTGAACACCAGCGCCATGGAGCTAAAAGTAATGCCCACGCCCAGCAATATCGGCCAGGCCAGCAGCATTTTGGGGCTATGGCTGATGTTCAGCGCCAGCATCACGCCCAAAATCGCGGTTACGGTGAACAGGGCCTTGAACGCCGCCCACAGCATTTCGGCCAGCACGATGTCGTCCAGGCCCACGGGCGCGTTCATGATGCCGTCCCAGGTTTTTTGCACATGCATGCGTGAAAAAGCCGAATACAGCGCCTCAAACGACGCCGCCTGCATAGCGCTCATGCAAATCGAGCCGCTGGCCAGAAACAGGATGTAAGGCACCGGTTGACCGTCTACCTTGATCTCGCCCACCAAGGCGCCCATGCCGTAGCCAAAGGCCACCAGCCACATCAGCGGCTCGGCAATATTGCCTACCAGGCTGGGAATGGCCAGCTTGCGCCAGACCAGCAGATTGCGCAAAAAAACCGGCCAAAAGCGCATGCTCAGGCGCGGTGCGCGCCAGCGGCTTTGCGCTTGCGGTGGATTGGCGATAAGAGGGGTGTTCATATCAGGCGTCCTCGCGGATCTGGCGTCCGGTTAATTTCAAAAACAGGTCTTCCAGGTTGGCTGGACGGTGCAGGGTGCGCAGTTGCGGATAGGCGTGCAGCGCCTGCAAGAGTGCGGCTGAGTCGCGGGTGTAGAAGAACACCGTCTCACCGCTGATCTCGACGCGGGCTGCGTGTTCGCGCAGCGGGCTCTCGGCCAGCGCCAGCGCGCCTACCCCATAAACCTCCACCACATCGGGCTCCAGGTACTGGGCGATCAGGTCGCGCGGCTTGCCTTCGGCAATCTTTTTGCCGTGGTCCAGCACCAAAAGGCGCGAACACAGGCGTTCGGCCTCGTCCATAAAGTGCGTGGTCAGCAAAATCGACTTGCCTTGTTGCAACAGCAACTGCAGCCGCTCCCACATCAGATGGCGGGCCTGCGGGTCCAGGCCGGTGGTGGGTTCGTCCAGCAGCAGCAGTTTGGGGTCGTTGACCAGGGCGCGCGCCAGGCTCAGGCGCCGCTTCATGCCCCCCGAGAGTTCGCCCGGTTTGGCTTTGGCCTTGCTCGTCAGGGACGCAAATTCCAGCAGCGCCGGAATGCGTTTTTTGATCTCGGCGTCTTTCAGGCCGAAATAACGGCCATACACCAGCAGGTTCTCGGCGCAATTGAAGTCGGGGTCCAAGGTGTCAAGCTGGGTCACCACGCCCAACTGCGCCTTGATGGCCAGCGCGTCCACCGGCATCTGCAGGCCCATCGCGGTAATGCTGCCGGCGTCGGGCACGGTCAGCCCCAAGCACATGCGGATGGTGGTGGTTTTGCCTGCCCCATTGGGGCCAATCACGCCCAGGCATTCGCCAGGGGCAATCTCAAAGGACAAATCTTGGACGACGTCGGTGTCGCCGTAGCGCTTGGTCAGGTGTTGGGCCTGGAACAGCGGGGGGAGGGGAGGGTGCGCGGTCATGGGGGCATTGTCGCGGATGCCCGCCACCGCATGGCGCTGCAGGGACTACTGAAACGCCACTTCCGCAAAACTGCGCAACTTGCGGCTGTGCAACTGGTCTAGCCCGCGCGCGCGCAGCAGCTCTACGGCGCGCATGCCGATGCGCAGGTGCTGGTCCACCCGTTCGCGGTAGAAGTGGTTGGCCATGCCGGGCAGTTTGATTTCGCCATGCAGCGGCTTGTCGCTTACGCACAAGAGCGTGCCGTAGGGCACCCGAAAGCGAAAGCCGTTGGCGGCTATCGTTGCGCTTTCCATGTCCAGCGCCACGGCGCGGCTTTGGCTGAAACGGCGCTGGGGCTGGTTGTTGGGCAGCAGTTCCCAGTTGCGGTTGTCGGTGCTGGCTACGGTGCCGGTGCGCAAAATGCTCTTGAGCGCGGCACCTTTCAGGCCCGTCACGTCGGCCACCGATTGCTCCAGCGCCACCTGAATTTCGGCCAGCGCCGGAATCGGCACCCACAGCGGCAGTTCTTCGTCGAGCACATGGTCTTCGCGCACATAGCCGTGGGCCAGCACATAGTCGCCCAACTGCTGCGTGTTGCGCAGCCCCGCGCAGTGGCCCAGCATGATCCAGGCGTGCGGGCGCAGCACGGCGATATGGTCGGTGATGTTTTTTGCGTTCGCCGGGCCCACGCCGATGTTGACCATGGTGATGCCGCTGCGGTCGGCGCGCACCAGGTGGTAGCCCGGCATTTGCGGTAGCCGGGGTGGGCTGCTGCCAGCGCTTTCGGGCGCCACGCCGGGCGCGGTGGCGCGCCAGGTGGTCACGTTACCGGGCTCGACAAAAGCCACGTATTCGCTGTTTGGATCCGCCATGGCCGCGCGCCCCAGGGCGATGAACTCGTCAATATAAAACTGGTAGTTGGTAAACAGCACAAAGTTCTGGAAGTGTTCTGGCAGCGTGCCGGTGTAGTGGCGCAGACGGTGCAGTGAATAGTCCACGCGCGGCGCGGTAAACAGCGACAGCGGTTGCGGCTCGCCCGCACGCGGCTCGTGCGTGCCGTTGGCAATGCCGTCGTCCATGGCGGCCAGGTCGGGCAGGTCAAACACGTCGCGCATCAGGGTGCGGCGGGCAACGCTCAGGTTGCCCTCGATGTGGTCATGCTCGGCGAATGAAAAATGCACAGGAATCGGCTGCGTGCTGGTGCCGACTTCAAGCTCGACGCTGTGATTTTGCAGCAGCAGGCGGAACTGCTCCAGGTAGTAGGCGCTGTACAGGTCTGGCCGCGTCAGGGTGGTTTCAAAGCGGCCCGGCCCGGCGACAAAACCGTAGCTCAGTTGCGGTGCGTCGGGCATGGCCAGGGTGCGCGACACGGTGTCGGTGTGGACCCGCACAAACGGGTAGCAGGCGCGCACATGGCCGGGCAGGGTGTCGCCCGCCACATAGCGCTGCATGGCGCTGCGCAGGTGTTCAATCTGCTGGTCGTAAATGGCGCGCACCTGGGCCAGCGCGGCGGCTGCGTCGGTGTAGCGGGTCGGGGCTATGAAGTTTGGCAGGTAGGGCATGCGGCTATTTCTTGTTGGCGGTTGGCGCTGCGGCCCGTATGCCGAGCTGGTCTGCTTCGGTCACTGCGGCTTCGCGGGTTTCGCGGTCAAACAGGCACAACTCGCGGCCAAGCCGATTCTTCATATGCGGCTGTGGATAGCGGCCCGTCAGCAGTAGCACTGTCATGCCGACGCGGTCGTCATAGGCCATGGGTCGGCCTACGGGCTGTGCATCTTTCAGCGTGCTGGCCTTGACGCAGGCGGCTGCGACTTCCTTGTCGTGCTCGGACCAGGCGGCTGGTGATGCCGCCCGTACAAGGCCGCTGAAGGCCGTCATTGCCACCACGGCAGCATTTAACAGGAAGGAGTGGGGTTTGAGGTGCATATCAAAAGGCCTTCACGGGTTCACGCATCGTTACGAACTCTTCAGCAGCCGTCGGGTGAATACCAATCGTGCAGTCAAAAATCGCCTTGGTCGCGCCGGCCTTCATGGCCACGGCAAAGCCCTGCACGACTTCACCGGCATCCGGCCCGACCATGTGCAGGCCGACTACGCGGTCGGTCGCGTCTTCGACCAGCAGCTTCATCAGCGTGCGTTCAGTGCTGCCGCTCAGCGTGTGTTTGAGCGCCTTGAAGTCGCTGCGGTAAACCGTGACGCCGCCAAATTTTTTGCGGGCCTCGGCTTCTGAATAGCCGACCGTGCCGATGTTGGGGTGTGTGAAGACTGCGGTGGGGATGAAGTCGTAGCTCATGCTGCGCGGCTTCTTGCCGGCGGCCGGGCCAAACAACTGGTCCACCACCACCATGGCCTCGCCCAGCGCCACCGGTGTGAGCTGCACGCGCGCCGTCACGTCGCCCAATGCATAGATGGACGGCACCGAGGTCTGGTAGTGCGCGTTCACCTTGATGGCACCTGCGGGGTTGATGGCAACGCCCACCGCCTCCAGCCCGAGCCCACTGGCATTGGCGATGCGGCCTGTGGCATACAGCACCGTGTCTACCGTGAAGCTGGCTTGCTGGTCCTGCTCGCCCTTGACAACCACCTGCAGGCCGTCGGCTGTTTTGGTGATGGCCTCGACCACTGTTTTCAACTGCAGGTTGATGCCGGTCTTGATCATTTCGCTGGCGATAAAACTGCGAACATCGTCGTCAAAGCCGGTCAGCAATTTTTCGCCCCGGTGGATCTGGGTGACCTGCGCGCCCAGGCCATTGAAGATGGACGCAAACTCGCAGGCGATGTAACCGCCGCCCACCACCAGCAGGCGTTTGGGGAAGGGATTCAGGTCAAACATGCTGTCGGAGGTCACAACGTGTTCATGGCCCGGCACCGCAGGGACCAGGGCTGTGCCGCCGGTTGAAATCAAAATGTTTTTCGCGGTGTATTTTTGAACACCACTTCCACCGTGTGCGCGTCCAGCAGCCGTGCCCAGCCCTTGACGATGTTTACTCCGGCGCTCTCGAGCAACTGCACATAGATGCCGTTCAGGC
>CANBVJ010000055.1 GCA_947372865.1 Comamonadaceae bacterium
GTGGCCGGGGCAGTCAACGTGAGCGTAGTGGCGGTTGGCCGTCTCATACTCCACGTGGGCGGTGTTGATGGTGATGCCGCGTGCTTTTTCTTCAGGCGCTGCGTCGATCTGGTCGTAGGCTTTGGCCTGGCCGCCGAACTTGGCTGCCAGCACGGTGGTGATGGCTGCGGTCAGCGTGGTTTTGCCGTGGTCAACGTGGCCAATGGTGCCCACATTGACGTGGGGCTTGGTACGTGTGAATTTTTCTTTTCCCATACATTTTCTCCAAAAGAGCTAAGTCCCGTGTGTGATTTAACGTCTGCACGGTATTGCTGATTCACCTCGCACGGGCACGAGATGGCATACCGTCGCAGACAACTTCTAACTTTTCGTTAGGGACAGAGCTAAAGATCTGTCCCGCAAACCAATTACTTTGCCCTTGCGGCCATGATGGCTTCAGACACATTGCGCGGGGCTTCCGAGTAATGCTTGAATTCCATCGTGTAGGTGGCACGGCCTTGCGACATAGAGCGCAGGGTCGTGGAATAGCCGAACATTTCGGACAAGGGCACTTCTGCCTTGATGGCTTTGCCGCCACCGACCATGTCTTCCATGCCTTGGACCATGCCGCGGCGTGAGGCCAGATCGCCCATCACGTTGCCGGCGTAGTCTTCGGGGGTCTCGACTTCCACAGCCATCATCGGCTCCAGAATCACGGGGCCTGCTTTGCGGCAGCCTTCTTTGAAACCAAAGATCGCAGCCATCTTGAACGCCAATTCGTTGGAGTCAACGTCATGGTACGAACCGAAATGCAGCGTGACCTTGACGTCAACCACTGGGTATCCGGCGAGCACACCTTGGGTCACGGCTTCGTGAATGCCTTTTTCCACTGCGGGGATGTATTCGCGAGGAACCACACCGCCCTTGATGGCGTCGACGAACTCGATGCCCTTGCCGGCTTCGTTGGGTTCGATCTTCAAGACCACGTGGCCGTATTGGCCCTTACCACCGGACTGGCGCACAAACTTGCCTTCGGCGTCTTCCACCGTCTTGCGGATGGTTTCGCGGTAGGACACCTGGGGCTTGCCCACGTTGGCTTCAACACCAAACTCGCGCTTCATGCGGTCGACAATAATTTCCAAGTGCAGCTCGCCCATACCGGCGATCAGGGTCTGGCCAGACTCTTCGTCGGTCTTGACGCGGAAAGACGGATCTTCCTGGGCCAGACGTTGCAACGCAATGCCCATTTTTTCTTGGTCGGCCTTGGTCTTTGGTTCCACGGCCTGGGTAATCACAGGCTCGGGGAACACCATGCGCTCAAGCATGACGATGGCTGCCGGGTCGCACAAAGTCTCGCCGGTAGTCACGTCTTTCAAACCGATACAAGCAGCGATGTCGCCTGCAACAATTTCGCTCACTTCTTCGCGGTTGTTGGCGTGCATTTGCACGATACGACCGATACGCTCTTTCTTGCCGCGAATCGGGTTAAACACCGTATCGCCTTTGGTCAGAACGCCTGAATACACACGCACGAAGGTCAACTGGCCCACAAACGGGTCGGTCATCAGCTTGAATGCGAGTGCCGAGAATTTCTCGGTGTCGCTGGCTTGGCGCACGACGGGGTTTTCGTCTTCGTCCATACCGCTCACAGGTGGAATATCCACAGGCGAAGGCATGAATTCGATCACCGCGTCCAACATACGCTGCACGCCTTTGTTCTTGAAAGCCGAGCCGCAGTACATGGGCTGGATTTCGCTGGCGATGGTGCGCTTGCGGATACCGAACTTGATTTCTTCTTCGGTCAAGTCACCCTCTTCGAGGTACTTGTTCATCAGCTCTTCGGTGGCTTCAGCAGCGGCTTCGACCATTTTCTCGCGCCACTCTTTGGCCGTAGCCACCAGGTCAGCAGGAATGTCTCGGTAGTCAAACAACATACCTTGCGACGCTTCGTCCCAGATGATGGCTTTCATCTTGAGCAAGTCAACCACGCCGGTGAAGTTTTCTTCGGCACCGATTGGGATCACCATGGGCACGGGAGAAGCCTTCAGGCGCAGTTTCATCTGGTCCACGACCTTGAAGAAGTTGGCGCCGGTACGGTCCATTTTGTTCACAAAGGCCAGACGAGGGACTTTGTATTTGTTGGCTTGGCGCCAAACGGTTTCGGACTGGGGCTGCACGCCGCCGACCGCGCAGTACACCATGCACGCGCCGTCGAGCACGCGCATGGAGCGCTCGACTTCAATCGTGAAGTCCACGTGTCCGGGAGTGTCGATGATGTTGATGCGGTGCTCGGGCAAGGACTTGTCCATGCCTTTCCAGAAGCAGGTGGTGGCCGCAGAGGTGATGGTGATACCACGCTCTTGCTCTTGCTCCATCCAGTCCATGGTAGCCGCGCCGTCGTGAACTTCACCAATCTTGTGGTTCACGCCGGTGTAGAAAAGTACGCGCTCGGTGGTGGTGGTTTTACCAGCGTCGATGTGCGCCGAAATACCGATGTTGCGGTAGCGCTCAATGGGGGTATGGCGAGCCATGGTGGATCCTTCGTTGATCTGTATCTTGAAATGCGGCCCGCACAACGCGGCGCCACAGGCAGCCTTGGAAGTTAGCGCAATGCGGCGACAGCGTCATGACACCGTCGCCGCATTGGCCGCCCAAGGGCTGCAAAAGCCGCTTTTTAGAAGCGGAAGTGCGAGAACGCCTTGTTGGCTTCTGCCATGCGGTGAACTTCGTCACGCTTTTTCATCGCGCCGCCACGGCCTTCAGTCGCTTCCAGCAACTCGTTGGCCAGGCGCAGGGCCATGGATTTTTCACCGCGCTTGCGGGCGGCTTCTTTGATCCAGCGCATGCTGAGTGCCAGACGGCGCACAGGGCGTACTTCGACGGGCACCTGGTAGTTGGCACCACCAACACGGCGGGACTTCACCTCGACCATGGGTTTGACGTTGTTGATGGCAACCGTAAAGGCTTCCAACGGGTCTTTGCCAGGGTGCTTCTTTTCGATCTGCTCGAGTGCGCCATAAATGATGCGCTCAGCGACCGCTTTTTTGCCGCCTTCCATGATCACGTTCATGAATTTGGACAGCTCGACATTGCCGAATTTAGGATCCGGCAGGATTTCACGTTTAGGGACTTCGCGACGACGTGGCATTTTTTCACCTCTTTGCTTCAGTTGGCACCTTGGCAGGCACCGCGAGAGTCATACGACCCCCACTTACTCGACCCACACAAACAATTTTGCGCTTCGGGTCACTTCGCTGCTTCACCGCGCCACGCGGGAAACAACACCTTGTATTCTTCAAAAACCAGGAAAACCCCGATTTATTTGGCTTTTGGCCGTTTTGCACCGTATTTGGAACGCGACTGCTTGCGGTCTTTCACGCCTTGCAAGTCGAGCGAACCGCGCACGATGTGGTAACGCACACCAGGCAAGTCCTTGACACGACCACCACGAACCAGCACCACGCTGTGTTCCTGCAGGTTGTGGCCTTCGCCGCCGATGTAGGAGATCACCTCAAAACCGTTGGTCAAGCGCACTTTGGCAACTTTACGCAGAGCGGAATTGGGCTTCTTGGGAGTGGTGGTGTACACACGGGTACACACGCCACGACGTTGGGGAGAGTTCTGCATAGCAGGACTCTTGGATTTGATCGTTTCGACCTCGCGCCCCTGACGCACTAGCTGGTTGATGGTTGGCACTAAAGCCTCCTAAAGAAAAACGTCCCTAAACGTTTGGTAACAAAATTCAATAACTTCGAAAACGTGAATCCCTTCGGAATTTCCGAAAAGCCTTCTAATATACCAGATCGGGCTGGCGCGCCGCTCACCGTTGCGCCCGGCGCCCGGAAATCAGCGAATCCACAAACGCATGGCGTCCCAGGCGCGACCCAGAACGCCGGCTTGCCCGACAGCGTCCAGCGCCTGTAAGGGCAACTCGGTGAAGACATTACCCGCCACCAACACACGCAGCTTTGCCACGGTTTGGCCCTTGGCGATGGGCGCCAAAAGCGGCTCGGTGCGGACAATTTCCGTGGTCAGCTTGGCGCTGCTGCCCGCAGGCAAGGCAACGACTACGGCCTCGGGCCGGCCGACCTTGACGACGCCCGCGTCGCCCTTCCAGACCTTGGCAGTCAACACCGCCTGTCCGGCGTCAAACAATTTGACCGGCTCAAAGGCGGTGTAGCCCCAGTTGAGCAATTTTTGGGATTCATTGGCGCGCGCGTTTTCATTGGCCGTGCCCAGGACGATGGACAACAGGCGTCGGCTGCCGCCCGTGGCGCCGGCTGCGGCCAGACCGGGATAGTCGCGCTTAGCGGTGGCCACCATGCAATAGCCTGCGGCTTCGGTGTAGCCGGTTTTCAGGCCGTCCACGGTGGGGTCGCGCAGCAGCAGCAGGTTGCGGTTGTTGTCGTTGGCCGCTGGCGTGCCGGGGTAGCGGTACTTTTTGATGGCGTAGTAGCCGGTGTATTCGGGGAAATCGGCCATCAGCCGGGTGGCCAATGTGCCCAAGTCGCGCGCGGTGGTGCTGTGGCCGGGCTCCGTCAGGCCTTCGGGGTTTTTGTAGCTGGTGGACTTCATTCCCAGAATCTGGGCTTGGCTGTTCATCATTTGCACGAAATGGCCGACATCGCCACCCACGCCTTCGGCCAGCGCCATGGTGGCGTCGTTGCCCGACTGCACGACCATGCCTTTGATCAGGTCTTCCACCGGCACCTGCATCTTGGGGTCAATAAACATGCGCGAACCCGGCATTTTCCAGGCCCGCTCGCTCACGCCAAAGGTCTGGGTGAGGCTGATTTTTTTCGATTTCAGAGCGTCAAACACCAAATAAGCGGACATCAGCTTGGTGAGGGACGCCGGCTCCATGGCCGAGTCAATGTCTTTGGAGGCCAAAATTTGATTCGCCGTGACATCGAGCAAAAGGTAGGAGCGCGCGGCAATTTCGGGCGTCTGCGGGGTTTGGGCCGACGCAGCAACGCAGCAGGCAGCCAGAACAAGGGCAATCAAAGAACGCATATTTGGAGTTTGGAGAGGTAAAAAAGAGAAAAGAATGGAAATTGGCATGTCCGAGGCGGCGTTACGGCGCCACGCCCAAGCACCGCGCCGGGCGCACAGGCGGCGCGTCAGGCCATCAGGGCGCGCCCAGATGCCGCGCCACCAGGCCGCGCAAGAGCGGCAATTGTCCGTGAAAGAAATGTTCTACGCCGGGAATCACCGTCACCGGCAGCGTTTGGGGCCGCGCCCAAGTCAGCACATCGACCAGAGGCACGGTGTCGTCCTGCTCGCCATGGACGACCAGCGTGCACGGATGCAATTCGGCCGGCACAGGCGCCACCGCAAAGCGGCTGGCGGCGGTGCCCACCAGCACCAGTTTGGCAATCGGGCGCACGGTGGCAAGCTGCGCTGCCGCGTGGCTGGTGACAAAAGCGCCAAAAGAAAAGCCCGCCAGCGCCAGCGCCGCCGGCCCGCCAGGCCCTTCCACAGGTGCGCATTGCGCCACCACCGCCAGAAAATCCTGCAACTCGCCCCGGCCTTCGTCATAGCGGCCCTGGCTGTTGCCCACACCCCGAAAATTGAAGCGCACCGCCTGCCAGCCGCACTGCACAAAGGCGCGCGCCAGCGTTTGCACCACCTTGTTGTCCATGGTGCCGCCAAAAAGGGGGTGTGGATGCGCAATCACCGCCACGCCGCGCGGCGCCTGACCCGGGGGCAGCTCTGGCGTGTCGATAAGTAGCTCCAGCGCCCCCGTCGGGCCTTGCAGCGTGGTTTTGGCGGTGCGCGGGTTCATGCGGGCTCAGTGCCCCAGGTGCGGCGGCACCAAAAGGCGCTCCACCACCTGGCCACCGATCAGGTGTGCGTTGACGATTTCATCAATGTCGGACGCGTCCACGTAGGTGTACCAAACGCCTTCCGGGTAGACCACGGCCACGGGGCCGGCGGCGCAGCGGTCCAGGCAACCGGCTTTGTTGACGCGCACCTGGCCGGGGCCGGAGATACCGGCCTGGCGCACCAGCAGCTTGCAGCGGTCAAAACCGGCCTGGGCCTGGTGCTGGGCGCAGCAGTCTTCACCGTTTTTGCGTTCGTTGAGGCAGAAAAAAATATGCCGCTCGAAATAGGGCTTATCAGCGGCGCTTGGAGGCAGGGCATCGGTCATGCTGCAATTTTAGTTGCGGTGGCCGCGCCGGGCGATGTGCGCCAGGGCTACGCCCATCGCGGCATAAGGCCAGGCCCAACCCAGCCATTGGGCAAATCCGTGAAAGCGGATAAAGCGCCCCTGCTCCCATGCACGCAGGGTTTGGGCGAAATACGGGCTGTCCGGCGCCTGGTTAAGCAAGCCCACGCTCAGGCCCAGGGCCAGCAGCGCCAAGGACGCATTCACCCGGGCAGGAACCCGCGCCAGCGCCAACGCCAGCACCAAAGCCAAGGCAGCGCCCGCGCCGGTAATCGGGTTCAGCCAGGCCCAGGTATGTCCAGGTCCCCAGCTCAGCGCGGCCGACAGGCCGGTGGTGACAAATCCGACGGTCAGCAACAGCAGCACCAGCGCTATCCGGTGCCGCACCGACTGCACCACACAAAAACCCAGCAGACAAGGCACCAGAAGGCCTAACGCCACGCATGCAAGCTCGGAACTGGGGGCCAGGGCGGCGTTCACCGTCGCGGGCGTTGGCACCTGCGTGCCCCACACAAGCAAGGCATCCATAAATTGCGCCAAACGGTTCCAGACCTGGCCCATGCCAAACGGCACTGCCGCCGGAAACAGCAAAGCCGCCGGCCACGCCAGCAGCAGCGCCAGCACGCCGCGCGACTGGGGCGCCAACCAACGCCGCTGCCACGCGTCCCACCAGGCCAGCCACCCGGCACGTGCCAGCGCCAACGCCAGCAGCGCCCCCAGCGCCGCGCCCGCAGTATTGAGCAGCCAATCTTCGCGCGAGGCCACGCGCTGGGGCAAATAGCTTTGCAGGCTTTCCATCAGCAGCGAGAGCGCGCAAGCACACAGCGTGGCCACCAGCACCGGCGCGCCGCGCTGGGCACCGCGCAGAACCAGCAACACCAGCAAGGCACCCAGTGGCATGTAGCCGATCAGATTGAGCGCAACATCAAAGCCCGACCAGTAACGCGGCAGCGGAGCGAACAAGAAAGACCAAGGCGCAATGCCTTGGTCGCGCCAGTTGGCAAAGGGATAAAGGCTGGCGTACACCACCAGGGCGACGTACATCCAGGTCACGGGCCAGGCGGCGGACTTGCGCATGGCGCCGGCGACGCCTAGAAAGGTTTGAGCACCACCAGCAGCACGGCGGCCACCAGCATCAGCACCGGCGCTTCATTGAACCAGCGAAACCAGACGTGGCTGCGGTGCATGGCATCGGCCTCAAATTTGCGCAGGATGCGGGCGCACGCATGGTGGTAGCCCAGCGCCAGCAACACGACGCCCAGCTTGGCGTGCATCCAGCCGTTGCCCGGCCCCAGACCCACGCCGTACCAAAGCCACAAGGACAAGCCCAGCGCCAGGGCGGGGACGGCCAACAGATTGCTAAAGCGCAGCAGCTTGCGCGCCATCAGCAAGAGGCGCGCGCGCTCGGCCACTGAACCGGGCTCCACCATCGCCAAATTGACAAAAATGCGCGGCAGATAAAACAGGCCAGCAAACCAGCTTGCAACAAAAACGATGTGGAAAGATTTGACCCAAAGCATGGGCAAAGTGTAGTCGCAGGCCAGAGCCGCCTGGCGGGTGCCCGGGCGCAGCGGTGGCGCGGACAAAAAAAACCCCAGCACGTGGGCCGGGGTATTAAGCCTATTTGCTGTCACACATCAAGGCCCCGCTCAGGGAGGAAAAGCGGGGGACACCGAAGCGTCCAGAATCAAGAATATCAGAATTTCAACGAATGTGACTAAAAAATTTCTTTTATGCAAAAAAGCTACTTTTCTGCGTAAATCAATTAATTCATGAGTGCTTTGCCGCACGGGTGCGGCGGGCCGTTTCGCCGAAACTTCGCCGCACGCCGCTAAAAGTCAGGCACAATTTTGCGTATGATCACTCCCGCACCCTTCCCCCATGGCCGCCCGCGTCGCCTGCGCCGTGACACTTTCACCCGCAACCTGGTGCGTGAAAACGCACTTACCGCGCACGATCTGATCTACCCGGTTTTCGTGGTCGAAGGCCAAGGCCAGCGCGTGCCCATCCATTCCATGCCCGGGGCCGAACGCTTAAGCCTGGACCTGCTGCTGCCCGTGGCCGAGGCCTGCGCCAAATTGGAAATCCCGGTGATGGCGCTGTTTCCGGTGATTGACGCCTCGCTCAAAACCTACGACGGGTCCGAGGCGCTCAACCCCGACGGCCTGGTGCCGCGCATCGTGCGGGCGCTGAAAAAAGAGTTTCCCGGGCTGGGCGTCATGACCGACGTGGCGCTGGACCCCTTCACCACCCACGGCCAGGACGGCCTGCCCGACACCCGCCCCGGCACCGAGGGCTACATCCTGAACGATGAAACCACCGCCGTGCTGGTGCAGCAGGCGCTCACGCAAGCCCGCGCCGGGGTAGACATCGTGGCGCCCAGCGACATGATGGACGGGCGTATTGGCGCCATCCGCCAGGCGCTGGAAGCTGAAGGCCTGGTCCACACCCGCATCATGGCCTACAGCGCCAAGTACGCCAGCGCGTTTTACGGCCCGTTTCGCGACGCGGTGGGCTCGGCCGGCAACCTGGGCAAGGGCAACAAAAAGGTCTACCAGATGGACCCCGCCAACACCGACGAGGCGCTGCGCGAAGTGGCCCTGGACATTGCCGAAGGCGCCGACATGGTGATGGTCAAACCCGGCATGCCCTACCTGGACGTGGTGCGCCGCGTCAAGGACGAGTTCAAGGTACCCACCTTTGCTTACCAGGTTTCGGGCGAATACGCCATGCTCAAAGCCGCCGCGCAAAACGGCTGGCTGGACCACGACGCGGTGATGCTCGAGAGCTTGCTGGCCTTCAAGCGCGCCGGCGCCGACGGCGTGCTGACCTATTTCGCACTGGACGCGGCGCGCGCGCTCAAGGCCTGATCACCCCCAGCCCGGCTCCGCGCCGGGCCCAAGGAGCTTGTCGATGCGAATTTTTGCCATCCAGGGCGACACCGTGCAGGAAAGCGATTCCCTGCAAAGCCTGCAAGACGGCGGTCTGCCGCCCCAGGGCTTTGTATGGATCGCCTGCGAGCGCAGCGAATTTGAGACCCAGTTAGCGCCACTGCAAGCCGCCTTGCAAGCCCTGTGCGGCCTGCAACTGCTGGACCTGCATGTCAGCGATCTGCTCAACACGCAGCTGCCCTCGCATTACGACTACACCTCGGAATACGACCTGCTGGTATTTCGCCGTCTAGCGGCGAGCCAGACGGGCGCCGGGGCTGACACAGCCAATGCGCACCACGCCAAGCGCAGTGGGCCCGCGATCCTGCGGCGCATTGACACCAGCCCGGTCGGCTTTGCCGTGATGGACCGGGTGCTGTTGACCGTTCACCCGGCTGACTGCGCGGTGCGCGACGGCTATGCGGCCAAGCTGCTGCTCAACGCCAGTGCCAAGTCGCACGCGGCGGGCGCCCATACGCCCAGTGGCACGGCCGACCTGATGCTGCGCGTGGTCAACCACATGGTTGACGGCTACCTGGCCTTGCGCCGCGAACTCACGCGCCAGCTCGACCACTGGCAGGCGCAGCTGCTGAACCCCAAGACCCGTTTCAACAACTGGGCGTCGCTGCTGGACGCGCGCCTGGCGCTGCACCAGCTCGACGAGGTGTGCGAAGACCAGCGCGCCAGCGTCCAGGACTGGATTGAGGCGCTCAAGACCTGGCCCGACCCGCAGGGCGACGTCGCCCTGCGCGAGCGCGAACTGCTGCAGGTGCGCAGCCGCGACGTGCTCGAACACATTGAGCGCGTGGTGCGCCACGTGCGCCGCCTGGAGCAAAACGCAGAGACGGCGGTGCAAATGCACTTCAGCGCGCAAAGCCACCGCACCAACGACATCATGCGCACCCTCACGGCGCTGACCGCCGTGTTTTTGCCGCTCAACCTGCTGGCAGGCATTTTTGGCATGAATTTCGAGTTCATGCCGGTGCTGCACTTGGCCTACGGCTTCTGGTGGGCCATGGGCAGCATGGCGCTGATCGCCGCCGTGCTGATGGGCTTTTTTTGGCGCAAGCACTACCTCAACCTGTAGATGCGTGCACAAGGCGCTAAGGTACCATGCCCAGCCCAGGGCCGCAGGCCCGATTTGGAAGCCCCATGGACCTCAAACCACTGGTAACGCTGCTGGCCATCGTGAACCCCTTGGCCATCGTGCCGTTTTTCATCCACTACACGCAGAATTTCTCGGCGGCGCAGCGGCGCAACACGATCCAGGTGTCGTCTTTCAGCGCCTTTGTGGTGATAGCCATCAGCGCCCTGGCCGGGCTGCAGATTTTGGAGTTTTTTGGCATTTCACTGGCGAGCTTTCAGGTCGGTGGCGGCATGCTGCTGCTCACCAGCGCGCTCAATATGCTCAACGCCCAGCCGGCCGAGGCCAAGACCAGCTCGCATGAACTCCAGGACGGCGTAGAAAAAGCCGCCATGGGCGCCAGCATTGCGGTGGTGCCGCTGACGATTCCGCTGCTCACCGGCCCGGCCACCATGTCCACCGTGGTGATTTACGCCGACAAGGCCAAAACCGTGTTGCAAATGGGCACGCTGGTGGGTTACGGCGTGGTGGTGGCGCTGGCCACGGCCCTGTGTTTTTCGCTGGCCCAACCCATTGCCCGCGTGCTGGGCAAAACCGGCATCAATGTGATGACGCGCCTGATGGGTCTGATCCTGGCCGCGCTGGCGGTCGAAGTGATGTCCGACGGCCTGACCAAGCTGTTTCCGGCGCTGGGCCACTGACGCCGCCGCGCGCCGCCTTGTCACCCCCTTTTTTCATGAAAGCCTGCCATGCCTGACACCACGCCCTATGTCTCCAGCCCCGACCTGACGGTAGAACTGCGCGGCCCGGTGCTGTGGCTCACCATCACCCGCGAAGAGCGGCGCAACGCCATGAGCCACGGTGTGCTCGCAGGCCTGGCGCAAGCCATTACCCAGGCGCAGGGTGACCGTAGTGTGCGCGCCATCGTAGTGACTGGCGCGGGCAGCAAGGCCTTTTGCGCCGGGGCCGATTTGCAAAGCGCCCAGGCCTTTACCACCGACTATTCCGAGCCCCACGGCCACCTGGCGCAGTTGCTGCGCGTGGCCAAGACAAGCTACGTGCCGCTGATTGCGCGCGTCAACGGCGCCTGTATGGCTGGCGGCATGGGCTTGCTGGCCATGTGCGACTTGGCGGTGGCCAGCAGCCACGCGGTGTTTGGCCTACCGGAGGTGAAAGTAGGCGTGTTTCCGGCCCAAGTACTCAGCGTCTTGCAGCACCTGATTCCCCGGCGCACGCTGGTGGAAATGTGCATTACCGGCGAACCGATCACCAGCGCGCAGGCGCTGGAATACGGCTTGGTCAATTATGTGGATGACGATGTGGACGCCAAGCTGGCCTGGTTGCTGGCGCGCATGCTCGACAAATCTCCGGCGGCGGTGCGACGGGGCCTGTACACCATGAAAAAGGTGGAAGCCATGGCCTTTGAAGAGTCCATGGCGTTTACTGAGAGCCAAATTGCGCTATTCACCTTGACCGATGACGCGCGCGAAGGCCAAAAAGCATTCCAGGAAAAACGCAAGCCGGTCTGGGCCGGAAAATAGAGCTATGAGCGACACCACTTTTGACTACATCATCGTAGGCGCGGGCACCGCCGGCTGCCTGCTGGCCAACCGCCTGAGCGCCGACGCATCCAAGCGCGTGCTGCTGATCGAAGCCGGGCGGCGCGACGACTACCACTGGATCCACATCCCGGTGGGTTACCTGTATTGCATTGGCAACCCGCGCACCGACTGGCTGTTCAAAACCGAGGCCGAGGCTGGCCTCAACGGCCGCAGCCTGATGTACCCGCGCGGCAAGACGCTGGGCGGCTGCAGCAGCATCAACGGCATGATTTACATGCGTGGCCAGGCGCGCGACTACGACGCCTGGGCGCAACTGCTGGGCGACGAGAGCTGGAGCTGGAACAACAGCCTGCCCTACTTCAAGCTGCACGAAGACCACCACAAAGGCGCCAGCGCCCTGCACGGCGCGCGCGGTACCGCGCCCGAGCTGATGCAAGACGCCGACACCGCCTACCGCCAGGTGCTGCGCCACCGCAATGCCGGGGGCGAATGGCGGGTGGACAAGCAGCGCCTGCGCTGGGACGTGCTCGAAGCCTTTGCCAAAGCCGCCGAGCAGGCCGGCATTCCGGCCACCGACGACTTCAACACCGGCGACAACGAGGGCGTGGGTTATTTCGAGGTCAACCAGAAAAAAGGCTGGCGCTGGAACACCGCCAAGGCCTTTTTGCGCCCCACCTGCTACGGCCGGCCCAACTTCGAGTTGTGGACCAGCGCGCAGGCGTCCAAACTGGTGCTCACCGGCGGCACGGGCAGCGAACCGTTGCGCTGCACCGGCGTGCAGGTGTGGAACGGCCATGAGATGGTGACGGTCGCCGCGCGCCAGGAAGTGATCTTGAGCGCTGGCGCCGTGGCTACGCCGCAGCTGCTGCAGCTCTCGGGCCTGGGGCCCGCCGAACTGCTGCAAAGCAAAGGCGTGGCAGTGGCCAAAGACCTGCCCGGCGTAGGCAACAACCTGCAAGACCATTTGCAAATCCGCGCCGTGTTCAAGGTGCAAAACACGCCCACGCTCAACACCCTGGCCAGCAGCCTGTGGGGGAAAGCGCGCATCGGGCTGGAATACGCTTTCAAACGCAGCGGCCCCATGAGCATGTCGCCCAGCCAGTTGGGCGCGTTTACCCGCAGCGACCCGTCGCAGCCCCACCCCAACCTGGAATACCACGTGCAGCCGCTCAGCCTGGACGCCTTTGGCTCGCCGCTGCACAGCTTTGACGCCATCACCGCCAGCGTGTGCAACCTCAACCCCACCAGCCGCGGCACGGTGCACATCAAGACGGCCAACTTTCAGGACGCCCCGGCGATTGCGCCCAACTACCTGAGCACCGAGGCTGACCGCAAGGTGGCTGCCGACTCGCTGCGGGTGACCCGTAACATCCTGGCCCAAAGCGCACTTGCCGCCTATATGCCGCAGGAATACAAGCCCGGCGTGCAGTTCCAAAGCGACGAAGAACTCGCCAAGCTCGCCGGTGACATTGCCAGCACCATCTTCCATCCGGTGGGCACCACGCAAATGGGCAAGGCCGACAACCCCATGGCGGTGGTGGACGCGCGCCTGCGCGTGCATGGCGTGGCCGGTTTGCGCGTGGTCGATGCCGGCGTAATGCCGCTCATTACCAGCGGCAATACCAACTCGCCCACGCTGATGATTGCCGAAAAAGCCGCGCAGTGGATTGTGGAAGACGCATCCGTGTAAGCCAGTGTGCGGTTTCGCTGCGGGTAAGCACTAATACTGTGCATGGCAGCTTTACCCTACATTTACATGTCTGTCCTTAGGGCATGCAACTGCGAAAAGCGAAGGGTTCCGCCCAGAGCGAAAGACGATGCCGAGGAGATAAAAAGCATTGCACCGCAATGACCAACACCTTTGCAAAAAAGGGTAAAAAGCACTGGCGATCCCGGTGCTTTTTTTATTTTTGAAACGACCTCTCCCCCATGGACCTTTTTGTTGTGACGCTGGCCTCGCTGCTGGCTGGCTTTGTCGACTCCATCGTCGGCGGCGGCGGACTGATTTTGATGCCTGCGCTGTTTGCCACCTTTCCCGGCGCCGCCCCCGCCACCCTGTTTGGCACCAACAAGGGCGCTTCCGTCTGGGGCACCGGTCTGGCCACCTGGCAGTACAGCCGCCGGGTAACGCTGCCCTGGCGCGCGCTGGCGCCCGCCGCCCTGGCTGCGCTGCTTGCGTCTTTGGCAGGCGCCTGGCTGGTCACGCAGCTCAGCCCGCATTACCTGCGCAAGGCGCTGCCCGTGTTGCTGGTGCTCTTGCTGGCCTACACGCTGGCCAAAAAAGACCTGGGGCGCGACCATGCACCACGCTATAGCGGACGCGCCGAGGCCTGGGTCTTGTGCGCTATCGGCGCGGGCATTGGCTTTTACGACGGGTTTTTTGGCCCCGGCACCGGCAGCTTTTTTGTGTTTTTACTGGTACGCGTGGCGGGCTACGATTTTCTGCACGCCTCGGCCAGTGCCAAGCTGCTCAACACCGCCAGCAACCTGGCTGCGCTCTTGCTGTTTTCACTCACCGGCCACGTCTGGTGGCACTTTGTATTGGCCATGGCATTGGCCAATATGGCCGGCAGCCTGGCGGGCACGCATCTGGCGCTCAAACACGGCACCGGCTTTGTGCGCATCGGCTTTTTGGTGGTGGTCAGCGCCCTGATTTTGAAGACGGGGTGGGATGCGTTTTTGCGTTGACGCCGCGCAATTACTGCGTCGCCGTCAAGGCTTGACCAACTCCGGCGGCGGCCACGCCATGTCGGCGACCTTGCGCGGCGTACCGATGGGCGCGGCGGCTTGGCCCTTGCTGACGGCGGTCAGGTCTTCTGCGCTGGGGTATTGCTGCAGCAGCCAGTAGTCAAACACGCGACGGGCGATGGGCGCGGCAGATGCCGCACCAAAACCGGCGTTTTCCACAATCACAGCAAGCGCCACTTGCGGATCTTGGGCGGGCGCAAAAGCAATGTAGAGCGAATGGTCGCGCTGGCGTTCTTCTAGGCGGGCGGCGTTGTATTTTTCGTTTTTACCCAGGCTCACCGCCTGCGCCGTGCCAGTCTTGCCGCCGCTCAGGTAGGGCGCGCCGGCAAACACGCGGGCCGAGGTGCCTTCTTGCGTCACGCCCACCATGGCCTGCACGATAACGGCGATGTTTTCAGGCTTGAGGCGCAGGTCTTGCCCCGGCTCGGCCGCCAGCGACGCACGGGCGTGGGTGCTGGCGTCTTGCGTAGACGTCACCAGGCGCGGGCGGTGCTTGATGCCTTGGTTGGCCAGCGTGGCCGTGGCCTGGGCGAGCTGCAGCATGGTAAAGCTGTTGTAGCCCTGGCCGATGCCCAGAGAAATGGTCTCGCCGGCGTACCATTTTTTCTGCTCGGGGCGCTTGTAATAATTGCGCTTCCATTCCTGGCTGGGCAATACGCCGCGCACCTCGCCCAGCACGTCAATGCCGGTAATCTGGCCAAAGCCCAGGGGCTTCATGAAATCGTGCATTTCATCCACACCCAGCTCGTTGGCCAGCGAATAGAAGTAGGCGTTGCTGGACTCCACAATGGCGCGGCGCATGTCCATCACGCCCCCGCGCTCGTTCTCGGGGCTGCCAAAGCGGTGGCCACCAAACATATAAAAGCCCGGGTCGTTGACCAGCGTAGACGCGTTGCGCGTGCCGCTCTCCAAGGCCTGCAGAGCCAAAAACGGCTTGTAGGTCGAGCCCGGCGGATAGGTGCCGCGCAGCGCGCGGTTGAGCAGCGGGCGGTCCGGCGACTCGTTGAGCATTTGCCAGTTTTCCTGGTCAATGCCTTCAACAAACAGGTTGGAATCAAAGGTCGGTTTGCTGACAAAGGCCAGTACCTCGCCGGTTTTCGGGTCCAGGGCTACCAGGGCGCCGCGGCGCTCGCCAAACATTTGCTCCACCAGGTACTGCAGCCGGATATCGATGGACAAGGACACGGTGTCGCCCGGCGTAGCCGCGCTGCTGGAAAGGCGACGCATCGCGCGCCCTCCGGCCGAAGTTTCGATGTGTTCTACCCCGGTGATTCCGTGTAACTGGCGCTCAAAGCTTTGTTCGACCCCGAGCTTGCCGACGTACTCGGTGCCCCGGTAGTTGGCCTGGTCGTCGTCGTTTTCGATCTTCTCTTTTTCGCTGGTGTTGATTCGCCCGATATAGCCGATCACATGGCTGGCGACTTCGCCATAGGGATAGTTGCGAAACAAGCGCGCCTTAATTTCGACGCCGGGAAA
>CANBVJ010000056.1 GCA_947372865.1 Comamonadaceae bacterium
GCCAGCCCAAGCCCGCCGTCGTCGCCCCCGCCACCGCGCCCAGGGCGGGGCGGTATTCGCAACCCACCCACCCGTCCCAGCCGCATTGGGCCGACACCGCGTCGATCACGCCAAACAGGTAGTCGTAGTTCAACTCGCCCACATTGGGCTCATGGCGCTCGGGCACGCCGGCAATTTGGATGTGGCCCACCCGACCGGTGGGCAGGTAGTGGCGCAGCTTGGTGGCCACGTCGCCCTCCATGATCTGGCAGTGGTAGAGGTCAAACTGCACCTTTACATTGGGCGCGCCAATCTCTTGCACCAGCGTGTGCGCTGCTGCTTGGTGGTGCAGAAAAAAGCCGGGCATGTCGCGGGTGTTGATGGGTTCGATCAGCACATCGCAGCCTGCGCCGCGGGCTTGGTCTGCGGCCCAGGCCAGGTTGGCGCGGTAGGTGGCTTGCAGGGCGGCGGGCTCGGCGCCGCTCGGCGCAATACCGGCCATGACGTGGACGCGCGGACAGGCCAGCGCCTGGGCGTAGTCCAGGGCGCGGGCAAAGCCGGCCCGGAACTCGGCCTCGCGCCCGGGCAGGCAGGCCAGGCCGCGTTCGCCCGCGTCCCAGTCGCCGGGCGGCGCGTTGAACAGCACTTGTTGCAGGCCGTGGTCTTGCAGGCGGCTTTGCAGCGCCAGGGCTTCAAATGCATAGGGAAACAGGTATTCCACCGCGCAAAAGCCATCGGCCGCAGCGGCGGCAAAGCGGTCCAGAAACGCGTGCTCGTTGTAGAGCATCGAAAGATTGGCGGCAAAACGGGGCATGGTGTTTGAGGCTTGGAAGCTTGAGGGGATTCAGGGCGTCAGGGTAAAGGCCTGGCGCGTCTTGTTGGCGCGCTCCATCTGGCGCGCAATATTGCCGCACACCAGGTCACACAGCGCGTAGACCGCCTCGTCGGCGATGCAGTAATAGGCGCTGGTGCCCCGGCTTTCACGCCGCACCATGCCGTGCTTGGTCAGCAAGCTCAGGTGGCGCGAAATATTGGCAGCCGTCGAGCCGCACATCTGCGCCAGCTCACCCACATTGCGCTCGCCTTCGCGCAGGATGTTCAGGATTTGCAGGCGCGTCGGTTCGGACAAGGCCTGAAAGTAGGTGGCCACGTCTTGCAGGGCTTCGGGGGGCAGATTTTCCATGGTCGAGTGTTCTCAATCGTAGGTTCTGGTGACGGCGTTTGATATGACACAGAACAAGGCGCTGATTTTAGTGTATTATTTGATTAATTACGAAATTAGTTAAATATGGAAATAAGGCGCAGGCCTTACCGCAGCAAGGAACCCCACCATGACCACCACTTGGAAAATCCCCTCCAGCGTCGCACTGCTTTGCGCCGCTAGCCTGCTATCCCCGCTGACGGGCACGGCGGCCACCGCACTGGCCACGGCGCAAGTGCAGGGCGGCGCTGCCCAGCGCGCGGATTTGCAAAGTTTTGACGGCGTGGTCGAGCCCGTGCGCCAGGCCACGCTGTCCGCGCAGGTGGCGGGCTCCATCGTGTCTTTGTCGGTCAAAGTGGGCGACACGGTGCGTGCGGGCCAAGAGCTGGCGCGCATTGACGCCCGCGCCGCAGGCCAAACCGCCCAGGCCAGCGCCGCCCAAGTGGACGCCGCGCGCGCCAGCCTCACGGTGGCTGGCAAAGACTTTGAGCGCCAGCAGCAGTTGCTGCAAAAGCAGTACATCAGCCAGGCGGCGCTGGAGCGCTCCAAGGCGCAGTTGGACGCCGCACAAGCGCAGGTGAAGGCGCTGCAAGCGCAGTCGGATGCGGCGCAAACCCAGCAACGCTTTTTTGTGATCCAGGCACCGTTTGCCGGGGTGGTCAGCGAGGTGCCGGTGGCCGTGGGCGACATGGCCATGCCCGGGCGCCCCTTGCTCACCTTGCACGACCCGTCAGATTTGCGCGTGACGGCCAGCGTGGCCCAAAGCGCCTTGCCCGCCAGCCTGGACAAGCTGCAGTTTGAGCTGCCCGGCTGGAGCGGTGCCACGGGCCTGATGAACGCCAGCGGCGCCACTGTGCTGCCTTTGGTGGACGCGGCCACGCACAGCACGCAAATTCGTTTCAATCTGCCCGCGCTCAAAGGCGTGGCGCCAGGCATGTTTGCCCGCGTCTGGCTGCCAGCCGCAGGTGGTGCGGCGGCGAGCGGCGAGCGTCTTTTTGTGCCCACCAGCGCCGTGGTGCGCCGGGCTGAACTCACCGCCCTCTATTTGGTAGACGCCCAAGGCCGGCCCGCGCTGCGCCAAGTGCGCCTAGGCCGGGTGCAAGGCGACCGGGTAGAGGTCTTGAGTGGCGTGCGTGCCGGCGACAAGGTCGCCACCGACCCCACCGCTGCTGCACAGGTGCGCTGATATGAAGTCCATCCACCACCTGGGCGTTTCGGGCCGCATCGCGGCCATGTTCCAGCGCGCGCACATTACGCCGCTGCTGGCCCTGATGGCGCTGCTGCTGGGCGCGTTTGCCGTGCTGGTGACGCCGCGCGAAGAAGAGCCGCAAATCAACGTGACCATGGCCAATGTGCTGATTCCCTTCCCCGGTGCCAGCGTGGCCGATGTGGAGCAGATGGTGGCCATTCCGGCCGAACAGGTGCTCTCTCAAATGGCAGGCACCGAGCACGTGATGTCGCTCGCGCGCCCCGGATTGGCGGTACTTACCGTGCAATTCAAGGTGGGTGTGCCGCGCATTGAGGCCCTGGTGCGCCTGCACGACACGCTGCGCACGAACGCCGACTGGCTGCCCAAAAACCTGGGCGTGCTCGAGCCCATCATCAAGCCCAAGGGCATTGACGACGTGCCCATCGTCACCCTGACGCTGTTTAGCAAAGACGCGGACACCGGCGCCTTTGACCTGGAGCGCGTGGCCCACAGCATGGAAGCAGACCTCAAGCGCGTGCCCGGCACCCGCGAGGTGCAAACCGTGGGCGGCCCAGGCCGCGCGGTAATGGTGGCGCTGGACCCGGCGCGCATGGCTGGCTCGGGCGTGACTGCGGCCGACATGCGCTTGGCGCTGCAGTCGGCTAACCTGGGCTTGCCCGTGGGCGAGCTCATTGCAGGCAACCAAACCGTGGCCATTGAGTCGGGCCCGTACCTGAGTCAGGCCAGCGAAGTAGCCGCCCTGGTGGTGGGCGTGCGCAATGGCCGGCCCGTGTTTTTGGGCGATGTGGCCGAAGTCAAAGACGGCCCGCTGCCTGCGGCGCGCTACGTCTGGCACGGCCAGTCCGAAAAAGCCGGTGGCGGTGAATACCCGGCTGTGACCCTGAGCATTACCAAAAAGCCCGGCGAAAACGCGATTGACGTGGCCAACGCAGTCATGGCGCGCGTGGAGGAGCTGCGCAACACCGTGGTGCCCGATACCGTGCAAGTGGCCGAGACGCGCAACTACGGCGCGTCGGCCAACGCCAAGGCGCAAAAGCTGATTCAAAAGCTGCTGTTTGCCACTGCTTCGGTGGTGGTGCTGGTGTTTCTGGCGCTGGGCAAGCGCGAGGCTGCCATCGTGGGCGTGGCCGTGGTGCTGACGCTGACCGTGACGCTGTTCGCGTCTTGGGCCTGGGGCTTTACCCTGAACCGGGTGTCGCTGTTTGCGCTGATTTTCTCGATCGGCATATTGGTGGACGACGCCATTGTGGTGGTGGAAAACATCCACCGGCACCAGCAGTTGTATCCGCAAAAAACTCTGGCCCAGCTCATTCCCGGTGCGGTGGACGAGGTGGGTGGTCCCACGATTTTGGCCACGCTGACCGTGATTGCTGCGCTGCTGCCCATGGCTTTTGTGTCGGGCCTGATGGGTCCGTACATGAGCCCGATTCCGATCAATGCGAGTATGGGCATGCTCTTGTCGCTGGCGATTGCCTTTGTGGTCACACCTTGGCTGGCGCGCATTTGGATGAAGCCCAGCGCACCCGGCGCTGCAGCCCACGGCGAACACAGCCACAGCGGCCTGAGCGCCAAGCTCGCGCCCTTGTTTGAACGCGTGTTCAAGCCCTTGCTGGACGACCAGCGCGGTGGCCGCAACCGGGGCTTGTTGGGCCTGGGCGTGGCGGTGCTGATTGCGGTGTCGGTGGCGCTGCCCGCTACCGGCCTGGTGCTGCTCAAGATGCTGCCCTTTGACAACAAGTCCGAGTTCCAGGTGGTGGTGGACATGCCTGCAGGCACGCCGCTGGAACAAACCGCTACCGTCTTGCACGCGCTGGGCGCCTTTCTAGCCACCGTGCCTGAGGTGACCGACTACCAGGCCTATGCCGGCACCGCCGCTCCCATTAACTTCAATGGCTTGGTGCGCCAGTACTACCTGCGCAGTGGCGGTGAAGTGGGCGACCTGCAGGTCAACCTGGTGGACAAGCACGAGCGCGCGGCCCAAAGCCACGCCATCGCCACCCGGGTGCGCCCCGAGCTGCAACGCATCGGCAAGCTGTATGGCGCCAATGTGAAAGTGGTGGAAGTGCCACCTGGCCCGCCCGTGCTCTCGCCCATCGTGGCCGAAATCTATGGCCCTGAGGCGGTCGGTCGGCGCGAAGTGGCACAAGCCGTGCGCGCTGTGTTCGAAAAGACGCCGGGCATCGTGGACGTGGACGACAGCAGCATTGCCAACGCCCCGCGCAAGCTCTTGCTGGTGGACCGGCGCAAGGCCGCGCTCTTGGGCGTGCCGCAGCAAGCCATTGCCAGCACGCTGCGCACCGGGCTGGCCGGGGAATCGGCCACCTATGTGCACGACGCCAGCAAATACCCAGCGCCCGTGGTGCTGCAGTTGCCGCCCGAGAGCCATGGCGATATCAACGCCTTGCTGGCCTTGGGCGTGCGTTCGGCCAGCGGCGCGCTGGTGCCCATCCGCGAACTCGTCACCGTGAGCGACAGCCTGCGCGAGCAGCCGGTTTATCACAAGGATTTGCTGCCGCTCAATATGGTGGTGGCCGACATGGCGGGCAAGCTTGACAGCCCGCTGTACGGCGTGTTCCAGATGCGCAGCCAGATTGCCGCCATCCCCACGCCCGGCGGCGGCACGCTGGCCGAGTTTTTTGTGAAGCAGCCCAGCGACCCGCTGCGCGGCTACTCCTTGAAATGGGACGGCGAATCGCAAGTGACGTATGAAACCTTCCGCGACATGGGCGCCGCCTATGCCGTGGGCCTGGTACTGATTTACTTGCTGGTGGTGGCGCAGTTTGGCTCGTATCTGACGCCGCTCATCATCATGGCGCCTATTCCGCTGACCATCATCGGCGTCATGCCCGGCCACGCTGCGATGGGTGCGCAGTACACCGCCACCAGCATGATCGGCATGATCGCGCTGGCCGGCATCATCGTGCGCAACTCGATTTTGCTGGTGGACTTTATCAACCTGCTGCTGCGCCAGGGCCTGCCCTTCAAGCAAGCGGTGGTGCAGTCGGCCATTACCCGGGCCCAACCCATCATGCTGACGGGCCTGGCCGCCATGCTGGGCGCCTTCTTTATTCTGGATGACCCGATTTTCAACGGGCTGGCCATCTCGCTGATCTTTGGCATCTCGGTGTCCACCGTGCTCACGCTGGTGGTGATTCCCACCCTCTATTACGCCGCGTATCGCAATCGTCCCGAAGTGTTGGTGCCGGTGCAAGCGTCTGTCTAGATCAGTTTTTAGCAAGTGTTTTTTCAAGGAGTATTTTGATGACCTCATGGCAAATGGTTCGTTTGGTGGCGGGTAGCTTTATCCTGGCCTCGTTGGCAATGGGCATTCCCGGTAGCCCGGTTTTTGTGAGCGAATGGTGGCTGGCGTTTACCGCCTTTGTGGGCCTGAACCTGTTGCAGAGCGCGATAACCCGCTGGTGCCTGATGGAAACCATCATGCGCAAAATCGGCTTTAACCCCGGCAGCTAAGGCAGACACAGCATGCAACTGGTTTGCCCGGTGTGCGGCACCAAAAACCGCGTGGCTGCTGACAAGCTGCACTTCGAGGTGGCCTGCGGCAAATGCGGCGCAGACATCTTGGCGGCCGCCCCGGCGGCGCTGAGCGACGCTGCCTTTGAGCGCTTTATCGCGGGCACCGAGCTGCCCGTGGTGGTGGACTTTTGGGCCGCCTGGTGCGGCCCGTGCAAAGCCATGGCGCCTACTTTCGAAAGCGTGGCGCGTGATCTGCCGCTGGTGCGCTTTGTCAAGGTCGATACCGACGCCGCGCCCCAGGCCAGCCGCAAATATGCGATTCGCAGCATCCCGAGTTTGCTGCTGTTTGAAGGCGGCTTGGAGCGTGCCCGCGTGGCCGGCGCCATGCCCGCGCGTGAGTTGAAAGCCTGGGTGCAAGCCCATGTCTCCCCAGGAGCCCCCCGATGACAATCCCCCAACCGGTGGCCCGAGCCGCGCTCGTTTTGTTGCTGGCCGCCAGCGCCGCAGGCGCCCACGCGCTGGACTTGGCGCAGGCCTGGCGCGCCGCACAGGCCACCGACCCGCAAGTGGCCGTGGCCAACGCCGCTGCCCAAGCCGGTGCCGCGCGCCGCCAGCAAGCCGCCGCGCTATGGCGTCCGCAGGTGCTGCTGGGGGCGAGCGCGGGTCTGGCTGGCGCCGATTCGGCCAGCACGGGTGCGCACTTTGCCGCGCCCGGCATTCCGGCGTCCAAGGGGGTGGACTTCAATACCTCGGTCAACACGGGCGTGAGCACGCGCTGGAACGTGTCTGCGCGCCAGCCCCTGCGCAGCGGCGAGCGCAGCGCGCAGACCCGCCAGTTAGAGCTCGCCGCCGAAATGGCCGAACTGCAGGCGCACAGCGCGCGCAGCGATCTGTTGCTGCTCACCGCCCGGCGCTACTTTGATCTGGTGCTGGCCCAGCGCAACCTTGACTTGCTGCGCCAGCAGCAAGTGGCCGTCAAGCGCGCCCTGACCGAGGCGCAAGACCGCTTTGCCCTGGGCGACAAGCCCGTGACCGACACTTTTGAGGCGCGCGCCCGCGCCTTTGCCCTGCAAGCCCAGGTGCTGGGTGCCGAAAATACCCTGGCCTTGGCCCAGCGCGTGCTGGCCCAGTCCACCGGCTTGCCCGAGGCGCAACTGCAATTGCTGCAGCCCACCGGCGCAGCAGGTGCAGACGCCACCGTCAGCCGCAGCTTGGAGCAATGGCAGGCGCTGGCGCACAGCGGCAACCTGGCGCTGCGCCTGCAAGCCCTGCGCGTGCAAAGCGCCCAAGAAGAAGCGGCCAAATACAGCGCTGCCGCTAGCGCCACGCTCGACCTGGTAGCGCAAGTGGGCCAAGACCGCATCAGCGGCGACGGGGACTTTGGCAGCGCCAGCAACAGCAGCGGCCAGCGCATGGTGGGCGTGCAATGGTCCATGACGGTGTTCACCGGTGGCCTGCGCGACGCGCGCCAGCAAGAAGCGCTGCGCCTGCAAGACCAGGCCCAGGCCGAACTCGAAGCCGCGCGCCAGCAAACAGCGCAGCAAGTGCAGAGCGCCTGGCTGGCGCTGCAAACCGGCCCGGCCCGCCTGGCCGCGCTGGCCGCCGCCCAGCAAGCCAGTGCCGCCCGCCAAGACGCCACCCAACTTGGCCGCCAGTTGGGCGACCGCACCACGCTCGACCTGCTGCAGGCCGAGAACGACGCTGGCGCTGCCGCGCTGGCACTGGTACAAGCCCGCAGCGAACTGCTGCTGGCTCGCCTGCAACTCAGTGCCTTGGCCGGGGCGCTGGACGATGCGCAGCTCGACGCGGTGAATACCCAGTTGCAGCGCTAGACGTAAGCCCCTGCAAGAAAAGGAATATCAGATAGGCCGCTCGCCGCCCACCGCAGGGAGGTAGAGGGCGATGGACCGTAGCGGTTTGCCTGCGTGGCGCAGGTCACAGTATGGGAAGGATCGCCCGGGCGCGCTATTTTTTGGTTTGCCAGGCCAGCAGTTCGCCCACAAAGCCCTTGCGAAACGCCACCACGCAGACCACAAAAATGCCGCCGATGATGACGTTGATCCACGAACCGACCTGATCGGCCAAAAAATTTTGCAGGCCGATGATGGTGAACGCGCCCACCACCGGGCCGGCAAAGGTGCCCATGCCGCCCAGGAGCGTCATCAGCACCACCTCGCCGGAGAGCGACCAGTGCGCGTCTGACAAAGTGGCAAAGCCCAGCACCAGGCATTTCATGGCGCCGCCCAGTCCGGCCAGCGCGGTGGACATAACAAAAGCCAGCAGCTTGTAGCGGTCCACGTCGTAACCCAGTGAAATGGCGCGCGGCTCGTTCTCGCGAATCGCCTTGAGCACTTGGCCGTAGGGCGAGTGCACGATGCGGATGATGGCCAGAAAAACCGCCACAAACACGGCCAGCACCACGTAGTACAGCACCCGGTCGTCGGCCAGCGACAGCACGCCAAACAGCATGCCGCGCGGCACGCCTTGCAAGCCGTCTTCACCGCCGGTAAAGGGCGCTTGCAGGAACACAAAATAAATCATCTGCGCCATGGCCAGCGTCACCATGGCAAAGTAAATGCCCTGGCGGCGAATGGCGATCAGCCCCACCACCAGGCCGCAGGCCGCGGCCACCGCCGTGCCCGCCAAAACCCCGAGTTCAGGCGACCAGCCCTGGCTGCGCACCAGCCAGCCAGTGGCATAGGCCGCCGCGCCCAAATAGGCCGCGTGACCAAAGGACAGCAAGCCGGTGTAGCCCAGCAGCAAATTGAAGGCGCAGGCAAAGATGGCGTAGCACAGCGCCTTCATCATGAACACCGGGTAGAGCCCGATGAACGGTGCGGCCAGCAGCACGGCCAGGCCCAACCAGAGGGCAATATGGCTGCGTCGCGTCAGTGAGGTCGCAGCGTTCATTACTTTTCCTTGCCAAACAGGCCGGCGGGTCGCACCATCAGCACCAGCGCCATGATCACAAACACCACGATGCTCGACGCCTCGGGGTAAAACACCTTGGTCAGGCCCTCAATCAGCCCCAGCGCCAGACCAGTAAGGATGGAGCCCAAAATCGAGCCCATGCCGCCAATCACCACCACCGCAAAGACCACGATGATCAAATTGCTGCCCATGAGCGGCGTGATCTGAATGACGGGCGCAGCCAGCACGCCAGCCAGCGCGGCCAGACCGGCGCCTGCGCCATAGGTCAGCATCACCATCACCGGCACGTTGATGCCAAAGGCCTGCACCAGCGCCGGGTTTTCGGTGCCCGCGCGCAGATAGCTGCCCAAGCGCGTGCGCTCAATGACAAACCAGGTGCCCAGGCACACCGCCAAGGATGCAAACACCACAAAAGCGCGGTAGTTGGGCAGCACCATAAAGCCCAGGTCGGTGGCGCCACGCAGCAGTTCGGGCACCGGGTACGACTGCCCGGACACGCCAAACTGGTCGCGAAACACGCCTTCGGCAATCAGCGCCAGGCCAAAGGTCAGCAACAGGCCGTAGATCGGGTCAATCTTGTAGAGGTGCTTGAGCAGCGTGCGTTCAATCACCACGCCCAAGCCGCCTACCACCAACGGCGCAATCAGCAGCGCCCACCAGTAACCAATGCCAAAGGTGTCGAGCAGCACAAAGGCGACATAGGCGCCGACCATGTACAGCGCGCCATGGGCGAAGTTGACAATGCCCAAGAGGCCAAAAATCACGGCCAGGCCGAGACTGAGCATGGCGTAAAAAGAGCCATTGACCAGCCCCAGCAAAAGCTGGCCCAGAAAAGCCTGAATGGGAATGCCAAAAACGTCCATGGTTTAGCTTTTTGTTATTTCCACAAAGCGCACTTGGATTCGGCCTTGGTGGTGAAGGCGTCTTCGCCCTTGGTGGTGGAAATCAGCTTGTAATAGTCCCACGGCGTGTTGGACTCGGCCTGGGTTTTGACTTGCATCAGGAACATGTCGTGCACCATGCGGCCGTCGGGACGCACGTAGCCGCCCTTGGCGTACATGTCGTTGACCTTGAGCTTGTGCACTTGCTCCATCACCTTGTCCCCGTCGTCGGACGCGGCGGCCTTGACGGCGCCGAGGTAAAACTGCGCCACCGAGTAATCAGCGGCTTGAATCGACGAGGGCATGCGCTTGAATTTTTCGAAAAAGCGCTTGCTCCAGGCGCGCGACTCGGGCGACTGGTTCCAGTACCAACTGTCGGTCAGGTACATGCCTTGCGTGGCAGGCAGGCCCAGCGAATGCACGTCGTTGATGAACATCAGCAGACCGGCCAGCTTCATGGTCTTGGTGACGCCAAACTCGTTGGCCGCCTTGACGGCGTTGATCGTGTCACCACCAGCATTGGCCAGGCCCAGGATTTGCGCTTTGCTCGACTGCGCTTGCAGCATGAAGGAAGAAAAATCGCTGGCAGACAAGGGGTGGCGCACCGAACCCACCACGTTGCCGCCCGCAGCCTTAACCACGGTGCTGGCGTCGTTTTGCAGTGCGGTACCGAAGGCGTAATCTGCCGTCAAAAAGTACCAGCTTTTGCCGCCAGCCTTGACCACGGCCGGGCCCGTGCCTTTGGCCAGTGCCACGGTGTCGTAGGCGTAGTGCGTGGTGTAGGGCGAACACTGCTCGTTGGTCAGCGCCGAGCTACCTGCGCCCACAGGGAAGAAGGGCTTTTTCTTTTCCAGCGCCACTTTGGCCATGGCCAAGCTGGTGCCCGAATTGGTGCCACCAATGAGCACATCCACGCCTTGTTGGTCGAACCACTCGCGTGCTTTGGCAGCGGCCACGTCGGCCTTGTTTTGGTGGTCGGCCACCAACAGTTCAATTTTCTTGCCGGCAACCGCGCCGCCCAGGTCGGCAATCGCCATGCGGATGGCTTCGGCGCCCGCCGGGCCGTCAATGTCGGCGTACAGGCCGGACAGGTCGGTAATAAAGCCGATGCGAATCACGTCGCCCGAGATTTGGGCTTGGGCGGCACCCGCACCCAGCAGGCTGGCGGTGGTCAGGGCGCAAGCGAGGGTAATTTTTTTAAGTTTCATGTCGGTCTCCGGTAGGTAAAAAAACGATCAAGGGAACGGGGGCGCTCACACGCCCAGGTATTCGTGCAGCCGGTCCATGCGCGAGGGCAACTCGGCCTGGGTGAATTCCTGGATCACGGTGCCGTGCTCCATCACCAAAAAGCGGTCTGCCAGCGGCGCGGCAAATACAAAGTTTTGCTCCACCATCACGATGGTGTAACCCTGCTTGCGCAGCGCGACCACCATTTCGGCGAGTTTTTGCACGATTACCGGGGCCAGGCCTTCGGAGATTTCATCCAAAAACAAAAGTCGGGCGCCGGTGCGCAAAATGCGTGCCACCGCCAGCATCTGTTGCTCGCCGCCGGACAGGCGCGTGCCCTGGCTGTGGGCGCGCGACTCCAGGTTGGGAAACATCGCGTAAATCTGCTCCACCGACATGCCGCCGGGCGCCAATTTGGGCGGCAGCAGTAGGTTTTCTTCGGTTGAGAGCGAGGAAAAAATGCCGCGCTCTTCGGGGCAGTAGCCAATGCCCATGCGCGCAATCTGGTGGGTTGGCATGCCGATGGTCTCGCGGCCCCAGAGCTTGATCGAGCCTTTGCGGCTGCCAATCAGGCCCATGATGGCGCGCAGCGTGCTGGTGCGCCCGGCGCCATTGCGCCCGAGCAGGGTGACGACTTCGCCTTCTTGCACCGAAAAATCCACGCCGTGCAGCACATGCGACTCGCCGTACCAGCCGTGCAGGCCCTTGACTTCCAAAATAGGGGCGGCCATCAGTGCGCTCCTTTTAAGGCGGTGCTGGCGCTGCCCATATAGGCCTCAATCACGGCCGGGTTTTGCGACACCTCGGCGTAAGGGCCCTCGGCCAACACCGCGCCGCGTTGCAGTACGGTGATGGTGTCGGCGATGCTCGACACCACGCTCATATTGTGTTCAACCATCAGCACGGTGCGGTTGGCTGCCACTTTTTTGATGAGCTGGCGGATGCGGTCCACGTCTTCCAGGCCCATGCCTTGGGTGGGCTCGTCCAGCAGCATGAGCTGCGGGTCCATGGCCAGCGTGGTGGCGATTTCCAGCGCACGCTTGCGGCCGTAGCTCAACTCCACCGCGGGAATTGCGGCGTAGGCCTCCAGATCCACTTCACGCAGCAGCTCCAGCGCGCGCGGGTGCAACTGGTCGAGCACGCGCTCGGAGCGCCAAAACTGGAAGGACGTCTTCATCAGCCGCTGCTGCAGCGCGATACACACGTTTTCCAGCACCGTGAGGTGCGGAAAAACCGAGGAAATCTGGAAGGAGCGGATGACGCCCTGGCGGGCAATGCGCACCGGCGACAGCGCGGTAATGTCTTGGCCCTCAAACAGAATCTGGCCCGAGCTGGGCGTCAAAAACTTGGTTAGCAGGTTGAAACAGGTGGTTTTTCCCGCGCCATTGGGCCCGATCAGGGCGTGGATGCTGCCCCGGCGTATCCGCAGATCGACACGGTCAACGGCGACAAAGCCTTTGAACTCTTTGCTCAGTTGCCGGGTTTCCAGGATGAATTCTTGGCGCATGCTTCAAATTAGAGGGGCAGGCGGCCCTGGCCAGACGGTCCGACCAGGTGCGCTTTGCCAGCTCGCGTATTAAACCCGCAATCCGTGGCGATTTTTCACCGGGTTTTACTTTTCCCCACGCTTACCCTTTATTCAAGCGCGTGACCCTGCCAGCGTTGCGCATCTGCGTCCCGGCTCTAGGAGAGCTGCAGGTAACACCGCTCTGCGGCGTTGAAGGTGGGAACTAGCTGGCGTGCCGCGCCTTCTCGCTCGCCTCGTCTTCGTGCATGTGGTGGAAAAAGTAGCGGACAAAAAATGCCAGCATGCCGAGCATGAACGCGATGCCTACGACGCTCATGATGCCGTAATCGGTGGTGAACAAGTCTTTGAGCGCGTGCATGGTGGTTCCCTTAGATGAAAGATTCCATGGTGCGCCGAACACAGCACGGGGCCTTGATCCAGCACAAAGGATTGCCAGCAAAGCCGGCTGGGCGTGCAATGCGCGTTGCGCGCCAAGCTGCGATTTTTGAAGCGTTTTTTAGCCCGCACTTGACCTAGGTCTAGAACCCTGCGCGCCATCGGCCTAGCATGGGCTCCTATTGACAAAGGAGCTGCTTTGACGCATTCCAACCTACTCACAAGCTACCGCGCGAACCTGCTCGCCCAGCGCACAGAGCTGTTGGCTCATATCGCGCAGCAGCGCGGTGGCACCCGCAGCCGTGCCGACGTGGCCGAAGAGCATTTCGCCCATTCCGAAGACTCGCCCGCCCAAGTGGCCAGCGAGCGCGACGTGGAATTTGCCCTGAACGAACGCGAAACCGCCGAACTCGGCCAGATTGCCGACGCCCTGGCGCGCCTGGACCTGGGCACCTACGGCAGCTGCACCGACTGCGGCACCACGATTGCTGCCGAGCGCCTGCGCGCCACGCCGCAAGCCGCTCGCTGCATTGCCTGCCAGGAAAAGGCCGAGCACCCCACCCATTTACTTCACCCTTAAGAAAGCCCGCATGTCCACTTTTCACGCTGTTGTCTGGATCGACCACCAAGAAGCCCACGTCATGATGTTTGACCGCGAACACATGCAAGCGCAGCGCATCCACTCGCGCAGCCACCACAAGCACCAGGGCAAGCTGCACGACAGCAAGGTCATGTTTTCTGACGTGGCCGTAGCCTTGGCCGGCGTGCATGAGGTGCTGCTGACGGGACCCGGCATGGCGCGCGACGAATTCTCAAGCTGGGCTAAAACTCATAGCGTGCTGGTGGCTGCGGCCATATCGGACAGCATCGCCAGCGACCATCCCAGCGACGCCCAAGTGGTGGCGCTGGCGCGCAAGCACTTTCAAAAGCTCGACCAAATGGGCCTGGACGCCGCGCTGGCCTAAGCCACCGCAGCCAGTTTGCGGCGCTGCCATACTGCGGCCACGCCCCAGGCAAAGCGCCGGGCAGCGTGGCGCAATCCCGCGCCGCGCTGGCCCCAGTGCGCCAAAGCTTGCACGGGCGTGCAAAGGCCTTTATGTCAGACCAGCCGGTTGTGGTGATGCGCCATGGCGCCGTCACCGTGGTATCCCTGAACCGCCAGAAGGCCCGCAACGCGGTTGACGGCGCTACTGCGCAGGCGCTGGCCGATGCGTTTCGCGCCTTTGACGCGGACGCTGAAGCCCGCGTGGCGGTGCTGCACGGCGAGCACGCCACCTTTTGCGCGGGTGCCGACCTCAAAGCCATGAACGACCCCGCGCGGCGCAACCGCCTGGAGCCCGAGGGCGACGGGCCCATGGGCCCGTCGCGCATGTTGTTGTCCAAGCCCGTGGTGGCGGCCATCAGCGGCCACGCTGTGGCGGGTGGTTTGGAGTTGGCGCTGTGGTGCGACCTGCGGGTGGTAGAGCGCTCGGCCGTGCTGGGCGTGTTTTGCCGCCGCTTTGGCGTGCCCCTGATCGACGGCGGCACGGTGCGCTTGCCGCGCCTCATTGGCCTGTCGCGCGCGCTCGATTTGATCCTGACCGGCCGCGCCGTGGGCGCTGACGAAGCCCTGACCATGGGCCTTGCCAACCGCGTGGTGGACGACGGCCAGGCTCTGAATGCGGCCCTGGCATTGGCCCAGCAACTCGCCGACCTGCCCCAAACCTGCCTGCGCCACGACCGCCTGAGCGCGTATGAACAAGACGGCTTGACGCTGGACGCCGCGCTGCGCAACGAATTCGCCCACGGCCAGGCCAGTCTGGCCAGCGGCGAATTCAGCGCAGGCGCCACGCGCTTTGCCCAAGGCGCAGGCAGGGGTGGGGCGGGGGTTTAGCGGCGTCTGGACTAAGCCTGCGCCGGGCGCAGTTTGCTGGTGGCCTGGCCGATGGGGCGCAAGTGGTTCAAAACCACATCACCCACCATGTCGGCGGTAATGGCCGACAAAGTCCAGCCCAGGTGGCCGTGGCCGGTGTTGTAAAACACATTGGCTTGGCGGCCCCGGCCTACGCGCGGCATCATGTTCGGCATCATGGGGCGCAGACCGGCCCATGGCACCACCGAGCGGGTGTTGATATTCGGGAAGCACTGTTCAACCCAGTTAACCAGTGGACGGATGCGGTCGGCGCGGATGTCGCGGTTCACCCCGTTGAACTCGGCCGTCCCGGCCACGCGGAAGCGGTTCACGCCCAAACGGCTGGTGACCAGCTTGGTTTCGTCGTCCAGCAGGCTGACGTTGGGCGCGCCCGCTTGGCTTTGCGCATCGTTCAGATTCACGGTGATGGAATACCCCTTGACCGGGTAAATGTTGACGCGGTCACCCAGTTGCGCGGCCAGATCACGGCTGGCCACGCCGGCGCACACCACCATGCTGTCAAAGGTGTGCACCTCGCTGTCTTCGCCCTCAGCGGCCGCGGTCACCCAGGCTTGCTGGCCGTCGCTGCCCACCCCGCGCACGTCTTGGCCGTAGAGAATTTTCACGCCCAGGCGCTGCGCCGCAGCGGCCAGGCCGGTGGTGAAGGCGTGGATGTCACCGGTCGAGTCGCTCTCGGTGAAATAGCCGCCGTAGTAGTTGCCCGCCAAGGTGGGCTCAATGGTTTTCATTTCCTCGGGCGAGACCGCACGGCGCGGCAAGCCGCCTTGGGTCAGCAACTGCGACACACGTC
>CANBVJ010000057.1 GCA_947372865.1 Comamonadaceae bacterium
CCTGCATGCTGTTGACCCCCGACCAGGAAATGATTCGCGAGGCGGTGCGTGACTTCGCCCAAACCGAACTCTGGCCGCATGCCGCGCGCTGGGACAAGGAGCACCACTTTCCCAAGGACGCGCACCAGGGCCTGGCCGCGCTCGGTGCCTACGGCATATGCGTGCCCGAAGACCTGGGCGGTGCCGGGCTGGACTACCTGACGCTGGCGCTGGTGCTGGAAGAAATTGCCGCGGGTGACGGCGGCACCAGCACGGTCATCAGCGTGACCAACTGCCCGGTCAACGCCATCCTGATGCGCTACGGCAATGCGCAGCAGCAGCGGCAGTGGCTCACACCGCTGGCGCAAGGGCAGATGCTGGGCGCCTTTTGCCTGACCGAGCCGCATGTGGGCTCGGACGCCTCTGCCTTGCGCACCACCGCCACGCGCGAGGGAGATAGCTATGTGCTGAACGGTGTCAAGCAGTTCATCACCAGCGGCAAGAACGGCGATGTGGCAATTGTGGTAGCGGTGACGGACAAGGGCGCGGGCAAGCGCGGCATGAGCGCCTTTTTGGTGCCCACCAAGGCGCCGGGCTATGTGGTGGCGCGGCTGGAAGACAAGCTGGGCCAGCACAGCAGTGACACGGCGCAAATCAATTTTGACAACTGCCGTATCCCGGCTGAGAACCTGATCGGCAAAGAGGGCGAGGGCTACGGCATCGCCCTGGGTGGCTTGGAAGGCGGGCGCATCGGCATTGCCGCGCAAAGCGTTGGTATGGCGCGCAGCGCGCTGGAAGTGGCCATTGCTTACGCCAAAGACCGCCAAAGTTTTGGCCAGCCCATCTTCAACCACCAGGCGGTGGGTTTCCGGCTGGCGGATTGCGCCACACAGATCGAGGCGGCCCGCCAACTCATCTGGCACGCCGCTGCCCTGCGCGACGCCGGGCGCCCCTGCCTGAAAGAAGCCGCCATGGCCAAGCTGTTTGCCAGCGAAATGGCCGAGCAAGTGTGCAGCGCCGCCATCCAGACCCTGGGCGGCTACGGCTATGTGAGCGACTTTCCGGTGGAGCGCATTTACCGGGATGTGCGGGTGTGCCAGATTTACGAAGGTACCTCGGACGTGCAGAAGATCATTATTCAGCGGGGGCTGGCCTAAAGCCGCGCGCCCGCACCCCTGCTCGAGAGAATCCCCATGCCCATCACCAAAGGATTTCGTCAACTCGTAGACGAAGCCAACGCCCAGATCACCACCTACACCGTGGCGCAGGTGCTTGCGCGCCTGCAAGACCCCACGGTGCAACTGGTGGACATTCGCGATATGCGCGAGCTAGAGCGCGAAGGCACGATTGACGGCGCGGTGCTGGCGCCGCGCGGCATGCTGGAGTTTTGGGTGGACCCGGCCTCGCCCTATTTCAAGCCGGTGTTTGGCGACGAGGGCAAAGAGTTCATTCTGTTTTGCGCCGCCAGCTGGCGCAGCGCGCTGGCCGCCAAAGCCCTGCAAGACATGGGCATGACCAACGTGGCCCATATGGACGGCGGCTTTGCCCAATGGGTGAAAGACGGCGCGCCCACCCTGACGCTGGAAGAACAAAAAGCCAAACGCCACGCCAAGGCATGAAGCTGCTGGCGCCCACCGAGCCCTGCCCGTGCGGCTGCGTGTCCGCAATCGCCGCCACGCCGGGGCGCAAGCCCACAACGAAAGCGGCGCTTGCTTACGGCCAGTGCTGTGGCCGCTGGCTGGAAGCGGACGCAGCCTGTGGCCCCTTTGCCCCCGACGCCCAGCAACTTATGCGCTCGCGCTACACCGCCTTTGTGCTGGAGCGCGAAGCCTATTTGCGCGCCACCTGGCAGGCCAGCCATCGCCCGGCCCACATTGAATTTGATCCCGGCGTGAAGTGGCTGGGGCTGGAAGTGCGCGACTACCAGCTAATCTGTGCGGACACCGCCGAGGTGGAATTCGTGGCCCGCCAAAAGCCGTTGAGCGGCCCCGCCACGCGCCTGCACGAGCGCAGCCGCTTTGTGCTCGAAGGTGGGCGCTGGTTGTACCTGGACGGCGTGCAGTTTTAGCGGCGTGTCTGCGGGCTGGCTGCTGATTCGGCGTTTGAATCGGGAGGTGCCTCTAATCGGCCTAGCGCCGCAACCCGAAACACGTCCGGCGTCTGCCCCGTCCAGCCCTTAAACGCCCGGATAAAACTCTTCTCATTGTTAAACCCCGCCAGCGCCGCAATTTGCTTGACGGGGCGGCGGCTGCGTTGCAACTGGGCCACGGCCACGTCGCGGCGCACGGCGTCTTTGAGCTGCTGCAGGGACGCGCCTTCTTCCTTGAGCTGGCGGTGCAGGGTGCGGGCCGACAGGTTGAGCCAGTGCGCCAGGTCGTCGGCGTTGCGGCAGTGTTCGGGGTGCTGGGCCAGGGTTTGGCGCACTTTTTCGACCAGCAGGCGGTCGCGGCGGTAGGGGCGCACCGTGAGCAGCAGGGCGCGCTGCAGCATGTTTTGCAGCGCCGCTTCGTCGCGGCGCACCGGCAGCGCCAGGTAGCGCGCGTCAAACAGCAGGCGGTGGGTGGGGGCGCCGAAGCGCGTGGGGCCGTCAAACAGCACCTGGTAGCTGGCCTGGTGCGCGGGGGCGGCAAAGCGCAGCTCGGTGCCTTGCAGCGGAATGCGCGAATCGGTCAGCCAACAGGCCACGCCCAGGGCGTTGCGCAGCACCGACACCACGCAAAACTCCTGCGGATCACCCAGGCCGCGTACTTCGGTCAGTTGCAGTGACGCCAGCCCGTCCTTCTCTGTAAGGGTCAGCGCAATGTCGTCGGTCAGCAGGCCGTGGTGGCGGCACCAGCGCTGCAGCGCCACCCGCAGCGTGGGCGCGGTGAGCGAGGCGCGCACCAGCATGCCGTAGCTGCCCCAGGGCAGGCGGCGGCTGAACCAGCCCAGGCCTTCGTCGTCAAGTTCTTGCATGGCCAGCGCCGACACCCATTCCATTTGCATGGCGGTGATGCGGGCCTGGGGTTGGGCCAATAACTGCGGCTCGATTTGTGCCTTGGCCAGCGTGGCGCTGGCGTCCAAGCCGCGCTGCGCATAGGCCGCCACAATGGCCTGCACAAAAGCGATAGGTGTGGCAGCCTGGCCCTGTGCGGGCGCTGCTGCGTAGGGCAGGGTTGCGGTGGTCGGGCGGGATGTTGCGGGCATGGCTGGCCCGCATTGTGACGCACAAGCTGGCACGATTTGCAACCTTTGTGGCGCAAGTGCGAATCAGGGCGCGCCTATGCTGGCGCGAATCTGAAACAAAGGTGCACCCATGTCCGTTTTGCAAAGCCAGCTCAACCCCCGCTCCGCCGACTTCCAGGCCAACGCCGCTGCCATGCGCGCACTGGTGGACGATTTGCGCCTGCACCTAGAAAAAGTGGCCCTGGGCGGCGGCGAAACGGCGCGCGCCCGGCACACGGCGCGCGGCAAATTGCTGCCGCGCGAACGTGTGCACATGCTGCTCGACCCGGGCACGCCGTTTCTGGAACTCGCGCCCCTGGCCGCCCTCAACCTGTACCACAACGACGCCCCGAGCGCCGGATTGATTGCCGGCATTGGCCGGGTCAGCGGCGTGGACTGCATGATTGTGTGCAACGACGCCACCGTCAAAGGCGGCACCTATTACCCGATGACGGTCAAAAAGCACCTGCGCGCGCAAGAAGTGGCGCAGCAAAACAACCTCACCTGTATTTATCTGGTGGATTCGGGTGGCGCCAATTTGCCCAACCAGGACGAGGTGTTCCCGGACCGCGACCATTTCGGCCGCATCTTCTACAACCAGGCCAATATGAGCGCGCAAGGCATTGCGCAAATTGCGGTGGTCATGGGCAGTTGCACCGCAGGCGGCGCCTATGTGCCGGCCATGAGTGACGAGACCATCATCGTCAAGAACCAGGGCACCATCTTTTTGGGTGGCCCCCCGCTGGTCAAGGCCGCCACGGGCGAAGTGGTGAGCGCCGAAGACTTAGGCGGTGGCGACGTGCACACGCGCCTCTCAGGCGTGGCCGACCACCTGGCGCAAAACGACCTGCACGCGCTGGCGCTGGCGCGCGAAGCCGTGGCGCATCTGAACCACCACAAGGCCGCGCCCGAGGCCGCAACCCAGCCCACGCCACCCCAGTTTGCCGCCGAAGAGTTGTATGGCGTGATTCCCACCGACACGCGCAAGCCCTTTGACGTGCGCGAGATCATCGCCCGCATCGTGGACGGCAGCGAGTTTCATGAGTTCAAGCCGCGCTTTGGCGCCACGCTGGTGTGTGGCTTTGCGCACATTGAGGGCATGGCCGTAGGCATCATCGCCAACAACGGCATTTTGTTCAGCGAGTCGGCGCTGAAGGGCGCGCACTTTATCGAGCTGTGCTGCCAGCGCAAGATTGCGCTGGTGTTTCTGCAAAACATCACCGGCTTCATGGTCGGGCGCAAGTACGAGAACGAAGGCATTGCCCGCAACGGCGCCAAGATGGTCACGGCCGTGGCATGCGCGGCGGTGCCCAAGTTCACCATCATCATTGGCGGCAGCTTTGGCGCGGGCAACTATGGCATGTGCGGGCGCGCCTACAGCCCGCGCTTTTTGTGGATGTGGCCCAACGCGCGCATCAGCGTCATGGGTGGCGAACAAGCAGCCAGCGTCTTGGCCACTGTCAAGCGCGACGGCCTAGAAGCCAAGGGCGGTAGCTGGAGCGCCGACGAAGAAGCCGCGTTCAAAGCGCCCATCAAAGCCCAGTACGAAACCCAGGGCCACCCCTATTTCGCCACCGCCCGCCTGTGGGACGACGGCATCATTGACCCGGCAGACACCCGCCGCGTGCTGGCCCTGGGCCTAAGCGCCGCGCTGAACGCGCCGGTGGCAGAGACGAAGTTTGGCATTTTCCGCATGTAAAGCGCACGCTGCAGCCCAGGCCTCACTGATTACTCCGACTGGAAAGTTCTATGTTCACCAAAATCCTCATCGCCAACCGTGGCGAAATCGCGTGCCGCGTGGCGGCCACTGCGGCCCGCTTGGGCATCCAGACTGTGGCCGTGTATTCGGACGCCGACGCCCGCGCGCGCCACGTGCAACTGTGCGACCAGGCGGTGCACATTGGCGGCAGTGCGCCCAAAGACAGTTATTTGCGCTGGCAGGCCATCATTGACGCTGCGCTGGCCACGGGCGCGCAGGCCATTCACCCGGGCTACGGCTTTTTGAGTGAGAACGACGCTTTTGCGCAAGCCTGCGCCGACGCGGGCTTGGCCTTTATTGGCCCATCACCCAGCGCAATTCGCGCCATGGGTTTGAAGGCCGAATCCAAGCAATTGATGGAGCGCGCCGGTGTGCCGCTGGTGCCCGGCTACCACGGCGCCGACCAAGACCCTGCGCTCTTGCAGCGCGAGGCCGACCGCATTGGCTACCCCGTATTGATCAAGGCCAGTGCAGGCGGCGGCGGCAAGGGCATGCGCATTGTGGAGGCGACCGGCGACTTTGCCGCCGCCTTGGCCAGCTGCCAGCGCGAGGCCGTGGGCAGCTTTGGCAACGGCGCCGTGCTGATTGAAAAATACGTGCAACGCCCGCGCCACATTGAGATTCAGGTGTTTGGCGACAGCCAGGGCAATTACGTTTATTTGTTTGAGCGCGATTGCTCGGTGCAGCGTCGCCACCAAAAGGTGTTGGAAGAAGCGCCTGCGCCCGGCATGACCGAGGCCCTGCGCGCACAAATGGGCGCGGCCGCCGTAGCGGCGGCGCGCGCAGTGAACTACGTGGGAGCGGGCACGGTTGAATTTATTGTGGAACAGGCCAGCTACGACCGGCCCGAGGCCATGACGTTCTACTTTATGGAGATGAACACGCGCCTCCAGGTCGAACACCCCGTCACCGAGGCGATCACCGGCCTTGATCTGGTGGAGTGGCAGTTGATTGTGGCCAGCGGCGGGCCGCTGCCCTTGCGCCAGGACGAATTGCAGATTACCGGCCACGCGATTGAGGCGCGCATTTGTGCTGAGACGCCGGACAAGCAGTTTTTGCCCGCCACCGGCACGCTCGGTGTTTACGCCTTGCCCGCGCACCACAGTTTTGCCCGCGCCGACTACGGCGTGCGTGTGGACTCGGGCGTGCGCCAGGGAGACACCATCAGCCCCTATTACGACTCCATGGTCGCCAAGCTCATCGTGCACGGACGCACCCGCGCCGAGGCCCTGGCGCGCATGGATGCGGCACTCGCCCAAACCCATATCGTGGGCCTGAGCACCAATGTGCAGTTTTTGCGCCACGTGGTGGCCAGCGACGCGTTTGCCCAAGCGCGCCTGGACACGGCGCTGATTGCGCGCGAAGCCACCACGCTGTTTGACCAAGAAAAAGTAGGCCTGGCCTGGGCCGGTGCGGCCTTGGTGGCCGACACCTTGCGCCTAGAGAGCGCCGCAGCCGACGCAGTCGCGGGCTGGAAAGACCCCTGGGCCGCGCGCGATTCCTGGCAGTCGCACGCCGCGCCGTTGCGCAACTTCGCGCTGGAATTTGCCGGTGCGCCCCAAAGCGCCACCCTGCGCCCAACGCGCGACGGCGCGGCGCAACTCGAATGCGGTGGCGTGAATGCTGCGCTGAACTTCACGGTGCAAGCCGATGGCAGCCTGGACATTGCGTGGGGCCAAGAGCGCCAGCGCCTGCAGGTCTACCGCCACGGCGAAAGCGCCCACGTGTTCATGGCCCGCGGCGCCACCCAGATCGTGGCGGTGGACGCGCTGGCCCACGCGGCCGTGGCGCAGGCCGACGGCGGCCGCTTGACCGCGCCCATGCCGGGCAAATTGCTGTCTTTTGCCGTCAAGGCGGGCGACGTGGTGCGCCGCGGCCAGCCGCTGGCGGTGATGGATGCGATGAAAATGGAGCACACCATCAGCGCCCCGGCCGACGGCACGGTGCAAGAGCTGCTTTACGCCCCTGGCGACCAGGTGGCGGAGGGCGCCGAGTTGCTGCGCCTGGCGGTGGCTGTGGCGGCCTGAAGCCGCTTGCCCCTTTTCGAACTGAGCCCAACGCCCATGCGCATTACTTTTTGCTGCACCGACACCAAGCCCGAGCCCTGGCTGCAAGGCCTGCAAGCCGCGCTGCCACAAGCGGACGTGAGCCTCTGGCATAGCGGCGATGCACCCGCCGACTACGCCGTGGTTTGGGCACCACCGCAAACCTTGTTTGACCAGCAGCCGCAACTCAAGGCCGCGTTCAATATTGGCGCGGGCGTGGACGCGCTGCTGGCGCTGCAAGTGCCCCCACAAACCAAGCTGGTGCGCCTGGACGATGCTGGCATGTCGGTGCAAATGGCTGAATACGTGTGCCATGCGCTGATCCGCCACACCCGCGAATTTGACGCCTACGAGGCCGATACCCGCGCGGGAAACTGGTCGTTTCGCAAGCCGCTTGCGCGCGCTGATTTTCCGGTGGGCATCTTGGGCCTGGGCGTGCTGGGCGCGCGGGTGGCGCAGGCGGTGGCGCAGTTTGAGTTTCCGGTGTTGGGCTGGAGCCGCAGCCCTAAACACATTGCTGGCGTGCAATGCTTTAGCGGGGCGCAAGAGCTGGACCGTTTTTTGGCGGGCACCCGCGTGCTGGTCAACCTGCTGCCGCTCACGCCCGAGACCGAAAACATCCTCAACCGCCACACCCTGTCGCAACTGCACAGCGGCGCCTACCTGATCAACGTCGCCCGGGGCCGCCATTTGGTGGAAGAAGACCTGCTGGCGCTGCTGGAGACGGGCCAGATGGCCGGCGCCATGTTGGACGTATTCCGCACCGAACCCTTGCCCGCGGACCACCCGTTTTGGACCCATCCGCGTATTACCGTGACGCCGCACACCTCGGCGCGCACCCTGCGTAGCGAGAGCATTGCGCAAATTGTGGGCAAAATCCATGCGCTGGAGCGCGGCGAGCCGGTGGCCGGAGTCGTGGACTTGGTACGCGGTTACTGATCTCGCACTGCGGCCACGGTCTTGCCGCCGCATATTGTTTTTTTTGGTTCACCGTTTACTTTGAGGTCGTCCCATGTCCATTCCCTCCCGCGTCAAAATCCTCGAAGTCGGCCCGCGCGACGGCCTGCAAAACGAAAAGCAGCCAGTGCCTGCCGCCATCAAGGTTGAACTGGTGCACCGCCTGCAAGAAGCCGGTTTCACGCAAATCGAAGTCACCAGCTTCGTCAGCCCCAAGTGGGTGCCGCAAATGGCGGACAACGCGCAAGTGATGGCCGGCATTGCGCGTAAACCGGGCGTGCGCTACTCGGTGCTCACGCCCAATATGCAGGGCCTAGAAGCTGCCTTGGACAGAAAGCCCGACGAGATCGTGGTCTTTGGCGCGGCCAGCGAGGCCTTTAGCCAAAAGAACATCAACTGCAGCATCAGCGAGAGCATGGAGCGCTTTCGCCCGGTGGTGGCCGCTGCGCTGGCGCAAGGCGTGGCGGTGCGCGGTGCCATATCGTGTGCTTTGGGGTGCCCGTATGAGGGGGAGATTGCGCCCGAGCGCGTGGGCCTGGTGGCGCGCCTGATGCGCGAGATGGGCGTGCAGCACATCGGCGTGGCCGACACCATTGGCGTGGGCACGCCGCGCAAGGTGCGCTCAGCGCTGGAAGCCGCGCTGCGCCACTATTCCCTTGAGGCGGTGTCGGGCCACTTTCATGACACCTACGGCCAGGCGCTGGCCAACACCCTGGCCGCGCTGGAGTTGGGTATTTCCAGCTTTGACACTTCCGTGGCAGGTCTGGGGGGCTGCCCGTATGCCAAGGGCGCCACCGGCAACGTGGCCACCGAAGACGTGGTGTTCATGCTGCACGGCATGGGCATTGACACCGGCATTGACCTGGAGCGGCTGCTCGACGCCAGCGCCTTCATTAGCGCCTATTTGCAGCGTGTGCCAAACTCGCGCGCTGCCACCGCCCTCTTGAACCGCCGCAATGCCCTCTGATTCCATCCCGTACACGACGCCCCGCGCCGAGCGCCCCCAGCGCCGGGCCAAGCCCGACCCGGCGACCCAGTACCAGCGCCTGCTGACCGCGCGCCTGCCTGACGCGCTGGCCGCGCCTTATGCGCCGCCGTCGCCCTGCATTTCGGTTTGCCAGATGGACGCGCAAACCGGCTGGTGCATAGGCTGCCTGCGCAGCATCGAAGAAATCGGCGCCTGGTCTACCAACACCGACCAGGACAAACGCGCGGTGTGGCAGCGCATTGGCGAACGACTGGAGTTTTTGAAATGAAGCAAATCACGTTTTTTCTGGACTTTATTTCGCCCTACGCTTATCTGGCGTTCAAAGCGCTGCCTCAGGCCTTAGAAGGCCTGAGCTATGGCGTGCGCTACCAACCGGTGTTTTTGGGCGGGCTGCTCAAAGCCAAGCAACAAATGGGGCCCGCCGAGATTCCGATGAAGCGCGAATGGGTGTACCGCCAGTCGCAGTGGCTGGCGCAGGCCCAAGGCGTGCGCTTGGATTTGCCAGCGACCCATCCTTTCAATCCGCTGGGCTTGCTGCGCCTGGCCGTGGCCAGCGACCCGCAAGGCAACCCCAACCGTTATATCTGTGAAACCCTGTTTCGCCACGTGTGGGAAGGCGGCCAAGACGCCGCTGACGCCCAGCGCCTGCAAGCCCTGACTACTGAGTCGGCGCCCGCGCGAGACCCGGGCAGCGACGAAGTGCGCGACCAGCTCAAGGCGCACACCGAAGACGCCATCGCCCAAGGCGTGTTTGGCGTACCGAGTTACGCCGTGGACGGCCAGGTGTTCTGGGGGCTGGACGCGCTGCCCATGTTGCGCAGTTGCCTGGTGGGCGACGCCTGGTTCAGCGGCCCGCAGTGGGACGGCGCGGCGCAGCTTCCGTCCGGCATTCCGGCCCGCAAGGCATGAGCCGCAACAGATTACAAGGCGCTACTTCATGAACCTCAATACCTGGTGGCTGTTTTTCGGCATGACCTTTGTGGTCTCTGCCACGCCCGGCCCCAATATGATGCTGGTGATGAGCAGCAGTGCGCGTTTTGGCGTGCGCGCAGCCGTGGCCACCATGGTGGGCTGCATGAGTTCGCTGCTGGTGATGATGAGTGTTTCCGCCGCGGGTCTGGGCGCCTTGTTGCATGCCTTTCCGGCGGTCTTTGACGTTTTGCGCCTGGCGGGCGCAGCCTATCTGGCCTATCTCGGCGTCTTGTCCTGGCGCGCACCGGTGCACCAGGGCGCACCGGACCCGCAAACTCCACTGCCAACGGCCAGCCACAGTCCCTGGGCGCTGTACCGCCAGGGCGCCATGGTTGCGGCCAGCAATCCCAAGGCCATGCTGTTTGCCGCCGCCTTCTTTCCGCAGTTCATCCACGCCGACAGCGCGCCCCTGCCCCAGTTCGCCATTTTGCTGGCCACGTTTACCGTGATCGAGGTGTCCTGGTACTTTGTCTATGCCTTTAGCGGGCACAAGCTGTCGCATTTCCTGCAGCACGCGCATGTGATGCGCATGTTCAACCGGGTGACGGGCGGCGTGTTTATCGGCTTTGCCGGGCTGATGGCCGTTGTGCGGGATTAGCCGCAGCCGACCAGGCGCTGCGCGTTTGGAGGTGATGGCCGGGCGGTATTTCTGAAAAACCTGCCGAAATGCGCAGGAGCGTCAAAATATTTTGAATAAATCTCAGGCCTGCGCTGCTGCTAAATCTGCCTCACAGTGAGGGGAAAATGCCTCAAAAAACCCTTTTATTTCGCATGGCGAAAATAGCTCTGAGGGTTAACGCGGGTGCTGTAAGTTTCCATTCAGAAGTTCGCAAGTTTGCGCAAGACGAATGTCAGAGTACCGTCAGCAGCCGCAACAATAGTGCGCTGCATTCAACAAGCATGTTGTTGGACATTTCAATAGGAGACACAAACTATGGCAACAGCAGCCGCACGTCCGATGTCTGCGGAAGAGAAGAAAGTTATCTTCGCTTCCTCACTCGGCACCGTTTTTGAGTGGTACGACTTTTATCTGTACGGTTCTTTGGCAGCCATTATTGCCAAGCAGTTTTTCAGCGGACTTGACGAAGGCTCGGCCTTCATTTTTGCGCTGCTGGCATTCGCTGCTGGTTTCATCGTGCGTCCCTTTGGCGCGCTGGTGTTTGGCCGCTTGGGCGACATGATTGGCCGCAAGTACACCTTCCTGGTCACCATCCTGATCATGGGCTTGTCGACTTTTATCGTCGGCATCTTGCCGAACTACGCCTCCATTGGCGCAGCCGCGCCCATCATCCTGATCGCTCTGCGTATGTTGCAAGGTTTGGCGCTTGGTGGTGAATACGGTGGCGCTGCCACCTATGTGGCTGAACACGCGCCCCACGGCAAGCGTGGCGCCTATACCGCCTGGATCCAGACCACCGCCACCTTGGGCCTGTTCCTGAGCCTGCTGGTGATTCTGGGCACCCGTACTGCCATCGGTGAAGACGCCTTTGCCGAGTGGGGCTGGCGCGTTCCTTTCGTTGTTTCCATCTTGTTGTTGGGCGTGTCGGTGTACATCCGCTTGTCTATGAACGAGTCGCCCGCCTTCACCAAAATGAAGGCCGAAGGCAAGACGTCCAAAGCGCCGCTGAGCGAGTCCTTTGGCCAATGGAAAAACCTGAAGATTGTGATCTTGGCGCTGATCGGTCTGACCGCCGGCCAGGCCGTGGTCTGGTACTCGGGTCAGTTCTACGCCCTGTTCTTCTTGACGCAAGCACTGAAGGTGGACGGTCCTACCGCTAACATCATGGTGGCGATCTCCTTGATCATCGGCACGCCTTTCTTCATCGTGTTTGGCGCGCTGTCTGACAAGATTGGCCGCAAGCCCATCATTTTGGCCGGTTGCTTCCTGGCTGCTGTGACCTACTTCCCGGTGTTTACCGCCTTGACCAAGGCCGCCAACCCCGACCTGGCCGCGGCCCAAGCCACCTCCAAGGTGACAGTGACCGCCGACCCGGCCGAGTGCTCGTTCCAGTTCAACCCCACCGGCACCAAGAAGTTCACTTCTTCGTGCGATATCGCCAAGCAGAAGCTCGCTTCCGCATCGGTGAGCTATGACAACGTCGCGGCGCCTGCTGGCACCCCCGCCGTTATCAAAGTAGGTGACACCGAAGTGCTGACGGCCGTGACGCCAGAAGACATCGCCACCGCCAAGGACGCTGCCGAGAAGAAACTCGCTGAACTGAGCGCCGCCGAGCCCAAAGACGCCAAAGCAGTGGCCGCCGCCACCGCCCGTGTCAAGGCCCTGAGTGGTGAGAAAACGGCCAAAGACGCTGTGCTCTCGGGCAAATTGGGCGCTGCGCTCAAGGCTGCCAACTACCCCACCAAGGCTGACATGGCCAAGTTTGACAAAGTCACTGTCATCATCATCCTCACCTACCTGGTGTTGCTGGTCACGATGGTGTACGGTCCGATTGCGGCCATGCTGGTGGAGATGTTCCCCACCCGTATCCGTTACACGTCCATGAGCTTGCCGTACCACATCGGTAACGGCTGGTTTGGCGGCTTGTTGCCAACGACCGCCTTTGCGATCGTGGCCCAAACCGGCAATATGTACAACGGTCTGTGGTACCCCATCATCATTGCGGGTGCGACCGTGGTCATTGGTGGCTTGTTCATCAAGGAAACCAAAGACGTGGACATTTACGCCAACGACTAAGGTTCAGACCGACTCGGTCACCGCCCCGGCGTCATGCGCCGGGGCGGTTTATCTAGGCTCTCATTACGGGGGCCTTTTTTATTCAAGGGAATGTGTATGTGGAAAATTGCAGTGGGTTTTGCGCTGTTTGCGGGCCTGGCCTTGTTCATCCTGAGCAAGGGCGGCGACATTGACATGAGTGGCGAAAAGCATGGCGACACCACCCAAACCGAGGCGCCGGCGGCACCCGCAAAGGCGACCAGCGCAAGCCAGTAAACCCCGATTTTTTCAGGTCGGCATGATTCGACTTAACAACATGCCTAAAATGAAATCATGTTGTTAATAAAAACCGAAAAAGGCCAGATCGCTTTCAACGCGCGATCTGGCCTTTTTTCGCCCCGCCAGCGCGCGGCTTTCATTCTGTTTGACGGCCGGAAGTCCTTGGCGGACGTTCTTGCCACTATGGCCTCTCTTGGGGTCACCCAGGCGGATGTGGATGCCATGCGCCAGCAGGGGTTTTTGGCGAAGGTGCTTCCCGAGGCGTTGCAAAATCTCGCAGCGTCTGAGTTGGCCAGTGCACCCAAGCGGACGGACCAGGAACGCTATTTACTCGCCAAACCACTGGCCACGCATATCACCGCCCAGCTCGGAATCAAGGGCTTTCGGCTCAATCTCGCGGTGGAGGCGGCGCCGGGCGTGCACGCGCTGTTGCAGTTGCTGCCCAAAATCCAAGGCGCCGCTGGCGTGGAGGCCTGTCTTGAATTGGAACGCGCACTGAAAGGGTAATGCGCAACTCCTAGAATGCTCCTCCCCATCTCCAGAGAGCATTCACTATGTCCCAGGGCACCATCCGCATTCGCGGAGCGCGGCAGCACAACCTCAAGAACCTCGACCTGGACATTCGCACCGGCGAACTGACGGTGGTGACCGGCCCGAGCGGCTCGGGCAAGTCCAGCCTGGTGTTTGACACCCTGTACGCCGAAGGCCAGCGCCGCTACGTAGAAACCTTTTCGGCCTATGCGCGCCAGTTTCTGGACCGCATGGACAAGCCCGCCGTAGACAAGGTCGAAGGCGTGCCCCCGGCGATTGCCATCGACCAGACCAATCCGGTCCGCAGTTCGCGCTCCACCGTGGGCACGATGACCGAGCTCAACGACCACCTCAAGCTCTTGTTCTCCCGCGCGGGCAGCCTGTTTGACCAGGACACGGCGCTGCCAGTGCAACACGACACGCCCGAGACGATTTATACCGAACTCGCCCGGCTGGCTGCCGGCCAGGGCAACCCGCGCCTGGTCCTGACCTTTCCGGTGGAACTGCCCGCCCAAACCAGCGCCGACGAACTGGCCCAGTGGCTCAGCGCCAGCGGCTTTACCCGCGTCCACGCCGAGCGCGAAGTGACAGCTAAATTGGGGTCAGATTCCAATTTAACGGCCAAATCTAGCGCCGCCAAAGGCAAAAAGGCCGAATCTGCAGCCCCGGCGGCGGTGCGCAAGGTGCTGGACGTGGTGGCAGACCGGTTTCGCATGCAAGGTGCTGACAAGGCGCGGGTGCTGGAGGCGATCGAGCTGTCGCTTAAACGCGGCGGCGGGCGCTTGAACGTGTACGTGCTGCCGGACGCGGACGCTTCGGCCCCCGTCCCCGCACCCACCGATGCGGCGCCCAACTGGCGTTTTTCCACGGGATTGCATTGCCCGAGCAGCGATCGGCGTTACACCGACCCGATTGCGTCCATGTTTTCCTTCAACTCCGCCGTCGGCGCCTGCGAAGCCTGCCGTGGTTTTGGGCGCGTGGTGGGCGTGGACTACGGCCTGGTCATCCCCAACGACAAGCTCACCCTGCGCGCGGGCGCCGTCAAGCCCATGCAAACCCCGGCTTGGCAGGAATGCCAGGACGACCTGATGCGCCACGCCGAGGCGGCAGGCATTCCGCGCGACACGCCCTGGTACAAGCTCACGCCCGAGCAGCAGCACTGGGTGCTCAAAGGATCGCCGAATTGGAACGGCAAATGGAACCAGCACTGGTTTGGCGTGGACCGCTTTTTTGAGTACCTGGAAACCAAGGCCTACAAGATGCACATCCGCGTGCTCTTGTCCAAATACCGCAGCTACACGCCGTGTGGCACCTGCGGCGGCGCGCGCCTCAAGACCGAAAGCCTGCTCTGGCGCATCGGCACCAAGGCGCAGGCCGACACGGTGATGGCCCCGGCCAAACACTTTTTGCCCCAGGGCGTGAAGTGGACCCGCGCCCAACTGGAAAGCCTGCCCGGCCTGTGCCTGCACGACATGATGCTGATGCCGCTGGACAAGCTCAAGGTGTTTTTTGACTTGTTGCAGGTAAATAACGAGGGGAGTGCGGACAGGGCGGGTGACGATTTGTGCCCGCACCATGAGGAACCCGCCCTGTCTGCGCTCCCGGCCGCCTCGGAGGCAGAAACCAAAACCCTCAAACTGCTGCTAGAAGAAATCACCACCCGCCTGAAATACCTGTGCGAAGTCGGCATCGGCTACCTTACGCTCGACCGCCAAAGCCGCACGCTCAGCGGCGGCGAAGTGCAGCGCATCAACCTGACCACCGCCCTGGGCACCTCG
>CANBVJ010000058.1 GCA_947372865.1 Comamonadaceae bacterium
CCATTATTTTGATTGACCTGGTACTGGCGGGCGACAACGCTATCGTCATCGCGCTGGCGGCGCGCAACCTGCCGCCGCACTTACAAAAAAAGGCCATCCTATGGGGCACGGTGGGCGCCATCGCCGTGCGCTCTGCCATGACGGTGGGCGTGGTCTGGCTGCTGCAGATTCCCGGCCTGATGCTGGTCGGCGGGCTGGGCCTGCTGTGGATTGCCTACAAGCTGCTGGCCGACCAGGGCGCGGGCGACGACCACGGCGGCCCGGTGGTCACCACTTTTTGGGGCGCAATGAAGACCATTCTGGTGGCCGACGCGCTGATGGGCGTGGACAACGTGCTGGGCGTGGCCGGTGCGGCTCATGGCGCGTTTGACCTGGTCATCATCGGCCTGCTGCTGAGCGTGCCTATCGTGGTGTTGGGCAGCAGCGTGGTGCTCAAGCTGGTAGAGCGTTTTCCGGCCATCATTGCCATTGGTGCGGCGGTGCTGGCGTTCACGGCGGCGCAAATGCTGGTGTCTGAGCCCCTGCTGGCCGACTACCTGGGCAACGCCAAAGCCGGCCTCACGCAAGACCAGCAATTTGCACGCTGGGCTATTTACCTCGTTACGGTGGCGGGCGTGCTGCTGGCCGGGCGCTGGCGCCAGCGCAAGGCGGCTGTCCACCCGGGCTGATCTGCGTCAATACGCAGCCTGGCGCATGCGCGCCGGGCGCCCTGGCGCCACGGGCACACGCTATGCTGGCGGTCTATGAAACTTCTTAGCAAATGGCTGCTCAACGCGGCCGCTCTTTTGGCCATTGCGCAGCTTTACAACGGCGTGCAGATCAGCAACTTTGGCGCCGCCATGCTGGCCGCGCTGGTAGTGGGTCTGTTCAACGCGCTGCTGCGCCCGATTCTGGTGGTGTTGACTTTTCCGGTCACGGTGCTGTCCTTGGGCCTGTTCCTGTTTGTCATCAACGCGCTGATGTTCTGGGGTGCGGCCAACGTGCTCGACGGCTTTCATGTCGATGGTTTTGGTGCGGCGCTCTTGGGCTCGCTCATGTACACCGCCATCGGCATGGTGATCAACCTAGCGCTGGAGCGCCTGTTCCCGCAGTAGCTGGGTGACTTCCCGGGTGCGGGTGTCAACTATTGCCGCCTCCAGGTGGTCTGGGCCCATGGCGCCCCACTGGCCGACGCGCACCAGATCTTGGGCGGCGCGCAGGCGGGCCAGCGCGGCAGGCCAGTCTTGTTCCAGCCCGTCGGCTTGCGCCTGGGCGCGCACTGCGGCCACATTGCGCCCCTGCACCTCATAGGCATTGGCCAGCAAGCGCCAGGCCAGCACATCGCGCGGGTGTGCGCTGACCCATTCGCGCAGCCGCTCGCTGGCCTGTGCCAGAGCGGCGCGCTGGTCGGCCTGAATCTGCGCTTGCGACAGCAGCGCCAGCTCGGGCCGGCCCAAACGGGCAGTCGGCGCGGTGGCCGCACTTTGCAACACCGCCACGGCGCGTGGCGCGTCGTTTTGGGCCAGCGCCAGCTCGGCCTCCAGCAAGCGCGCCAAGCGGCCGTCCGCACCCTGGCGCGCCATCTGCTGCTGCAGTTGCAGGCACAGCGCCTGGGCCGCCGCAAAGTCGCGCAGCTTGAGCGCGGCCAGTGACGCACCGTACAAAGCCGCCGCCTGCTGCGCGGCAGGCTTGGCGGCCAACACCGCAGGCTGCACATCGGCCTGCCATACACGCAAAGCGTCCACCCCGCCGTTGGACAGCACGCGCGCACGCGCAGCCACCAAGAGCGGCACAAAATCGGGCTTTTGTCCCGCAGCCGGGGCCAGCGTGCCCGCGCCACCCAGCGCGCCAATGCGGTTTTGCATGTCCGAAATACGCTCGGTCGTCAGCGGATGGGTGCGCAGGTAGGGAAAACTGCCGCTGTCATTGAGGCGGTTGGCCTGTTGCAGCTTCTCGAACATGCCCACAAAACCCTGGGGCGCAAAGCCGGCCTGCGTCATCACGCCAAAGCCGATGCGGTCCGCCTCGCGTTCCATGTCGCGCGAAAAGTTCAACTGGCTTTGCACGGCCGCCGCCTGCCCGCCGGTAATCAGGGCGCTGGCGGCCTGGCCGTTGGAATTGCTTTTGCTGGCCGCCAGCACGCCCAAAATCATGGCGCCCATCATCCAGGGCGCTTGCGCACTTTGGTGCGCCATATTGCGGGCGATGTGGCGCTGCGTCACGTGGCTGAGTTCGTGGCCCAGCACCGAGGCGAGTTCGTCACGGCTGGTGACAATACCCACCAACCCCAGGTGCACGCCAAAGTAGCCCCCGGGCAGGGCAAAGGCGTTGACCGAACGGTCGCGCCCGAGCAGCAGTTCCCAGGCAAAGGCATCGGCAATCTCGGGTGGCATCTCGCCACGCGCCTTGGAGGCCGCCAGCAGCGGCTGCCAAATGCTTTGCAAATACTCCATGGTGACCGGGTCGTCCACGTAATCAGTATCGCGGTACAGGCTGCGCGCAATGCTGTCGCCCAGGCGGCGTTCGGCGGCGGGCGACATTTCGGTGCCGTCGCCCAGGTGCGGCAGCGTGCTGCCCGATGCCGCGTCACCCGGCGGCTGGGCCGTGGCTTGCGCTTGCAGCAGCAGCGGCACGCAAGCCACGGCGGCGGCCAGCGCCGTGGGGCGCAGCCGCCGCAAACCCCGCCCCAAGCCAGCAGCCAGGCGCGCGGTCCAAGATAGATCCATCTTTGTCATACCCGCATGATGCACGCGAACCGTGAAGCGCTGGTAAATCCACCGCAGTTTTTTAGCCAGCGCGCGCACGCTGACCTGCCACACGGCGCGCGGCGCCCGCAGCCCCGGGCGCCGCCGTATGATGCAAATTGGCTTACGGCTGGCGCCGCACTGCGGGTCGGCGCGAGCGCGCGGCCCTTGTTACCCTTCTTTTTTTGCACCTACTTTGCCCATGAACCAACTCACCCACTTTGACTCCCAAGGCCTGGCCCATATGGTGGACGTGGCCGACAAGGCCAGCACCAAACGCATCGCCATTGCCACCGGCCGCATCGAAATGCTGGCCAGCACGCGCGCCCTGATCGAGGCCGGCACGGCCAAAAAAGGCGACGTGCTGGGCGTGGCGCGGATTGCAGCCATCATGGCGGCCAAAAAAACCAGCGAACTCATCCCCCTGTGCCACCCGCTGGCGCTCACCCGCGTGGCGGTCGAATTTGCCATCGCCCACATGGACGCCGACGGTTTTGACGGCGTGCACTGCACCGCCGCCGCCGAAACCGTAGGCCCCACCGGCGTAGAAATGGAAGCGCTCACCGCGGTGCAAGTCGGCCTGCTCACCATTTACGACATGTGCAAAGCCGTAGACCGTGGCATGGCCATGCACGGCATCACCCTGCGCGAAAAGCACGGCGGCAAGAGCGGGAGTTTTGTGAACGCGCTGTAAGCACTGCGGGGCGGCGTTTTGAAGTCCAAGCACCCTTCATTTACAAAATCAAATGTGAAAAACCCCCGCTGCGTTTCCACAGCGGGGGTTTTTTGAACTAGCCAATTCTCAAGCTGGCATCAAGCCAGCGTGGGAATTAGAAGTTGTAACGCACGCCGGTGGCGAACTTGGTAGCGTTGGTTGTTGGCTGAGCAACAACATTCAAAGCGGTCGTGTCGGTCTTGTTGTAGCCAGCATAGATCGCAGTTGCTGCATTCCATGCGTACACAGCTTGCACGCCGGCAGAGTTGATTTTTCCATCCACAGAACCAGACTTAGTCTGTGTATCTGTAGCGTAGCCCAGACCAACAGTCACGGCCTTGGCCACGGGAACCGACACGCTGGCCGAGTAGCCAGTGGACTTGCCAGCGGCAGCGTCAGCACCTTCAGCGCCCAAGAACACAGTAGCTACGCCCAGGTTGTAGGAACCGGTCAGGAGCCAAGCGTTAACGATAGCGCCCGAAGTGTCCTTCACCGATTCCGTTGCCAATTGCGCGCCCAATGGGCCGACAGCGTAGTTCAAGCCAAAGCCTGTGTAGCTGCTGTTGCTAATGAGTGCAGTAGCATCGCCGCCGTTAGCGTACAAAGCGCTGGCGTTGAAACCACCAACGGTCGGCGTTGCGTACTGGATAGAGTTCTTGGTGTTGCCCTTGCTGCTGGTTGCGCCGAAGCTACCGGCATCGCAATGGATGCTGGTGCAGAAAGCAGCGAACGTGGGCGCAAAGCCGTTGTTTTCCAGGCCGTCGTTGAAGGCGGAATCGTAAGGAGTCCATTGCAGACCAGCGGTCACGGTGCCGAAGCTACCGGTCAGGCCCAAGGTTGCAACGCGACCGAAGCCGGAGAAAGAACCGTCAGTGGCGCCCAGGCCACCTTCGAGCTGGAACACGCCCTTGACGCCAGAAGCGATAGCGGAAGAACCCTTCACGCCGATGCGGCTGCCTTCGTAGTTGCCGGAGCCGAATTGAGCGCCCTGGTCATATTTCAGAGTGGTGGCGGCATTGATGCCGTTATTGGCGTTGTTGGTGTTAACCGACACGCCAGCGTCCAATTTGCCGTACAAAGTCACTTCAGCAGAAGCGACGCCCATAGCTGCAACTGCGGCCAACGCGATAAGAGTTTTTTTCATTTGTAAATTCCCAATGATTGATGAAACGTGCCGTGCGCAATGTCTTCTCAACATCACACAAAACACCTTGTTCTCAAAGAACAGATGCGATTGAAGCACCTGATTTGCAAAAATCTAAGAAATTTACAATGTAAATTAGCGTAAACCCTAATATCGTTGTTTTTTGACACTTTTGTGACCTCATGGCAAAAGCGTACATTCACACTGCGCAGCCCCGGCCGTCCCCTTCAAAAACGACTTTCAGGAGCACCTGGTGTGAAGATTTCCAACGCGATGCATTGGGCCTTGGCCGCCACGGTACTGCTGGCTACGGCGGCGCACGCCTACCAGCCGGCCGGCCAGTTCAAGACCGAAGAGCAGGCCAAAAAATACTGCACCAACGACGTGGTGGTCCGCGTGGACCTGAGCACCCGGCGCTTCTACATGAAAGGCCACTTTTTGTACCCCAGCGTAGGCAGTGCCACCTTTGAGTGCCGCCGTGAGGCGCTGCAAGAGGGCAATATTCCGGGCTGACCGCCTTACCGGCCTTTGACCCACTGCGCATAAGCATCCGGAAACGCCGCCTCCAGGCGCCGGGCATAGAACGCCACTTCCTCGTCCTTGCCCTGCATCTGCGCGCTTTGCAGCAGCTTTTGCACCACCATGGGCTCGGGCGAAAAGTGCAGCAAATCGGTGGCCAGCGGCAAGATGCGCGCAGCATTCACCGGCGTAACCGGCGTGACAGCCAGTTCGGCGAAGTCCACCTGGTCGCTAAACAGCCAGGTGTCGCGCAACTGCGCCCAGCTTTGCGCCCGAAACGGCGCCGCGCGCTCGTCGGGCGGTAAATAGGGTTGGCTCACGCGCCAATAGCTCCAACCGGCGCACGCGCACGCAAAGGCAATGGTGACGCCCAAGAGCGTCGCCCGGGCGCCCCAGCGCGTGGCAAACTCAGTGACGGGCTCGGCCGCAAACACCCGCAGCATCCACAAACACAACAGCGCCGCCACCTGAAACTGCCCGTACCACAGCGGATATTCCAGCAAACTGTGCACGCCAATCACCGCCAACACCGCCCAGGCCAGCTGGCGCTCGGGCCGCATCTCACGCCAAGGCCGCTGCTGCTTGATCCACAGCAGCACTGCGCCACACGCCAGCAGCGCCAGCGGCACGCCAAACTCCACCGCCAAATGCAGCGGCAGGTTGTGCGCGTTGTCCAAAATCTCGCAAAAGCGCAGGCCTGCCCAGGGCGCATCGTACAAGGTGATGAAATGTGCGTAGTCCAGCTCGCCCCAGCCCCAACCCCACAGCGGCTTTTGGGCAATCAGGTACATCACGTTGCGCCACAGGTTCAGGCGGCTGGCGCACTGGGCGCTGCTCTCGTGCAGGCGGTCAAACACCGAGCCCTCAATGCCTGCCAGGCGCGGCAGCGCCAGCGCCGCCGCCCCATAGGCCAGCAGCGCCACCGCAAACAACCAGCGCCCCGGCGCCTGCGGCACCGGCACCGCACGCCGCCCCCGCGCCCACCACGCCCCCAGCAACACAAGCAGCACCAACTGCAACAAACCCGTGCGCGAAAGCGACGCCGCTATAGCCGAGCCCAGCAGCGCTGCCAAAGCCAACCCGCCCCGCGCCCGCCAGCGGCTTTGCCCCAGAGTTTGGCCCGGCCCCGCCTGCTGCGCCCACCACCACAGCGCAGCCAGGCCCATGCTGCACAAGGTGGCAAACTGGTTGCGCTGGCGCAAATTTCCAAACGCCTGCCCCAGCCCCGGCTGGTTGACCCAGGGCGCCCAGTCGCGGCTGATGTCGAAATACTGCAACAAACCCAACACCGCGCTCACACACGCCGCCACCAGCCACGCCAGCGCCACCGTGCGCAGGCGCTGCGTGTTGGTCTGCGCCAGCACCGCCCACCACAACAGCGCTGCGCTGGCACAAGCCCAACTCAGCAAATAAGGCAACACCGTTGAATTAGGCCCGCTGGTAAAGGGGTTCAGCCACGGAAAAACCAGCAGCGGCAGCGTGGCCACTGGGGCCAGCAAAGCGGGTTTGGACAGGGAGATTGGGTGGGATGGGGCGTTCACTGGCGCAGATTATCGGGGGGCGCGGCGGGCTGACGGGTGCCACTTGACAAAGCTCACTGAAATGCAAAAGTACGCCGTAAGATACCCTTTAGAACCCAGGATCTACACCCCGCCCCCACAGCCAGCCCCTAACCGGCCGACCGGACCGCTTTGATAATTGCAAACCATGAACGCACCCCGCGACGTGAGCTACGACGACTATCTGGGCCAGGCCCTGAAAGACCCGGCGGAGGCTGCCGCCTATATTGAAGCCACCCTAGAAATGGACGACCCAGCCGCCCTGTTGGTGGCGCTGCGCCAAGTGGCCAAGGCGCACGGCATGGCCGAGGTGGCCCGCCGCGCCGATGTGGGCGACAAAACCTTGTTCAAAGCCCTCAGCGCAGGCGGTAACCCCACGCTGGCTACCGTCCACAAAGTGCTGCACGCCGTGGGCTTGCGCTTAAGCGTGGTGCCGCAGCACGCCTGACGGTTGCCACACCACTGCAACATGGCGGTTTTGGCCTGATTCCCGCCCCCACACGCCTTGCGCGCCCCACAAATTGCGGCAATTCCCCCGCCAGATTCCCAAATTTCATGGCTCAGAATCCCAAATTTCACAGCCCTGATTCCCAAATTTCCGGCTATAGTGGCACGCTAAAGCAAGCGCCACCATGAGCAACACACCCGCCACCGTCGCACCACTGCATTACCCGCGTCACCTTGACCCGATGGTTCGCACTTCGCTGCTCGACACGCCAGCGGTATTGGTCAACGGCCCGCGCCAATGTGGCAAAACCACCCTGGTGCGCCAGTACGCTGCGGACATGGCCTACTTCAGCCTGGACGATCCGGCGCTGCTCGAGGCCGTGCGCGCCGACCCGGTGGGCTTTGTCCGCCAGCAAGACCGCGCCATCATTGACGAAATCCAACGTGCGCCCCAGCTCCTCATGGCGCTCAAGCTGGCCATTGACCAAGACCGCAGGCCCGGCCGCTTTTTGCTCACTGGCTCGGCCAACCTCATGGCCTTGCCGCAAGTCGCCGACAGCCTGGCCGGGCGCGTGGACATTCACCACCTCTCGCCCCTGTCGCAAAGCGAATTGCAACGCCGACCCAACGACTTCTTGCTGCGCGCCTTGGCCCAAGATTGGCAGTTTCAGGGCCCCAGCCCACTGCCGCCCACCGAACTGACCGCCCACGTGCTGGCCGGTGGCTACCCCGAAATGCGCCAGCGCGCCACCGCCGCACGCCGCCAAGCCTGGGCAAGCGCCTATTTGACAACCCTGGTGGAGCGCGATGTGCGTGACATTGCCGACATCGACAACGCCAGCCAACTGCCCAAGCTGCTGGCCATACTGGCCGAACTCAGCGGCCAGCTGCTCAACCTCAGCCAAGTAGGCGCGCAAATCGGCATGAACGGCAAGACGGTTGAAAAATACATCGGCATTCTGGAAAAGCTGTTTTTGGTGCGCCGCCTGCCGGCCTTTAGCCGCAACACCCTCAGCCGGCTGACCAAGTCGCCCAAAATCCATTTTTTGGACGCAGGGCTGCAGTCCACGCTCACCCGCCTAACGCCCGAACGCGTACTGCTGGAGCGCCAGCGCTTTGGCGCCACACTGGAAACCTGGGTCTACGGTGAACTGCGCAAGCTGCTGTGCATCACCCCAGAGCCCTGGTTTTTGTCGCATTACCGCGACGCGGCCGGCCTGGAGGTGGACTTTGTGCTCGAGTCGCCCCTGCGCACCGTGGTGGGAATCGAAGTCAAGGCCTCTGCCAGCGTGGCCGCCAGCGATTTCAAAGGCCTGCGCCAACTGCGCCAGCACTGCGGCAGCACCTTTGCCAGCGGCATCGTGCTTTACAACGGCGAACACGCCCTGCCCTTTGGCGACGGCCTGTGGGCCGTACCTTTGGGGCGTTTGTAGGGCCTCAGGCAATCCACGCGCTTGCGCCTCGGCAGCCTGCTGAAATCACCGCAAAACCCATTCGCCTTGGGCTTTGATCGCCATGTACATCGCGTCGGGCGCCAAATCCAGGTCGCCGGGCCACGCCACGGCGCCATCGGATATGTGCGCTTGCTGCAAAATGAGGGGGTCGCGCAGGGTGGCAAAAACGCCGGTCAAGTGGCTTTGTTCAAACTGCACCTTGCCCACCGTTCCATCCGCAAACTGCACGCGAAGTGCAAGCGGCGCAACGGTCTTTACGTCAACAACATCCCATTCCATACCGGGCCTCACTTTAAGGGTTCAATTTGCTTGACCCGCAGCCAACCTCAAACCACCACCAAACACCCCACCGCCGCCTTGGCCGGGCGGATGGTGATTTCTATGTCGTAACCCAGACGCGTCAGGCAATCCATGCGCTTGCGCTCGGACAGATTGCTGAAATCACCGCGCATCATGTCCGACACCTTGGGCTGGGTCAGGCCCATGCGCGTGGCGGCGGCTTGTTGGGTCAGGCCCAGCGCCGCTATGGCTTTGCGGATTTTGATCACGAGTCCGGTTTTGATGTGCAGCTTGTCGGCATCCACCAGCCCCAGATCGGCGTAAACATTCGCGGAACCCCGGCGCACCTCGACGCCATCAATCAACCGTGTTTTCATTTGCGCGTTCCGTTAAGTAGCGCGGCGACCAGCCGATCAGCGGGGCGCGGGCTGCGCGACTTCAACGGGCCAAGGCAGGGCCGCTATTTCGGCGTCGCACTGCCCACGTTTTTGCCAATATAGCTGGCCCTTACCGCACGACACTTCGTCCACGATGCTGCAAAACCGTTTGAGCCACCACACTGCGCGCTCCGGCTGCTCGTTCAACGCTAGCAACATCGCCAAGCGCAAGACCTTATTGCCATTGACACTCACGCGGGTGATGTTCTCCAGCCGGGTCAATGCATCAGCGCTCAGGCCTTTGGTGGGCGGGGAATACAGAACCGCCCTCTGCTCCACCCAATACCCCAAAAAATGCGGCTGCGTGGGGCTTGCAAACACGCTGCCGGGTTCGCTTTTTTGGCCCTGCACTTGTAAGAAACTCAATTTCTCCACCTGTATTTCACGATAGTCCGAAAGCAGCAAAGCCAGCGCGCAAGTCACTGTAAACCACCCCACACCCACCCATGCCCGGTGCACAGATATGCTTTGAATATCCCCGCCCTGCTTTGCGTCCAAACAACCAAGTACACAGGCCAGTGGCAAGAGAAAGTAGGCGTAGTGCAGCGGATATTCCAGCATGGCATGGTTTGCAAGCAACAGCACAAAAAGCATCAAGACAGCTTGCGAAGCATCTGTCACCCGCATTAAGCGTCGCAAAAAGCCCCAGCCCAGTAAAGCGCACAAGGCCAAACCGAGCGGGATGCCACACCAAAGCACAATATCTAGAAGGATGTTGTGTGCGGAGGGCAGCCATTCGTGCAGCGGTGGATGTGTAGGCGCTACCTCCAGATAGGCTGCCAAAGTTTGGTTCCACCCGTAGCCGAACCACGGGCGATTAAGTGCTGCATCCAGCAAAATTCCCCAGATTTTTAGGCGAGGACTTCCTACCAGGCCGATGTACCTTTCATCGATTGAAGCCGTTCCGTTACCTGTGACTCCGTCAACATTCGCCACCACGATGCTGACTATGAGGAACAACCACAATAGGCCGGTATCCCTCGCAACATGAAGCACAGGCCACTTGCGCCGCCACGCCCGCACCAAGAGGCAACACAAGGTCAATCCCAGCCACGCGCTGCGCGAACCAGTAAGCGCTACGCCAAAAATGAGCAAGCATGCTGCCGCAAGACCGACCCAGCGTCCAATCTGTCCTTGCAAAGCGCCCCAACCCAAGGCACACAGGCCCCAGCAAAGCAGGGTTCCCAAATGGTTGGCTTGGCCCAGATTTGCATAGGGGCGGTAGGGTTGTACACCCAAAGACCACCAGTCCCAAGGCCCGAAAATCTCAAACCACTGGCGCAGCGCGATGAATACGCTTACGAAGGCCGCCAAGCCGATGGCAAGAAATAGCGCATCCAGCATACGCCCCGGCGATCGCAGCTCCGCATTGAAGGCAAGCAGATAGACCAACAAAAAGCCAAAGAGATAAAGGCTGCTGAGCGCCATGACCGGAGCTATGGCGCTTACTCCAACCTGCCTCTGCAGCAGCGGCAGGCAAGCCAGCAACAGCAATACCCCCACGGCAGGCGGTGCGCGCCAGCGGCCGTGATACCGGCACATCAAATAGCCGCCTGCCAGGGCGAACACCACTGCACACCAGGCCTCGTGCTCAAAGCCTGGCCAGGGCTGCACCACCTCTGGCAACAACCAGGTCAAAGCAAGCAAAAAGACAAAAAAATAGGCTGCCTGAAGGCAGCCTATCCATTTCGCTCGAGTCACGAACTCTACATTAGTGAACACCTGCTTAAGCAGCGAACCCAACGAATTAGACGCCTGTTTGAGCCTTAGTACAGCCGCTACTGGTGACATAGGCCCACGAAACGGAGTTGGTTCCCACTGTAGGAGTAAGCGTCACGACACAACTGTTTACTGCGGCGGTTCCAGTTACAACAATAGCAGCAGTGGACGTGGTTAAGGACACGCTTGAGAGGGTAGCCGCAGTACCGGTGGGGTAAGAGGCACCGTTACCATATCCGACGTTGGTTTGCAGCTCACCCAGCGTATCGCAAGAAGTTAGAGCGCCACCTTGGGTTTGGAGGCATTCGCTGACTGCCAGTTTCAAGGGTTCAACAGCCGTCAAGTTGTCGGTCCACTTCGACTTGGTCACATAGTTTTGGTACTGTGGCACGGCCACCGCCGCCAAGATACCAATAATCGCAACCACAATCATCAGCTCAATCAGGGTGAAACCCTTTTGCATAGACTTATTCATAAACACTCCCTTGATAAAACATGAAATAAGCGGCAATCACCGCCGATGTGCAAGCCGCACGTTTACATTCTAGGCATAAAGCGCACACATTTGGTGAGCGTTATTGTTTTTGTTGTGATTTATTCACATTTTTCTTAAGCGCTATGGCGCCCGGCGCCCCTCAGGCCGGCGCCGCGTGGCTGCGCTTTTGCAGCCAGCGGCCCAGGCCCAACACCAGCGCGGCGCCCAGCACGGGGCCAGCCTGGTGCAGCCAGGGCAGGTCTTGCATCAGGGGCAGCAGCACGGTGTCGCTGGTAATGGTTTCGCCACCCACCCAGCCAATCAGCGCGGCGCCCAGCGTCACCACCATCGGAAAACGTTCCATCAGCCGGATCATCAGGGTGCTGCCAAACACCACCATGGGCACGCTGATGGCCAGGCCCAGCACCAGCAGCAGCATGCTGCCCTTGGCGGCGGCGGCCACGCCAATGACGTTGTCCAGGCTCATCACCAGGTCGGCTATCAAAATGGTGCGTATGGCGGCCAGCAGGGTGCCGTGGTGTTTTTCTTCGCCGGCATCGCCGTCTTGTTCACTGAGCAGTTGCACGCCGATGTACAGCAGCAGCAGGCCGCCCACAATCTGCAAATAGGGCATGGCCAGCAGCTTGACGGCCACTACCGTCAGCCCAATGCGCAGCACCACCGCCGCGCCCGAGCCAAACAGCACCGCCTGGCGCTGCTGCGCCGGGGGCAGGCCGCGCGCGGCCAGGGCAATCACTACGGCGTTGTCGCCCGACAAGATGATGTTGATCCAGATGATCTTCATCAGGCCGATCCAAAAGTCTGGGGTTTGGAGAAATTCCATGCGCGTTCCGTGGGGGGTCTTTAATGAAAAAAGTGCCCAGACATTGAAGTCAGGGCACTTTGGTGGCAGGCCTAGCGCGGGTTGTACCCGCACCAGGCCGTGCTGAAAAGCAGCGTATTGTATTTACAGCATTGCTTTAAGCAGTTTTGCCATTTCGGACGGGTTGCGGGTGATGGTGAAACCGCACTCTTCCATGATGGCGAGTTTGGCGTCTGCCGTGTCCGCGCCGCCGCTGATCAAGGCGCCGGCGTGGCCCATGCGCTTGCCCGCAGGTGCGGTCACACCGGCGATAAAGCCGACGATGGGTTTTTTCATGTTGAGCTTGCACCAGCGAGCGGCCTCAGCCTCGTCGGGCCCGCCGATTTCGCCAATCATGATGACGGCGTCGGTATCGGGGTCGTCGTTAAAGGCGCGCATCACGTCGATGTGCTTCAAGCCATTGATGGGGTCGCCACCAATGCCCACGGCAGACGACTGGCCCAGACCGATTTCGGTCAGTTGCGCCACGGCTTCATAGGTGAGCGTGCCTGAGCGGCTAACCACGCCAATGCGGCCCTTGCGGTGGATGTGGCCGGGCATGATGCCGATCTTGATCTCGTCAGGCGTGATCAGGCCGGGGCAGTTGGGCCCGAGCAAGAGCGTCTTTTTGCCGCCGGCGGCTTCTTTGGCGCGCATGCGGTTGCGCACTTCGAGCATGTCTTTGACCGGAATGCCTTCGGTAATGCAGATGGCCAGGTCCAGGTCGGCCTCCACAGCCTCCCAGATGGCGGCAGCAGCACCGGCTGGCGGCACGTAGATGACGGACACGGTGGCGCCCGTCTCATGCGCGGCTTCTTTGACTGAGGCGTAGATCGGGATGTTAAAGATCGACTCGCCGGCTTTTTTGGGGTTCACACCGGCCACAAAGCATTCTTTGCCGTTGGCGTATTCCTGGCACTTTTCGGTGTGGAACTGGCCGGTTTTGCCGGTAATGCCTTGGGTGATGACGCGGGTGTCTTTGTTGATATAGATCGACATGGCTTGGTTCTTTCTGGCTTTAAGCGTGGGCGTTGACAGCGGCGACCACTTTTTGGGCGGCGTCAGCCATGGTGTCGGCGCTGATGATGGGCAGGCCAGAGTCGGCCAGCATTTGCTTGCCCATCTCTTCGTTGGTGCCCTTCATGCGCACCACCAAAGGTACGGACAAGTTGACAGCCTTGCAGGCCACGATGATGCCGGTGGCAATGGTGTCGCACTTCATGATGCCGCCAAAGATGTTGACCAAAATGGCCTTGACCTTGGGGTTTTTCAGCATGATTTTGAAGGCTTCGGTCACTTTTTCAGGCGTTGCGCCGCCGCCCACGTCCAAGAAGTTGGCAGGCTCTGCGCCAAACAGCTTGATGGTGTCCATGGTGGCCATGGCCAGGCCAGCGCCGTTGACCAGGCAACCAATGTTGCCGTCCAGGCTGATGTAGGCCAGGTCAAACTTGGAAGCCTCGACTTCGGCGGGGTCTTCTTCGTCCAGATCGCGGTAGGCCACGATTTCGGGGTGGCGGAACAGGGCGTTGGCGTCAAAGTTGAACTTGGCGTCCAGAGCCTTGATGTTGCCGTTGCCTTCAAGAATCAAGGGGTTGATCTCGACCAGGCTGGCGTCGGTGTCCATGTAGATTTTGTACAGCTTTTGCAGCACGTCCACGGCTTGCGCGGTGGACGCTGCGGGCACGCCAATGGCGTCGGACAGCTTTTTGGCTTGCGCGTCGGTCAGGCCCAGGGCCGGGTCAACGATTTCGGTCACGATTTTCTCGGGCGTGTCGTGGGCCACGCCTTCAATGTCCATGCCGCCTTCGCTGGACACGATCATGGCCACGCGCTGGCTGGCGCGGTCGGTCACGGCGGACACGTAGTATTCTTTTTTGATGTCGGCGCCGTCTTCAATCAAGAGGCGACGCACTTTCTGGCCCTCGGGCCCGGTTTGGTGGGTCACGAGCTGCATGCCCAGGATTTCGGTGGCCAGCGCTTTGACTTCGTCAATCGAGCGCGCCAGCTTGACGCCGCCGCCCTTGCCGCGTCCGCCCGCGTGGATTTGCGCCTTGACCACCCACACCGGGCCGCCGAGTTTTTGCGCGGCTTCCACAGCCTCTTGCACGGTGAAAGCGGGGATGCCGCGGGGTACGGGCACGCCCGCATTGCGCAAGATTTCCTTGCCTTGGTATTCGTGGATCTTCATGACTTCTCTCTTTGCGACGG
>CANBVJ010000059.1 GCA_947372865.1 Comamonadaceae bacterium
TACCGTACCCGTAACAACAAGCGCACGCAGGTCATGATCGTGTCGCGTCGCAAGAAGTAAGGGGCAGGTAAATGACTCGTTCTCTCAAAAAAGGCCCCTTTGTGGACCACCATTTGTTGGCAAAAACGGAAAAAGCCGTTGCCACCAAAGACAAAAAGCCGATCAAGACCTGGTCGCGTCGCTCTATGGTTTTGCCCGATTTCATCGGTCTGACCATTGCCGTGCACAACGGCAAACAGCACGTGCCTGTCTATATCACTGACCAAATGGTTGGCCACAAGTTGGGTGAGTTCGCTCTGACCCGTACTTTCAAAGGCCACCCTGCGGACAAAAAAGTCCAAAAGAAATAAGGAGGTGACCATGGAAACTCGTGCAACCCTTCGTGGCGTTCGTTTGTCGGTTGACAAAGGCCGTTTGGTCGCGGATCTGATCCGTGGCAAAAAGGTGGATCAGGCGCTCAATATTCTGCAATTCACGCAGAAAAAAGCCGCCGGAATCATCAAAAAGGTCCTGGAATCAGCCATCGCTAACGCTGAACACAATGACGGTGCTGATATCGACGAGCTGAAGGTGAAAACCATCTTCGTCGAACAAGGTGCATCGCTGCGTCGCTTTACGGCCCGCGCCAAAGGTCGCGGCAACCAAATCCGCAAGCCCACGTGCCATGTGTACGTGACGGTCGGCAACTAAGAGGCTCGGAGAAATATGGGACAAAAAATCCACCCAACCGGCTTTCGCTTGAGCGTTAGCCGTAATTGGTCTTCTCGCTGGTACGCCAGCAACCGTGATTTCGCCGGCATGTTGGCCGAAGACATCAAGGTTCGTGAATACCTCAAAGCCAAGCTGAAAAATGCTTCGGTGTCTCGCATCTTGATCGAGCGTCCTGCCAAGAACGCCCGCATCACGATTTACTCGTCACGTCCTGGTGTCGTGATCGGTAAAAAAGGCGAAGACATTGAGAACTTGAAGCGCGACCTGAGCAAGCAGCTCGGTGTGCCAGTGGCAGTGAACATCGAAGAAGTGCGCAAGCCCGAAATCGATGCCAAGCTGATCGCTGACTCCATCACGCAGCAGCTCGAAAAGCGCATCATGTTCCGCCGCGCCATGAAGCGTGCCATGCAAAACGCCATGCGTCTGGGTGCCCTGGGCATCAAGATCATGTCGGCTGGCCGCTTGAACGGTATCGAAATCGCACGTACCGAGTGGTACCGTGAAGGCCGCGTGCCTTTGCACACTCTGCGCGCTGACATCGACTACGGCACTTCGGAAGCAAAGACCACCTACGGCATTATTGGTGTCAAGGTCTGGGTCTACAAGGGTGACACGCTGGGTCGTAATGATCTGCCGGCCGCCAATGAGCCCCGTGCTGAAGAAGAGCGCCGCCCCCGTGGCCCTCGTCGCGATGACCGTGGTGGTGCGCGCCCTGGCGCTGACCGTCCCGCTCCCCGCGGTGCGCGTCGTCCGATGGGAGCCGGTACGGCTCCTGCCGACGGCAGCGACAAGCCTGTCGAGGCCGGAGGCTTCGAAGCCCCTAAACCCGCCGTTAAGCGCGTTCGCACAGTCGCCGCGCCAGCTGCAACAGCTGACGGCAAAGGAGAATAACCATGTTGCAACCCGCTCGTCGCAAATACCGCAAAGAGCAGAAGGGCCGTAACACCGGCATCGCGACTCGAGGAAGCTCGGTCGCATTCGGTGACTTTGGTCTGAAATGTACGGATCGCGGCCGTTTGACCGCTCGCCAGATTGAAGCTGCACGCCGTGCAATTTCTCGTCACGTTAAGCGTGGCGGCCGTATCTGGATCCGCGTGTTCCCCGACAAGCCGATTTCCCAAAAGCCTGCTGAAGTGCGTATGGGTAACGGTAAAGGCAATCCCGAGTACTACGTGGCTGAAATCCAGCCCGGAAAAATCGTGTTTGAAATTGTCGGTGTGTCCGAAGAGTTGGCCCGTGAAGCGTTCCGTTTGGCTGCTGCCAAGCTGCCTTTGCGTACGACCTTCGTCGCCCGCATGATTGGCCAGTAATCAGGAGAATTTTGAATATGAAAACGACTGAACTGCGCAAAAAAGACGTTGTCGGCCTGCAAACAGAGATCAAGGAGCTCCAACGCGCTCACTTTGGTCTGCGTATGCAAAAAGCCACGCAGCAAATTTCCAACACCGCTACGCTGCGCATTGCGCGCCGCGACATTGCCCGCGCCAAGACCATTCTTGTCGAGAAGCAAAGCGCTGAAACATCCGCCAAATAAGGAGCGATAAATGACGGAAGCTAAAAAATCCCTCAAGCGCACCTTGATTGGCAAGGTGGTCAGCGACAAGCGTTCCAAGACCGTGACGGTTTTGATTGAACGCCGCGTCAAGCACGAGCTCTACGGCAAGATTGTTGGTAAATCCAGCAAGTACCACGCCCATGACGAAAACGGAGCCTACAAAATGGGTGACGTGATCGAAATTACCGAGAGCCGTCCTATTTCCAAAACCAAGAACTGGGTTGCGACCCGCTTGGTGGAAAAGGCCGCAGCGGTATAAGCCCATGCAGCGCTTGCGCTGCGCAGCTTGCAAAAACGGCCCACAATGATGGGCCGTTTTTCATTTTTACAACCCCAACCATAAACAGGAGACAGCATGATCCAAGTAGGCGACACCCTTCCCGCAAGCACCTTGATGGAGTATTCCGAAGTCGAGGGCGAAGGCTGCAGCATCGGCCCCAATGCCGTGGACGTGGCCAAGGCCACCGCTGGCAAAACCATTGCGCTGTTTGCGCTGCCCGGCGCTTACACCCCCACCTGTTCGGCCAAGCATGTGCCCGGCTACGTGCAGCACTTTGAGGACTTCAAGGCCGCTGGCGTGGACGAGATCTGGTGCGTGAGCGTGAACGACGCGTTCGTGATGGGCGCCTGGGCGCGCGACCAAAAGACCGGCACCAAAGTGCGCATGCTGGCTGACGGCAGTGCTGATTTCACCAAAGCCACCGGCTTGACCCTGGACCTGACCAGCCGCGGCATGGGTTTGCGCAGCAACCGTTATTCCATGTTGGTAAAAGACGGTAAGGTCGCGAGCCTGAACGTCGAAGGCGCTGGCAAGTTCGAGGTCAGCGACGCTGACACTTTGCTCGCACAAGCCAAGGCCTGAGCGCCATTCGCGCAAGGTTTTACGAGTTTCAGCGGGTGCTAAGAACGCATCCTTGGCGTTCGCGCCTGCGCGGGCTGGTCCTAGCCGTGTCCATGTTGGCGTCGCTCGGTTTGGCCGCCTGCAGTCCGGCGCTCAACTGGCGCGGTGTAGCGCTGGGCGAGCTGGCGCTCATGCTGCCCTGCAAACCCGACCGCGCGCAACGCACGGTGCCGTTGGGTGGCCACAAGCTGGACATGGAAATGGTGGGCTGCCAGGCCGACGGTGCCTTGTTTGCCGTGAGCCGGGTAGGTATTCCACCGGGCGGCGATGCCGAACAACTCCAGGCGCAGTGGCAGGCCGCAAGCCTGCTGCAATTGAAGGTGCAAGCCAGCCCCGTCTTGGCGCCCCTGCGCACCAACATCCAAGCGCTGCCCCTGCGTGGGCTGACGGCTTCAGGTCAGGCCGGCGACGGCCAGGCGGTGCAAGCGCGCCTGGCCTGGGTCGCAGCAGGGACCGATGTATACCACTTCGCGGTTTACGCTGCGCGCATTACGCCCGAGATGGCAGAGCCCTTTTTTGACGGAGTCAAGGCCCGATGACCGCAGCTCCCTTTGTTCCACTAACGCCGCGCCGCGCCGTAGCGCTGTTTTTGGCTTTTGCCTTTGCCTATTTTTTGTCCACGCTGATTCGCGCGGTGACTGCCACCTTGGCGCCGACGCTGGTTCAGGAGTTCGGTCTGAGCGCAGGCGACTTGGGGTTGCTGGCTGGGGGGTACTTTTTTGGTTTTGCGCTGACGCAGCTGCCGCTGGGCACCTGGCTGGATCGCCTGGGGCCTAAACGCGTGGTGCTGGCCTTTTTGTCGGTCGCAGTGCTGGCCTGTGTGGCATTTGCGCGGGCCTCAGGCTTTGTGGAGCTGTTTGCGGCGCGCGTATTGTGCGGGGTAGGCGTGAGCGCTTGTCTGATGGCGCCGCTGACCAGCTACCGGCGCTGGTATGCGCCCGGGGCGCAGATGCGGGCGAGCTCGTGGATGCTGATGACGGGCGCTTTAGGCATGGTCGCCTCGACCTTGCCGGTGCAGTGGCTGCTGCCGATTACCGGCTGGCGTGGTCTGTTCCTGATCTTGGGGGCACTGTTGGCCTTGTCTATGGTGCTGATCGCTTGGCAGGTGCCCGGCGAGGCTGCGCCGTCAGATGCAGAAGCCGTGTCTGTCAAGCCAGCCGGTCGTGCTGCCCCGTTGCCGCCCAGCGCAGGGGCCACCGGCTACGCCGCCGTCTGGCGTGATCCTTTTTTCCGCAGCCTGGCGCCCTTTGGCTTTGTGGGCTACGGCGGCATGGTCGCCATCCAGACCCTGTGGGCTGCGCCCTGGTTGGTCAATGTGGCGGGCTTTACGCCAGTGGCGGCGTCCACCGCGATGTTCTGGCTCAATGTGTCGATGATGCTGGCATTTTTGGTGTGGGGCTGGGTCAATCCCTGGCTGGCGCGCCGCGGCCTGCGCGCCGAGCAATTGATGGCCTGGGGCCTGCCAATCCATATTGGGCTGCTGCTGCTCATGGCCTTTGCAGGGCGCAGCGTGGGCGAATTTTCGGGCCTGGTGTGGACGCTGTATTGCGTGAGCGGCACGGTGGGCACGCTGGCGCAACCGGCCATTGGCATGGCTTTTCCACCCGCGCTGGCGGGGCGGGCGTTGTCTGCCTTTAATTTGCTGATCTTTAGCGGTGTCTTTGCCACGCAATGGGGCGTGGGCCTGCTGATTGATGGTTTGCGCAAACTGGGTTGGACGGCGCCTGGCGCCTACCAGGGCGCGATGGGGGTATTTGCCATCTGCTTGCTGTGGACCTATGTTCATTTGCTGCGGGCAAAGAAACGATAATTGCGTCCTTTCTCCGTCCTGCATCCCCCAGCCCATGACCATCGGTATTCTGATCATCGCCCATGCACCGCTGGCCAGCGCCTTGCGGGCCTGCGTGCTGCATGTGTTTCCAGAAGTCGAGCACAGCCTGTACGCGCTGGACGTGACGGCCAATGAGCCACCCCAAGACACGCTTGCCACCGCGCGCATCATGGTGGAGCAATTGGACGGGCCGGGCGTGCTGGTGTTGACCGATGTGTTCGGCGCCACGCCCTGCAACGTGGCGCAAAAACTGGTCGATGGCGTGCATTCCAAGCTGGTGGCGGGTGTCAACCTGCCCATGTTGTTGCGCACCGTCAATTACCGCCACGAATCTCTGGATTTGTTGGTGGCGCGCGCGTTGGCGGGCGGCTCGCAGTGCATCATGCAGGTCGCAGTGACTGCGCCATTGAACCAAACCAAGAAACCCCATGATCCAATCCACCACGACCATCATCAATAGGCTGGGGCTGCATGCGCGGGCTTCGGCCAAGCTGACCAAGCTGGCAGGCAGTTTTCCCTGCGATATCTGGGTCAGCCGGGGCGAGCGTCGGGTGAACGCCAAGAGCATCATGGGCGTCATGATGCTGGCCGCTGGTTTGGGCTCAGAAATCGTCGTCGAGACCGAGGGCGAGCGCGCCCAAGAAGCGATGGACGCCTTGCTGGCCCTGATCGCCGAGCGCTTCGGCGAAGGCGAATAATTCAAGGCGCAGCGCAGCCATGACTTTTTCCATCCACGGATTGGCCGTCTCCCGCGGCGTGGCCATCGGCCGCGCGGTGATGGTGGCGTCGAGCCGGATGGACGTGGCGCACTACTTTATCCAGGCGCACGAGGTGGACGCCGAAATTGAGCGCGCGCGCGCCGGGCGCGATGCGGTGGTCGAGGAGCTCTACCGCCTGCAAGAAAGCATTTCCCACATGGGCCCCAAAGAGGCGCCCCATGAACTCAACGCCCTGCTCGATGTGCATTTGATGCTGCTGCAAGACGTGGAGCTGGTCAACGGCGTCAAGGGCTGGATCATCGACCGCCTGTACAACGCCGAGTGGGCGCTCACCACCCAGCTTGAGGTCATATCGCGCCAGTTTGACGAGATGGAAGACGCCTACCTGCGTGAGCGCAAGGCGGACATGGAGCAGATTGTCGAACGCGTGTTGCGCGCCATGCGCGGCGTGGCCTCGCCGATGGTGGCGCCCCCCTCGCGCAGCAGCCGACGCCAGTCGCAGCAGGACTTGCTCTTGGGCGATACGGTGGACGTGCCCCTGGTGCTGGTGGCGCACGACCTGTCGCCGGCCGACATGCTGCAGTTCAAGCAAAGCGTGTTTGCCGGGTTTATCACCGATGTGGGCGGCAAAACCTCGCACACCGCCATCGTGGCGCGCAGCATGGACATTCCGGCTGTGGTGGGTGCGCGCACCTGCAGCCAGTTGGTGCGCCAGGACGACTGGATCATCATTGACGGCGACGCCGGTGTGGTCATCGTCGACCCGTCACCCATCATCCTGGCCGAATACGGTTTCAAAAAGCGCCAGGTCGAGCTTGAACGCAGCCGCCTGGCGCGCCTGCTCAACACGCCTGCCGTCACCATGGACGGTGAAAAAGTGCAGCTGCTGGCCAATATTGAAATGCCCGAAGACGCGCCTGCAGCGCTGCAGGCCGGCGCCCTGGGCGTGGGCCTGTTTCGCAGCGAATTTTTGTTCATGGGCCGGCGCGGTCACTTGCCTGACGAAGAAGAGCAGTTCCTGGCCTACAAGCGCGCCGTCGAAGGCATGCAAGGCCTGCCGGTGACGATTCGCACGGTGGACGTGGGCGCGGACAAGCCGCTCGACAGCAGCGTGCACGATGCGGGCTACCTCAACCCGGCTTTGGGCCTGCGCGCCATCCGCTGGAGCCTGGCTGATCCCGAGATGTTTCTCACGCAGTTGCGCGCCATATTGCGGGCGGCCGCCTTTGGCCAGGTGCATTTGCTGGTGCCCATGTTGGCGCATGCCAGCGAAATCCACCAGACCCTGGCGCATATTGCGCAGGCGCGCAGCATGCTGGACAAGCGCGGTCAGGCCTATGGCCCGGTGCAGCTCGGGGCGATGATCGAGATTCCGGCAGCCGCGCTGACGCTTAAATTATTTTTGAAGCATTTCGACTTTTTATCGATTGGCACCAACGACCTGATCCAGTACACGCTGGCGATTGACCGCGCGGACGAGTCGGTTGCGCATTTGTACGACCCGCTGCACCCTGCCGTGCTGCAACTGGTGGCCGCCACCATTGCCGAATGCCGCCTGCAGGGCAAAGGCGTGAGCGTGTGCGGCGAAATGGCCGGCGACGTGGGCCTGACCCGCTTGCTGCTGGGCCTGGGCTTGCGCAGTTTTTCCATGCACCCGGCGCAGATTTTGGCGGTCAAGCAAGAAATCTTGCGCTCCGACACCACGCGCCTGGCGCCCTGGGCGCAGCGCGTGCTGCAAGCGGAAAACCCAGCGCTGGAAATGGCCACCAGCGCCTGAACCTGGGCGCCCCGGCCCGGCAAGGCCTCTTGACGGTGGCACCTGGGCCGCGTGCGTTTCAGGGCGCCGCGCGCGAGCCCAGCCAGGCGGCGCCCACAATCAAGGCGGCGGCCAGCACAATCGACGCACTCGGCCACTCCCCGCGCAGCCACAGCAAACCCAGCGTAGACAGCAAGGGCGTCAAAAAAGACAGCAGCCCGATCTGGCGTGCGTCGCCCCGTTTGAGCGCGGCGTCCCACAGGTAGAACGCGCCGCCCAGCGGCCCCAGACCCAGCAGGGCCACCAGCAGCAAGTCGCCCGAACTAAGCGCCACGGCGGGCTCCAGCACCAGGTGGCACAACAGCGACAACAGGCCCGAGACCAGACCAAACACTCCGATAGACGCGGTCGGAAACGGTGCCACCCGCTGCGTGAGCAGCGAATAACTCGCCCAGACAAAAGCCGAGGTGGCTGCCGGCACATAGCCCCAGGCAAAGCCGGTGGTGCCCGTCTCAGTGCTGGGGCCGCCTGCGGCCCCCAGAATCGCCAGCGCCGCCCCGGCAAAGCCCACCAGCGCTGCCACCACATGGATGGCACGCAAGCGCGTGTGCGGCAAAAACACGGGCGCGAGCAAAACCATGCCCAGCGGCCAGAGGTAGTTCACCAGATTGGCCTGCACGGGCGGCGCATGGCGCAGCGCAATGAACAGCAAAAAGTGAAAGCCAAACAAGCCGTAGACCCCTAGCGCCAGCGTGCGTGCGGGCAAGCGCAGGCTGCGCACGGCCTGCTGGCGCGTGGCGCTGCCAGGTGCGCTGCGCAGCAGCTGCCAGCCGGTCAGGGCCAAGCCCAGCGCGCTGCCCGCCAGCAGCCCCAGGCCGGTCAACAGAAAGGGCGGCACCTCGCGCAGCACCACCCCCAGCGGCGCCAGCGTGCCCCACAGGGCAATGGCGCCCAGCGCCAGCAGGGCGGCGCTGCGGGTTTGGGCGGTCGGAGTTGCGGGGGCGCCGGGCGCCAGGGCGTCTTGGCTCATGCCGGACGCTGGTCGGTGCTGGGCCGTTGCCACAGGTTGATGCCGCCGTCCACCGCGTGCTGATCAATCGCGGCCAGCTCGGACTCTGAGAACTGCAGGTTTTGCATGGCCCCAGCCAAATCCACAATCTGCGCCGGATTGCTCGCGCCGATCAGTGCCGACGTAACGCGCGCGTCGCGCAGCACCCAGGCCACCGCCATTTGCGCCAGCGTCTGGCCGCGCGCCTGGGCGATGTCGTTGAGTGCGCGCACGTGGCGCAGGTTTTGTGCGCTCAGGTGCTCGGGCGTGAACGAGCCGCCGCCGAGGCGGTTGATGCGTGCGTCCGCAGGCACGCCGTTCAGGTATTTGTCGGTGAGCAGCCCTTGGGCCAGCGCGCTAAAGGCAATGCAGCCCATGCCGGTCTCGGTCAGGGCGCCCAGCAAGTCTTCTTCAATCCAGCGGTTCATCAGGCTGTAGGACGGCTGGTGGATCAGCGCCTGCACGCCCATGCTTTTGAGGATGGCGTGGGCCTCGCGCGTCTTGCCGGCCGAATAGCTGCTCACGCCCACGTACAAGGCTTTGCCTTGTTGCACCGCGCTGGCCAGCGCGCCCATGGTTTCTTCCAGCTGCGTGTCGGGGTCAAAGCGGTGGCTGTAAAAAATATCCACGTAGTCCAGGCCCATGCGCTGCAGGCTTTGGTCCAGGCTGGCGAGCACGTATTTGCGCGAACCGCCGCCTTGGCCGTAGGGGCCGGGCCACATGTCCCAGCCGGCTTTGCTGGAGATGATGAGTTCGTCCCGGTAGGGCCGAAAGTCGCGTTTCAGGTGCTCGCCAAAATTGCTTTCCGCACTGCCGTAGGGCGGCCCGTAGTTGTTGGCCAGGTCAAAGTGGGTGATGCCCAAATCAAACGCGGTGCGCAGCATGTCGCGCTGGGTTTGCAGCGGGGTGGCATCGCCAAAGTTGTGCCACAGGCCCAGCGATAGTGCGGGCAACTGCAGGCCGCTGTGGCCGCAGCGGCGGTAGGGCATGCGGCCTTGGTAGCGGTCGGGGTGGGCGTGGTAGCTCATGGGGCGTGGCGAACGTAAGTGGAAAAGAAAAAAAAGGGTGCGGCTCGGTGGCGCCCGAGTGTACGCAAGGACTCCGGGGCGCTGCGTTAGCATGGGCGCACCTGCTGGTAGCGCTTTTTGCCAGCGATTCCCCTCTCTCTTGCCCAAGGCCTGCTGTGACCGACGAAACCCCCAAAATCCAGGAACCCCGCCTTTGGAGCGCCGACGGCTGGACCGCGCGCGTGGTCAAAAATGAAGACGACGATGGCTGGGCGGTGGCCATGACCAAGGACGGCGCGTCCGAGCCCGCGCTGGTGGGGCCCTGGACCATGGGCCGCGACAAAAAGAACCCCAAGCCGCTCGACGGCAACGCCTTCAGCACCCTGGTCAAAACCGCGCATGAGTTTGTGCGCCGCAGTGAGCAGCAGTTGCACGCGTCCTTGCACCAAAGCATTGTTGTTACGGCTGGGGCCCGGCGGATCACCGTGGCGCTAGACATCGTGCCCGACGACGAAAACCCTACGGCGAACCTGAGCGCGCAAGATGAAGGCGGCGAGACGCTTGCCAGCGTGCGGGTGGCGCCGTCCTTCAAACTCAACCGCGCCAGCGCTGTCACCTGGATTGAGGCCGGGTTTGCCAAACCCGCCGGTCGCTAAGCGCTGTTTGGCGCGCTACCTCGGCCTGTTAATTTCAAAGCGGACGCCCAGCGCCTGCTCAACCAGCGTTTTCGTCGCACCAGCGCACGCCTTTGAGGGCCTGGGTGAGGAAGTCCACCATGGCGCGCACTTTAGGAGGGACGTATTGGCGGGTTGGGTAAATCGCGAAGATGCCGATTTCAATGCTGCGGTATTGCGGCATGAGTTCGACCAGGGCGCCGCTGCGCAGGTCGTCGCCGACAATAAATGAGGGCTGCAGGATCACGCCTTGGTCCCGGACGGCGGCGGCCCGGCAGGTGTCGCCGCTGTTGGTCCACATGGACGGCTGCACCGTCACCGAGACGCTGCCTTCGGGACCAACAAACTCCCATTGGTCGCCCGTGGCAAGCAGGCTGTAGGACAGCACGGCGTGGCCTGACAGCTCTGCGGGGTGCTTGGGATTGCCGTGTTGGCGGACGTAGCCCGGGGATGCGCAAAGCACCAACCGGGTGGACGCCAGCTTTCTGCTGATCAGGGAAGAACTGGGTAGCCGGGCGATCCGCACCGCCATGTCAAATCCTTCGTCCACCAGGTCAACCACGCGGTCCGCCAAGGTGATGTCCAGCCGCACGTCGGGGTACTGGGCCATGAAGTCCGGCCAAAGTGGCGCCAGGTGCAGTAGTCCAAAGGACACGGGAACGTTGATCTTGATGAGCCCATTGACCACCACGGATGTGGCCGTGACCTCGGTTTCCGCAAACTCCACATCGGCAAGCACCGTTTTGCAGCGACCGTAAAACCCGCGCCCCTCTTCCGTGAGGGAGAGTTTTCGCGTCGTTCTTTGCAAAAGCTGCACGCCGAGACGCTGTTCCAGATCGGCCACATAGCGCGACACCGCCGGCTTGGACATACCCAGCGCATCGGCCGCGCGCACAAAACTGCCGCCGTCTACCACGGCCGCAAACGTTTTCATTTCCAGGAATTTGTCCATCTGTTCCGATTCATAGAATAGTTAATGTCAACAAGAGTGGTTTATCTTATCAATAGAAACAAATAAAGTGCGAGCGCGGTGTCGAAACGCAAACGCGCATTGAAAGAAAGCATCCCCATGGAAATCGGCATTTACACCTTCGGTGACCTTTCAGCCCATGCGCGTGGCCCGCAGGCGGCGCAGCAGCGGCTCAAAGAGATTGTGGCGGCGGCCAAGTTGGCCGATGAGGCCGGGCTGCACGTGTTTGGCGTGGGCGAGCACCACCGCTCGGATTACGCTGTATCGGCCCACACCGTGGTGCTAGGTGCCATTGCGGCCGTGACGCGCAACATCCGCCTGACCAGCGCGGTCACCATCCTGAGTTCGGCCGACCCGGTGCGCGTGTTTGAAGACTTTGCCACGCTGGACTTGCTATCGGGCGGCCGGGCGGAGCTGATGGCGGGGCGCGGGGCGTTTATCGAATCGTTCCCGCTGTTTGGCTTTGCGCTGGAACACTACGAGGCGCTCTACAACGAAAAGCTGGAGCTGCTGCTGCGACTACGCGCTGAGGAGCGCATCACCTGGCAAGGCCAGTTCCGTCCGGCGCTGGGCGGTGTGGAAGTGTCGCCCCGGCCGCTGGCCAACCCTTTGCCGATCTGGATTGGTGCCGGTGGCACGCCGCAAAGTGCAGTGCGCGCCGGCCAGGCTGGCTTGCCCCTGAACCTGGCCAACATCGGCGGTGAGCCCGCGCGCTTCAAGCCCTTTGTCGAGCTGTACCGCAAGACCGGGCTGGCGGCAGGCCACGGCGCAGACGCATTGAAAGTAGCCGTTTCAGGCCACCTGCACATCCAAAAAGATTCGCAATGCGCGCGGGACGAGTTCTTTCCGCATTACACCCATTACATGCGCCATAACCTGCCGCAGCGCGATGTGGGCTGGGCGATTTCACCGAGCGACTATGCGCAACTGGCCGGCCCGCGCGGCTCGCTGTTTGTGGGCAGTCCGCAAGAAATTGCCGAAAAAATCTTGTACGAGCACGAACTGTTCGGCCACCAACGCTTTCTGGCGCAGATCGACATTGGTGGCCTGCCTTTTGCCAAAGTGGCGCAGGTCATTGAACACCTGGCGGTTGACGTGCTTCCCATGGTGCGCCGCGCTCTGGCGGGCCGCACCGTGGCAGACTCGGGCGATGCGCCCGCGCGCAGCTTGAACGCGCCAACCATTTACATTTAAAGGGAGCCAATTCATGTCCACCCCACCCACAAGCGCCAGCGCAAAAATGCCCACTTGGTTCATTCCCCACGGCGGCGGCCCCTGCTTCTTTATGGAGTGGAACCCGCCGCACGCCTGGAACCGCATGGCGGACTTTTTGAAAAACGTGGCCACCACCCTGCCGCGCACGCCCAAGGCCATCGTCATGGTGTCGGCGCACTGGCTGACGCCCAATGTGACGGTGACCAGCGGCGCGCATCCCGATCTGATTTACGACTACTACGGCTTCCCTCCCCACACCTACGCGCTGAAATACCCCGCACCCGGCGCACCCGAACTCGCAGCGCAGATTGCCAACACACTTGCGGGCGCAGGCATTGCCAGCGCGCAAGACGCGCAGCGCGGCTTTGACCACGGCATGTTCATTCCGCTCAAGCTGATGTTTCCCGAGGCCAATATTCCGGTGGTGCAACTCTCGCTGCACAACTCGCTGGACCCCGAAAAGCACTTGCTGGTGGGCCGCGCGCTGCAAGCGCTGCGCGAGCAGGACGTGCTGATCATCGGCAGCGGCATGAGCTTTCACAACATGGGCGCCTACGGCAACCCGCAGTACGGCCCCGTCTCCGACGCCTTTGACGATTGGCTGACCAAGGCGGTCGAAGCCAGCCCGCAAGAGCGCTACCGTTTGCTCAGCAACTGGGAGCAAGCGCCCGGCGCCCGCCTGTGCCACCCGCCGCGTGCCGAAGAACATTTGATTCCGCTCATGACGGTGGCCGGTGCCGCGGGCGACGACGCAGGCCGCAAGGTGTTTTCCGACCGCGTGATGGAAACCACGCTTTCGGCTTTTGTGTTTGCTTGATGCCCCTCGGCAGGGGTTAAGCGATTTCACCGCCTGCGGCGGTGTTTGCTGCAGCGTGGCTGGCCTGCACATCGGCGTGGTAGCTGGACCGCACCATCGCACCCACGGCGGCGTGCTTGAAGCCCATCTCGTAGGCCTTGGCTTCAAACATCTTGAAGGTGTCCGGGTGCACGTAGCGGCGCACTGGCAGGTGGCTGGTGGTGGGTGCCAGGTACTGACCGATGGTCAGCATTTCAATGCCGTGCGCGCGCATGTCACGCATCACTTCCAGAATCTCTTCGTCCGTTTCGCCCAGGCCCACCATCAGACCGCTTTTGGTGGGCACATCAGGAAACAGCGCCTTGAATTTTTTCAGCAGGTTCAGGCTGAACTGGTAATCCGAGCCCGGGCGCGCTTCTTTGTAGAGGCGGGGAATCGTCTCCAGGTTGTGGTTCATCACGTCGGGCGGCGCGGCTTTCAAAATCTCTAGTGCGCGGTCGTCGCGACCCCGAAAGTCGGGCACCAGCACTTCAATCTGCGTGTTCGGCGACAGTGCCCGGGTTTTGCGGATGCAGTCCACAAAGTGGCCCGCGCCGCCGTCGCGCAAGTCGTCGCGGTCCACGCTGGTGATCACCACGTATTTGAGTTGGAGTTGGGCAATCGTTTTGGCCAGGTTGTCGGGCTCATTGGCGTCCAGCGGGTCGGGGCGGCCGTGGCCCACGTCACAAAACGGGCAGCGCCGGGTGCACTTGTCGCCCATGATCATGAAGGTGGCCGTGCCTTTTCCAAAGCACTCACCAATGTTGGGGCATGAAGCCTCTTCGCACACCGTGTGCAGCTTGTGCTCACGCAAGATGTTTTTGATCTCGTAAAACCGGGTGCTGGGCGAGCCCGCTTTCACGCGGATCCACTCAGGCTTTTTCAGCACCTCCCCCATGGGCACCACCTTGATGGGAATGCGCGAGGTTTTGGCTTGCGCCTTTTGCTTGACGGTGGGGTCAACTGGTGTTTCAACAGACGAGACGGAGGGGGTATCGGGCAGCGTATCCATGGTGTCACTGT
>CANBVJ010000060.1 GCA_947372865.1 Comamonadaceae bacterium
GCCAGTGGCCGGGCCTGGAAGCCTTGGGAATTGCACCGGCCGCGCTGGCGGCTATCGCACCGCAATACTTGGTGGCAGACCCGGCGGTCGTCGGGTTGCTGGGCATACGCCAGCGGGCCCATTGATTCTTATTTTGCGGTTGTAGCGGCCTCTTGGCGCTGGCGCTGCAGCGTCAGGCAGCGCTCAATGGCTTCTTGCAGGCGTGCCATGTGGACGGGTTTGGTGACAAAGTAGTTCACCCCGGCAGCCAGCGCTTCTTCTTGCGCGTTGTTCATGGCGTCGGCGGTGAGCGCGATGATGGGAATGTCCTTGGCCACCCCGCTCAGGGCGCGGATGGCGCGGGTGGCAGCCAGGCCGTCCATTACCGGCATGTGCACGTCCATCAACACCAAGTCAAACTGCTGCTGTTGTACGCATTCCAGGGCCAGTTGTCCGTTTTCGCAAAACGTGGTTTGGTAGCCCATCCGCTCGAGCAAGATGCCCACAAACTTGCGGTTAACCGGGTTGTCCTCGGCCACCAAAATGCGGCGCGTGGCCGCCTGGCCCAGGCTTTCGGCAGAAACTGTAAGCGGCAACAAGGCAGAAATGGCTGCTGGCGGCTCGCACAGCCGAAAGGGCAGCTCCAGCGTGAAACACGAACCCACACCCGGCGTGCTGCGCACCTCGATGTCGCCGCCCATCATTCGGGCCAGCGACTGCGATATCTCCAGCCCCAGCCCGGAACCGCCAAACTGGCGCGCCACACTGTTGTCTACTTGGTGAAAGCGCTGAAACAGGCCGTCCATGGCTGTTTCGTCCATGCCGATGCCCGAGTCTTCCACCGTGAACAACAGCACCGGGCCGACGCCTGGTGGCGCCGCTGTCGAGCCCGGCGGCGCGCGGCGGATGGTCACAGCGACCGCGCCGCGTTCGGTGAACTTGATGGCGTTGTTGATCAGGTTGAACAAGATTTGCTTGAAGCGCGTGGCGTCCATCAGGCCCCAAGGCGGAATGTCCTGGCTCACCTCAAACACAAAGCCCAGGCCCTTGGCAGCGGCCTGCGGGCACATGACGCTCTCGATGTCTTGCAGCATTTGTGGCAGGTGCGAAGGCTCGGGGTGGATGCTGATTTTCCCTTCGTCCAGGGCCGAAATATCCAAAATGTCATTGAGCACATTGAGCAGGTGGCTGGCCGAGGCGTTGGCCGTCTTGACGTAGTCTGCCTGCTGCGCGGTCAGTCCTGTGGTGCTGAGCAGCCCGAGCATGCCCAAAATGCCGTTAAAGGGCGTGCGCAACTCATGGCTCATATTGGCCAAAAATTTGCTCTTGCTGCGGTTGGCCCGCTCGGCCTGGATTTGGGTTTCGCGGAAATGTGCGTTGAGTGCCTGCGCCTTTTTGTCAGCCGCGGCCTGCTTGCGGTTTTGCAGCCAGGTGGCGGTGGCCGCGCCCAGCAGCAAAGCCAGCAGCGCAAAACTGAGTGCGGCCAACACGCGGTTCTGATTTTGCAGTTGTGCGGTTTGTTGTGCCAGCTCAGCAGCGGACGCAGCTTGCGTCACTTTGGTCAGGCGCTCGACGCGGGGCGCCAAGGCCTCGGATTCGCGCAGCAGCGCCCGCACCCGGTCTGGTTCTGGCCGCAGGCCGGAGTTGGCGCTTCCAATCTCTTGGCTCAACGCCAATAGCTGGTCAAGCAGGTGCGCCTGCTCGGGATCGGCGAGAAGCACCTTCGCGTTGGGGGACTGGCGGGCGATCAGCGCCCGCGATCGCAACAAGGCGGCATGCTCTGCCAAGGCTTGGGGATCGACGATCTCGCGCTCGGTGAGCTGGCGCGAAAGTGCATGGCGAAAGCGCAGAAAATCCCGCTCCAGCGCGTCGTCTGGCGCGCTGACCAGCACGGCGCGGGCAGCTTGTTGGGCCTGTATCGTCTGTTGGTGCTGCCACTGCAAACCCAGTTGCGCCAGGCCCGCCACGGCCATGGCGCCCGCCAGCGCCCGCCGCCAGTGGACGAAGGAGGACGATTTGCTGCTGCCAACCATGTCCGCGCCTACCGGCAAAGTGCCTGTGGTGCCGAACGCTTAAGCCGACGGCGTGTGCGTCAGGCCCAGCATATCGGTGCCCGCGTCGTTGCCCAGCAGGCCGCTTTTGGCATAAATGCCGAGTTTGGCGCGGGTGTCAACGATGTCGAGGTTGCGCATGGTCAACTGGCCAATGCGGTCGGCGGGCGAGAACATGGATTCGCCTTTCTCCATGGTCAGGCGCTCGGGGTGGTAGGTCAAGTTGGGCGAGCTGGTGTCCAAAATGGAGTAATCGTTGCCCCGGCGCAGTTGCAGGGTCACTTCGCCGGTTACGGCGCGGGCGATCCAGCGCTGGGCGGCTTCGCGCAGCATGATGGCTTGCGGGTCAAACCAGCGCCCTTGGTACAGCAGGCGCCCAAGCTTGCGGCCGTTGTCGCGGTACTGCTCAATGGTGTCTTCGTTGTGGATGCCGGTGACCAAGCGCTCGTAGGCGGCAAACAGCAGCGCCAGGCCGGGGGCCTCGTAAATGCCGCGGCTCTTGGCCTCAATGATGCGGTTCTCAATCTGGTCGCTCATGCCCAGGCCGTGGCGCCCGCCGATGCGGTTGGCCTCCAGAATCAGTTCCACCAAGTCGGGGTATTCCACGCCATTGAGCGCCACCGGGCGGCCTTCTTCAAAGCGTACGGTCACGTTTTCGCGCTTGACTTCGACTTCGTCTTTCCAGAACGCCACGCCCATGATGGGGTTGACGATCATCATGCCGCTGGACAAGTGCTCCAGGTCTTTGGCTTCGTGGGTGGCGCCCAGCATGTTGGAGTCAGTGGAATAGGCTTTTTCAGCCGACATCTTGTAGCCAAAGCCCGCCGCCGTCATAAAAGCCGACATTTCTGCGCGGCCGCCCAACTCGTCAATGAACGCCTGGTCCAGCCAGGGTTTGTAGATTTTGAGGGCCGGGTTGGTCAGCAGGCCGTAGCGGTAAAAGCGCTCAATGTCGTTGCCCTTGAAGGTGCTGCCGTCGCCCCAGATGTTGACGTCGTCTTCTTTCATGGCGGCCACCAGCATGGTGCCGGTCACGGCGCGGCCAATGGGCGTGGTGTTGAAGTAGGTCACGCCAGCGGTGGAGATATGAAAAGCGCCGCTTTGCAGCGCGGCAATGCCCTCGGCGGCGAGTTGGCTGCGGCAGTCAATCAGGCGGGCGTTTTCTGCGCCGTATTCCATGGCCTTGCGGGGAATTTCGTCGTAGTCGGCTTCGTCAGGTTGACCCAGGTTGGCGGTGTAAGCGTAGGGAATCGCGCCTTTGTTGCGCATCCAGTGCAAGGCGGCGCTGGTGTCAAGGCCGCCAGAAAAGGCGATACCGACTTTTTGACCAACCGGGATGTTTTGAAGAATAGTGGACATGGACTGCAATCGTGGTGAAAGTGGGCGGGCTGCGAAAAGGGCGCTAGGGCGAGCGGTTCGGCTTAGGCGTAGTGGCAGATGTAGTGGAAGGCTTCTGTTACGCGGATCTGGAATTTGCTGTCACCCGGCACGCTAAAGCTTTGCCCAGCGCCCACGCGGTGCCACACGGTTTCGCCAGCGAGCAGGTATTCGCAGCCACCGGCCACGCATTCCATCACTTCCGGGGCGGCGGTGCCAAAGGTCAGTTCGGCGGGCAGCACCACGCCAACGGACTTTTTGCTGCCGTCGGGCAGGGTCAGGCTGTGGCTGACGCATTTGCCGTCAAAGTAAACGCTGGCTTGGGTGGCGACGGTGACGCCGGAAATCTGGGTGGTGGTCATGGTGGCTTGCTCAATAAGGAGTGATCTGCTGACGAAAGTCGTGCTGCCAGGGCGATGGGCGCTTTGCGATGGACTCCGTCAAACGGCGCCCGCAAAGCCAGCTTTGCGTCCGGCAGCGGCGCGCAGCGGTCATTTTAGGCCAGCGGCGGCGCGCCTTGGGCGCTGTTCAGGGGCTTGCGGTAGCGCCTTGCAGGGCGGCAAATTGTGCCGGGCTAAAGCCCACACTAATGCGCCCATTGGGCCAGCGCACCACGGGGCGCTTGACCACGCTGGGGTACGCGCGCATGACGGCGGCTGCGCTGGCGGCATCCGTCACCGTGGCTTGCAGAGCGGCGTCGAGCTTGCGCCAGGTGGTGCCTTTGCGGTTGAGCACCGCTTCCCAGCCCAGGGCCTGCAGCCAGTCGGCCAACGCGGCATCGGGCACGCCGGCTTTTTTGAAATCATGGAACGCGTAGTTCACGCCGGCGGCACTCAGCCAGTCGCGGGCTTTTTTGACGGTGTCGCAATTGGGAATGCCGTAGATGGTGGCGCTGCTGGGGTGGCTCATATTGAAATGGTGGGTTGGGTAAGGGCAGGGGGCAAATCGCCCAGGCCGGCATCATGCCACTGGCGCGGCGCAAGCGCGGCCGGGGCGCGCTGGGCGACAATGCGGGGCTTATGAAAAATCTACCCGACTGGCTGGCGTATTGCGAGCAATTGCACCCCAAAAACATCGACATGGGCCTGGAGCGCGTGCGTATGGTTGCCTCCCGCATGGGTCTGGCGCTGAATTGCCCGGTGATCACCGTAGCGGGCACCAACGGCAAAGGTTCGACCTGCGCCATGCTCGAATCCATCCTCTTGCAGGCGGGTTACCGCACGGCGGTGTATTCGTCGCCGCACCTGGTGCATTTTGAAGAACGCCTGCGCCTGCAGGGCCAGCCGGTACAGGCCGATGCGCTGGTGGCAGGCTTTGCGGCGGTGGAAGCCGCGCGCACCCAGGGCGAGCCGGTGTCGCTCACCTATTTTGAATTCTCGACGCTGGCCATCCTGGACGTGATTCGCCAGACGCCGCTGGACGTGGCGATTTTGGAAGTGGGCTTGGGCGGGCGGCTGGACGCGGTCAACATCATTGACCCCGACTGCGCGGTGATTACCAGCATTGACCTGGACCACATGGAGTTTCTGGGCAACGACCGCGAAACCATCGGCCTGGAAAAAGCCGGCATCATGCGCGCGGGCCGCCCGGTGGTGGTGAGCGACCCGGTGCCGCCCCAAAGCGTGCTCGACCACGCGCAGCGCATCGGTGCCGACCTGTGGCGGGTGGGGCAGGACTTCAACGTCTCGGGCGACCCGCAGCAGTGGAATTGGGCGGGGCGCGGGCGGCGTTACAGCGGCATGGCCTATCCGGCGCTGCGCGGGGCCAACCAGTTGGTCAACGCCTCGGGCGTGCTGGCGGCGCTAACCGCGCTGCGAGAAAAGCTGCCAGTCACCGCCCAAGCCATTCGCAATGGCCTGGCTTTTGTTGAATTTGCCGGACGCTTTCAGATCATTGCCGGCAAGCCCACGCTGGTGCTGGACGTGGCGCACAACCCGCATTCGGTGGCGGCGCTGGCGGCCAATCTGGACGCCATGGGCTATTTCCCCTGCACCCACGCCGTGTTTGGCGCCATGGCCGACAAAGACTTAGCGCCTATGCTCGCACGCATCAACCCGGTGATTGACCGCTGGTATTTCACCGATTTACCCACGGCGCGCGCCGCCAGCGCCGCCTTGTTGCAGGCGCGCTGGCTGGGGCAAAACCCGCCGTCCACCGCAAAGTCGGCGGTGTTCGCCGACCCGTCCGCCGCCCTGGCCGCAGCGGTGGCCGCAGCAGACCCCGCTGATAGAATCGTGGTCTTTGGATCGTTCTACACGGTAGGCGGCGTCATGCAGCAAGGCCTGCCCCGGCTGCACGGCGAGCACCTGAGTTCTTGAGAATCTACCCCGCTATGGCCTTTTTTAAATTTCGCAAAAATGGCGCTGAGCAGTCCGGTCCTACCCCTGCGCCCGAGAGTCTTGACGTCCTGCGCAAACGCGCCCGCCACCGCCTGATTGGCGCTGCTGCGCTAGTCTTGCTCGGCGTGGTGGGTTTCCCCCTGTTGTTTGACAGCCAACCCCGTCCAGTGGCGGTGGATATTGCCATTGACATTCCCGACAAGGCCAAAGTCGCACCGCTGAGCACGGTGCCAGCGTCGGCGCCGACTTCCAGCGCCAGCGCGGCCCCGAGCCCGGTGGTCAACCCCGTAGTGGTCCCGGCGGCGGCAACGCCGGCCCTGGCGGCGCCAGCCGCCGCTTCGGCGCCCGCTGTCGCCAAGGTGGAGCCCAAAGCGGAGGTGAAACCCGAGGTCAAGGCCGAGCCGAAGGCCGCACCCAAACCCGATCCCAAAGTCGCTCCCAAGGCAGACGTCAAAGGCGCCGCCAAGCCGGATGAAAAAACCGCAACTTCCGGCAAAGCCCTGGCGCTGCTCGACGGCAAAGACCCGGCCAAGGCGGCTGCCGCCGCGCCGCGTTACGCCGTGCAGGTGGGGGCATTCGCCGATCTGAAAAAGGCCCACGACGTGCGTGCCACGCTGGAAAAAGCTGGCATCAAGACCTACACCCAAGTGGTTACTACCGCCGACGGCAAGCGTACCCGGGTGCGCGCGGGCCCGTGGGAAAACAAGGCCGAAGCCGACAAGACGGCGGAAAAAATCAAGAAATTGAACCTCTCCGCTGCCGTGTTGACTTTGTAGGTCGGCGACGCACATGGCTGATCTGGACTGGATTTTCGGGGCCATCCTGGCCCTGTCGACCTTGTTGGGTGTGCTGCGCGGCCTGGTCAAAGAAGTGCTGTCCTTGCTGAGTTGGGTGGCCGCCTTTGTGCTGGCCCAGCGACTCGCCCCTCAGGTGGCCCATTGGATTTCTCTGGGTGGTGCGAGCGAGACGCTGCGCTATGCCGCTGGTTTCGTCATTGCCTTTATCGGCACGCTGATGGTGGGCGGCCTTTTGACCATGGCGATCAAAAAAATGTTGTCTATTGCGGGCCTGCGCCCCATGGACCGGTTGCTGGGCGCCGCTTTTGGCGCGGCGCGCGGTGCGGTGCTGCTGCTGGCGGTCACTGTAGTAGTGTCCATGACGCCGCTGCGCAGCCACGCGGCCTGGCTAGAGGCGCGCGGCCCCCAAATAAGCCAATCGGTACTCAGCGGCCTCAAGCCGCTGTTGCCGCCTGAATTTGCAAGATTCTTACCTTGAACGAGTAAACAAACCATGTGTGGAATCGTCGGCGTTGTCAGCAACGCACCTGTTAACCAGCTCATCTATGACGCCTTGCTGCTGCTGCAGCACCGGGGCCAGGACGCAGCGGGCATCGTCACCCAGCAAGAGCGCAAGTTCTTCATGCACAAGGCCAAGGGCATGGTCAAGGACGTGTTTCGCACGCGCAATATGCGCTCGCTCCCTGGCAACTGTGGCCTGGGCCAGGTGCGCTACCCCACGGCGGGCAACGCCTATAGCGAAGAAGAGGCGCAGCCCTTTTACGTGAACGCGCCCTTTGGCATCGTGCTGGTGCACAACGGCAACCTGACCAATGCCCACGCGCTCAAGCGCGAGCTGTTCAACGACGACCACCGCCACATCAACACCGACAGCGACTCTGAGGTGCTGCTCAATGTGCTGGCCCATGAACTGGAGCGCACCAGCCGGGGCTTGCCGCTGCAACCCGCCCACCTGTTTGCCGCCGTACGCAATGTGCACGCCCGCGTCAAAGGTTCGTACGCGGTGATTGCGCTGATCGCCGGGCACGGCGTGTTGGCGTTCCGTGATCCGCACGGCATCCGCCCACTGTGCATGGGCCGCAGTGCCGACAACGTGGTACTGGCTAGCGAATCGGTGGCCCTGGAAGGCACGCTGCACAAGTTTGAGCGCAATATTGACCCCGGCGAGGCAGTTTTCGTTAACCTGCAAGGTGAAGTGCTAGCCCAGCAATGCGCCGACGCGCCCACGCTCAACCCCTGTATTTTTGAATACGTCTACCTGGCCCGTCCGGACTCGGTGATGGACGGTATCTCGGTTTACCAGGCGCGGCTCAACCTGGGCGAAACCTTGGCCAAGCGGGTTATTTCTACCGTGCCACCCAATGAGATTGACGTGGTCATTCCCATTCCTGAGTCCAGCCGCCCGAGCGCCGCGCAGCTCGCGCAGCTTTTGGGTTTGCCTTACCGCGAGGGCTTCGTCAAAAACCGTTACGTGGGCCGCACCTTCATCATGCCGGGCCAGGCGGTGCGCAAAAAGTCGGTGCGCCAAAAGCTCAATGTGATTGCCAGCGAGTTCAAGGGCCGCAATGTGCTGCTGGTGGACGACTCCATCGTGCGCGGCACCACCAGCAAGGAAATTGTGCAAATGGCGCGTGACGCCGGCGCCCGCCGGGTTTACCTGGCCAGCGCCGCCCCACCCGTGCGCTACCCCAACGTCTACGGCATCGACATGCCCACCAGCAGCGAACTCGTAGCGCACAACCGCAGCGTGGAAGAAATCCGCGCAATCATCGGCTGCGACGCCCTGATTTACCAAGACGTGGCCGGCATGAAAAAGGCCGTGGGTTCGCTCAACCCGGCCATTGCCGACTTTGACGCCTCCTGCTTTGACGGCGTCTATGTCACCGGTGACATCACCAGCGACGACATCACCCGCCTGAGCGCCACCCGTGGCGGCAGCGAAGAAGAGCAGGACGACAACTCACGCCTGGCCTTGCCCAATCCGATGGAATAAACCCATGACCGAAAGAAAACTCCCCTCCGGCCTGCACCGCGATACCTTGGCCGTGCGCACCTCGATTGCGCCCAGCCAGTATGGCGAGCATTCGGAGACGATGTACCTCACCAGCAGCTTTATTCAGCCCGATGCTGCCACCGCCGCCCGCCGCTTTGCCCAAGAGGAAGAGGGCTATATGTACACCCGCGTGGGCAACCCCACCGTCACCAGCATGGAGCTGCGCCTGGCCGCGCTCGAGGGCACCGAGGCGGCGATTGCCACCTCCAGTGGCATGGCGGCCATTTTGTTGCTAGGCATGGGCTTGTTGCGTGCGGGCGATCATGTGGTGTGTTCGCAGTCGGTGTTTGGTTCGACCATTCGCCTGTTCTCGGGCGAATTTGCCAAATTCGGCATTGAGACCACCTTTGTGCCCCAGTCCGACGTGGCGGCCTGGGCGGCGGCCATTCGGCCCAACACCAAGTTGCTGTTTGCCGAAACCCCGACCAACCCGCTGACCGACGTGTGCGACATCCAGGCCTTGGCCGACGTGGCGCACCAGGCCGGCGCCAAACTGGCGGTGGACAACTGCTTTTGCAGCCCCGCGCTGCAGCAACCGGTGCGTTTTGGTGCGGACTACATCATTCACTCCGGCACCAAATACCTGGACGGCCAGGGCCGCGTGATGGCAGGCGCCATTTGTTGCAGCCAAAAAGACGTGGACCAGATTTTCTTGCCCATTACCCGCACGGCGGGCATGGTGCTGTCGCCCTTTAACGCCTGGGTCGTACTCAAGGGCATGGAAACCTTGTCGGTGCGCATGCACGCCCAGTGCGCCAACGCGCTGGCGCTGGCCACCTGGCTGCAAGACCAGCCGCAAGTGGCGCGCGTGCATTACCCCGGCCTGGCCTCGCACCCGCAGCACGCGCTGGCCATGCGCCAGCAGTCGGGCATGGGGGGGCCGGTGCTGGCGTTTGAAGTCAAAAACGCTGACGCAGCCTCGGCCCGCGCCAACGCCTTTCACGTGATTGACAGCACGCTGGTGTGCTCAATCACCACCAATTTGGGCGACACCAAAACCACGATTTGCCACCCCGCAAGCACCTCGCACGCCCGCATTACCGAAGCGCAGCGCCAGGCCGCTGGCGTGGTGCAGGGGCTGATCCGCGTTGCCGTGGGGCTGGAACACATTGACGATTTAAAGGCCGACCTTTTGCGCGGCCTCAGCAGTTTGAAAGCTTGAACATGAGCAAAACCCGCACGCGCTTTGCGCCTTCGCCCACCGGTTTTATCCATCTGGGCAATATCCGCTCGGCGCTCTACCCCTGGGCATTTGCCCGCGCCACTGGCGGGGATTTCATCTTGCGCATTGAAGACACGGACCAGGACCGCTCCACGCAGGCGGCGGTCGATGTGATTATTGAGGGCATGCGCTGGCTCGGGCTGAACTACGACGAAGGCCCTTTCTACCAAATGCAGCGCATGGACCGCTACAAGGAAGTGCTGCTCGAGCTGCAAGCGGGTGGCTGGGTTTATCCCTGCTATATGTCTATGGAAGAACTCGACGCCCTGCGCGAGCGCCAAATGTTGGCCAAGGAAAAGCCCCGTTACGACGGCACTTGGCGCCCGGCGCCGGGCAAAGTCTTGCCTCCGGTGCCTGCAGGCGTGCAACCGGTGCTGCGCTTTAAAAACCCGCAAGGCGGCAGCGTGGTGTGGGACGACAAGGTCAAAGGCCGCATCGAGATCAGCAACGACGAACTCGACGACCTGGTGATCGCCCGGCCCGCTCAAGCGGGCGAGGCCGTGGGCACGCCCACGTACAACTTCTGTGTGGTGGTCGACGACATCGACATGGCCATCACCCATGTGATTCGCGGCGACGACCACGTCAACAACACACCGCGCCAGATCAACATCTTCCACGCCCTGGGCAAGACGCCTCCGGTGTATGCGCATTTGCCCACGGTGCTCAATGAGCAGGGCGAAAAAATGAGCAAGCGCAACGGCGCCAAAGCCGTGACACAGTACGCGCTTGAAGGCTACTTGCCCGAAGCGATGGTGAACTACCTGGCCCGCCTGGGCTGGAGCCACGGCGACGCCGAAATCTTCAGCCGCGCGCAGTTTTTGGAGTGGTTCAACCTGGATCACCTGGGTCGCAGCGCTGCGCAGTTTGACGAGGCCAAGCTGCGCTGGGTCAACGCCCAGCATTTGAAAGCGATGCCCGGCGAGGCGCTTGCGCCGCTGGTGCAAGCGCACCTGGAGCGCCAGGGCGTGGTGGCTGACGACAAGCTGCCAGCGCTGTGCGATTTGCTCAAGGATCGCTGCGACACCACGGTCGTATTGGCCGAATGGGTCGCGCGCTTTTACGGAGATGTGTTGCCGGATATCGCCGAGCTGGCGCAGCATGTCACCCCCGCAGTTCAACCGGCGCTGACTTTGCTGCAAGAGCGACTGGCTGCTTGCGCCTGGGACAAAGCCAGCATTGCCGCCGTACTGAAAGAAGTGCTGGCGCAAACCGGTCTGAAAATGCCCCAATTGGCCATGCCCGTGCGTGTGCTGGTGATGGGAACTGCCCAAACGCCATCGCTTGATGCAGTGCTTGCTTTGTGTAATAAAGAAAAAGTTCTGAAGAGACTGCAGAACGCATGAAAAAGTTGGTTATAATTTGAGGCTCGGGAGTAACGTGATCTGCTTGCAGAAAACGTAGGATCAGGGGGTATAGCTCAGCTGGGAGAGCGCTTGCATGGCATGCAAGAGGTCATCGGTTCGATCCCGTTTACCTCCACCAGTTAAAGCGTCGAGTTGGTTAGTCCACAGGTTTTGACCCTATCGTCTAGAGGCCTAGGACATCACCCTTTCACGGTGAGTACCGGGGTTCGAATCCCCGTAGGGTCGCCACTTCATTTGGAGCGGTAGTTCAGTTGGTTAGAATACCGGCCTGTCACGCCGGGGGTCGCGGGTTCGAGTCCCGTCCGCTCCGCCAACAATGAGTGAGAAGCCTCTTAGATCGTATGATTTAAGAGGCTTTTTTATTTCCCAGAAAGATCACACCATGTCACAACCCGAGCACCATCCTGCGAATCATCCAGACGGCAGCATCGACACCACCGTCATTGGTGCGGTCTTGCAAATCGCCATCAACCGCCCTGCCAAGCGCAACGGCTTTACGCCCAAGATGTTCCGCGAGCTGGGCGAGGCCTATACGCGCTTAGACGACGATCCCGCTTTGCGCGTGGGCGTCTTATGCGCAAAGGGCGACCATTTCACAGCAGGTCTCGATTTGCCAACCATTGCACCTCTGATGCAGCGCGGCGAAAAAGCCGTGCCACTGGGCTTGGTCGATCCGCTCAACTTGGGCATGGAAGGCTACAGGCGCAGAACCAAACCTATGGTGGTCGCCGTCCAAGGCATCACCTACACGCTAGGCATTGAGCTCATGCTGGCAGCAGACATCGTGATTGCCGCAAGCGACTGCCGCTTTTCACAGTTAGAAGTCCAGCGCGGCATCATGGCCACAGGCGGCGCCACACTGCGCATGGCAGAGCGAGCGGGTGCTGGCAATGCTCTTTTGCATTTACTCACGGCAGATGTGTTTGACGCAGAAGAAGCGCTGAGGCTCAATTTTGTGCAAAAAGTGGTTGCGCCAAAAGACCTGTTAGCTGAGGCCATGCGCATCGCTGAATTGATTGCCCAGCAAGCGCCGCTGGCCGTGATTGCCACGCGCCAGAACGTGCTCAAAGCCATAGAGCACGGCCCCGTCGTGGCGATGCAAGAGTTCATTGCTGTGCAACAGCGATTGTCTAAATCCAAGGATGCTGCTGAAGGCGTCGCTTCGTTTGTGGAGCGACGGTCTGCCAAGTTTGTTGGTGCTTAAATACCGACCCCCCTGTCACTTCGTGACATCCCCCCTATTACATAGGGGAGAACAAGAGGTTACAGCCCGAGCGCTCGCAAGATTTTTTCTGGCGTCACGGGCTGAGACCACACTTCGGCTTTGAGCGGTCGCAGCGCATCGTTAATTGCATTGACCACCGCACCAGGCGCGCCTGCTGTACCTGCCTCACCCGCGCCTTTCGCGCCGAGCATCGAGCTACGCGTTGGCGTTTCGATATGCGCCACTTCAATGTCGGGCATCTCACCAGCCATTGGCACCAAGTAGTCCGCCATGCTGCCGTTTTGCATGAGGCCATTGCTGTCGTAGATGCACTCCTCAAATAACGCGCCGCCAATGCCTT
>CANBVJ010000061.1 GCA_947372865.1 Comamonadaceae bacterium
GAAAAGAGCCCTGCAAACCCCTTCATAGAAGAGAAAACTCATGTCAACTTTCAGCGCAAAACCCGCTGAGGTCGTGCACGAGTGGTTTGTGGTTGACGCGACCGATAAGGTCCTCGGACGAGTAGCCAGCGAAGTTGCTCTCCGTTTGCGCGGCAAACACAAGGCCATTTACACGCCTCACGTAGATACCGGCGACTATATTGTCGTCATCAACGCAGCCCAGCTGCGCGTCACGGGCGCCAAGTCCATTGACAAGGTGTACTACAGCCACTCCGGCTACCCCGGTGGCATCTCCGCCATCAACTTTCGCGATATGCAAGCCAAATTCCCTGGCCGCGCTTTGGAAAAAGCCGTCAAGGGCATGCTGCCAAAAGGCCCTCTGGGCTACGCGATGATCAAGAAACTCAAGGTCTATGGCGGTGCTGAGCATCCCCATACCGCCCAGCAGCCCAAAGTGCTGGAAATCCCAGGAGCAGGCAAATGATCGGTGATTGGAACAACGGAACCGGCCGTCGCAAATCCAGCGTCGCCCGTGTTTTCCTGAAAAAAGGCTCTGGCCAGATCGTTGTCAATGGCAAAGCCATTGACAACTTCTTCGGTCGTGCAACCTCGATCATGATCTGCAAGCAACCTCTGCTGTTGACCAACCATGCCGAAACCTTCGACATCATGGTCAACGTGGCCGGTGGCGGCGAGTCGGGACAAGCCGGTGCTACGCGCCACGGCATCACCCGCGCCCTGATCGACTACGATGCAACGCTCAAGCCCATGCTGAGCCAAGCCGGCTTCGTGACGCGTGACGCGCGCGAAGTGGAACGTAAAAAGGTCGGCTTCCACGGCGCTCGCCGTCGCAAGCAGTTCTCCAAGCGTTAATCCTTTACCGGACTTGCACAAAGGCCGCCCGGGCATTGCTTGGGTGGCTTTTGTTCTTTTTGGGAAGCTCACAACGTGCGATTTCGACTCTTACGCCGCCGCCTGACGATCAGCGCCCCCCGCATGTCGGTGCGCAGCGCCATGCCTTGGCCTGTGCGCTGGGCCATCGTTGCTCTGGTGTTTGGCTTTTGCGCCGCCATTGGCCTGTGGGCTTTTGAATTTGGCCGCGACATTGCCGGCCTGGAAAACGGCAGCCAAGGCGAGCTGCTGCAGTTGCGCGAAAAGGTCAAGACGCTGCAAACTGCAGCGGACGCTGCGATTGAGCAGCGCAACCAGGCGCAATCCATTGCGAACACGGCAGGCGCCTTGGTGGCAGCTGAGAAAGCGTCCAGCGAGAGCCTGGCAGTCAAAGTCAAGCAGCTTGACGACGACAACCGCCGCCTGCGCGACGACCTGGGTTTCTTCGAGAAACTCATTCCCGCCTCATCGGCCGAAGCGGTGGCAATCCGCGGCATGCAGGCCGAAGCCACGGACGGCGGCAAGATCCGCTGGCAGGTGCTGGTAATTCAAAGCAAGAAAAACGCGCCCGAGCTGGTAGGGCGGCTGGAAATCAGCTTCACCGGCACGCTGGCGGGCAAGCCCTGGAGCAGCCCGGCGCCCGGTATCAGTGTGGCGCTCAAGGTGCAGCAGTACGGGCGTCTGGAGGGCGTGTTTGACGTGCCCGCGCAAGTCAGCATCAAGGGCATGACCGCCAAAGTGCTTGAAGGCAGCGCTGCGCGCGCCAGCCAGACCATCAAGCTGTGAGCGTTAAAGCGCCGGTTAACATCCGAAGCACTTAAGGATTTGTATGTTCAACAAGAAAAAGCAGCCGCCATTGAAGAGCCTTGTGGCCCAGGGCGCGCGCGTCGTGGGTGATATTTTCTTTGCCGAAGGCATGCGCGTGGAATGCTCCATTACGGGCAATGTGCGTCCGGTCGATAGCAACCCTAGCATTTTGGTGATCGCCGAGTCGGCGGTTATTACGGGAGCGGTCAGTGCCGACCACATCATCATCAACGGCACGGTCAAGGGCGCGGTTTCGGCCCGCATGATGCTGGAGCTGCAGCCCAATGCGCGCATCGAGGGCGACGTGGAATACGGTGCGCTGGAAATGCACCAAGGCGCCTTGATTTCTGGCCGCCTGACCCCGATTCTTGGCAATGAGCCAATGCCCGCACTGCCAACAGAGGCAATGCCGGATTGATTTCAATCCCGAGCAAAACACTGTACTATTAAGCCATTCTTTCATTTTTTGCGGAACGACCCCTATGAGCGCCCTTGCTGAAACCATGCCCCCAGAAATGCCCGCCCCCATTCTGTTTACCGACAGTGCGGCTGCCAAAGTGGCGGACCTGATAGCCGAAGAAGGCAATACCGACCTCAAACTTCGTGTTTTTGTGCAGGGTGGCGGATGCTCGGGCTTCCAATACGGCTTCACTTTTGACGAAATCACCAACGAAGACGACACCACCATGACCAAAAATGGCGTGTCGCTCTTGATCGATGCCATGAGCTACCAGTACCTGGTAGGCGCCGAAATTGACTACAAGGAAGACCTGCAGGGTGCGCAGTTTGTGATCAAAAACCCCAACGCCACCACGACTTGCGGCTGCGGCTCGTCGTTCTCGGCCTGACCCGCGTTTGCGTTCTGCCCCGCCACGGTGCGGGCCAGACTTTCACTCAAGCCGGGTAAACGGCTCCTAATATACGGGCGCCTTGTGCGCCCGTAACGCTTGCTAGGCTGGCTGTTTTACGCAACACGGTTTGCTGCGCCAGCCAGGCAAAAGCCAGCGCCTCCACCTCGGTGGGCGCTACGCCAAGATCCGCTGAGCTGCACACGCGGGCGGACGCCAGCGCCGCTTGCAGGCGCTGCATCAAAACGTCGTTGAGCGCTCCGCCGCCACACACCACCAGCAATTCAGGACTGTGCGCGGCCCAGCGCAGCGCTTGGGCGCAGGCCCAGGCGGTCAGCTCGGTGAGCGTGGCTTGCACGTCTTGCGGAGACAGCCCCTTAAAACCCGCCAGGCGCTGGCGCAGCCAAGGCAGATTGAACAGGTCGCGCCCGGTGCTTTTGGGGGGCGGTTTGGCGAAAAAGGGCTCATTTTGCAGGGCGGCAAGCAGCCCGGGCTGCACCACGCCTTGCGCCGCCCAGCGGCCCCGGTCATCAAAAGCGGCGCCGGTGTGCATTTGGCACCAGGCGTCCATCAACGCGTTGCCCGGGCCGCAGTCAAAGCCGATCAGCGGTGCATCCGCTGCGCTGGCCGCGCCTGGCAAGAGCGTGATGTTGGAAATGCCGCCAATATTGAGCACCGCGCGGCTTTGCGTGGCGTGGCCAAAGGCGGCGCGGTGAAAGGGCGGCACCAGCGGCGCACCCTGGCCGCCTGCGGCCACATCGCGGCTGCGAAAGTCGGCCACCACGTCAATGCCACACAACTCGGCCAACAGGGCCGGCTGGTTGAGCTGCAGGGTGTAGCCGGTGCTATCGAACTCTTGGGGCCGGTGGCGCACGGTTTGGCCGTGGGCGCCAATGGCGGTGACTTGGGCAGGGGCAATTTGGCGGGCCTGCAGCAAATCCGTCACGACTTGGGCGTAAAGCCGGGCCAGGGCGTTGGCGGCGAGTGCGGCGCGGTGCAACTCGTTGTCGCCGCGGGTGTTCAGGGCCAGTAACTCTTGCCGCAGCACGGGATCAAAAGTGCGGCTGGCGCTGGCCAGCACGCGGGCGGGCTGCTTGGGGTCGCCCAAGTCAGCCAGCACACCGTCCACGCCATCCATGGACGTACCCGACATCAGGCCGATGAAAAGCGCAGGCGCTGGCACCGGCGCTGGCTCTTACTGGACGTTGCCGACTTGCACCTGGGCAGCGGCGCTGAGCTGGGCGCGCACCAGTTGGGCTGACTTGTCAAACAGCGGTTTGAGCGACGCGGCCAGTGGCACGGACGTTTGCGCTCGCGCCAAAGTGAGCGGGTCTTTGTGCACGCCATTGACGCGGAACTCGAAATGCAGGTGCGGTCCGGTAGCCCAGCCGGTGGCGCCCACCAGGCCGATGTTGTCGCCCTGCTGCACGCGTTGCCCGGCGCGCACGTTGATTTTGCTCAGGTGGGCGTACACCGTGGTGTTGCTGCCACCGTGCTTGACCATGACCACGTTGCCAAAGCCGTTTTGCACACCGGCAAATTCGACCACGCCGTCACCCACGGTGCGCACCGGCGTACCGGTGGCCGCGCCATAGTCCACGCCCAAATGGGCGCGCCAAGTTTGCAAAATCGGGTGAAAACGCATGGAAAACCCGCTGGTCACGCGGGAGAACGCCATGGGCGAGGCCAAGAACGCGCGGCGCATGCTCTCGCCGGCCAGCGTGTAGTAGCCGCCTTTGCTCAGGGCGTGGGTGGCGCTGGGGCTGGTTCCGCCCAAGGGCTCCTGGAACCACATGGCCTGGAAGGTTTTGCCGGCGTTGACAAATTCAGTGCTGAGCACGCGCCCGGCGCGCAGCGGTTCGCCATCGCCTTCGAGCGTTTCGTAAACCACGGAGAAGCGGTCGCCTTTGCGCAGCGCGCGGTGGAAGTCGATGTCGCCGGAGAAAATTTCGGCCATTTGCGTCGCAATGGCGTCGGGAATGCGCGCGTCGTCGGTGGCGGCAAACAGCGAGGACTGGATCACGCCACCGGCCATGCGCGAGCTCACGGTCAATGGCAGGGTCTCAATCTTGGAGCTGTAACCCTGGGCGGATTTGCTGATGGTCAGGCGCTTGAAGTTGCCGTCGTCCTCGGGGCTCCAGCGGGCGCTTAGGGCCAGCAGGCCGCTGCGCTCGTCCACTTCGGCGCTCACGCTGCGTCCGGCGCGGCCCATCAGGGTTTGTTGTACCAGGCGGTCGCTGCGCAAAAAGGCCGCGGCAGCCACGTCAGACACGCCCAGGCGCTTGAGCAGCGTGTCGGCAGTGTCGGTGCTGCGTGTCAGGTCGGTGCGGTACAGGCGCATGGCCTGGGTGGCCAGGGCTTCGAATTGGGGCGCCAAGGGCAGGGGTTCTACGGCTTCGACCAGGGTGCGCTTGGGCAGGTTGGCGGCGTCGGGGGCCAGGTTGGCAACGGCAAAACTGGCACCGGCGCCACCCAGCAGCAGGGCTGCGACAGCGGCGAGCACGCGCTTGGGGTGCTGGTGCAGTGCCAATGCGACGCGCTGTGCGGCGGCTTGGGCCAGGTTCAGAATCAAAATGGGGCTCCTCGCTGGGCGGGGGGCTAGGAAGCCACCGCACCGGGGTGCACTTTGGCGGCGACTAAAATCGTCTGCCTGAGCCAAAACGCGCGTGAAATTCAATGCCCATTGTATCGGGCTTCAAAATCCGGCCGAAAAAGCGGCAGCCTCCCCCAGCCTCACACCATCTTTATGAACCAAGCAAGCCCCCCCATTTATCCTGTGACCGACCGCGTGCGCGAGGCGCTGGCCGTTTCCCTGCGCGGCTGTGACGAACTGATTCCCCAGGAAGAATGGGTCAAAAAGCTGGCGCGCTCGCAGGCCACGGGCAAGCCGCTGCGCATCAAGCTCGGGCTGGACCCGACCGCGCCCGACATCCACTTGGGCCACACCGTGGTGCTGAACAAAATGCGCCAGTTGCAGGACCTGGGCCACACGGTGATTTTTTTGATTGGCGACTTCACCAGCATGATTGGCGACCCGTCCGGGCGCAACACCACCCGCCCGCCGCTGACCGCCGAGCAAATCAAGCGCAACGCCGAGACCTATTACAAGCAAGCCAGCCTGGTGCTGGACCCGGCCAAGACCGAGATTCGCTACAACAGCGAGTGGAGCGATCCGCTGGGCGCGCGCGGCATGATTCAGCTCGCCAGCCGCTACACGGTGGCGCGCATGATGGAGCGCAACGACTTTCATGACCGCTTCAAGGCCGGCCAGTCGATCAGCGTGCATGAGTTTTTGTACCCGCTGATGCAGGGCTACGACAGCGTGGCGCTGGAAAGTGACCTGGAATTGGGCGGCACCGACCAGAAATTTAACCTGCTGGTGGGGCGCCAGTTGCAGTCGGAATACGGCCAGGAGCCGCAGTGCATTTTGACCATGCCCCTGCTCGAAGGCCTGGACGGCGTCGAGAAAATGTCCAAGAGCAAGAACAACTACATCGGCATCTCGGAAGAGCCCAACACCATGTTTGCCAAGGTGTTGAGCATCTCGGACGTGCTGATGTGGAAGTGGTACACGCTGCTGAGCTTTAAGAGCGAGGCCGCGATTGCCGCGCTGCAGGCCGAAGTGGCCGCCGGGCGCAACCCCAAAGACGCCAAGGTGGCGCTGGCCAAGGAAATTACGGCGCGCTTTCATTCCGCAGCAGCGGCAGACGCGGCCGAACAAGACTTTATCAACCGCAGCCAGGGTGGCATCCCCGATCAGATTGACGAGATGGAGCTCGGTTTGGGCGAAGGTGGCGCGGCGCTGGGTATTGGTGCCTTGCTGAAAATGGCTGGCTTGGCCGACTCGGGCGGCGCGGGCAACCGGCTGATCGACGGCGGCGGCGTGCGCGTGGACAGTGCGGTGGTTAGCGACAAAGGCCTCAAGCTGGGCGCGGGCACCTATGTGCTGCAAGTGGGCAAGCGCAAGTTTGTCCGCGTGACCCTGGCCTAAGCCCCCATGCAAGCGCTGATCCAGCGGGTGCGCCGCGCCAGCGTCACCATTGACGGCGCGCTGGTGGGGCAGATCGGCGCGGGCCTGTTGGTGCTGGTGTGCGCCGAGCAAGGCGACACCCCGGCGCAGGCGGACAAGCTGCTGGCCAAAATACTCAAGCTGCGCATCTTTAGTGACGCCGACGGCAAGATGAACCGCTGCGTGCAAGACCTGGACGGCGCAGGCAGCCACGGCGGCCTGCTGGTGGTAAGCCAGTTCACCCTGGCCGCCGACACCACGGGCGGCAACCGCCCCAGCTTCAAAAACGCCGCCGCCCCCGAGCTGGGCCGCGCGCTGTACGACTACTTTGTGCAACAGGCGCGCGCTTTGCACAGCGAGGTGGCCACCGGCGTGTTTGCGGCGGATATGCAGGTGGAGCTGGTGAATGATGGGCCGGTGACGATTCCGATGCGGGTGGTGGCTGCTAGTTGAAGCTAGCTCCAGCCATTGCCAAGAAGACACGCGGGACGCAGGCCGCCATGGCACTCAGCTCCGTTCGTGTCCTCCGCCCTGCGGGCTCCCCCTTTACCTCACTGCGCTGAGCGCCATGCCGTCCTGCGTCTGCAAGCGATGTTGGCGCACTTGGGATATTGATCCGTCTTCCCTCAATACGGACTCTCAAACCCCAGCCGCGCCATGATCTCGCTCTCGCGCAGTTCCATCACCTGCGCGTCTTCGTCGAGTTCGTGGTCCCAGCCTTGGGCGTGCAGGGCGCCGTGGACGATGAGGTGGGCGTAGTGGGCTTGCAGGGTTTTGCCCTGGTCTTTGGCTTCCTTTTCCACCACCGGTGCGCACAGTACCAGGTCGGCGGTGACGACGGGTTCTAGCGTGTAGTCAAAGGTCAGCACGTTGGTGGCGTAGTCTTTTTTGCGGTATTCGCGGTTCAGCTCTTGGCCCTCGGGTGCATCCACGATGCGCACGGTGATTTCGGCGTCGCTGGCCAATGCGTGGCGCAGCCAGCGCGCCACTTTGTGGCGTGGCAGGGCGGCGCGGTGGAGTTCGGCGCCTTGCAGCTTGCCGAATTGAAGGGACAGAGTCAGGGCGTGCAGCATGGGTAAATCAATTTTCAAGGTGATGGGTTTACAGCGTAGTTTTGCTGCGCGGCGCGCGGGTCTTGGGCAGGCCGGTGCGGGGCGCGGCCACTTCGGGCTCAGGCACGTTGGGCGCGCTGCTTAGCGCTTGGGCGATTTCTTCTTGCGCGCGCGATGCGTCGTAGGCGTCCACAATGCGCGCGACCAGCGGGTGGCGCACGATGTCGATGCTGGTCAGGCGCGTGATGGCAATGCCTTCAACCCGGCGCAGCGTGCGTTCGGCGTCAATCAGGCCGCTGAGCTGGGTTTTGGGAAGGTCGATCTGGCTTACGTCGCCGGTGATCACGGCCTTGGTGCCAAAGCCGATGCGGGTCAGGAACATCTTCATCTGCTCGGGCGTGGTGTTTTGCGCCTCGTCCAAAATCACAAAAGCGTTGTTCAGCGTGCGCCCGCGCATAAAGGCCAGCGGCGCAATCTCCAACGCCTGGCGCTCAAAGGCTTTTTGCACTTGCTCAAAGCCCATCAGGTCGTAAAGCGCGTCGTACAGGGGGCGCAAGTAGGGGTCCACCTTTTGGTTCAGGTCACCGGGCAAAAAGCCCAGGCGCTCGCCCGCTTCGACCGCCGGGCGCGTGAGCACAATCCGCTGCACCGCGCTGCGTTGCAGGGCGTCCACCGCTGCGGCCACGGCCAGGTAGGTTTTGCCGGTGCCCGCCGGGCCAATGCCGATGGTGATGTCGTGGCTGGCGATGTTGTCCAGGTACAGCGCCTGGTTGGTGCTGCGGGGCTTGAGGTCAGCCCGCCGGGTGGACAGCGTGGGGCCGTCGCTGAGTTCGGCCGAGCCGTCGCCCGAGAGCATGAGCTGCACCGTGGCCGCCGGTATGGCGCGCGCGGCCATTTCGTACAAGGCTTGCAGCAAATCCATGGCGCGCTGCGCCTTGGGCTTGGGGCCGTCCACCTTGAACTGCTCGTGCCGGTGCGCAATGCGCACGCCCAAGGCGGCTTCGATGGTGCGCAGGTGTTCGTCGGTGGGGCCGCAGAGGTGGGACAGGCGGATGTTGTTGAGCGGCGAGAAGAGGTGTCTGAGAATCAAGTTGATAATTCCGGGCTGGGGTGAAGAGAGCGATGGCGCAGATGCGCGCCGCGCCGCCCCGATGATAGGCATTTACACAAAAGGCACCCGATGATTGGCAAACTCACAGGAATCTTGAGCGACAAGAACCCCCCACAAGTCATGGTGGACTGCGCCGGCGTGGGCTACGAAGTGCAAGTGCCCATGGGCACGTTTTACAACCTGCCCGCGTTAGGCGAAAAAGTGTCGCTGCTGACGCACTTTGTGGTGCGCGAGGACGCGCAAATTCTGTATGGCTTTGGCTCAGCGCAAGAGCGCGCGGCCTTTCGCGAGTTGATCAAGATCTCGGGCGTGGGCCCGCGCACCGCCTTGTCGGTGCTCTCGGGCATGAGCGTGGCCGATCTGGCGCAGGCCATCACCCTGCAAGAGCCCGGCCGCCTGACCAAGGTGCCTGGCATTGGCGCCAAAACCGCGCAGCGCTTGCTGCTCGAACTCAAAGGCAAGCTCGGCGCCGACATCGGTGCACCCCTGGGTGCGGCCAGTGGGGCACAGTCGGACATCTTGCAAGCGTTGTTGGCGCTGGGCTACAACGACAAGGAAGCGGCGCTGGCACTCAAAGCCTTGCCGAGCGACGTGGGCGTGAGCGACGGCATCAAGCTCGCGCTCAAGGCGCTGGCGCGCTAAAGCGCAAGCCCGGCGCAGCCTTCAAGGATTGCCCAAAAAGACGAACACCCGCATGGCGGTGTCGTCCGCCTTGGCGATGCCCAGGTAAATTGGCCCCAGCGGTGTTTCGCCGCCCAAGTAGATGCTGCCCGAACGCACCAGCTCAACGCCCTGCGTCTCGGAGTAACGTTGGCGCATGGTGCCGCCCTCAAGCGCTACGCCAATGCGCAAGTCGCCGCGCAGCCCCAGCGGCATGTGGCCGATGATCTTTTCGGAGCGCAGGCCCAGGTAGCGCATCTCTGAGCCCAAAATCTGCTTGAAAGCCAGGCCAGAGAGGTTGTTCAAGCCGCCCAGAGTGGCCGCGTCGGTGATGGGCAGCACGCCTTGCGTGGCCTGCGTAAAGGCAAGCCTGCCCGTGAGCACATACGAGCCCAGGCCCAGCGCCTGGGCAAAGCTGCCGTCGAGCTTGCCGTAGTCCGCCGCCTGCGTTTGCATCAGGCGGGCGCGCCAGCCCTGGGTGGGAAAGTAAGGGCTGTTAAAGCGTTCCAGGTCGGCCAGGGCAAACCAGGCGCTGGTGGCAGTGGCCGAGTCTGGTGGCAGCAGACCGTCGGCGCCAATCGTGGTGGACGCGCTCAAATTGCGCCGCAGCAAGCCAGTTTTGACAACGCCATAGCGCCCCAGGTTCAGGCCCAGGCCGGCGTTGACTTCGGTGAATTCGTTTTTGAGCCGGGCCTGCGCCCGGCCGTTTTGGTACAGGTCCACCGACTGCGAGCCGGTCAGCGCCTGCGCCTCCACAAACCAGGGCTGGTCAGCGTCCAGCGGCTGGTAGCCGTTGACGCCCACCAGATTGTCCGAACCAAACTGGCCGGTTACCAGCAGCTCGCCGCCGCTGCGGTTGAGTTGCGTCATTTGGTAGGCCAGGCGCACGTTGTAGCGCGCGTCGTCGCGCGTGCCCCAGGCAAAGTTCACGCCGCTGCGCACAAAGTTGGGCCCCCAGGGCTTGTCGGTGGCAAACAGGCGCAGCACGTTTTTGTCGTCGTGGTTGACCAACTGGTAGGCCACGTTGCTGTAGCGGCCTTCGCCGTAGGCGTAGAGCAAATCGTCTTCCAGCGTCTTGACGTCCAGCGCGGCGCCCGGTTTGCTGCGCAGTTGCGCGGTGAGCTGGCTGGCGCGCTGGCTTTCCATGCCGGGGGTTTCCAGCGCGTCGAGTGTGACTTGGACTACTGGGCTGCGCGCCATGCGGCGCTGCCAGCGCGCGTAATCGGCGGCGCTTACCGACAGGCGCGCGAGTTGCGCCTGCGCTGCCGTTGCCCCGGCATAGCCGCGCGCAATGGTCTCTTCGCTGCGCTCAAAATCGCCCGCCGTGATGCCCTCCAGGTCGGGCTTGATGTAAATGTCCACGCCCGGGCGTAGCAGATCGAGCGACTTGGTGACGTTTTGCTCGGTCAGCAGGTTGATCATCTGTGCCGTGACCGACAGCGGTGAGGCGTCAATGTCTTCTGACTTGAGCAAGGGCGAGCCCACGTTGATGGCAATCACCACGTCGGGCTTGCACAGTTGCCGCACTTCGGCAACCGGCACGTTGTCCACCAGGCCGCCGTCGACCAGGCTCAGGCCTTCGTACTTGACGGGCGCCATCAGGCCCGGCACCGACATGGTGGCCCGCATGAGCGAGGCCAAGTCGCCGCTGCGCCACACCCGCGCCTGCCCGGTCACGATGTCGGTGGTAATCAGGGCCAGCGGCAGCGGCTGCCGCTCGACCCGCTGCGGCGCGCTGTGGGCCTGCACCAGGCGGTCGATAAAAAATTTGATCTTCTGGCCGCTCAGCACGGCTGACGGAAACTGCAGTGCGCCGTTTTTGAACCCGCCCTCTGACCCCGGAATGTAGCTTTGCGACAGGCCTTTCATGCGCGGCGTGAAGTCGGCATAACTGGCCGCGTCGCTGAACATGTCGCGCCAGTCGGCCTGCTGGAGCGCCGCCTGCATGCCCGCCGGCGACAGACCCGAACTGAACGCACCTGCCACCAGCCCGCCCATGCTGGTGCCTGCCACGCAGTCCACCGGAATGCGCAGCTCCTCCAGCTTTTTCAGCACCCCCACGTGCGCCGCTCCGCGCGCGCCACCGCCACCGAGCACCAGCCCAATGCGCGGTGGCGTGGCGTCTTGCGCCTGCGCCAAGGCACACATGCCGAACAACACACCGGCCACCATGGGCCCAAACCTGAGGTGATTGCGATATTGGATGTTCATTTGGCGATTCTAGTCACCGTGTTTTTGGTTGGCGTTTGCATTTTCAAGCGTCGTGCCAAAGCCAGGCGCAAAAAAACCCGCAGGGCTCGCACCTTGCGGGTTTTTTATTTCTGGCAGAGTGAAATCTAGTCACTCCGACGCAGCATGGCGATCTACAGCTAGGCGTTTGGGCGATGACAGTAGCAGGGCTACGACAAGTCCAAACAACCACGCTGTAGGTCGTCAGGCAAAGAGCAATTACATGCCCATGCCGCCCATGCCACCCATTCCGCCCATGTCACCACCGCCCATGCCACCCATGCCGCCAGCGGAGTCATCTTTTGGGGCTTCAGCGATCATGCACTCGGTCGTCAGCATCAAAGATGCCACCGATGCTGCGTTTTGCAGCGCAGTGCGGGTCACTTTGGTGGGGTCCAGGATACCCATTTCGATCATGTCGCCGTAGGTGTCGTTGGCAGCGTTGAAGCCGTAGTTGCCCTTGCCGGCCAACACAGCGTTCACCACCACAGAGGCTTCGCCACCTGCGTTGTATACGATCTCGCGCAGAGGCGCTTCGATGGCCTTCAACACCAGCTTGATGCCAGCGTCCTGGTCCGCGTTGTCGCCCTTGATGGCGCCAGCCATTTGCTTGGCGCGCAACAGTGCAACACCGCCGCCCGCCACAATGCCTTCTTCCACAGCTGCGCGGGTTGCGTGCAGTGCGTCTTCCACGCGGGCCTTCTTTTCCTTCATTTCGACTTCGGTAGCAGCGCCAACCTTGATCACGGCAACACCGCCAGCCAACTTGGCCACGCGCTCTTGCAGCTTTTCACGGTCGTAGTCGGAAGTGGCTTCTTCGATTTGCACGCGGACTTGTTTCACGCGGGCTTCGATGTCAGCAGCAGGACCAGCACCGTCGATGATGATGGTGTTTTCTTTGCTTACTTCGATGCGCTTGGCTTGACCCAAGTCTGCCAATGTCACTTTTTCGAGTGTCAGGCCCACTTCTTCAGCGATCACT
>CANBVJ010000062.1 GCA_947372865.1 Comamonadaceae bacterium
CTGCGCAGTAGCTGGGGCGCCACCGAGCAAGACCGGGTGATGATTTATGTGGGTCGCCTGGCAGTTGAAAAAAACCTAGGCGCCGTGATTGACAGCTACCGCACGCTCAAACTAAAGCACCCGGACATCAAGCTGGTGCTGGTGGGCGACGGCCCCATGCGCAACGAGTTGCAGCAAAAACACCCCGACATCGTCTTTGCCGGTTTTCGCGTGGGCCAAGACCTGGCGCAGCACTACGCCAGTGCCGATATGTTCATGTTTGCCAGCAAGACAGAGACCTTTGGCAACGTCACCATCGAAGCTATGGCCTCAGGCTTGGCGGTTGTGGCGTTCAGGCATGCGGCAGCAGGAGAGCTAATTCAATCGGGTGTGAACGGAATGCTCGCCGACCCCGCCGATGCGCTGGGCTTTTCGGCTGCTGCCCAAGTGCTCCTGAACGACCCAGACCGCATGCGCGCCATCGGCCAGAAAGCCTGTCAGACCGCCCACGCCCTGGGCTGGCCCAAGGTGGTGGAAAAGACCGAGTCTGTATTTCAAAAAATACTGCTGGAGCAGGGCGCGCCCGTAGCCAGCTCCTGGCTGGTACAAGTGGCATAGGCGCGCAATGTCGGTGCTCCCAAGTGGAGTAAGGGGCGATTATTTGTCCACCTTGATCCAGCGCACACGCGGATCACCCTCGACAAAATAGCTGGGACATTGATAACGCTCAATGTCCTGCGCATGCAAGGGAAAAGAGCCGCAATTGGAAAATCGCCGCAGATAGCTTCCGTATATGCCGCACTGAAACTTTTCGCCTTCGACGGGCTCCAAAAATGCGCATTGCCGGTTCAGACAGCAGTTGCCACACTGCACGCATTCGCCATACACCGTCACCGGAACCTGTTTGAAGCGCAGGAACACATCACTGAAATAGTGCGTCACTGGCCCTTTGCTCAGTGCCTGAAAATGGATCTCGAACTTTTTGATGTAGTCGCCGTAGTTGGCAATAAAACGCCGCTCCATCAGCAACAGCGCCAAGATAAATGGCATGACTGGCACCAGTAGCAAAAATAAGCACGAAACCCCTTGGGCCATACCTGCAATCACACGAAGTCGCCATAAGGGCGTCGGATTGAACGGCATGTTCAGAGGCTCAGATGAATTTCTGGACAAGGGGCTTTCCTGAAGTTAATGGGTCTGCGATATTTCATACGGCACTTCAGTTCGGCAGGGTGACGCACATTAAAAATATCTCGCAGGCTTTCAATCATATGAAGGCTCAATGACGTTCGTGTGTAAGTGCGTCAACAAATACGCGGCCATTGAAAGACCTGGACGGCCTCTCGCCAAGCGTTGCGCATATTTCATCAAAACGACACCAAACTGAAATTTCATCTCCCTACAATAACTCGTGATTTAAATCAGGAGCATCATGAAAATTTCGGTTTTTGGTACCGGCTATGTCGGATTGGTGCAGGGAGCAGTACTTGCAGATGCCGGGCATTACGTCACCTGTGTGGACATCGACGAAGCCAAGCTCAAGAAACTGCGCGAGGGCGAAATTCCCATTTTTGAACCTGGCTTGGAGTCCATCGTAAAAAGCGCCTGTGCGGCGGGGCGCCTTGTGTTTAGCTCCGATGCTGCCAGCGCCATTTCAGGTGCGCAAGTGCATTTCATTGCGGTAGGAACACCGCCTGATGAAGAGGGATCCGCTGACTTACGCCACGTGCTGGCAGTGGCGCAGACCATCGCGAGTCATGTGGATGAATATGCCGTCATTGTGGATAAATCAACCGTTCCGGTGGGCACCGCAGATCGCGTCTCGGAACTTGTGCGCAAAACCTTGTCAGAACGCAACGTGACCATGGAGTTCGACGTGGTGTCCAACCCCGAGTTTTTGAAAGAAGGGGCGGCCGTTGCGGATTGTCAGCGACCAGACCGCATCGTTATCGGCACATTCAGCGCGCGCGCAGAAAAAGTGCTTCGCGAGTTGTATGAGCCTTTCAACCGCAACCACGATAAATTCCTGGTAATGAGTCCGCGCAGCGCGGAGATGACAAAGTATGCGGCCAATTGCATGTTGGCGACCAAAATCAGCTTCATGAATGAGATGGCCATGGTGGCCGAAGGACTGGGCGCAGACATCGAATCCGTTCGCCAGGGAATTGGCAGTGACCAGCGAATCGGGTACCACTTTATTTATGCAGGCGCCGGCTACGGTGGAAGCTGCTTTCCCAAGGACATCAGCGCGTTGGTGAAATCGGCCGAAAAGATAGGCCTTGATCCGCTTATTCTCAACGCGGTTGAAGCCAGAAATAAGTCACAAAAACGGGTTATTTTTGAAAAAATTGAATCGTTTTTCAAGGGGAATTTGGCGGGGAAAACCTTTGCGGTTTGGGGCCTGGCATTCAAGCCCAATACAGACGACATGCGGGAGGCTCCTAGCCGCGTTCTGCTGGAGGCCTTGTGGGCTGCGGGCGCGCGCGTGCAGGCCTATGATCCTGCCGCAATGGAAGAGGCACAACGCATTTATGGAGCAAGAAGTGATTTTCTGCTTTGCGGCACCAAAGAAGCTGCTTTGTACGATGCTGATGCGCTTGTCATCATGACGGATTGGCGCCAGTTCAAAGCTCCCGACTTTGACTTCCTCAAGCAAAAATTAAAGGCCCCAGTTATTTTTGATGGACGCAATTTGTACGATCCGCAAAGAATGTTGGAGCGAGAGTTCGTTTATCACGGCATTGGACGATAGCGGTCCTTCGGAGCGAATCTCCGTTGAGGTCGGCGATGGCGTGGATGCAGTTTCGCAGTTTAGTTACTATGGTTTTATATCAAAACATAGTGGTACATGGCGGCAGCAGTCTCGTAGCGTCACAACCCTGCAGCCCAAGATTTGGCGGTCGAAGTTGGTAATTGGGCAACCGGATCGAAACTGGCGCCCCGAATGACCGCTACAAAGAATCGCACATTTCGGCGAACGACCGCTTTACTTGGAGCTCACTAGTCATTAAGGGGTTTTTCAAAAAGACCGACTTCCACAATCAGCCTATCGCAGACCTGCAGCCAGATTTGGTAAGTAACCGCTTCAACCCAAACCGCCACACACGCCTCACCCCCGCCGCAACCACTCCCCCAGTCGCTCCACGCCCTGCGTCAGCCTTCCGAGGTCTTTGGACGCAAAACACCAGCGCAGCCAGCCGGCTGCCTCGGGGGCAAAGGCGCTGCCGGGCGCCAGGCCCAGGCCGGCCTCGGCCACCAGTCGCTTGGCCGTGGCCAATGAATCGCTGTGGCCGGGCAACTGAAAGAAGGCGTACATGCCGCCTAAGGGCAGCGCTACATGGACGTCGGGCAGGGTGCGCAGCGCGGGGATCAGGGTGTCGCGGCAGGTTTTGAGGTGGGCCACCACGCGGGGCGTGACCTCGTCTCGGCGCTCCAGCGCCACGATGCCTGCGCGCTGGGTAAACACGCTGGCGCACGAGGTGTTGAACTCCACCAGCTTGCCCATGGCTGCCGCCATGTGCGGCGGCATCACCAGCCAGCCCAGGCGCCAGCCGGTCATGAGATAGCTTTTGGAAAAGCTGTGCACCACCACGAGACGGTCTTCGGGCGCGGCAATGTCCAGAAAACTGGGCGCGCAGGCGTTGGCGCTGGGCGCGTAGTACAGGTTTTCGTACACCTCGTCGGCCAAGATCCAGGTGCCGGTGCGGCGGCAGTGCGCCAGGATGGCACTCTGTTCGTCGCGGCTCAGGGTCCAGCCGGTGGGGTTGTTGGGGGCGTTCAATATCAGCAGCTTGGTGCCGACGGTGATGTTGTCCAACAAACGGGGCAGATCCAGCGTCCAGGCGCCGGCCTGCGGCCCGGTGCTTTGCGGCGTGAGCGCCACGGTGCGCAGCTTGGCGCCCATGATCAGCGCCTGCGCCGTCAGGTTGGGCCACACTGGCGTTACGGCCACCACGTCATCGCCCGCGTCCACCAGCGCCTGCACCGCCAGCATCAGCGCGTTGACCCCGCCGGTGGTGACTGCGATGCGCTCCATGGCAATTGGGGTGGCGCCAAGCTGGCTGGCGTGTTTGGCCGTCATGGCGCTGGCAATGGCGTGGCGCAGCTCGGGCAGGCCCAGGTTGTGGGCGTAAAAGGTTTCGCCGCGCTGCAGCGACTCAATGGCAGCTTGGCGGATGAAATCGGGCGTGACTTCGTCGCTCTCGCCAAACCAAAAGGCCAGCACGTCGCTGCGGCCCAGGCCGGCATTGGCCACTTCGCGGATTTGCGATTCTTCGAGGTTTTGGATGGTTTGGCGCATGGGCTATGTGTAGAACGGGTTCAGGAAAACAGCGCCTGGTATTGCGCGCGCAGCAGGTTTTTTTGCACCTTGCCCATGGCGTTACGCGGCAGCTCGGCCACCACCACGCAGTGCTTGGGGATTTTGAAGTTCGCCAGTTGTGTTTTCAGCGCAGCCACGATGGCGCTGGCCTGCACTTGTGCGCCGGTCTTGGCAATCACCACGGCCACGCCCACTTCGCCAAAGTCCGGGTGCGGCACGCCCACCAGGGCGCTTTCGGCCACGCCGGGCAGCTCGTTGATATAGCCCTCGATCTCTGCGGGATAGACGTTGTAGCCGCCGCTGATGATCAGGTCTTTGCTGCGCCCCACGATGTGCACATAGCCGCGCTCGTCCACTTTGCCCACGTCGCCAGTCCTGAAAAAACCGTCGGCGGTGAATTCTTCGGCCGTCTTCTCGGGCATGCGCCAGTAGCCGGCAAATACATTGGGGCCGCGCACCTGGATGCCGCCGATCTCGCCCACCGCCAGCGGCGCGTCGCCCTCGCCCGCCACGCGCAAAGTGACGCCCGGCAAGGGAAAGCCCACCGTGGCGCCCCGGCGCTCGCTTTGTTTACCAAAGCGAGCGTCTGCGGTGTAGGGGTTGGAGGTAAGCATCACGGTCTCGCTCATGCCGTAGCGCTCCAAAATCGTGTGGCCGGTGCGCGCGGTCCAGTCCTTGAAGGTCTCCAGCAGCAGCGGCGCCGAGCCAGCAATAAACAGGCGCATGTGGCGGGTGGCCGCCGCAGTCAGCCCCGGCTCAGCCAGCAAGCGCACATACAACGTGGGCACGCCCATAAACACGGTGGCCTGCGCCATGTGCGCCAGCACCGTCTTGGGCTCAAACTTGGACAGCCAAATCATCTTGCTGCCATTGAGCAGCGCGCCGTGGATGGCGACAAACAGGCCGTGCACATGGAAAATGGGCAGCGCGTGGATGAGCACGTCGCCCGCCTTCCAGCCCCAGTAGTCTTTGAGCACCTGCGCATTGCTCAGCAAATTGCCGTGGCTGAGCATGGCGCCCTTGCTGCGTCCAGTGGTGCCGCTGGTGTAGACGATGGCCGCCAAGTCGCCAGCCTGGCGCGGCGCCACCGTGTGCACGTCACTGTTCAGCGCGGCGCGCTCCAGCAGGCTACCGCTGCGGTCTTCGTCCAGGGTAAACACACACTGCGTGCCGGCCTTGAACGCGATCTTGCTGACCCAGCCAAAGTTGCGGCTGGCGCACACCACCACAGCAGGCTCGGCGTTGCCAATAAAGTATTCCACCTCGGCACTTTGGTAGGCGGTGTTGAGCGGCAAATAGACATAGCCCGCGCGCAGGGTGGCCAGGTACAAGACCATGGCTTCCACCGATTTTTCGGTGTGCGCGGCAATGCGGCTGCCCGCTGGCAAATCGAGCGACTGCAGCAAATTGGCCACCATGGCGGTGGCGCGGTCCAGATCGCCCCAGGAATAGGTCAGGCCGGTGTCGGTCTCAACGGCAGTGGCGTCCAGGTCTGCGGGAAAGGCCGCGCGCAGAGCGGCAAAAAGATTGTGTTGGGCCATCAGAGAGATTGGGGTAGTTCAGACAAATCCATTCCGCGCAGGCTGCGCGGTGCATAACGGGCATGGTACAGAGAATAACTTTTGGGCTTGGTGCCTATCCCCCCCTATCCCCCCGGCCGCCTTTCCACCCCCACTGGGGCGGAAAGGGGGAGCGGACAGCCACATTTTGTTTTTTCGCTTCGGTGAGGACACCACTGGCCACTTTGTGGAGCCCTCGTAGGGCGGCAGGTGTTACGCCAGTAGAAGGCTATCCGACGCGACAAAATCAAATGTGGCTATTGGCCCCCTCTCTCGCCCGCTGGGCGAGAGAGGGGTCGGGGGAGAGAGTGGGGAAAACCTAAAACCGGGGTAAGTCCGGGTGCTTGAGCGCCCCGCCCCGCACCAGCATCTTGCCGTACTCAGCGCAGCGCTGCAGGGTAGGAATCACCTTACCGGGGTTGAGCAGGCCCTGGGGGTCAAAGGCGCGCTTGACGGCAAACATTTGTTCGTTTTCTTCCGGCGAAAACTGCACGCACATGCTGTTGAGCTTTTCCACGCCCACGCCGTGTTCGCCGGTGACCGTGCCGCCCATGGCCACGCTGGTTTCCAAAATGTCGGCGCCAAACAGTTCGCAGCGGTGCAACTGGTCCGGGTCATTGGCATCAAACAAAATCAAGGGGTGCAGATTGCCGTCCCCCGCGTGAAAGACGTTGGCGCAGCGCAACTGGTACTTTTTTTCCATCTCGCTGATAGCGAGCAGGATGTCCGCCAGGCGCTTGCGCGGAATGGTGCTGTCCATGCACATGTAATCAGGGCTAATGCGCCCGCTGGCCGGAAACGCGTTTTTGCGTCCGCTCCAAAAGCGCAGGCGCTCGGCTTCGCTCTGGCTCACGGCAATGGCGGTAGCGCCATGGCTGCGCAGCACCTCGCTCATGCGGGCAATTTCTTCTTCTACCTCTTCAACCGTGCCGTCGCTTTCGCACAGCAAAATCGCCTCGGCGCTCAGGTCGTAGCCCGCGTGCACAAAGTCTTCTACCGCCGCCGTCATGGGCTTGTCCATCATTTCCAGCCCGGCCGGAATGATGCCTGCGGCAATCACCGCGGCCACCGCTTCCCCGGCTTTGCGCACATCGTCAAAGCTGGCCATGATGCAGCGTGCGAGTTGTGGCTTGGGCACCAGCTTGACCAGCACTTCCAGTGTGACGGCCAGCATGCCTTCGCTGCCCACCACCACGCTCATCAGGTCGTAGCCGGGCGCGTCCAGCGCTTGGGCGCCCAAGGTAATGGGCTCGCCCTCAATGGTCAGGCCGCGCACTTGCAGCACGTTGTGCAAGGTCAATCCGTATTTCAGGCAATGCACGCCGCCCGAGTTTTCAGCCACGTTGCCGCCAATGGTGCAGGCGATCTGGCTCGACGGGTCGGGCGCGTAGTACAGACCGTGGGGGGCGGCGGCCTCGCTGATGACCAGGTTGCGCACGCCGCATTGCACCCGCGCGGTGCGGCTGTAGGGGTTGACTTCCAAAATCTTGTTGAACTTGGCCAGCGACATGGTCACGCCCAAGGCGTGGGGCATGGCGCCGCCCGACAGCCCCGTGCCCGCGCCGCGCGCCACCACTGGCACGCCCAGCGCGTGGCAACTGCGCAGCACCGCCTGCACTTGCGCCTCGGTCTCAGGCAAGGCCACCACTAGCGGGCGCAGGCGGTAGGCGGTCAGGCCGTCACACTCGTAGGGCGTGGTGTCTTCGGTCTGGTACAGCAGCGCATGCGAAGGCAGGTGGCGGGACAGCGCCTGGACGATGCTGGCTTGCAGGTTGGCGCGGTGCAGCAATTCTTCGGTATTGGCGTTTAAGGGTGCGTTCATGGGATGGACTGTACGGGAACTGGGGGGCGGTGCGCGTGAAGAAACTTGCAGTGCGGTGTGAATTTACCCCCCCTTGTTCCATCAGTGCCATGTCCACCCATCGGTTTTTTGCCCCGCCTATCCCCCCAACCCCCTTTCCTCCCCGGCGGGGCGGAAAGGGGGGGCGAACAGCCACATTTGGGTTTGTCGCCTCGGCTACGGCACCACCGGGAACCGCACGCTGGCTAGCGGAGGCGGTTGTTGGTAAGAGCGGCGCCTCGCTGCGAGTCTTTGCCGAGGCTGCAACGCCAAGCCCCGAAAGCCGTCGCGGCGACGGGGCCGCTCCGAAGTGTCGCAGACAAACTCACAGGTACTAGGCGAGCAGAAGGCTAGCCGACGCGAAAAAACCAAATGTGGCTGTTAGCCCCCCTCTCTCGCCCGCCGGGCGAGAGAGGGGTTGGGGGAGAGTGTGGGAAAAAACCAGCCCTGCTGGAAAGCAATCAAGAATGAAAGATCAGAACGGAATATCGTCGTCCATATCGTCAAACCCGCTGGCCGGACGCGCAGCAGGCGCCTGGCGGGCAGCGGGTGCGGCCTGGGGCGCGCGGGCGGGTGGGGGCGCCATGCGGCGGGGGGCTTGGGCGCCACCGCCGTCATCACCGTCGCCGGGGCCGCCCATGCCTTCACGGCCGCCCAAGAGCTGCAGTTCGGTGGCGATGATGTCTACGGTGTTTTTCTCGATGCCGGCCTGGTCGGTGTATTTGCCGTATTTCAGGCGGCCTTCGACGTAGATCGGGCGGCCTTTTTTGACGTATTCACCGGCGATTTCGGCCAGGCGGTCATAAAAGGTGACTCGGTGCCACTGGGTGTCTTCCACGGTTTCACCGGTGTTTTTGTCTTTGCGGCGGCTGCTGGTGGCCACGCTGACGTTGGCCACGGCCTGGCCCGAGGGCAGGTAGCGGATTTCGGGGTCGCGGCCGCAGTTGCCGACCAAGATGACTTTGTTCACGGATGCCATGGTTTTCTCCAAAATTGTGGTGCCATTATCCTGCCTTTAAGGCCGCCGGGCGAGCCCCCTCAGGCGGTCGGGGCGGCTACGGTGGATTCGGCCGGGACGGGTGCGCGCAGGCGCGCGGCCACCGGCGCCATACCCCAGGCCACGGCCAGCCAGAGCGCCATCAAGGCGGCGCACGCGGCAAACAAGCCGCCCGCGCCAAAGTGCCCGATCATCCAGCCGCCCAACGCGCCGCCGGCAAAAAACCCCAGCGACTGCAGCGTGTTGTACACCCCCAGCGCCGCGCCGCGGCTGTGCGCGGGCGCCAGGCGCGAGGCCATGCTGGGTTGGCTGGCTTCAAGCACGTTAAAGCCACAAAAGAAAGCAAACATCAGCAACGCCAGCATGGCCAGCGACGGCGTGTGCGTGGCGCCGTAGAGCAAACCGAGCTGCACCAGCCCGATCAAGGCAATGGCGGCCAGAAACACCGCCCGGAAATAACCGCGCTTTTCCAGCGGAAACAAGGTCACGCCCATCACAAAAAACGAACCCAGCACGGCCGGAAGGTAGATGTGCCAGTGTTCGGCTTTGTCCAGCCCGGCTTGCACCAGCATGGCGGGCAGCGCCATCCACATGGCAAATTGCACCGCATGCAGCACAAAGGCGCCCAGGTCCAGGCGCAAGAGCGCCCCGTCGCGCAGCACCTGGCGCAGGCCTTCGCGCCCGGGCGCTGCGTGCACCACAGGCTCGGGCGGCACCCACCACAACACCACCGCAATCCCGGCACTGGCCAGCGCGCCGGTGATAAAAAACAGGCCGTGCAAGCCCACTTGGGCGTTGAGCAGCGGCGACAGCACCAGCGACAGCGCAAACATCAGGCTGATGCTCGCGCCCACCAGTGCCATGGCCTTGGTGCGCACCACGTCCCGCGTCTGGTCAGCTATCAGCGCGGTTACCGCCGCCGAAATGGCGCCCGCGCCCTGCACCGCTCGCCCGGCCACCAGCCAGGCCAGCGTGGGCGCCCAGGCTGCCAGCATGCTGCCGAGGGCAAAAATCGCCAGCCCCAGCACCATCACCCGCTTGCGGCCAAAGCGGTCCGAGGCCAGGCCAAACGGGATTTGCAGGACGCCTTGCGTCAGGCCATAGATGCCCATGGCCAGGCCCACGAGTTGCACGTCGTCGCCACCGGGGAACTTGCGCGCCTCCAGGGCAAACACCGGCAGCACCAAAAACAGCCCCAGCATGCGCAAGGCAAAAATCGACGCCAGCGAAAAAGTGGCGCGCCGCTCCAGCGGCAGCATGGCCAGGCTGGTATTTGGCAGGGAAGCGGGGGTGGTTGCGGGCACGAGGGGCGGACCTGGAGTGAGAGACCTAGGCATTGTCGCGCACGCGGGGCCGCCCTTGGCGATAATGCGCAGTTTGGCCCGGCGCGCACGCTTTGAACACTCCCCACACTCCTTTTGACCTGGCTGGCGCTTTGAACGAGGCGCCCAACACCTCTGGCGCCTATCTGGGCGCCGCGCTGCGGCAAAACCTGATCAGCGTGCGCGGTGCGCGCACCCACAACCTCAAAAACATCGACCTGGACATTCCGCGCAACCAGCTCGTGGTCATTACCGGCCTGAGCGGTTCGGGCAAGTCCAGCCTGGCCTTTGACACGCTGTACGCCGAAGGCCAGCGCCGCTATGTGGAAAGCCTGTCCACCTACGCGCGCCAATTTTTGCAGCTCATGGACAAGCCCGATGTGGATTTGATCGAAGGCCTGTCGCCGGCCATCTCGATTGAGCAAAAAGCCACCAGCCACAACCCGCGCTCCACCGTGGGCACGGTGACCGAGATCCATGACTACCTGCGCCTGCTGTTTGCCCGCGCTGGCACGCCGTTTTGCCCGGAACACGGCCAGGCGCTGCAGTCGCAAACCGTGAGCCAGATGGTGGACGCGGTGCTGGCCATGCCCGAAGGCACGCGGCTGATGATCCTGGCGCCCGTGGCGCGCGAGAAAAAAGGCGAGTTTCTGGACCTGTTTGCGCACATGCAGGCGCAAGGCTATGTGCGCTTTCGCATCAACGGCGCGGTGTTTGACTTTGACGACCTGCCCAAGCTCAAGAAAACCGAAAAGCACGACATTGACGTGGTGATTGACCGCATCAAGGTGCGCGCGGCGCCCCTACATTCGGCGGACCTTGAGCCTGGCACGCCCGACCCGGACCGTGCGCAGTTTGACGCTTTGAAGCAGCGCCTGGCCGAAAGCTTTGAAGCCGCGCTGCGCCTGGCGGGCGGGCGCGCCATCGCGCTGGACATGGACACACCGGCCGACGGCAGCGCCGCACAAGAGCATGGCTTTAACGCCAAATTTGCCTGCCCGCGCTGCAGCTATTCGATCAGCGAACTCGAGCCGCGCCTGTTTTCGTTTAATTCGCCGGTGGGCGCCTGCCCGGCCTGCGACGGCTTGGGCCAGCACGACTTGTTTGACGTGACCCGCGTGGTGGCGTTTCCGAGCCTGAGCCTGGCCAGCGGCGCCATCAAGGGCTGGGACCGGCGCAACGCCTATTACTTTTCCATGCTGGAAAGCCTGGCCAAGCACTACAAGTTTGACGTGGAGCAGCCCTTTGAGTCTTTGCCCGAGGCGGTGCGCCAGGCGATTTTGTACGGCTCGGGCACCGAAGAAATCAAGTTCAGCTACCTGCTGGACCCGGGCTTACCTGCGGCCGACGGCAGCGCATCAAGCGGCAAAAAGCAGGGCAAAAAACACCCGTTTGAGGGCATCATCCCCAATATGCAGCGGCGCTACCAGGAGACCGAATCCACCCTGGTGCGCGAAGACCTGGCGCGCCTGCGCAGCACGCAGCCCTGTTCGGAATGCGCCGGTTCGCGCCTGCGCCGCGAGGCGCGCCACGTCAAGATTGGCGAAGGCACGCAGGCGCGCGCGATTTTTGAGATCAGCCGCAGCACGCTGCGCGAGGCCTATGCCTATTTCAGCAGCCTGACCATGCACGGCGCCAAGGGCGAGATTGCCGCCAAGGTGGTGCGCGAGATTGGCCTGCGCCTCAAATTCTTGAACGACGTGGGCCTGAACTATTTGAGCCTGGACCGCAGCGCCGAAACGCTTTCGGGCGGCGAGAGCCAGCGCATTCGCCTGGCCAGCCAAATTGGCTCGGGCCTGACGGGCGTGATGTATGTGCTGGACGAACCCAGCATCGGCCTGCACCAGCGCGACAACGACCGGCTGATTGACACCCTGAAACACCTGCGCGACATCGGCAACAGCGTGCTGGTGGTGGAGCACGACGAAGACATGATGCGCGCCGCCGACCATGTGATTGACATGGGTCTGGGCGCGGGCGTGCATGGTGGACGCGTGATCGCCCAGGGCACGTTTGACGACGTCAAAGCCAACCCCGAGTCGCTCACCGGCCAGTACCTGGCGCAAACGCTCCGCATCGACGTGCCCAAGCGCCGCACACCGTGGATTCCTACCGTGTTACTCAGCGCTGCCGAGAAAAAAGCCGCCGCCAAGCCGGCTGGCAAAGGCGCACCCAGCAAGGCCGCATTGGCATGGGCGGAACGCCAAGTACACCATCTGGCCACGCAGGGCGACATGCAAGCCATCCGCGTGGTGGGCGCCACCGGCCACAACTTGCGGGGTGTGAGCGTGGACTTTCCGGTCGGGCTGTTCACCTGCGTCACTGGCGTGTCGGGCTCGGGCAAATCGACCCTGGTCAACGACACGCTGTACGCGGCGGTGGCCCGTAGCATTTACCGCGCCCACGACGAGCCTGCAGCCCACGAGGCGATTGAAGGCATTGAGCATTTCGACAAGGTCATCAACGTCGATCAGTCGCCCATTGGCCGCACGCCGCGCTCCAACCCCGCTACCTACACCGGCCTGTTCACGCCCAT
>CANBVJ010000063.1 GCA_947372865.1 Comamonadaceae bacterium
TCCAGAACACCGACTCCCCCGCCGTGCTGAAAACCGCGCAGGACAAGGGCAAACGTGCCTTTGGCTGGGATTCCGACATGACCGCCTACGGACCCAAGGCCCACCTGGCGTCCAGCGTGATCAACTGGGCCCCCTACTACATCAAGGCCACCAAAGACGCGCTCGAAGGCACCTGGACCACGGGTGGCGTGTGGTGGGGTGTGAAAGAAGGCGCGATTGACATCGTGTCGATCGCCGACGATGTGCCAGCCGAGACCAAAGCCAAGATTGACGAAGTCAAAGCGGGTCTGAAAGACGGCAGCTTCTCCATCTGGAAAGGCCCGCTGGTGGATAACACCGGCAAGACCTTGCTCAAGAAAGACGAAGTCGCTGACGACAAATTCCTCAGCGGCGTGAACTTCTACGTCAAGGGCGTGGAAGGCAAGGTGCCAGGCGCGAAGTAATCCTTCTCACCTGCAAGTAAAAAGGCCGCTCTTGAGCGGCCTTTTTTCGTCTGGCAGCCGTGCAATTTAGCGAATCCTGGGCGGCGTCTGCAGTTGTTCGGGCGTGGTGAAGTAGCGCGCACCGTCGCCCGCGCGGGCTTGGGCGGCTTTGAGTTCGACGCGGGCCACGGTGCGCAAATGCACTTCGTCGGGCCCGTCCATCAGGTGCATGGCCCGGCCCCAGGACCAGAAGTCGGCCAGCGGCGTGTCAGGCGACAGGCCCATGGCGCCAAAAATCTGGATGGCGCGTTCCACCACCCGGGTTTGCAGGCGCGCGGCCACTACCTTCACAGCGGCAGTGTCGGACTTGATTTGGTCGTGCGCATCGGGCTCACAGTCCAGGCGCCAGGCCAGTTGCAGCACCAAGAGGCGCGCCTGCGTGATCTCGATGCGCGAATCGGCAATCCAGTCTTGCACATTGGCAAAGTCGGACAGGCGCCGGCCAAAGGCCTGGCGCTCCAACACCCGTTCGCAGGCCAGTTGCAGCGCGAGTTCGCATTGGCCGATGGTGCGCATGCAGTGGTGAACCCGCCCTGGCCCGAGCCGTGCTTGCGCCATGGCAAAGCCTTCGCCCCAAGCGCCCAGCACATGGTCGCCCGGCACGCGCACCTGGCGCAGGCGAATTTCGCAGTGGCCCTCGGGCGCCAGGTGGTTGAGCACCGGGATATTGCGCACCACCTCCACGCCCGGCGTGTCGATAGGCACCAGCACCATGCTGTGGCGGTGGTGCTGCGCGTGCGCGGTATCGCCATCCGGGGCGCTTGACGCGTCGCCGCTGGCGTGGCGGCACATCACGATCAGCAGCTTGCATTGCGGGTGCGCCGCGCCGGTGATAAACCATTTGCGGCCATTGAGCAGCAGGTCGTCGCCGTCCGCCGCCACCTCGGTTTGCAGATTGGTGGGGTCGGACGAGGCCACGTCGGGCTCGGACATGGCAAAGGCCGAACGGATGCTGCCCGAGAGCAAGGGTGCGAGCCACTGGCTGCGCTGCGCCGGGCTGGCAAAACGGTGCAGCAACTCGATGTTGCCGGTGTCGGGCGCGCTGCAGTTGAACACTTCGGACGCCCAGGGCAGGCGTCCCAGCAGTTCGGCAATCGGCGCATAGTCCAAGTTGCGCAAGCGGGTGCCGGGTTCATCGGGCAGCAGCCGGGGCAGGAACAGGTTCCACAAGCCTTCGTCTTGGGCCAGCGCCTTGAGGTCTTCCAAAAACGGCGGCGGGTAGACGCCCTGGGTCACGCTTTGGTGCCAGGCCGGGTTGTGGGGCAGCAGGTAGCGATGAAAAAAATCGTCGGCTTTAGCCCGCAGGCGCCGACCTTCTGCAGAAGATGAAAAATCCATGCGGCCATTGTGTGACGCGGGCGTTTACCATGCGCTTGACTTGCGTCAAAGCAAGCGGTTTGCACGAGACGCCTGCGCGACGCCATGGCAAGGGGTGCTTCTTTGCCCGATTTCTTTTTGCGCTTCCTTTTATGGAGCCTTCAACACTATGCAGGAATTTACCCCTGGCGCGGTTTTGGTCCTGGTCGCCTTGCCCCAGGAGCTGGACGCCGCCTTGCTCGGCGCCCACGCCACCGTCTGCTACACCGGCGTGGGCAAGGTCAACGCCGCCTATGCCACGGCCCAAGCGCTGCGCAAACATGCGCCGCAACTGGTGATCAACTTCGGATCCGCCGGTCGCGTGGCGCCATGCCCGCCAGGGCTGGTGGAAGTGGCCAGCGTGCTGCAGCGCGACATGAACGCCGAGCCACTGGCGCCGCGCGGCGCCACGCCTTTCCAAGAGGGCGGCCACACGCTGCATTCGGGCTTTGAGGGCGTGGTGTGCGGCACGGGCGACAGCTTTGTGACCGCGCCCGACCCTTGGTTTGAGACGCGGGGCGTCCAATTGGTAGACATGGAGCTGTATGCAGTGGCCAGCGTCTGCGCGCGCCAAAACGTGGCCTGGCGTGCCTTCAAGTTTGTGTCGGACGACGCCAATGCCGAATCAGCCAATGACTGGCAGGCCAACGTGCGCCGGGGCGAAGTCTTGTTTGTGGACTGGTTTTTGCGCGAATCGGCGCGCGCAAGGGCTTTGTAGCCTGCCGCTGGCGCAATCGCTACTTACGAGATCCTTATTCCGCGGGTGATACGCTGCGTCACCATGAAACAGCAGGATAAAACCCCTCAAACCCGGTTTGCCTGGCGCCCATGGGCTCTGGTGGTCGCGCTGCTGACAGCGGCTACGGGTTTTGGCTTGTTGTGGGAGCCACATGTTTCCTTGGCCAGCCAGGCCATGCTCTATGTCTTGGCGGTGGTGATCGCGTCCTACACGCTAGAGCCCTTGGTTTCGGTGGCCTGTGCCTTGGGCGCAGTAACGGCCTTCAATTTCTTTTTTGTACCGCCGCGCTGGACTTTTGAGGTTGACAGCCCGCAGAACCTGATATCTCTCCTTACCATGCTGGTCGTGGCTTTGGTGGTCAGCCGTCTTGCTGCGGATTTGCGGCGAAAAACAGCGTCTGCCCATCTCAGTGCATCCCGCGCCCGGCAGATGCAGTCTCTGTCCAGCGCATTGGCCGAGGCCGCGAGCCCGCGGGCGATGCTGGGCTTCGCGCAGGCTGCGCTTGCCCAGGCCTTTGATGGCCCGATAGCACTTGCGCTGCGATCAGAAGACGGGGCGCTGGTATTTCCCGATGATCTTTCGCAGAATGTTCCCCCAACCGTGCGCGATGGCATGCTCACTTGCATGCGAGAGGCGGCAGCCTTGGGGCCGGGCACCGGGCGTTGGCCGGGATTGAATGCCTGGTACATCCCTTTAGGCCTTGCTACACAGATGCAAGGCGCAGTTTGCATTCAGAACATTGCGGCCGCAGACCAGGCCGGGCGAGAACACGCAATGGCGCTTTGCGGGCTGCTGGCACAGGCGCTGTGGCGTTTGAAGCTGGCTTTCGCAATGCAAGCAGCCCAGACACAGGCCCAACACCAGCAAGTGCAAAGCACTTTTCTGGCAGCCATTTCGCACGATCTGCGCACGCCTTTGGCGGCGGTTTTGGGCGCTGCCTCCGCATTGCAGAGCCAAGGCGAAAAGCTGGGTGCTACCGAGCAATGGGCCTTGCAGGACAGCATCATTCGGGAAGCGCGTTACCTGAGCACCTTGACAGAAAACACCCTTCAGCTGCTACAGCTGACCAACGCCGCCCAAGCACTGCGCCGCAGTTGGGAGTCCATGGAGGAGGTGGTGGGTGCCGTACTGGGCCGGATGCGTCCGCGCGACCTGCTGCATCGCATCACGGCAAAAGTTCCCCACGGCCTGCCCTTGGTGGAGGCAGACCCCGTTCTGCTGGCGCAGCTGCTGGACAATTTGCTGGACAACGCCCTGAAGTACAGCGACGGTCCCATCACGGTGTCTGTTAGCAGCGCTGCGGGAGCGATGCACCTGAGCGTCAAAGACCGCGGAAGAGAGATAGCCCCTGAAGTGCGTGCGCAATTGTTCCAGCCATACGCACGTGGCGACAAGGGTGGCCCGCACGGTAGTGGTCTGGGTTTGGCCTTGTGTCTGGCCATTGCCAGGGCCCATGGCGCGGACCTGCAGTGGATGGCACGCTCCAGTGGCGGCAACCATTTCCGTTTTTCTTTGCCGCTGAGTGCGGCGCAGCCCCTATCGGAGGAAGCATGAGCCTGCACCTGCTGCTGGTGGAGGACGACCGCGAAATCCGAACCATGGTGCAGACCTCGCTTTCCGTGGAGGGCTTTGTGGTGCAGACGGCGGTGTCGCTCAGTGAGGCGCGTGCCTTGCTGCAACACCGCCTGCCGGATGTTGTATTGCTGGACTTGGGCCTGCCTGATGGCGACGGTTTGGAGCTGGTCTTGCACATTCGCAAGCAGTACGCATTGCCTATTCTGGTCATTTCAGCGCGGCATCAGGAAGCCCAGAAAATCACGCTGCTCGACGCCGGGGCCGATGACTACCTGGCCAAGCCCTTCAGCGTTGGTGAGTTGCTCGCGCGTATCCGGGTGGCGCTGCGCCACAGGGGCACGAGCCTGGCTGCGGCAGTCACTGAGCACACGCTTGACGGCTTGCACATTGATCTGGGCTTGCGCACCATACGACTGCACGGTGAACCGATCCATCTCACGCCCACCGAGTTCAAGCTTTTGGCGCGCTTGGTGCGCAGCGCCGGGCGCGTGGTCACGCACCGCCAATTGCTCGCCGATGTATGGGGCGCAGAGTTCACCGAGCACACGCATTACCTGCGCTTGTACATGGGCCAGTTGCGGTCAAAAATCGAAAGCGACCCGGCGGAACCTCGGCATTTGCTGACTGAAACCGGCGTGGGCTACCGCTTGGCCGTGACCTAGGCCATAGCGGGCGGGGCCCCAGCGCCCCACACTTATGCTTTCCTGATGCAGCCCCGGTGACAGTGGAGGCCATTTCACTTCATTGGGTTTTTATGCTTAAAACGGTCCATCGAGACGGCCTGGCTGCATTGGCCTTAGGTGCGCTGGGAGTGGTGTATGGCGACATTGGCACGAGTCCTTTGTACACCATGAAAGAGATTTTCAGCCCCGCCAACGCGATACCGTTGGACGCGGCCCATCTGGTGGGCGCGGTGTCGGTCATTTTCTGGGGCTTGATGGTGATCGTCACCTTGAAGTATGTGTTGCTGATCCTGCGCGCTGACAACCGGGGCGAGGGCGGCATCATGGCGCTCACTGCGTTGGCCGCCAAGGCGGCGGGCAGTTCGCGCCAAGGCCGCACCATACTGCTGCTCGTCGGCGTTTTGGGTGCGGCACTGTTTTATGGCGACAGCGTCATTACTCCCGCAATCTCGGTGCTGAGCGCGGTGGAGGGTCTGGAAGTCGTGACGCCGGCATTTACGCCCTATGTCTTACCGGTCTGCGCAGTGGTGCTGGCCGCCCTTTTTGGCATGCAGCGCTTTGGCACGAGCGTGGTGGGCAAGCTGTTTGGCCCCATCATCCTGGTGTGGTTCGCGGTGCTTGCGTTTACTGGCATGGTGGAGATCGTGCGCCAGCCGTCCATTTTGGCGGCACTCAATCCCATCAACGCCGTGCTGTTTCTTTACGACCGGGGAGCGCATATTTTTGTGGCCATGGGCGCCATTGTGTTGGCGTTTACCGGGGCCGAGGCGCTGTATGCAGACATGGGCCACTTCGGCAAACGACCTATCCAGTACGCCTGGGTCGGCTTGGTGCTGCCCGCTTTGGCCATCCATTACATGGGTCAAGGGGCGCTGCTGATGCGCGACCCTTCGGCGCTTGCCAATCCGTTTTACCGCATGTTTCCAACGCAGTGGCTTTTGCCGTCCGTTGTTTTGGCTACGCTGGCTACTGTGATTGCGTCACAGGCGGTGATTTCAGGCGCGTATTCCATGACCAAGCAGGCGATTCAGCTCGGTCTGCTGCCGCGCATGGGTGTGCGTTACACCTCGGCCAAAGAGGCGGGCCAAATTTACATTCCAGCGGTCAACTGGGTTTTGCTGCTGGCGGTCCTCTTGGCGGTGTTTGGCTTTGGAAACTCATCGGCCATGGCATCGGCCTATGGCATCGCGGTGACGGTCACCATGCTGATCACGACCCTCTTGACCTTTTTTGTTGTGCGCTATGGCTGGAATTACCCGCTGGCGGTGGTCATTCCCATCACCGTGCTGTTCATGGCCTTGGACTTGTTGCTGGTGGTGTCTTGCTCGGTCAAATTGCTGCAGGGGGGCTGGTTCCCGCTGGTGCTGGGGCTGGGCATTTTCTGTGTGATGGCGACCTGGCGCCGCGGACGCGAACTGCTGATTGACAGCATTCGCCATGAAGACCCGGAGCTCATGCCCTTTATTACAGCGCTGTCGCAGGACAAGGTGCAGCGTGTGCCGCGCACGGCGGTTTATGCGGTGGCCAATCCGGACACGGTGCCGCAAGCCTTGTTGCACAACCTTAAGCACAACCAGGTCTTGCATGAGCGCAACCTGATACTCACCGTGGTGTTCCACGACGTGCCCTGGATTGCGTTTGCGCAAAGGGTGGAAGTGACCGCGCTGGTGCCCGGTTTTTGGAAGGTGCAGGTCAACTATGGTTTCAAGAACACGCCGGATGTACCCCAGGCTTTAGAGCTGTGCCGCGAACAAGGCTTGCCACTGAATTTGTTTGAGACTTCTTACTTTCTTAGCCGAGAGACCGTGGTGCCCACCAAAGGCGCTGGGATGGCGCTGTGGCGCGAGGCCCTGTTTGCCCTGATGTCGCGCAATGCGGGCAGCGTAGCGGGCTTCTTTCGTTTGCCCAACAATTGCGTCATTGAACTGGGCACCCGCGTGCAAATTTAGGTCCTTTAGCGGGGAGAATCAGCACCATGTCCTCCCCCGATTTCCCCTTCTCCGCCGAAGCCTCGCTTTGGCACCCCGTCGTGTTGGCCGATACCTTGGGCACGCAGCCCTTGGCCGCGCAATTGCTCAATCAGCCGCTGGTCTTGTGGCGCGACGCCCAGGGCGCAGCGCACGCCTGGGCCGACCAATGCCCGCACCGGGGGGCGCGCTTGTCCTTGGGGCGCGTTTGTGCGGGCCAGCTTGAATGCCCCTACCACGGCTGGCAGTTTTCGGGCACGGGCGACTGCGTGCACGTGCCGGCCTTGCCCGGTTTTGTGCCCGGCCCCAAGCACAGCGCGCGCACCTTTGAGGCGCAAGAGGCCTATGGTTTGCTCTGGGTGCGGCTCGCAAAACCGGCCGCCGAGTCAGTTGCCAACGCACTGCCCGCCTTCGGCGCCGAGGCCGATGCGCGCCTGCGCAAGGTCAACTGCGGCCCCTATGACGTGGCCACCAGTGCGCCGCGCATTGTGGAAAATTTTCTGGACATGGCCCACTTTGGCTTTGTGCACGAAGGCTGGCTGGGCGCGCGCGACGCCACCGAAATCGCCGACTACCAGGTGGCGCCCACGCCCACCGGCCTGCTGGCCACCAACTGCCGCGCCTGGCAGCCGCAGTCCAACCTGCATTCCACCCAGGCCGCGCTGGTGGAATACAGCTACGAAGTCACCGCTCCCTACACCGCAGTCTTGACCAAGATTCCCGAGGCGGGTACCACGGCGGTGAACGGCTGGCGCGAGTCGATTGCGCTGCTTATTTGCCCGGTAACGCCCGAGTCCAGCCGCGTCTGGTTTCGGCTGGCGGTGGCCGACTTTGAATCGTCTGACGATAAATTGCAGGCCTTTCAGCACACCATCTTCACCCAAGACCAGCCGGTGCTGGAGTCGCAAATGCCACGCAGCCTGCCCTTGAGTCTGCAGGCCGAGGCGCACACGGCGGCCGACAAGGCGTCTTCCGCTTACCGGCGCTATTTGTCGCAGTCAGGCATCACGTTTGGCACTTGCTGAGGCTTCCTAAGCCAGCAGCGGATAGCCCAGCGCCTGCGCCGATTCGCGCATGTCCACGCAGCGTTGGTAGACGCTCGCTTGCGGCGTTTCGAAACCAACGATGTTGAGCGCCTGCAAGGTGGACGCCGCCTCTGCGCTGGCCAGCAGCGCGTGCAGGGCGCTTTGCAGCAGCGAGATCTCGGCCTCTGGCGTGCCCTGGGCGGTAATCAGCGGCAAGCCGGGATAGGCCTCGGTGGTGGTGACGATACACAGCCCCTCGGTGGCCTGCGGCGTGTAGCGCGCCAGAGCGGCGTAGGTGACGCAGTCAATCGCAGCCAGGTCGGCGCGGCCTTCGCGCACGGCGGCGACTGAGGCGCCGTGGCCGCCGGTTTCCAGGGCGCTGGCAAAGAAGCGGTCTTGGATGGCCAAGGGTGCGACCCGCGCGCGAAAGGCGTTGTAGCCGGACTGCGAGTTGGCCGCATTAAATGCCGCGCGCAGGCCGCGAAAGCCTTCCAGCCCCAGATGCCCGTGCTCGGCGCGTGCCACCAGCACGCTGCGGCACGCAATACCGTTGCACTGCGGCGCGTCATAGGCAAAGGCGCCCAGCAATTGCACCTTGCCCGCCAGGTCGTCGGTAAAGGGGTAGCCGCAGGTCTGGCTCAGCAGCAGATCGGGCTCCAGCCAATGGGCGTGGTAGTCCTGCGGCCAGGTCAGGTCGGGCGGCAGGCGTTCCATCCCTGCATCGGCCAATGCCTGGCGCAGCATTTCCCACAGCGCCGCCACGGCAGGGCGCTTGGCCAGGTACATGGGCAAGGATGCCAGGCGCGCGGTCATGGCTCAGGGTTTTGGTTTGCGTTGCCTTGGGGCCGCGTGACCTGCGCCGGGTGGTCAATGGGCGAAAAAGCGTGGCGCACAAACAAGCGCACATAGCCCGGCACCAAAAAGCCGCCGGTGCCCTGGACAAAGTGGTCGCGCTGCGCCCAATACGCATTGGGGATGTCGTACCAGGGCAGGTTGGGTTGGGCGTGGTGCACCGCGTGGTAGTTGTTGTTCAAAAACAGCAGGCGCCAGGGCCAGGCGGCTTCATTGACCACAATGCGGTGCGCGGGCAGGGCCGCAGGGCGGTGCTCGTACAGGGAGCGCATGATGGCCAGCCCCAGGCAGGGGTAGCCCACGCACAACAGGTAAGTGAGCAGCGACATGCCAGTCCAGGCTTGAATACCCCAAAGCATCAGCGCAAGCAGCGCGGCGTGCTGCAGCCAGGTCCAGCGCATCTTGGGGCTGCGCCAATAGACGCCTTGGCGTAGCGGCCACAGCAGGTGAAAAATCGCAAATGCCGGGCTAATAAAGAAGCGCCCGAGCGAGGTGCGCTGCGCCACCAAGAGCGCGCGCATGATGCCGCTGCGCTGCGCGTAGTCCGCAGGGTCAAGGTAATTGCTCTCGGGGTCTTGGCCGGGGTAGGTCAGCAGTTCGTCGCGGTGGTGCGCCAGATGGCTGCGCCGGTAAATGTCAAACGGGTACCATACGGCGATGGGCAGCAAACCCAGCCAGCGGTTGAGCCGGGCGTTGGTGCTGGGGTGGTTGTGCACCAGCTCGTGCTGCAGGCTCATGTACCAGGCACTCACCACGACCAGGGCCAACAGTGCGCCCCAGGCGCCCCCATGTGCGTACCAGGCCAGCGCCGCCAGCCAGCTGCCGTAGAGCGTGCCAATCAGCAGCCAGGTCGGCCACTCCATGCTGCGGTGGCTGTTTGCGGTGTCGTTGTGGGAGGCGTTGCGCGCGCGGGTCATGCGGGAGGGCTTTAAAAAAGTGGATGCTGCTGCGTTGCCGGTCGGCAGATTGCGTTGGGAATCGTAGCACTGGTGCCGGGCTTGTAAACTCGCCCGCTCCCACAGCAGCGTGTCCGGCGCCGCGGGGAGTCTTTTTTTCCGGGCCATGTAGAGGACTACCATGTACAAAAACCTCGCTGCGATCGTCGTCGCCCGAGCTTCGACCGTCCGCGAAACCCGTTTATCTGCCGCCGTACTGCCACTGCTTTCGGTGGCGCCATGAGCTACCAGGTCAAGGAAATTTTCTACACCTTGCAAGGCGAAGGTGCCAACGCCGGCAAGCCCGCCGTGTTTTGCCGCTTTGCCGGCTGCAACTTGTGGTCGGGCCGCGAACAGGACCGCGCCACCGCCGTCTGCCAGTTTTGCGATACCGACTTTGTCGGCACCGACGGCACGCTGGGCGGGCGTTTTGACAGCGCGCAGGCCCTGGCCGCGCAAATTGCCGCGCTGTGGCCCGCCTGTGACAGTGCGCACCGCTTCGTGGTGCTGACCGGCGGCGAGCCCTTGCTGCAAGTGGACACCGACCTGATTGACGCGCTGCATGCGCAGGGTTTCAAAATTGCGGTGGAAACCAATGGCAGCCTGGCCGCGCCTGCGGGTATTGACTGGATTTGCGTCAGCCCCAAGGCCGGTGCGCCCTGGGTGCAACGCCAGGGCCAGGAACTCAAGCTGGTGTGGCCGCAGGCCGGGTTTACTTTAGACGATTTGCAAACCATGCAAGACTTGCCTTTCGAGCACCACCACCTGCAACCGCTAGACGACATCTTGCGCGGCAAGAACACCGAAATTTGCATCGCCCTGTGCCTGCAAAACCCGGCCTGGAAGCTCAGCCTGCAAACCCACAAAATGACCGGAATCCGATGAGCCACGCCACACCCACCAGCGGACTTTTCAGCGTCAGCCAAAAGTTCTTTTTTGACGCCGCCCACACCCTGCAGCGCGACATTGAGCGCGAAGGCAGCTTGCGCGTGCACGGCCACACCTATTACGCCGAAGTCACGGTGAGCGGTGCGCGCGACCCGGCCACCGGCATGGTGGTGGACTTGGGCCTGGTGCGCCATCACATTGAGCAACTGCGCCCGCAGCTTGACCACCGCATGCTCGACGACGTGCCCGGCCTGGGCCCCGCCACGCTGGAAAACCTGTGCGCCTTTATTTGGCAAGCGCTCTTGCCCCACTTTGACGGTCTGTCACAGGTGCGCGTCTGGCGCGATTCGGTGGGTGACGGCTGCACCCTGGGGCGCGCCTAATGCAGGCCTACCGCGCCAGCCTGCTGTGGTTTGCCGACCCCGCGCAGGGCCCGGCCAGCGCCCGCTATGAAGAAGACGGCCTCTTGGTGGTCGGCCCCAACGCCCAGGGCCAACAAGTGGTGCAAGCCATTGGCAGCTGGCGCGCGCTTTCAAGCCAGTACGGCCACGTGCCCGTTGAACACTTGCCCGGGCGCATCATCGTGCCGGGATTTGTGGACATGCATGTGCATTTTCCGCAAACCCATGTCATCGGTTCGCCCGCCTCGGGTCTCTTGCCCTGGCTAGAAAACTACACCTTCCCTGAAGAACAGCGTTTTGCCGACGCGCATTACGCGGCCGAGTCCGCCACGTTTTTCGTGGATGAACTGCTGCGCAACGGCGTGACCACGGCGCTGGCCTTTGCCACTTCGCACAGCACGTCGGTAGACGCCTTGTTTGCCCAGGCCCAGACGCGCCAGATGCGCCTGATCACCGGCCTGTGCCTGATGGACCGCCATGCCCCGGCCGCGCTGCTCAACCAGCCAGGCGTGGGCACCAGCGCTGCTGAACAAAGCCTGATCGAGTCCGAAGCGCTGATCCAGCGCTGGCACGGCCAGGGCCGCCTGGGCTACGCCATCACCCCGCGCTTTGCCCCCACGTCCACCGATGCGCAACTGCGCGGCGCGGGCGCGCTTGCGGCGCGCTATCCGGACGTCTGGATCCAAAGCCATGTGGCCGAAAACAAAGACGAAATTGCCTGGGCGCGCACGCTGTTTCCGCAGTCCTCCAGCTACCTGGCCACCTACGCCGACTTTGGCTTGCTGCGCGAGCGTGCCGTTTACGCCCACTGCATCCACTTTGACGACGCCGACCGCGCCCTGATGCGCGAGAGCGGCGCCGTGGCCGCCATCAGCCCCACCAGCAACCTGTTTTTAGGCAGCGGCTTTTTTGACTACGAGGGCGCCGACCGCGTGGGCTTTGGCTACGGCCTGGCCAGCGACGTGGGCGGCGGCACCAGCTTTAGCCCTTTTCACACCATGCTGGCGGCCTATTACGTGGCGCGCGAAGGCCAGACCAAAACCGGCCTGTCGCTCACGCCCCAGCAACTCTGGTGGCAACACACCGCCGGCGCCGCCCAAGCCCTGGGCTTAGGCGGTGTCGTGGGCAACCTGCTGCCCGGCTGCGAGGCTGACTTCGTGGTCCTCAACCCCCGCGCCACGCCGCTGCTGGCACGCAAGACGGCGCTGGCCGGTTCGCTCGAAGAACTGCTGTTCTCGCTGATCGTGCTGGGCGATGACCGGGTGGTGGAGCGCACGGTGCTTGGTTTGAGGGCTTTTGGCTATTAGCCACTGCGGCTATTACGCCACCCGCCTGCGCTTCCAGTGACGGGACTTAGGGCGGCCGTCCTTTGCGCACTGCTGCGGCCTGGCGAAGAATAGACCCGATCAGGCCTGGGTGGCTGACATCACCTACATCCGAACGCGCAGCGTTTGGTTGTACCTGTCCATGGTGCTGGACTTGTTTGCCCGCAAGGTCGTGGGCTGGGCGATTGCGTCAGACA
>CANBVJ010000064.1 GCA_947372865.1 Comamonadaceae bacterium
ATGGCAGAGTTTTTACAACACAAATATCACAACGGTAGCCAATACCAGCAAATTTAACTTGGGAGCGACGGCACCCTATTACTACAAATATATTGGTGCCGAACAGCCCTTGAATTACGCGTATAACGCGGCAGCACAGCTGGACAAGACATCGGTCTTTTACAAGGAGTGCACCAGTCTCATTGGCGCCGATCCGGGTAAATCCGTATTCGTGCAAGTCAACTTAGCCGACGTGCCGGAGCAACAAGCCAACTACGCAAATTGGTATTCGTTCTACCGAACGCGCATGCTGATGATGAAGACGTCGGTCGGCCTGGCCTTTACCGGTGTAGATGCCAAATACCGGGTAGGCTTCAACAGCATCAACAATCGAACAGCAGACCCTTCGCACACGGACTCCGGAGCGCTTACCAGCTTCCTGGATCCAAAAGAATTTGACATCAACCAGAAGAAGCTGTTTTACAAGGATCTGTACTCCACCAACCCGGTCTACAGCACGCCACTACGGGGTGCTCTCTCTCAGGCGGGCCAGTATTACGCACACATGGCCATCGGACAAAAGAGCGACCCCGTGCAGTACTCCTGCCAAAAGAATTTCATGATTTTGTCTACGGATGGCTACTGGAATACCGGCGGCGAATCCACCACGGCTCCAAAGTGGGGCCCTTACAAACTCGACAACACCACCAATGTGGGGCAGCAGGATGGAAGCCCTACCTTGCGGCCCATGTTGGACGGTGACGGAAGCAAGGTTGTTACCAAGAACACTTGGAATGTAACCAATCTGACATACACGGTCACCACCAAACCGGTGACGCGTACCTGGGTTTCAGTTAACACGATTGCCTACACAAAGACCATCACCGGCAACACACGCAAGGTCACAACCAATGTGCTGCCAACAAACAACAACAGTGTGGCTTGCACCACCTATACCGTGGTGGGCACTGCGAAAAGTTGCCTGGTTACCGTGTCCCCGGCATCGATTACCGGATTTACTGCTGGCGGCAAAGCCATCATTTCCTCTGTGGTGCCGGCGGCTTTCAATGGCACGTTCACCATTGCGTCTGTTGGTACAAATTCATTCACCTATACATTGACTGGACTTGCTAGTAATCCGGGAACGGCTACTACCAAGGGCAAGTCAGTTGCGGGCACCAATGCAAGCGGCACGACAACCGTGCAGACCCAGACCGCGACATCCACCCAAACCTTCAATGCCACCTTCACCGACACCTATACGCAAATAGACAACCAGACCACGTCGGTTCCCAATACAGCGGTTACTCCTTACACAGAAACGATCACCACCGTCAATGGCGTTGTGACGGCGGACACGATCGTCAAAGGGGCAACGGTCACAACCAAGGGAGCGGCCGTGTTATCACCACTTCCCGACTTGTCTGCCACTGCAACATTAAAATCTGCCTACAGCGAAGTTGCCGTGGGCAACGTGCTCTACGGCGTTTGGAGTACTACCGCAACTGCGACCGCCGCCTACACCAACCAGGTAGCTGGCACCAGTGCCATTACGATACCCACGCCAACACCAGTCGCGACAAAGCCCAGTCCCATGCCAACGGCATTGCTGTCCACAACCACGCAGCCAACGAATCCCACCAGCACCGCAACCGTACAAGACCCTAGCTACCAGGATCCCAATACGCTCCCCAAAGGCGCGATTGGAAAGCAGGGCGCTGTGACTACTGTTAGCACCACTACCAGCGGCGGTAGCACTGACTCGCTGGCCGACGTCGCCATGTACTACTACAGCACCGATCTGCGAACCGCGGACCTTGGAAACTGCACGGGTGCAATGGGCAGTGACGTGTGCTTTAACAACGTGGGAGGAACCGTTGCGGACACGGCCATCCGTGACAATGCAACCTGGCAGCATATGACCACCTATACCCTGGGCCTGGGTAATAACGGTACCTTGACCTACGACCCAAACTATTTGACTCAAGTAAGCGGCGACTATGCCAATGTCAAAAACGGCACAAGAAACTGGCCGGTTCCAACCGGGAACGCCACCAATATTGATGACCTGTGGCATGCGGCTGTGGACGGGCGCGGGCAGTACTTCAGCGCATCCGAACCAAATTCGCTCATCTTGGGATTGAAGAGTGCGCTTGACTCTATCAAGGCCGTGACCGGTGCAGCCTCTGCAGCTGCCACCAGTACCCTGCAACCCGTGCAAGGTGACAATGACATTTACGTGGCGAAGTTCACCTCTGCTTTGTGGTACGGCGATGTGCTGTCTTACAAGATAGATCCGGATACCGGCGTGGTTGCTTCAGTAAACGATTTCACCTGGTCGGCCCAGACAGAGCTGGACAAGCTGGTTACTGGCTATGGTGCATCTTCACGCAAGATTTGGTACGCCAAACCCGGCGCTACAAGCTTGGCCACGGCGGCATTTACCTACGACAATTTGGACCCAACAACCCAGGCCTACTTCAACAACTTTTGCTCTGATGTGTTGAAGAAGGGTGCAGGCGGAACCAGCCATCCGCTCCAGTGCCCCTTTGCCACCGCCGGCAACCTGGGATATGCCAACAGTGGGCAAAACTTGGTGAACTACCTGCGTGGGGACCCGACCTATGCCAACAATTCGGTATTCCGGTCACGCGACCATTTGCTGGGCGACATCATCAACGCTTCACCCCTGTTCGTCGGGCAACCGGGGTTCCGTTACAACGATAGCGGATATTCCTCCTTCGCACAGACGGCACGCACCAATGTGATTTACGCGGCGGCCAATGACGGCATGCTGCACGCATTTGATCGCACATCCGGAGCGGAAAAGTGGGCCTACATTCCAACCGATGTCTTACCTAATTTGTACAAGCTGGCGGATATCAACTACCCCAGCAACCACATGTACCTGGTGGATGGCTCACCAGTGGAAGGCGATGTCTATGACAGCGGCCAATCCAAATGGCGGTCGATTCTGGTGGCAGGCTTGGGCGCCGGTGGCAGCAGCTATTACGCACTGGATGTGACCGTTCCAGAAAGCCCGAAATTGCTGTGGGAGTACCGTGAGAAAGACTTGGGCCTTTCCTTCGGCAACCCCATCATTACCAAACTCAGCGATGGCACTTGGGTGGTGCTGTTGACATCCGGCTACAACAACACCAACGGTGACGGCAATGGCCACCTGTATGTGCTGAACGCCCTGACTGGCGCGTTGCTCATGAAAATTGACACCAACATTTCCGGTGCTGCCGTTGGAAGCAAAGCCACACCCAGCGGGCTGGCAAAAATCAATAACTACGTGGAAGCTGACACCGACAACACCACCAAGGTGGTGTACGGCGGTGACCTGTTGGGCAATGTGTGGCGTTTCGACATCAACAGCCTGGTCAAGCCCTACTTGTCTGCCATGCGTCTGGCCCAACTCAAGGTGGGGACAACTTTGCAACCGATTGCTACCAAACCCTCTTTGGCACAGATTGTTTACAACGGTGTGAGCTACAAGGTGCTGTATGTAGGCACTGGCGAGTACCTGGGCTTGAGCGATTTGACCAACACGGCCAAGCAAACCATTTACGCGCTCAAGGACAATTGGGACGAGACGGGTCTGGGAGACGTACGGGCAGCGACCAATCCGGCCATGGTGGTGCAAAAGGCCACTGCCACCGTGAATGCGACAAAAGACAACATCATCACGGGTACCGCCTTGAAGGTGGACTGGACCAATGGAATTGGCTGGTATCTGGACCTGATCGGCACGGGTGAGCGTGTCACGGTGAATCCGCTGATCGTGCTCAACGCGTTGTATGTGGGTACCAATGTCCCGAATCTGGATGCCTGTTCGGCGGGCGGCAACTCCTGGCTGTACAAGCTGGATATTTCCAATGGTGCCGCACTGAGTTCTGCGCCCGAAGGCGCAATAGCGGTATCCCTGGGCAATGTCTTGATCGTCGGCATGACCAATGTGCAACTGACTTCCAAAAATGTTGCCACGGTCGTGACCAAGAGCGATGGCACCGTCAGCACCGTGATTGGCACGCAACCTGGCACCAATGGACCTGTGCGCAAAACCTCCTGGCGTGTGCTGAACTGATGCAGGGGCAAGGTGCGCACTAAACCGCTGGCCCTTGCCTGTGCTCTGTCGGTCGCCATGCATGTAGGGGCGGCCTTTCTGGTGGATGGCTTTGACCAGAAAGACCGCCCTGAACATCGCCTGCGTTTTTCCATGGTGCGCCAGAGCGGCGTCCATGGCACGCCACGCACAGTCCTTGCGGCACCAGCGGCCGGGCCGTTGCCAGATGCTGTTGCATCAGCACAAAACAACGTCGCACTGCCTGCAAGCGACGCAGGGTTCCCTTCTGCGCCCGATGCAGCCGACCCTAAGCACTCCGAGCCGGATACGGCTGCTCTGGATACATTCCTGAACCCGGATCAACTGACTTCGGTACCTGAACCCCAGGGCGACATCGACCTGAACCTACCAGAGGCCAGACTGCTCAGCAGCCCCGGCACGCTGGTACTCAAGCTGTGGATTGATGAAACCGGTGTGGTGGTGCACACGGAACTGGAACGCTCCGAGCTTCCGGCGGCCTATTCCGATGCCGTGGTGCGGGTCTTCGGCAATGCCCTGTTTGCACCCGGGCAGGTCAACGGATCACCGGTCAACAGCATTCTGCGGATCGAGACCCGCTACGAGTAATATGGGCCGATCACCTGCCAGCGGGCAGAGCTCTTGAAACTTGATGCATGCGTAAATTGGCCAACAGTCCCGTATCGACCACCACCGAAATGCATGTGGCTGCGGCCCTGCAACTGGCCGCTGCCGGCCGCATGGCACCGCCGCCCAACCCGGCCGTGGGTTGTGTCATTGCCAGCGCAGACGGCACCGTGCTCGGGCAAGGCTGCACGCAGCAGGCGGGTGGCCCGCATGCCGAGGTCATGGCTTTGCGGGACGCGCAGCAACGGGGCAACGCGGTTACCGGGGCGATTGCCTACGTCACGCTCGAGCCCTGCTCGCACCAGGGCCGCACCGGTCCCTGCTGTGACGCCCTGATCGCCGCAGGAATCGGGCGCGTGGTCACCAGCCATGTAGACCCCAACCCGCTGGTGTCCGGCCGGGGTCTTGCACGCCTGCAGGCAGCCGGTGTGGGCGTCGAATGCCTGCCGCCGGACCACCCCTTGGCCGTGCAGTCGCGTGAACTCAATATCGGTTTCTTCAGCCGCATGGAGCGCAAGACACCGTGGGTGCGCATGAAAATTGCCGCTTCGCTGGATGGCAAAACCGCCCTGCCCAACGGCGCCAGCCAATGGATTACGTCGCCCGAGGCGCGCGCCGATGGCCACGCCTGGCGCGCGCGCGCCTGCGCCATTCTCACCGGCATTGGTACGGTGCTGCAAGACCGGCCGCGGTTGGATGTGCGCCTGGTTCAAACGCCACGCCAGCCGCATCTGGTGGTGGTGGACAGTGCGCTGCAGACGCCCTTGGACTCGCCCATCTTCATGGAAGGGCGCAAGCTGTTCATCTATGCCGCCGTGCAGGATGCCGCCAAAGCAGGGGCTTTAGCGGCGCAGGGCGCCACCGTCATCTACAAATCCGGTCAACACGCCGATGGCAGTCCCACCCACAAGGTCGACCTGGCGGCCCTGCTGCACGACCTGGGCCAGCGAGAGATCAACGAGCTGCATGTGGAAGCCGGCCACAAGCTCAACGGCTCGCTGGTGCGCGAAGGTCTGGTGGATGAATTTCTGGTCTATCTGGCACCCAAACTTCTGGGCCAGGGTGCGGACATGGCCAATTTCGGGCCGCTGACCGCGCTGACCCAGGCGCTGCCGCTCCGCTTTCAGACGCCCACCCTGGTGGGACCGGACCTGCGCCTGCTGGCCCGTGTCACCCAGCACCCGGCCGCCCCAAACTGACTTGCTTCGCCCCAGTGGGACCACGCAGAGTGGCACGCCTGGCGGACAAATTACCAACCGTGACACTTTTAAATGGGGTGGATTACACGCCGGACACGGTCTGCGCCCCAATCCCTGCGAAAATAGCCCTATGTTTACCGGAATCATCACCGGCGTGGGGTGCATCGCCGCCGTTCACGCCTTAGGCAGCTCTTCTACGCACGGCAAGCGCCTGACCATCTCCTACCCTGCGAACTATCTGGAGGATGTGGGCCTGGGCGACAGCATCGCACTCAACGGCGCCTGCATGACGGTCACCTCGCTGGACACTGCTGCCGGCCACTTCACCGTCGACATCTCCGCCGAATCGCTGGACAAGACCGCCGGACTGGACACAGAAGGCCCGATCAACCTGGAAAAAGCCCTGCGCGCCAACGACCGCCTGGGCGGCCACCTGGTGTCGGGCCACGTGGACGGCATGGGCCAGGTCACCCACTTTGCCCAAGTGGGCGAGAGCTGGGAATTGCGCGTGCTGGCCCCGGCAATGCTGGCCAAGTACCTGGCCTACAAGGGCTCCATCACCGTCAATGGCGTAAGCCTGACCGTGAACCGCATTGCCGATGTGGTCGATGGCTGCGAAGTGAGCATCAACCTGATTCCCCACACCGTGGACAACACGGCGCTGCACCGCCTGCACGCAGGCGCCAAGGTTAATCTGGAGATTGACCTGATTGCGCGCTATGTGGAACGCATGTTGGGCAGCGGCGCGGCACACTGAAACAAGGTCGGGCACCAAGCCCGACAAGCTGAATCAACGCTGGGCGCGAGGCCCGGCGTGGCGAACTTAGAAAGTCAGCGTCTTCACACCCTGGGCGGTTCCCAGCAAGCAGACCTGGGCGCGCTGGAAGGCAAACACCCCTACCGTCACCACACCGGGCCATTGGCTGACCTGGGCTTCAAAAGCCAGCGGATCGCGGATTTGCAGGCCGGTCACGTCAATGATGTGCTGGCCGTTGTCGGTGACCAAGGGCTGGCCGTTTTTCAGTCGCACCACGGCGTGACCGCCCATCGCTGCAAACTGGCGCACGACGCGCGCCGTGGCCATGGGAATCACTTCCACCGGCAGTGGAAATTGGCCCAGCACCTTCACCAGCTTGGACTCGTCGGCAATGCAGACAAACTTGTCGGACTGCGCAGCCACGATTTTTTCGCGCGTAAGTGCTGCGCCGCCGCCCTTGACCATATTGCCGTGGCCGTCAATCTCATCGGCGCCGTCGATATAAACAGACAGGCGCTCGACCTCATTGGAGTCAAACACCGGGATACCCAGCGCCAGCAGGCGCTCGGTACTGGCGACCGAGCTTGAGACGGCGCCCTTGATCTCGTCCTTGATGGTGGCCAGCGCGTCGATAAATTTGTTGACGGTGGAGCCGGTGCCCACGCCCACCAATTCGCCGCGCACCACGTACTGCAGCGCGGCCTGGCCGACCAGGGTTTTGAGCTGGTCTTGCGTCAATGCGCCGGATTCAGGGGCGGAAGATGGGCTTGGGGCGCTGGGCGTTGTGTTCATCGGGGAAAATCGCGGTAATTGTTAAAAAACTCCAGCGAGAATTATCCGATGTCTCTTGTGCCTTATGGCTTGGTCCGCCCTTTTTTATTCCGCATGGACCCAGAAGCTGCCCATGACCTGACGCTAGCCGCCGTGGCGCGCACCCAGGGCACGCTGCTGCAAAAGCTCTACGCCCAGCCCCAGGTCAGCGACCCGCTCACGCTGGCGGGCCTGCGTTTCCCGAACCGCGTGGGCCTGGCCGCCGGTTTGGACAAAAACGCGCGCTGCATTGACGGCCTGGGCGCCATGGGCTTTGGTTTTGTCGAAGTGGGCACGGTCACGCCGCTGGCCCAGGCCGGCAACCCCAAGCCCCGCATGTTTCGCCTGCCCCAGGGCCAGGCGCTGATCAACCGGCTGGGCTTTAACAACCAGGGTCTGGACGCCTTTGTGGCCCATGTACAGCGCTCGGCCCTGCGCCGCGCACAAAGCCCCGGTTTGCTTTTGGGCCTGAACATCGGCAAAAACGCGGCCACGCCCATGGAGCGCGCCACCGACGACTACCTAACCTGCCTGGAAGGCGTCTACCCGCACGCCGACTACGTGACGATCAACATCTCCAGCCCCAACACCAAAAACCTGCGGGCCCTGCAAAGCGACGCGGCTCTGGACGGCCTCTTGGGTGCGCTGGCGCAGCGCCGCCAAGAACTGGCCCAGCAACACGCCCGTACCGACGCCCAAGGCCAGCGTGTGGCCAAGCACGTGCCCCTGTTCCTGAAAATCGCGCCCGACCTGGACGCAGAGCAAATCGCAGTCATCGCCGCCACCTTGTTGCGCCACCAAATGGACGGCGTGATTGCCACCAACACCACGCTGGCGCGCGAATCTGTGCAGTGGCTGCCCTACTCCAACGAGGCCGGAGGCCTGTCGGGCGCACCAGTACGGGACATGAGCAACGCCGTGGTGCGACAGTTACGAAGCGCGCTGGGGCCGCAGTTTCCAATCATCGGGGTCGGTGGCATCTTGAGCGGCGCCGACGCTGTTGCCAAAGTGCAGGCCGGGGCCGATGTGGTGCAGATCTATACCGGCCTGATTTACCGGGGCCCGGCGCTGGTGCGGGAAGCGGCGCTGGCCCTGAAGGCGCAGTCAGGCAAAAGCTAATCGACCTGCTGCAGACCGGTTTTAGTCGTCTTCATCGGCGGCAATGTCTGGAAACAGCACTTCGGTAAACCCAAACTGGGCCATGTCGGTCATGCGCATGGGGTAGAGCTTGCCCCACAGGTGGTCGCATTCGTGCTGCACCACCCGGGCGTGAAAGCCCTCAACGGTGCGGTCAATCGGGTCGCCATACTGGTCAAAGCCGGTGTAACGGATGCGCGACCAGCGTGGCACCACGCCGCGCATGCCCGGCACCGACAAGCAGCCTTCCCAATCGTCTTCGGTAGCCTCGCCCAGCGGCGTGATCACCGGATTGACCAGCACCGTGGGCGGCACCACGGGGCGGTCCGGGTAGCGCGGATTGCGCGCATGCGAGCCAAAAATCACCACCTGCAAATCCACCCCGATCTGCGGCGCCGCCAAGCCCGCGCCATTGGCCGCGCGCATGGTGTCGAGCAAATCGGTAATGAGCAAATGCAAAGCGTCGCTGTCAAAGGCTGTGACAGGCTGCGCCACGCGTAGCAAGCGGGCATCGCCCATTTTGAGGATGTCGCGTACGGTCATGGGGTGGTCTCCAGCATCTGGCGCAAAGCCGCCTCGTCAATCACCGCAACGCCCAGTTCGCGGGCTTTGTCGAGCTTGGCTCCCGCCTCGCTTCCGGCCAGCACAAAGCTGGTTTTCTTGCTGACCGAGCCCGAGACCTTGGCCCCGGCGGCTTCGATCAGGTCTTTGGCGGCGTCGCGGCCCAGCGTGGGCAAGGTGCCGGTGATGACAAAGGTCAGGCCAGCCAGCGGTTTGGGTGCGTCGCTGGCAGCGTCCAGCGCTGGCCAGTGGATGCCACAGGCGCGCAGTTGCTCCACCACCTCGCGGTTGTGCGCCTGGTCAAAAAAGGTGCGAATGCTTTGCGCCACCGTGGGGCCGACGTCGTTCACCTCCAGGAGCCGCTCCTCAGAAGCGTCCATGATGGCGTCAATCTGGCCAAAGTGGCGTGCCAGCGCCTTGGCCGTCGCCTCGCCCACGTGGCGAATGCCCAGGCCAAACAAAAAGCGCGGCAAGGTCGTCGCTTTGGATTGTTCCAGTGCGTCCACGATGTTTTGGGCAGATTTATCTGCCATCCGGTCCAGCGTGGCCAGGGCGGTAAAGCCCAAACGGTACAAATCAGGCAGCGTGCGGATCAGGCCGGCGTCCACCAGTTGGTCCACCAGTTTTTCGCCCAGGCCTTCTACTTCGACCGCGCGGCGCTGGGCGAAATGCAATATCGCCTGCTTGCGCTGGGCGCTGCAAAACAGGCCGCCGGTGCAGCGGTAGTCGGCCTCGCCCTCTTCGCGCACCGCGGCTGACCCGCAGACCGGGCAGATGCGCGGCATGGTAAATATTTCGCCCCGGGCAGCAGACGCCAAACTCTCGGGCACCACGCCCACCACTTCGGGAATCACGTCGCCTGCGCGGCGCACGATCACCGTGTCGCCCACGCGCACGTCCTTGCGCCGGGCCTCGTCCTCGTTGTGCAAGGTGGCGTTGGTCACCGTCACGCCGCCCACAAACACCGGTGCGAGTTTGGCCACGGGGGTGAGTTTGCCGGTGCGCCCCACCTGCACGTCGATGGCCAGCACGGTGGTGATCTGCTCTTGCGCCGGGTATTTGTGCGCCACCGCCCAGCGCGGCTCGCGGCTCACAAAGCCCAGGCGCTGCTGCAGCGCCAAGCTGTTGACCTTGTAGACCACGCCGTCAATGTCATAGGGCAGCTGGTCACGCAGCGCACCGATGCGCTGGTGAAAGGCCACCAAGCCGTCGGCGCCCAGCGCGGTGCTGGTGAGTTCAGCCACCGGAAAGCCCCAGGCCTTGAGCGCGAGCAGCAATTCCATGTGCGTGCTGGCCGCCAGCGTGCCGCGCACCTCGCCCACGCCATAGGCAAAAAAGCTCAGCGGCCGCTGGGCGGCAATGGCCGGGTCAAGCTGGCGCACCGCGCCGGCGGCAGCGTTGCGCGGGTTGACAAAGGTTTTCTCGCCCTTGTCGCCGTGCGCAATGCGCGCGCGCTGGCGCTCGTTGAGCGCCTCAAAATCGTCGCGCCGCATATAGACCTCGCCGCGCACTTCCAGCACCTCGGGCAAGCTCGTCTGGGCGGATGCCATCAATTTCAGGGGAATTTGGGCAATGGTGCGGATGTTTTGGGTCACGTCCTCGCCATATTCGCCGTCGCCCCGGGTGGCGGCTTGCACCAGCACGCCGCCCTCAAACCGCAAATTGATCGCCAGCCCGTCAAACTTAAGCTCGGTGACGTATTCCACCGGCGGCGCGTCCTCGGTCAGCTCCAGCTCTTTGCGCACCCGGGTGTCAAAGGCCAGCGCGCCCGTGGATTCGGTGTCAGTCTCAGTGCGGATGCTGAGCATGGGCACGGCATGGCGCACCGAGGCAAAGGCGTCCAGCGGCTTGCCGCCCACGCGCTGGGTGGGTGAATCCGGCGCGCGCCACTGGGGGTGGGCGGCCTCCAAGGCCTGCAGCTCCTGGAACCATTGGTCGTACACCGCGTCGGGCACCTCGGGGGTGTCGAGCACGTAGTACTGGTGGCCGTGGTGCTGCAGCAGGCTGCGCAATTGCGCCATGCGCTGCTCGGGCGGCATAGGTTCTGGCTTCGGAGCGGAAAAAAGATCGTGGGTTTGCATGGACGCCGCAGCTCACAAAGGTGCAAAAAACGCTACGGGATCGACCCAGCGCGTGGCAACTTGGCCCGGTTTCAGGAAAACAAGCGCCGCGCCAGCGCGGAGCCCGCAGCAAAGTCGCGCTCGTCGAGCATGTCGTACAGGCGCTGCAGCTCGTGCGCAATGCCGTCCAGGGCCTGGGGCGCCAAGGGCTGGCCGTTGTCGTCGGTGACTACGCCTTCCATGCTTTGCGCCATGGCCTGCGCGGCCTGGCACATGCGGGCAAAAGGCTGCTCGTTGCGGTCCACCTGGGGCACGTCCAAGTGCAAGATCAGTTCGCGAATCGCCGACTGGGCCGGGTCGTCGGCCAGGGCGGCCTGGCTGTCAAAGGTGAGCGACAAGACGGGCGGCGCGCCGTCCACCACCGCAGGCAGCACCATGCGTCCGGGCAACTGGCCGGGCACAAAGCCTTGTTGCGCGGCCATTTGCGTGACATAGCCCGGGCTCCAAGACGCGTTGCTGGCGCGCAGGTTCAGGCCGAGTTGCGCGTCGTGGGCGCTGGCAAAGTTGTCCAATTCACGGGCGCGCGCCACTTCGTCACGCATTTCCGGAAACTCGGGCGTGGCGCCAATCGCGTCGGCAAAAGCCTGGGTCTTGACCACAAACTCGGAATATTCAATGTCGTTAAGCGCACCCGAGCGGTTGGCCAGTTGCACACCGGCTTGGAACAAGCTATAGCGCGCACCCGCCATGGGCGACTCCCATTCCTGCAAATCGGAGTTAAAGCCTTCGATAGAGAAGAGTTTGGTACCGGCGCGTCGGGTGCTGGGCATGGCGGCCAGTGCGGCTTCGCCGGCCACTTCCTCGGCCAAGGGGTCGAGATTGATGGCAGCTACGGCGTCAATCAGCGCGTCAATCGGCAGGCGGCGCGCGTGGTGCGGGTGCAGGTGAATGGCATCAAAGCCGGACTCGTCGAACACGGGCTCCTGCTGAGATTCATCCGCCTGCGCGCTGGCCTGCGCCTGTTTGGGGGCGTTGACCCGCGCCGACCAGGCGCTGTGCACCACCAGGCCCAGCAATACCAAACCGCCGATGACGGCCAAACCCAACTGAAAATTACTCATGGTGTGATCTTAATTTATGCCGCTTGCACCA
>CANBVJ010000065.1 GCA_947372865.1 Comamonadaceae bacterium
GATTTTTTGGGCGGTTGCTGCCGGATTTTTTGACGCTATGGCGGTGGGCGCGCTGCCCGACGATGTGTATGTGCGGCGTACTGCCGCGCAAACAGTTGCGCAATACGGCGTTTTGGCAGCGGGGCAAGGCGGCTCGTTGGACCGCGTGGCCCACGACTTTCTGTTTTATTGCGCGCTTGCCCCCGTGCCCGACGGTAATGCGGCACCGCTGTTAAAAGCGGTGCGCCACGCCTACGGTCTGGACCAGCACCCCATGGTCGATTACGAGATCGCGCCGTTTGGGCGCTTCGATCCGGCCCAACTGGCCGCGTTGCACAAGCAGATGGGCACTGCGGCCGAAAGCTGGTCGGCCTTGGCGGGTGGCGATGTGGGCCGCGCCCCGGCGGTAGCCGCGCAGTTTGCTGCCCTCAGCGAGGCGGTTTGCCAGTTGCATCCGGAAAGCGTGGCGCTGGCTACTGCCCTCAATGCGGCGGCAGAAACCCCAGCCCGCAGCGCTCGGATTCCCAGCCCGGCCCTGGCCCTGGAGGTGGCGACCTCCCTTCTGTACCTGGAAGTCGCCTACGACGACCCTGATCTGTCCAGCCACACCCTGGAGCAGCGCAGCGCGCGCTTGGCGGCGCGGCTGCGGCACGCTGCGGCGGGCGGGACACCGCAGCCCGTGGAGCGCTGGATGGAGGCGCTGTATCGCCGGGTTGGTGACCGCAAAACCATGGGAACGGTGGTGGTCGAGTTGGGGTTGTCCTTGGCAGCCCTTGAAAAGTCGCTGGACGCCTATGTGCGCGACCCCGCTGACACTGCGGTTCTGGAGGACGCTCCGACGGCGCTGGGCCACATGCGCGGTGTGTTTGCGGTTTTGGGCTTGGAGCAGGCGGCCCTGGCGGCTGCGCGTATGCGTTCTTACGCCGAGCAGTTGCTCGCACCCGCTGCAGCGCCGACGGACACCTTGAAAAAGCGGGCGCTTCAACTGGTCAACAGCCTGAGCGCGATGGGCTTTTTGATTGACATGCTGCGCTACCAGCCCGCGCTGGCCAAGGAGCTGTTTGTGTACGACGAGGAATCGGGTGAGTTCCGTCTGGGCCAGGACCGCGAGCAGGCCTTGGCCCAGGCTGGCGCGTTTGCGCAGGTAGCGGCCTTCGGGACGCAAGACGCCGATGCGTCCGCACCGGAGCCGCGCATGGATGTGCTTTCTGGGTCGCAAGCGGCGGCGTTCGCGCCACCGTCCGATGGGCCAACCGCGCCCGTTCTGCAGCCCAACCCGGCGGTCGACGACGATGTCCACGGCATCTTCCTGGCTGAAGCGCGCGAGGTGGTGTGCCAAGGCCAGGACGCCATTGCGGCCCTGGCGCTGGCGTCGGCGCATTCCCCGGCCCTGGGCACCTTGCGGCGCGCCTTTCATACCCTCAAAGGCAGCGCGCGCATGGTCGGTTTGCATGATTTTGGCGACGCCGCCTGGTCGTGTGAGCAACTGCTGAACGCCTGGATGGCAGAGCAGCGTGCCGTCAGCGCGCCGCTGCTGGCCTTGTGCGAAGACGCCTTGGACGCGCTGGCACGGTGGATTGACGCTATCGCCCAGGGCCAAGCCGCGCCGTTTACGGCCAGGGAATTTCAACGCTGCGCGGACCCGTTGCGCTTGGAAAACCGCTACACGCCGTTTTTGCTTTCGCCCCCTACTGACGTAGCACCCGCAGCCACCCCCGACGGTCCGATGCCGCCGCCGCCCCCCCCCTTAGAACCGGCAGAGCCCGTAGAACCCCTAGAACGGGAGCCTTCCGTGCCCTTGGCGGCGGCCGGGCCGGGCGATGAGGCACCCGCGCTCGCGCCCAGTTTGTACCAAAGCGCAGTGCTGCCCGCCGCCACGCCCGGTGCGCCACCACCGCATGTGATTGCAATTGGCGACTTGCGCTTTGGGCTCGAGTTTTTCGAAGTCTTCGTCAACGAAGCCTATGCCTGGGCGCAGCAACTGCAATCCGAAATTGACGCGTGGGACGCGGCGGCGCAGCAGCCTGCGCCCTCAGGCGCCGTGGCGCTTGCGCATTCTTTGCGCGGCAGTTCTGCGGCAGTGGGTTTTACTGGTTTGTCCGGTTTGTCGCGTGCCTTGGAGCACGCTCTGGCGCATGTCGCCTTGCACGCCCTGTGTGGCGCCGAGCATAAAGCCGTGTTGAGCGCGGCCGCGCACGAAGTCAGCCGCCTGCTGGACGCCTTTTCCAGCGGTACGCTGGTCGACCCCAGCGCCAGCACTTTGCACGCCCTCGCAGGGCTGCTTCATACCAGCGCGCCCGCCCCCCTTGCCGCCGCCCAGGAGCGCGGCCGACCCGATGCCCGGGCGGGCGAGCTGCCCCTGGGCGCGGGAACCCAGGCCCAAGAGCAAGAGCCGCCCGCGCCGTTGCTACTTCCGCAGCAGCCCGTGTCTACGGCTGCTCCCCCGGCGCCGGCTGCGGTGCCCGTTCGCGGATGGATCGCCGCGCCCGCACCCTTGGCAGCATCCTTGGAACAAGTTGAGGAGCTGGAAAGCCAGGACTTGCTGGACGCAGAGTTGCTGCCCATTTTTCTGGACGAAGGGTTGGAGCTGTTTTCGGTCCTGGGCATGAATTTGCGGTGCTGGGTGGCACAGCCCGAGCAGCTCGATTTTCGCGCGCAGGCGCTACGGGTGCTGCACACGCTCAAAGGCAGCGCCCGCCTGGCCGGCGCTTTGCGCGTTGGCGAACTCGCCCACCGCATGGAGTCCGTTATCGAAAGCCTGGGCGGCGTGGCGTCCTCGCAGACCGCTGAAATCGCGCCGTGTCTGCGGTATTTGGACCAGCTTCAGGCCCTGTTCGACGGCTTGGCGGGCGCACGCCTTGCCGAGGGGCCTGGTGCGCTCGAGGCCGCACTGAAGTCGGCACCACCTCCCGCAGTGGCCGATACGCCACATGTGCCAGCGCCACCCCCGGCGGCGGCCTTGCGCAGCATGGCCAGCCAGTCGGTGCGGGTGCGCGCCCAGGTGCTGGACCGCTTGATCGACCAGGCGGGCGAAGTGATGATCAGCCGCGCCCGCATGGACGGGCGGGTGGGGCAACTGCGCGGTGCGCTGGGCGAACTCGGGCGCAACCTAGAGCGCTTGCGCCAGCAACTGCGCGACCTAGAGCTGCAGGCGGAGCTGCAAATGCAGTCTCGCCTGACGCAGACGCCCGAAGCCTCGCCCCTGTTTGATCCGCTGGAGTTTGACCGCTTTACCCGGGTGCAGGAAGTCTCCCGCATGATGGCCGAGTCGCTGGCCGACGTGGATGCGGTGCACAAAAGCCTGCACCACGCGGTCGAAGGCGCGCAGGACGATGTGTTGGGCCAGGGGCGGCGGGCCAAGGTGCTGCAACAAGACCTGCTGCGCATGCGCCTGGTCGAGTTTGAAAAGATATCGGACCGCCTGTACGGCGTGGTGCGCCAGGCATCCAAGGACGCGGGCAAGCCCGTCCGGCTGGACATCGTGGGCGGTCAGATTGAGGTGGACCGCGGGGTGCTGGACCGCATGACCCCCGCTTTTGAGCACCTTTTGCGCAACGCGGTAGCCCACGGCATCGAATCCGCCGCAGAGCGCCTGGCGGCGGGCAAGCCGGCAAGCGGCGCTATCTCAATTTCCGTGCACCAGGACGGCAGTGATGTGTCCGTCACCTTTGCGGACGATGGTGGCGGCCTGCAGATCGAAAAAATTCGTGCCCAGGCGGTGGCGGCCAAGTTACTGGAGCCCGAGCAGGCGCTTAGCGCGGAAGATGCGGCGCGGTTTCTCTTTATCGCTGGGTTTTCGACGGCCGACCAGGTGACGGAGTTGGCCGGCCGGGGCATTGGCATGGATGTGGTCTTGTCCGATGTCAGCGCCGTGGGCGGGCGCATTGAAACCGTCTCGCACGCCGGGCAGGGTACCCGTTTCACCGTGGTTTTTCCACTGACCACGGCCGTGACCCAGGTGGTGATGCTGCGCATGGGCGCTGTCACGATGGGCGTGCCTGCCAACTTGCTCGAAACCGTACTGCGTGTGCCCGCGCCGACCCTGGCGGCTGCCTATGCCAGCGGTGCGCTGTCTTATGGCGACTTGCCCGCCGTGCCATTTTTCTGGGCTGGGGCACTGCTGAGTGCCTCCGCACGCAGCGCAGAGACCGCCGTTCGCCAGCACGCAGTGGCGGTGATCCGCAGTGCCGGCCAGCGGGTGGCGCTGCACGTTGACGAAGTGCTGGGAAGCCGCGAGGTGGTGGTGAAAAACCTTGGGCCCCAGTTGTCACGCCTGCCGGGGCTGGCCGGTATGTCGGTGCTGGCGTCGGGCGCGGTGGTGCTGATTTACAACCCGGTCGCCTTGGCCAGTCTGTACGGGGACACCGCGCGCCAGGTGCAAGCCGAGGCTTGGGTGTCGGGCGCCGGCCCGGCGTTGGACAGCGTGCCTGCGTCTTTGGCGGCGGTACAGGCGCCGCTGGTGCTGGTGGTTGACGACTCCATCACCGTGCGGCGCGTCACCCAGCGCCTTCTACAGCGCGAAGGCTACCGGGTGGCGCTGGCCTCTGACGGCTTGCAGGCTCTGGAATTGCTGCAAGACGAGCGCCCGGCCGTGGTGCTCTTGGACATCGAAATGCCGCGCATGGACGGGCTGGAGTTGGCCCGCAATATCCGTCGCACCTCGGATCTGGCTGAACTGCCGCTGGTCGTCATCACTTCGCGTATGGGTAGCAAACACCGCGAGCACGCAGCGGCGCTGGGCGTCAACCATTACCTGGGCAAGCCCTATTCGGACGCAGAGCTGCTGGCGCTGGTTCGCACGTATTGCCTGGCGCCCGAGCCCGTCTCGAATCATTTATCGGCTTGAGGAAGAAACCATGAAGAAAAGCAGTTGGGTGGGGCTCTGCCTTGCAATCGCAGCGACTTGCAGTGGGGCCCAGTCGGAGACGAAACTGATCCGTCTGGCCACACTGGAGTGGCCCCCGTTTACCGGTTTGCTCTTGCCAAAAGAAGGTGTCTCGACCTACATCGCGTCCACGGTGGCCAAGGCGGCCGGTTTTAGGCTGCTGGCGGCCTCGTTTGAATGGACCAAGGCGGTGGAAAAGGGCGAGAAAAGCCCGGAATTCGAAGGTTATTTTCCCGCGTATTTCAACCAAGAGCGCGAAGCCGCCTGCCATTTGTCCCAGTCCATCGGCAGCAGCGTGCTCGGTATCGCCACCTTAAAAAATGCGCCCATCAAATGGACCAAAATGTCCGAACTCGAAGCCTACCGCCTGGGCGTGGTGGACGGCTACCTCAACGGTGAGGAGTTTGACGCAGCCATCAAGGACAAGCGCCAGTCGGTAGAGGCAGCACCCAGCGATGCGGCGAATATTGCCAAGTTGCGCTCGGGAAAAATCCGCGGCATCGTGGTGGACAAAAACGTGTTGGACTACACGCTGTACAAGCTCAAAGACAGTGGCAGCGTGGTTTTCAACCCCCGCCCCATTGCCCGCCTGACTTTGCACGTCTGCTTCAAGCGCACGCCCGCCGGGCTGGCGATGCGCGATGCCTTTGACGGTGCGCTCAAGCAAACCGACCTGGCCAAGTTGGAAGCCGACTACTTCCAGCAAATGTTTTCGGTGCGCTAGCGGGCTAGCGGGCGTGCCCGAGGGGGTGTGGCGCCGGCGCCGCTGCGGTTCAGTTCAAAGGGCTTGCAACGCAGCGCGCAGCGCGGTTGCGGACAATATTTCCGACAGCACTACCGGCGCCTTGCTGGCTTGGTACAGCACATACACCGGCACACCGCTGCGCCCCAATTGCGCCAGTGCCTGGGTGATGGCCGGGTCGCGCTGGGTCCAGTCCGCGCGCAGCAGCGTCACGTGCTTGGTGGCAAAGTCCTGCAACACGGCGCCGTCGGCGAGCGTGGTTTGCTTGTTGTACTGGCAGGTAATGCACCAGGCGGCGGTAAAGTCAACAAACACCGGGTGGCCGCTGGCCAGCTCGCTCGCTACCCGCTGCGCGCTCCAAGCCTGCCACGCGGCTGGTCCGGTACCCGGCAGCGCCTTGTCCTGGCTGGCCAGCGCTGCGGGTGCAACAGAGCCGCCCTGGGTTTGCAGAACGTTGGGCCCCAGCGCCCGCAGCAGCGCCAAAGACACCAGCAGCGCCAGGCCGGTAAACAGCCAGCGGCTGCGGCCCGTCAGATTTAGCGCCCAGACCGTCAGCGCCAGGCACCACAACAAGGCGGCCAGTGACGCCGCCGCATCCAGGCCTCCCATGTGTCCGAGCACCCACAGCAACCAAAGCACGGTCGCGGCCATCGGAAAGGCCATGAACTGGCGCAAATGCAGCATCCAGGCGCCCGGTTTGGGCAGCCAGCGCGCCACCTGCGGCAGGCTGCTGGCCAGCGCAAAGGGCAGCGCCAGGCCGAGCCCGAGCGCCACAAAAATCCCCATGGCCTGCCAGCCGGGCAGCGTCAGCGCCAGCCCCAGCGACGCGCCCATAAACGGCGCGGTGCAGGGCGACGCCACCGCCACCGCCAGCACACCTGACCAGGCCGCGTCAGCCGCCGGGTGGCGCAGTTGCAGGCCCGCCAGGGCGCTGGGCACCAGAGTGCCCGCCTCCAGCAAGCCCAGCAGGTTCAGCCCAATGAGGGTAAACAGCAGCGCCAGAGCGGTAACCACCGCAGGCGACTGCAACTGAAAGCCCCAGCCCAGTTGCTCCCCCCCGGCGCGCAAGGCCAGCAAGGCGCCGCCCAGCGCCGCCATCGATACCACCACGCCCGCCGTGTAGGCAAGACCAATCACGCGTCGTGAGACGCCGCCCTGTTCCGAATGGCTGGCAAACCCCAGCACCTTGATGGCCAGTACCGGGAACACACAAGGCATCAGGTTCAAAATGAGGCCGCCCAGAAAGGCGGCTGCCAGCGCCCAAGCCAGGCTGCCCATGCTGGCGGGCGCTGCCGCACCATTGGCGGCCAGCGGCGCCGACAACGGTATCTCGTTCAGTGCGGGCGACGCCTTGTCCGGCCAGCGGCCGCTGATATTGGCCACGCCTTGCAGACTCTGTCCGTCCACGCTCAGCACCAAGCCCAGGTGCGCCGGGTTGCTTGTGCGTTGAGGTGACAAAGGCAGGCGCGCGCTCCAGACTGTGTCTTGCCAGTGCTGTGTTCCTGCAAGCGGTGGGGTCGATGCTGCTGCGTTGCGTTCCACCATGTCGGTGTCTGCCGCGCTGGTGGTGGCCGCAAGCACGTCAACCGCCTCGGGGAAAACATTAAGCGCCTTGCCTTGCCAGGCGGCGGGCAGTTTATCGGCGCGCAGCAGCAGGCTGTCGCCGTCCACTCGGGCTTGCACGGCGCCCGCGATTGGCTGCGCCCGCGCCGCGCGCGCGGCCTCAAACAAGGCGCCGTTTAGCGCGGTGGAGCCTTGCAACGGCACGCGCAGGTCAAACTCGCCCTCCTGTGGAATGCACTCGGTGCGGCAGACCAGCCAGGACGCGCTCAAGTGCAGCGCCACATCGCTGGCGCCGGGCGCAGGTCGAAAACCGGGCCCGATGCGCACGGTTATGGGCAGCAATACCGCGCCTTCATAGCCAAAATTCGCCAGCCGCCCGAGTCGGATCTTGGTCGGCGTGGGCCACAGTAAGGCGCTGGCCTGCAGCCCTGGGGGCAGGGTCCAGCGCAGCTCGGTCGGTAAGCCCGAGTCACCGGGGTTTTTCCAATAGGTGTGCCAGCCCGGTTGGTGCTGCAGCGCCAGGCCCAGTTCCAACGGGCGACCACTGGCAAGGCCCTGCGGCGCATAGGCCACCAGCTCGGCCCGCACCTCGGGTGTCTGCACCACCGCGCTGGCCTTGCCCGCCGACTGCAAATCGAGCTTGGCCTGGGTCGCCAGGGCCGCTCCCGCAGCGCCCAGCAGGCAGGCGGCGCCCAACAGGGCGTGTTCGCCAGCGCGGCGTGCCCAAGGCCAGAGCGAGTTCAATGAGGATGCAAGAGTGTGGCGCAAGGGCATAGCGTAGTTCAGTCAAGGGCCGCCGCACAAGCGGCGGCGCGAACACGATTGTGGCAGTTCGCAGCTAAACCGGCGGCGTGGTGAACACGGCGGGGAGTTTTTTGGGCGACTGGATGCGCAACTGCTTGTTCACGTTTTCTTGCCCGAACACCACCACAATGTCGCGCACCGCAACCCCAAACAGCGGCGCCAAAAAGCGCACCATGTGGTCCGTGGCCTTGCCGTTTTGCGGCGCTGCGGTGACGCTGACCTTGAGCTGCGTGCCCTTGGGTTTGCCAATGGCGTCTTTGCTGGCCGCAGGTTTGCCCAGGATGTTGACCACCAGAACGTCGCCGTCCCAGGCAAAAAAGGATGCTCCGGTGCTGTTGCGTGCCATGCTTTGATAATAGGGCCATGCCGCACCGCATCGTCCTGGCCACTTTGAACGCCAAATACATCCACGCCTCCTTGGGCCTGCGGTATTTGCGCGCCAATATGGCGCGCTATGGCGGCGCCGACCTAGACGCCTGCACCTCGCTACAAGAATTCACCATTCACCGCGCCCCGCAAGACATCGTGGACGCCCTGGTGGCTGCGCTCGGCCCGGCCCAAACCGGGGCCGCGCGCATTGTGGGTTTTGGCGTCTATATATGGAACGTCGTCCCCAGCGCCGCCGTTATCACCTTGCTCAAGGCGCAGCGCCCGGACGTTAAGGTGGTGCTCGGCGGCCCGGAAGTGAGCCACGAGCTGGCCGGCCAAGCCATCGTCGCTTTGGCTGACTATGTGATTACCGGCTGGGGCGACGTTAGCTTCCCCAAACTCTGCCGCGCGCTGGTGCATGGCCCCCGGCCGCTGATGAAGGTGATCGCCGGGGAACAGCCCGCGCTGGACGACATTGCCTTGCCCTACGCCCAGTACAGTGACGCCGACCTGGCGCAGCGGGTGCTTTACGTGGAGGCCTCGCGCGGCTGCCCCTTCAAATGCGAGTTTTGTCTCAGCGCCCTGGACAAGACTGCCTGGGCCTTTGACCTGGACGCCTTTTTGGCCGAACTCGCGGCCCTTTACGCCCGGGGTGCGCGCACTTTTAAGTTTGTGGACCGCACCTTCAACCTCAAGATCGACGCCTCGGTGCAGATTCTGGAGTTCTTTCTGGCCCGCTTGGCCGAGCGTCCACAGGAAGCCTTGTTTGTGCATTTCGAGCTGGTGCCCGACCAATTGCCCGAGCGCCTCAAAACCTGCATCTCTCGCTTTCCCGCCGGAGTGCTGCAGTTTGAAATCGGCATCCAAAGCCTCAATCCGGCGGTGCAACACGCTATTTCCCGCCGCCAGGATGCCGACAAAACCGAGGCCAACCTGCGCTGGCTCGTCACCGCCAGCCACGCGCATTTGCACACCGACCTGATTTTTGGCCTGCCCGGCGAGAGCTGGGAGAGTTTTGGCCACGGCTTTGACACGCTGTGGTCTTGGGGTCCACACGAAATCCAGCTTGGTGTGCTCAAGCGCCTGCGCGGCACGCCGCTGGCCACCAAGGCACTGCCCGCCATGGTCTTTGACCCCGCGCCTCCCTACACCGTGGTGCAGACCGACGCTGTCAGCGCCGACCAGGTGCGGGCCTTTGTCCGCCTGGCCCGCTATTGGGACCTGGTTGCCAACTCCGGGCGCTTTGGCCAAACGCTGGCTCTGCTGCTGGACGCGCCTTCGCCCTTTCTGGCTTTTGCCGCATTTGCCGACTGGCTGTGGCGCAGCCAGCAGCGCACCAGCGGCTTGACGCCCGAGCTATTGGTGGACGTGCTGTTTGACTATCTGTGCCAAGAGCGCGCCTTGCCGCTGGCCGCCGTGCGCGGTGCCTTGTTGGCGGACTATGTGGGCAGCGGCGCCCGCGCGTCGCCAGTGGCATTGCTAGGCCATTTGCCCCGCCAAGCCACGCCCGCGGCAGGCACGGCTGTTCGGAACACCGAGCGCCAGCAGCGCCACGCTGCCCCCGCCACGCCCTGACCCGTTCATACCCGCAATCCAATCACCCGAAGAGCTCTGCCATGTCCCACGTTACCGCCCATCCTTCCCGCTACTGGGCCGACCACAGCACGGCGCACTTTCAAGCCTTGCAAACCAGTGGCCGCATCGCGCAAACCATCGCCGTGCTGCCCGTGGCCGCCACCGAGCAGCATGGTCCCCACCTGCCGCTACAGGTGGACAGCTGCATCGCCGACGGCGTCGTGGCCGCCGCCGTGCCCCACCTGGCGCCGGATTCGACCGCCTTGTTCCTGCCGACCCAGGCCGTGGGCTTCAGCCCGGAGCACGCCCGCTTTGCCGGCACCCTCACGCTCAAGGCCGAAACGCTGATCCGCCTGTGGACCGACGTTGGTGAGAGCGTGGCCGCCACCGGTGTCAAAAAGATGGTGTTCTTCAACGCCCACGGCGGCCAAGCCAACTTCATGGACATCGTGGCGCGTGACCTGCGCGCGCGCCTGGGAATGCTGGTGTTCAGCGTCAATTGGTACGGCCTGCCGCTTATCGGGCCACAAGGCGAGGACGTCAACGCCCTGTTCAGCGCGGACGAGCACCGCTTTGGTATCCACGCCGGCGATATCGAAACCTCGCTCATGCTGGCGCTGGCGCCCCATAGGGTGGAAATGGACAAAGCGCAGCACTTTGCCTCTAGCTCGCAGGTACGGGCGGCGCAGTTTGACATCCTGGGCAACGGCAAATCCGCCAAGTTAGCCTGGCAGATCCAAGATTACAACGCCACTGGCGCCGTCGGCAATGCCGCCGCTGCCACGGCCAACAAAGGTCAGCAGCTCCTGCGCGCGGCCGGCCGCTCGCTGGCACAACTGCTCTCTGAGGTGCAACGCTTGCCTCTCAGCACCCTGGCTTCGTAATCGACTAGCGCCGACGGCACGGCAGAGGCTGCAGCTTTGGCCTGGGTCGCTCAGGCGTAGGTGGCCCAGGACGCGTACTCGGCATCGTCCAGGTGGGGCAGGGTGTTGTAAGTCACCAGCATGTGCCGCTTGGGCGTGAACACCAGCTCGGTGAGCGAGCTGTTGCGGATGCGGAAATTAAGCTCCACCGTCGTCTCTGGCGTGGTTCCCAGCAAGTGCCCGATGGCCGTGGAAATCGGTCCGCCGCTGCTGACGATCAGCACGTTGCCACTGCAGTTGCTGCGCACATGGTCCAGCGCGCTGGTCACGCCGTGCACAAATTCCTGGTAGGTAGGCATTCCGGTGGGGCTGACCACCCCGTTCATCCACTGTGTCAGTCCGTCGCGCAGCAGGCGAAAGTGCGCGCGGTACATCTCGGGCGTGTCGGCCTTCTCCAAAGGATAAGGGTGAATCGCCTGGATCACGGCGCTGCTGTCGTATTCATTGAGCCCCGGCCAAACCAGCGGCTCCGCCGCAAGGCCCGCCCCCTGGGCAATCCCGCCCCAAGTCTGCGCGTGGCGGCGCAAGCTGCCCATGATCACTGTGTCAAAGCGCAGCCCCCGCTTGGCAAAGTACTCCCCCAGACGCACACTTTGGCGCACCCCCAGTTCGCTGAGCTGGTCATAGTCTTCCGCACCAAACGAGGCCTGGCCATGGCGCACCAAATAGAGATTTCCCATAGCAGCGATTTAAGCCCAGGCGTGGCGGAACTTTTGTCCTTAGCGTGACAGCAGCTCTGGCGCATAGGAGGTCTCTGTAGCGCCGGATGGCTTGGCCTGCCCTAAAGCTAGAGGGGCTGGTTGGAGCGATAGGCCCGATCTTTTTACCTGCCAGCCCGTGCGCGCCCGGGGCTTGCCAGGCGCCCAAGCGCAGGCTTCGCACCCACGTAGCAGCAATTCTTTTTCAAAACGCTTGAAGCTTCGCCAAAACCGGGTTAGACTAGCCCTCCCGCTGCAACACACAACGCTGGGTTGGAAAGAAAAAATTTCCAGTTTTTTGCCTCAGTCTCAAAAACTGTGTCATAATCGAAGGCTTCGCTGATCACGGCGAAGCAAGAAAGTAGAAGTCAACTTCTACGTAGATCCTTAAAAATTTACAGCCGATAAGCGTGGGCGTTTGAAGGTGATTGCCAAGTTCTTTGGAACTTAGCTTTAATTAGCTAACAAACGCTCATGAAGTAAAAAAGATGTGAATTTCGTCAAAGAAAATCACGTCGATTCCAATTTATGAGTTGCATAGAAATATGCGAAAAAAAATCAAGATCGAACTATAGAGTTTGATCCTGGCTCAGATTGAACGCTGGCGGCATGCCTTACACATGCAAGTCGAACGGCAGCACGGGAGCAATCCTGGTGGCGAGTGGCGAACGGGTGAGTAATATATCGGAACGTGCCCAGTC
>CANBVJ010000066.1 GCA_947372865.1 Comamonadaceae bacterium
CCCTCAAACTGCTGCTAGAAGAAATCACCACCCGCCTGAAATACCTGTGCGAAGTCGGCATCGGCTACCTTACGCTCGACCGCCAAAGCCGCACGCTCAGCGGCGGCGAAGTGCAGCGCATCAACCTGACCACCGCCCTGGGCACCTCGTTGGTCAACACCTTGTTTGTGCTGGACGAACCCAGCATCGGCCTGCATCCGCGCGATATGCACCGCATCATCGTGGCTATGCAGCGCCTGCGTGATGCAGGCAACACCTTGGTGGTGGTGGAACACGACCCGGCCGTGATGCTCGCGGCCGACCGCATGATCGACATGGGCCCTGGCCCCGGCGAAAAAGGCGGCCAGATCGTGTTTGACGGCAGTACCGAAGACCTCAAAGGCGCCGACACCCTGACTGGCGCCTACCTGGGCGGGCGCAAGCAAGTCGGTATGGGATTCAAGCGCATGGTTGGCATCAACACGCCGCGCCTGGTGTTGGAGGGGGCGACCGAGCACAACCTGAAAGACGTGTCCATCGAGATTCCGTTGCAGCGCCTGGTGTGCATTACTGGCGTGAGCGGCTCGGGCAAATCCACGCTGGTGCAAGACGTGCTGGCCCCGGCGCTTTTGCGCCACTTTGGCAAAGCCACCGAAACCCCGGGCGCCCACCGCCGCCTGCTGGGCGCCGAGCAGCTCAGTGAAGTGGTGTTTGTGGACCAGTCGCCCATTGGCAAAACCGCACGTTCCAACCCGGCCAGTTTTGTCGGCGCCTGGGACTCGATCCGCGAGCTGTTTGCGCAGGCGCCACTGGCGCGCGAACGCAGCTACACCGCCAGCAAGTTCAGCTTCAACAGTGGCGACGGCCGCTGCCCCACCTGCGGCGGCTCGGGCTTTGAGCACGTGGAAATGCAGTTTTTGAGCGACGTCTATCTGCGTTGCCCGGACTGCGACGGCAAGCGCTACCGCCCCGAGATTTTGGAAGTGGTCATCGAGCGCCAAACCCCCGGCCCCAGTCCCAGCGTGTTGCTCAATGTGGCTGACGTGCTCGACCTGACCGTGAGCGAAGCTGCGCACATCTTCGCCCACGACCGCGACGTGATCCGCGCGCTGCAGCCCATCGTGGACGTGGGTCTGGAATACGTCAAGCTCGGCCAGCCCGTGCCCACGCTCTCTGGCGGCGAGGCGCAGCGCCTCAAGCTCGCTGGCTTTTTGGCCGAAGCCGCCAAAGCCAGCAGCGCCAGCCGCCAGGCCCTGGCGCGCCGGGGCACGCTGTTCATGCTGGACGAACCCACCACCGGCCTGCACTTTGACGACATCGCCAAGCTCATGCGCGCACTGCGCAAGCTCTTGGACGTGGGCCACTCGCTGGTGGTGATCGAACACAACCTGGACGTGATCCGCGCCAGCGACTGGCTCATCGACCTCGGCCCCGAAGGCGGCGACGCCGGTGGCGAAGTAGTGGCCTACGGCACGCCTGAAGACCTGCTGCTGCACCCCACCAGCCACACCGGCAAAGCCCTGCGCGACTACGCTGCCGCCATGGGCGTGGTGCATGAAGTGCGAGAGTTTTCTGCGGCCGACGCTTATGTTTTGGCGGCTGCGGGCGCGGGCTCGGGTTCAGGGGACACTTCTCTTGCTGCGGCGGATGGGCTTGCGCCCGAGGCCTCATACATTCGCTTCGCGACTGCCAAATCGGCCCCGGGCGCAAGCCCATCCACCTCCGAGCGTGTGCTCGCAGACGACGGTTTGCAGGCATCGCTTGCGGTGGCCAGTGGTGCCCTCACGTCAAGCGCGCGGTCAAATGTGGCTGTTAAGGCTCCCTCTTTCGCCCCGGTGGGGGCGAGAGAGGGCGGGGGGAGTGAGGGGGGAAGCATCCGCATCGTCAACGCCAAAGAACACAACCTCAAATCCCTAAGCGTAGACATCCCCCGCGGCAAGTTCAGCGTGGTAACGGGAGTGAGCGGCTCCGGCAAATCAACATTGGCCTTCGACATCCTGTTCAACGAAGGCCAGCGCCGCTACCTGGAAAGCCTCAACGCCTACGCCCGCGCCATCGTCCAGCCGGCCGGTCGGCCCGAGGTGGACGCGGTCTACGGCATTCCGCCCACCGTGGCGATTGAGCAGCGCTTGAGCCGGGGCGGGCGCAAGTCCACCGTGGGTACGACCACCGAGGTCTGGCACTTTTTGCGCCTGCTGTACGTCAAGCTCGGTACCCAGCATTGCGTGCACGACGGCGCGGCCGTAGCACCGCAAACCGCTGACAGCATTGCCGCGCAGTTGCTCAAAAACTACCGGGGCCAGCACATTGGATTGCTGGCGCCGTTGGTGGTAGGGCGCAAGGGCGTGTACACCGAGCTAGCCGACTGGGCGCGCCCGCGTGGCTTTACGCATTTGCGCATCGACGGCCAGTTTGTGCCGACCAGCGGCTTTCCGCGCATTGACCGCTTTAAAGAGCACAACATTGAGCTGCCCGTGGCCAGCCTGGACGTGCACCCGGCGCAAGAAGCGCAGTTGCGTGAGGCGCTGGCCACGGCGCTGACCCACGGCAAGGGTGTGGTGCAGGTGATGAGCCAGTTGGACGGTTTGGCTGCGGCCATGGAGAATGGCGCCAGCACCGTGGGCATGGGCCAGTGTGAGGTGTTTTCTACCAAGCGCGCCTGCCCGGTGTGCGCCACGTCTTACACCGAACTCGACCCGCGCCTGTTTAGCTACAACAGCAAACACGGCTGGTGCCCGGACTGTGTGGGCACGGGTCTGGCCTTGACCAAAGACCAGCGCAAGGTGTTTGACGATTCGGTCAAAGACGACAACAACCAGGGCCGCGAGCAAACCTTTGCCGAGGCCGACATCGAAGACCTGGCAGACACCGCCTGCCCGCGCTGCCACGGCACGCGCCTGAACCCGACCGCGCGGGCGGTACGTTTTAACGGCGTGGGCATTGCGGACATCGCCGCTCTGAGTGTGAGCGACGTGCGCGCCTGGGTGCAAACCCTGCAAGGCGCGGGCGCTTTGAGCCAGCGCCAAAGCGACATTGCGCGGGACCTTATTCCCGAGATAAAAAGCCGCCTTGAATTTTTGGAAGAAGTGGGCCTGGGCTATTTGACGTTAGACCGGGGCGCGCCGTCCTTGAGCGGCGGCGAGGCGCAGCGCATTCGCCTGGCTGCGCAACTCGGCAGCAACCTGCAGGGCGTGTGCTATGTGCTGGACGAGCCCACCATTGGCCTCCATGCGCGCGATAACAAAATCTTGCTGGGCGCGCTCAAATCGCTGAGCGACAAGGGCAACACGTTGGTGGTGGTGGAGCACGATGAAGACACCATCCGCGCCGCCGACCACATCATCGACATTGGCCCGAGTGCCGGCAAACGCGGCGGGCGCCTGGTGGCGCAGGGCTCGATTGAAGACGTGCAAAACGCCGCCGAGTCGCAGACCGGGCGCTATTTGCTGCACGCTATGCAGCACCCTTTGGGCGGGCGGCGCGATGTGGTGTCTTATCTCGATTCGTTGGCGCGGGATGAAGTGGCTTTGCTGTCGCTCGCAGCGGTAGAAGCCGCCTTGCCGGGTTCAGCCGCGAAGGGCGGCAAAAAGCCCACGGCCAAAGCCTCCAAAGCGGCATTGATCGCCGCCAACGTGGCCGCCAGCGTCGTAGCCAACGCAGAATTTGCAGCACGCGAGCAAGCCGACCGTGACTATGCAGTCGCGGCAGCCGCTGCCCAGTCAACCCGCCTAGACGCAGCAGCGCCGGTCCCTGGGGCGGCTGACGATTTGTGCTCGCACCATGAGGAACCCGCCCCAGGGACCGGCGCTGCGGGTACAGCACAAAGCGCAACACCAGAGACGCAACACGAGAAGATCAACTGGCTCACCGTCACCGGCGCCAACCTGCACAACCTGCAAGACGTCACCGCCCACATTCCCCTGCAGCGCCTGGTCGCCATCACCGGCGTCTCGGGCTCGGGCAAATCGACGCTGGCGCGCGACGTGTTGCTGGCCAATGTGCAAACCGGCGTGCAAAAGCGCAGCACCAAAGCCGGACGCGACGCGCTGGACGCAGGCGAAACCATCCGCTGGACCGGTTGCACCGACATTGCTGGGTTTGAATCCATAGACCGCGTGCTCGAAGTGGACCAAACGCCGATTGGCAAAACCCCGCGCTCCTGCCCGGCCACCTACATCGGCTTTTGGGACACCATCCGCAAACTCTTTGCCGACACCCTGGAAGCCAAGGCGCGCGGCTACGCCGCCAACCGCTTTAGCTTTAACACCGGCGAAGGCCGCTGCCCCGGCTGCGAAGGCCAGGGCATTCGCACCATCGGCATGAGCTTTTTGCCCGACGTAAAAGTGCTGTGCGAAACCTGCAAAGGCGCGCGCTTCAACCCCGAAACCCAGGCTGTGACCTGGCGCGGCAAAAACATCGGCGAAGTGCTGCAAATGGAAGTGGACGAAGCGGTGGACTTCTTTGCCGCCATGCCGGTGATTGCGCACCCGCTGCAGCTCCTCAAGGACGTGGGCCTGGGCTATCTGACGCTAGGCCAGCCTTCACCGACCCTGAGCGGTGGCGAGGCGCAGCGCATCAAGCTGGTGACCGAACTCAGCAAGGTGCGCGACGACATCACCCGGCGCGGCCAGAAAGTGCCGCACACCCTTTATGTGCTGGACGAACCCACCGTGGGCCTGCACATGGCCGACGTGGAAAAACTCATCCACGTGCTGCACCGCCTGGTGCGCGGCGGCCACAGCGTGGTTGTCATTGAGCATGATCTGGACGTGATTGCCGAGGCCGACTGGGTGATAGACCTCGGGCCCGACGGCGGCAACGGCGGCGGGCGCGTAGTGGCTGCGGCCACGCCCGAAGACGTGGTGCGCTTGGGCACGCATACGGGGGTGGCGTTGGCGGCAGTGCTGGCGCGCAAGCCATGATCACCTTCTACAACCCCCGCCATGCCCTGCACCAGGGCCAGTTCGAGATGTACCGTGGCGCACTCGTCCCCTGCCACGAAGTGCCCGCCCGCGCCGACCACGTGCTGGCCGAGTTGCAGCGCCGCCAATTGGGCGAGGTGTGCAATCCGCAACCCTTTGCCGCTGCAGCGCTCGAATCGATCCACAGCCCGCGCTACCTGAGGTTTTTGGAGACCGCCTGGGACCAGTGGGTGTCCATCGACCCTTCCAACGCTGCGCACGACGCATTGCCCAGCGTGTGGCCCACGCGCAGTTTTCGCACGGATGTGGAGCCGGATAATTTTGCCGCGCGCATGGGGCTGTATTCGTTTGACGCCGGTTCGCCGCTCACCTCCGGCACCTGGGTGGCGGCGCGTGCCGGGGCGGAATGCGCCCTGAGCGCTGCGGACCAGATCGCGCAGGGCGCGCGCTCCGCCTTCGCCCTGAGCCGCCCGCCCGGCCACCACGCGGGAGCGGACTTTTTTGGCGGCTACTGCTTTCTGAACAACGCCGCTCTGGCCGCGCAGCACCTGCGCAACAGCGGCCTGGAGCGCGTGGCGATTTTGGACGTGGACTACCACCACGGCAATGGCACGCAGGCCATCTTTTACGACCGCTCAGACGTGTTCTTTGCCAGCCTGCACGGCGACCCACGCACCGAATACCCCTTCTTTCTGGGCCATGCCAACGAGACTGGCTTGGGCGCGGGCGCGGGCGCCAACCTCAATTTGCCGATGCCGCGCGGCACCGCCTATGCGGAATGGTCCGACGCCCTGGAAGTGGCGCTGGCGGCAATCAGCCGCTTCGGCGCGCAGGCGCTGGTGGTGTCGCTGGGCGTGGACACGTTTGCGGGCGACCCGATCTCAGGCTTTGCGCTGCAAAGCGACGACTACCTGCGCATGGGCGAGCGCCTGGCCGCCGTAGGCCTGCCCACGGTGCTGGTTTTTGAGGGCGGCTACGCGGTGGACGCAGTGGGGGTGAATGCGGTCAACGTGCTGCAATCGTTTGCATAATGGTGTCTATTTAACCAGGGAAGCCGCATGCTGAAACTCCACTACCACCCCAGCGACGCCAGCCTGATGCCCCACATCCTGCTCGAAGAGTTGGGTGTTCCGTTTGCGCTGCAACTGGTCGATCGCGCCAATAACGCTCAAAAATCACCGGCCTACCTCAAGCTCAATCCCAACGGGCTGATTCCCGTGCTGGAGGATGGCGCGCTGGTGGTCTATGAAACCCCGGCCATCCTGCTGCACCTGGCAGACACGCACCCGCAAGCCCGACTGGTGCCAGACATTGGCACGCCGCAGCGCGCGCAGTGCTACCAGTGGATGGTGTGGCTGTCCAACACCTTGCAGGCGACCTTGGTGCAGTATTTTTACGCCGAACGCTATGTGGACGCCGCAGGCGTGGCCGACTTTCGCGCGCGCACTGAGGCGCGCATTGCACCCATGCTGGACCAACTGGAGGCGCAACTGCAAAGCAGCGGCCCGTGGCTGCTGGGCGCCGACTACAGCGCGGCCGATTGCATGGCTTTTGTGCTGTGCTGCTGGACGCGCAACTTTCAGCGCCCCGCCAACAGCCTGCCCGCGTTGGGTGCCTATTTGGCGCGCATGCGCCAGCGACCGGCGGTGCAGCGCGCAGCGGCCACAGAACAATTGCCAGAGGCGTTCTTTCAGCGAGCGGTGTAGCTGACTTCAATGGGATGGGTGTGGTCCACGCATGGCGATCCATCGCAACATTGCCATCCGAAGTTTTTGTATCTACAATAACCCGTGAAAATCACCTTCGACCCCCGCAAGCGCGACGAAGCTTTGCTTGCGCGGGGGCTGAACTTTGAAGACGCCGCCCTGGTCTTCGCCGGTACCACACTGGAACTGGAAGACACGCGCAAGGACTATGGCGAGACGCGCATGATTTGCTTCGGGAAGTTGGAAGGCCGAATGGTGGTGGTTGGATATGCACCGCGTGGCGCGGATCGCCATGTTTTCAGCATGAGGAAAGCCAATGACCGCGAAAAAAGACGCATCGCGCCCCTCCTTGAAGTCTGACCTGGCGCGGGTGGACGCGCATGCCGTGGCTCCCGAGGAATACGAAGAGCTGCCCGAACTTACCGACGAGATGCTGGCGCGCGCAACGATCAACAAAGGTGGCAGGCCCATCTCAAGCAACCCGCGTCAGTTGATTTCGTTGCGATTGCCCGTAGACGTGATTGCGCACTGGAAGGCCACCGGGCCAGGCTGGCAAACCCGCATGGCGGAACGCTTGAGCAAGGTGGGGTAACAGGCTCCCCGCCAGTGGGCGGGCGGCTTTCAGCGCACCAGCGCGACCCTAAATATCCCGCCTGCGCCGCGCCCGCACCAAGGCGGCAGTCGCCAAGCCCGACACCAGCACCAAGACCAGCGGAAAACCCAGCCAGGGCGAGGCGTCAATCAGCGCCCCCGACATGGACGAGGCCACTAGCGCACCCAGCGTATAGGCCAGCACCAGCACCGCCGTGCTGTTGACCAGGGTGATGCCGCGCTCGCGGCTGCTGATGTCGGTCATGGTCAGCGTGTACAAATTGCCGCCCGCGGCGCCCCACACGGCGGCGATCGGCCACATGAGCCAAGGCTCGTTTTGCACGCCGAACAAGACAAAGGACGCTGCCAGCAGCAGCGCCACCAGCGTCAGCATCAGCGTGCGTCGCCCCTGCGCCGGGTTGGCCAGGCGGTCGATCAGCATGCCCGCCGGAAACGCCAGCAACATGCCGCCCAGGCCGCTTATTGACACCAGCAAGGTGGCTGCGCCCGTGGGCAGCCCCAGGGTCAGGCCGTACAGCGGCAAGATGGACGCCAGGCCGAGTTCAAAAAAGCCGCCCACAAAGCCCGCCAGCATGATCACCGGGTGCGCCGCCACTGCGTGCCACAGGCCGGCAAAGCCCACTTTGGCCGAATCGGCATCGTCTTCGGGCGGCGTGCGCGGCACCAGCGCCGTCCACGCCAAGCCCACCACCAAAAAGTCAATCACCACCCACAGCGCATACGGGCTGCCGTCGCCCAGCCAGGCCAAAAGCGCCGGGCCGACCACAAAAGTCAGGCCGATCATGGTGGCGTAGGCGCCAATAAAGCGGCCGCGCTGGTCGGGCGGGGTGAATTCGGCAATAAATGACTCTGCCAGCACCCAGCGCAGGCCCCCGGCCACACTGGCACACAGCTCCAGCGCAAACCAGACTTCCAGCCGCGTGGTCAGCAAAAAACCAAAGGCGGTGGCCAGCGGCACGGTAGACGCCAGCCACAGCGCGCGCCTGCGCCCAACGCGGCGCGTGAGCTGCGATGCAAAGGGCGTGATGATGAAGATCCCCAGCCACGAGGTAGCCGCAAACAGCCCGGCCACGGTGTTGGACACTTCGGCGCGGCGCAACAGCAGCAGCAGCAGCGGCGAGAGCATAAAAATGCCCGTGAGCTGGAACAGCGTCGAGCCAAAAATCGCCAGCAAACCCTGGCGCGATGCGGTGCGCACGGCGGGGCCCGGCTTAACCCGCGCTGCCCAGCGCCAGCCCCGCGTGCTCGCGCAGCGGGTGGAAGTGGATTTTTGGAAAGCGCTCTTGCGCCAGGCGCACGTCATACGGGCTGGTGCACAAATAGGCCAGGGTGTTGGCCGCGTCGCGCGCCATGCGCTGGGGGTAGGCGTTGACAAAGTCCTGCAGCTCTTTGGGCGTGTCGGCGGTAATCCAGCGCGCGCCGGTGTACTGGCAGCCTTCCAGGCGAATGTCGGCGTCGTACTCGCCTTTCAAGCGGTGTTGCACCACTTCAAACTGCAGTTGGCCTACGGCGCCCAGCAGCATATTGCCGCCCATCTCGGGCTTGAACACCTGAATGGCACCTTCTTCACCGAGCTGCGCCAGGCCTTGTTGCAACTGCTTGGTGCGAAGCGGGTTGCGCAGCACCACGGTCATGAACAGCTCGGGCGCAAAAAACGGCAGGCCGGTGTATTGCAGGTTGACGCTGCCGTCGGTAATCGTGTCGCCGAGTTGCACGCCGCCATGGGTGGTAAAGCCCACGATGTCGCCGGCATAAGCCTCTTCCACCGCCTCGCGGCGCTGGCTCATAAAGGTCACCACGCTGGTGGGGCGCAACTCTTTGGCGGTGCGCATGACTTTAAGCTTCATACCCGGTGTGTACTTGCCGCTGGCCATGCGAACGAAGGCAATGCGGTCGCGGTGGTTGGCGTCCATATTGGCTTGCACTTTGAACACCACGCCACTGAAGGCGTCGTCTTCGGGCTGCACTTCGCGTACCACGGGCTGGCGGTTGACCAGTGTGGTGCTGGTGCGGCTCTGGGGGCTGGGGGCCAGGTCGACCAATGCGTCCAGCACTTCCATCACGCCAAAGTTGTTTACGCCGGAGCCAAAGAACACGGGCGTTTGCTTGCCCGCCAAAAAGGCATCTAAGTCCCAGGCGGGCGATGCGCCCACGGCCAGTTCCATGCTGTCTATCGCACTGGTCCACTCGTGGCCAAAGCGCTGGGCCAGCGACTCCGCATGGTCCAGGGGCACGGTGTCAAAGTCTTGCGGGCGGCGTTCGCTGCCACTCTCAAACACGGTCATAGCTTGGGTGCGCAAATTGATAATGCCGCCGAACAATTTGCCTTGGCCCACGGGCCACGTCATGGGCACGCAGGGCATGCCCAGTTCGCGCTCGATTTCGTCCAAAATATCCAGCGGCTCGCGCACTTCGCGGTCCATCTTGTTCACAAACGTAATGATGGGCGTATCGCGCTGGCGGCACACCTCAATCAGGCGGCGCGTCTGCGCCTCCACACCGTTGGCTGCGTCAATCACCATCAAAGCCGAGTCGACGGCTGTGAGCACGCGGTAGGTGTCTTCGCTGAAGTCTTTGTGGCCGGGTGTGTCCAGCAGGTTGATCACGTGGTCGCGGTAGACCATCTGCATTACGCTAGAGGCGACTGAGATGCCACGCTGCTTTTCGATCTCCATCCAGTCGCTGGTGGCATGGCGTGTGGCCTTGCGCGCTTTCACCGAACCTGCAATTTGAATGGCACCCGAGAACAGCAGCAGTTTTTCGGTCAGCGTGGTTTTACCCGCGTCGGGGTGAGAAATGATGGCAAAGGTGCGGCGGCGGCGGGTTTCAGAAGCGTAAGACACGGAAATTCCAGAGTATGGGTGCCGCGAGCGGTGTGTGCATCGGGGCGGGGAATGGGGGGAGGCAAAAACCCCCTTTGTTACGCGGGGGCTTCAACAAAAGCCAACATGCATTTTATCCGTTCGCTAGACTGCGCATGCTACGTATTGGCTGACACTATCCTGCGTAGCACGGTTCATTTTTAAAATACTGAGGAGCCAGCATGAAATCTTTGACGTTCAAATCCCTATTAGTCAGCGTTGCATTCACCGGCATCGCCGGCAATGCTTTGGCACAGGTTCCGCAATACGGTACATCTGTCAACCACGAACTCGCCCGTAAAGTGGTTGCGGCAGCTATTGTGGAGTCCCGCAAGATGGGTTTGCCTATGGCCGTTGCAGTGGTTGACAATGCTGGCCAGTTGGTCGCTTTCGAGCGCATGGACAACACGCAGACAGCCAGTACTGGTATTTCGCAGGACAAGGCGGCATCTGCCGCTATGTACCGCCGCCCGACCAAGGCATTTCAGGATGTACTCGCCGCTGGTGGGGTTGGACTGCGGGTATTGACGCTGCGCGGTGCCAACGCGGTTGAAGGTGGATTGCCGCTGATTGCAGATGGAAAAATTGTGGGTGCTATTGGCGTGTCGGGAGGAACGTCGGAGCAAGACGGTATGGTGGCCAAGGCAGGGACAGACGCCCTGACTGCAAAATAAGTCCTTGCGCCGCAGTGACTGTGGATTGGCGCTAACCCAGAGTCAAAGCTTCACAAGCTAGAGTCGCGTGCGATCAGGGTAGCGGGCAGCGTGACCGTACGACGCCCCTTGCCCTGCAGTACGTCAAACAGCAAATCGACCAATGCGCGTCCTGCTTGGTCAGGCGGTTGGCGTACGCTAGTTAATGACGGGTGCACGTGGGCTGCCAGTGCAATATCGTCGTAACCTACAAGCTTGACTTGCGATGGCACCGATATGCCACGCTCGGTCAGCGCGCCCAAGATGGAGATTGCGGTTACGTCACTGGTAGCAAATATGGCATCAAACGTCAGGTTCTGGTCCAGCCACTGGTCTATGGTTTCGCGAATGCGCACGTAGCCAAATAAGAATGGTTGCACTAATCGCGGGTCGGGGACGATTCCCACTTCTTGCATCGCTTGCAAGTAGCCTTGGTAGCGCATGCCTGCTTCTGGGTGGCTGGTATCGCCAAAGAAGGCAATGCGGCGGCATCCTTGTGCAATCAAATGCTGGGTTGCAAGGTAGCCACCCAAAACGTTGTCGCCTCCCACTACCGGGTACACCGCATCCGGCAGGCAGGCGCCCCACACCGCAATGGGAAAGCCTTCTTTGGCCAAGGCATTTAGGTGTGCGTGCCAGGTGAGCTGGCCAATGATGATGAGTCCCGCTACCTGTCCGCTGTCGAGCATGGCGGTGAGCGAGCCTTGACTGGATTCGCGCAGACGGGTGAGCATGAGGCTCATACCGCGCTCGTCCAGCGCATCCGCCACTGTGCCCAAGATGCTTAGTAAAAAAGGGTCCGATATGGACTGCATGCTGTCGCCAAGAATAGCTACGCCGATGGTGTGCACATCGCGCTTGCGCAGGCTGGCAGCGCCTACGTTGACACGGTAATTCAATGACCTGGCTATCTCACTGATACGCTGGCGGGTGGCCTCGGGAATAAGTGCACTGCCACTGAGCGCACGAGATACCGTCGATGCCGAGACGCCCGCCATGTGGGCGATGTCCGTCATCTGCACCGTACGGCGTGCAGTTTTCAATGAACTTACCGCACCCACGGGGGGGGCTGAGTCACTGTCGGTATTTTTAGCAAAGGCCATTTCTCGATTATTCCATTAGCAAGCCAACTGGCCATACCTAGGGCAAACCCCAGTATGCAAACGTTTGCACGATTGGTTTAATTCACACTTT
>CANBVJ010000067.1 GCA_947372865.1 Comamonadaceae bacterium
GTGCGCGTGCAAACACCTCCAAAACCACGACCATTAAGGGCTGATCCAGCTCCGGTTCGTCGTGCGCCCCCCGGCCAGACGAGCCGGGCAAACAGCCAGGTCTGGGCATGTTTTAAAACTGAAAGGGCGTTGAAATGAGCAAGTTAGTAGGATTGGTGGGCTGGCGCGGAATGGTCGGCTCGGTGTTGATGGACCGCATGCAGACCGAAGGCGACTTCGACCTGATCGAGCCGATGTTTTTCTCCACATCCAACGCCGGCGGCAAAGCCCCGGCCCTGGCCAAGAACGAAACCACGCTGCAAGACGCCTTCAATATCGACGCGCTCAAGCGCTGCGACATCATCATCAGCGCCCAAGGCGGCGACTACACCACCGAAGTGTTCCCCAAGCTGCGCGCTTCTGGCTGGAACGGCCACTGGATTGACGCCGCATCCACTCTGCGCATGGAAAAAGACGCGGTCATCATCCTCGACCCCGTCAATCTGCCCGTGATCCAGAAGGCCCTGGCCGCTGGCGGCAAAAACTGGGTGGGCGGCAACTGCACCGTGAGCTGCATGCTGATGGGCGTGGGCGCGCTGTACAAGGCGGGCCTGGTCGAGTGGATGAGCACGCAAACCTACCAGGCAGCTTCCGGCGGCGGCGCGCAGCACATGCGCGAATTGCTGACCCAATACGGCACGCTGCACACGGAAGTCAAAGCCCTGCTGGACGACCCGAAAAGCTCGATTCTGGAAATCGACCGCATGGTCGCCGCCAAGCAGCGCAACCTCACTGCCACGGAGACCGCCAACTTCGGCGTGCCGCTGGGCGGCAGCCTGATTCCCTGGATCGACAAAGATCTGGGTAACGGCATGTCCAAGGAAGAATGGAAAGGCATGGCCGAGACCAACAAAATTTTGGGCCAGGGCCCGGATTTTGGTTCGCTGGAAACCCCGGTGGACGGCTTTTGCGTGCGCGTGGGCGCCATGCGCTGCCACAGCCAGGCGCTGACCTTCAAGCTCAAGAAGAACGTGCCCGTGGCCGATATCGAAGCCATGATTGCCGCCGACAACCAGTGGGTCAAGCTGGTGCCCAACACCCGCGAAGCCACCGTGCGTGACCTGACCCCCGTGGCCGTGACCGGCACGATGACGATTCCGGTGGGCCGCGTGCGCAAACTGGCCATGGGGCCGGAATTTGTGGGGGCTTTCACCATTGGCGATCAGCTGCTGTGGGGCGCGGCCGAGCCGCTGCGCCGCATGTTGCGGATTTTGTTGGCGGCCTGAAGCGCCGCGCGCACCGGGCCCTATAAACCTGTCGTCGACAACCATTCCATGTAGACACATTGAAAATAGAAACGACAATAAATATGGTTCCTGGTGTATTCAAAGCGTGGTTTAAAGCGAACTGTCGCCGATAATGGCGCTTAGGTATCACCCCTGTCATGACAGGGCTATCGAGAAAGGCTGGATCCCGAATTGACCTCACATAAACGTTTTTGGCGCGCATCGGCTGCGCCTTTGGCTGCGGCCCTCATCGGCTTGGGTGCGTCCAACGCAAACGCGCTGTCATTGGGCAAGGTTCGGGTGCAGTCTGCGTTGGGGCAAAGTTTGGTCGCCGAGATCGATATCGCCGACCTGAACGAAGATGACGCCAAGTCCTTGAAATCAGCCCTGGCTTCTCCAAGCGCTTTTGCCGGCATGGGGCTGGAATACAACCCGGCGCTCAATGGAACCCAAATTGCGCTGCAACGTCGGCCCAATGGAAACCGCTACCTCAAGCTAGTCAACAACCGGCCGCTGAACGACCCGTTTATCGACCTGGTAGTGGAGCTGAGCTGGGCGTCCGGGCGCATTGTGCGCACCTACACCATTTTGCTGGATCCGCCCAAGGCGCAGGAAAGCGCGACAGCGCCATTGCTGCCCGCGCAAGTCAATGAAAGCCCAGTGGTGGCCGCCTTGCCTAGCGCCGTCACAACAACGCCTGTGGCCCAGCCCACGCCCGCAGCTTCTTCCCCGACACCTTCGGCAGCAGCGGCATCGGTGGTCGCCAAACCAACCGCAACCCCAAGCATCAACCCTCCCGCCACGGTGCTGGCTGAGCGCAAACGTGTTCGGGTGCGCAGTGGCGACACGGCCGGAAAAATCGCCCGCTCCATGGCCCCTGAAGGGGTTTCACTAGAGCAAATGCTGGTAGCCATGCTCAACACCAGCCCGGCGGCGTTTGCCGGTGGCAATGTGAACCGTCTGCTGACAAACACCGAGATTTTGGCGCCTGACACCGCGCTGGTGAAAAAGACCACGGCCAACGACGCGCGTCAAATCATCGACCGCCAGAACCAGGAATTTCAGATCCTGCGGCGCAGCCTGGCAAGCCAGGCACCAGCCGCGCCCGCACCGACCAAGCAGGCCGAGGCGATAGGAACCGTGTCCCCCCCCCCCACCACCAGTGCGCCCAAAGCGGTGCCCAGCGACACCCTCAAGCTGTCCAAGGGCACGGTCCAGGACAAGGCAGACAAAGCCAGCATGGAACAAATTGCCCAACAACGGGCAAAAACGGAGGCCAGCGAACGCGCCTCGGAGCTCGCCAAAAATATCGAAGAGCTCAACCAACTGGCCAAAGTAGCCGCCAAGCCCGAGGCGGCAGCTCCCGTGGCCCCGGTGTCGCGCCCCGCAGACGCGGTGGCAAGCCCGGCATCCGCGGCGGCAAAAAGTGCTGGCACAGGCCCAGCGATTGCAGCCACCCTGCCCGCAGCGCCCGCCTGGTCAAACCGCGACTTGATTGACAGCGCCTTGCAAAACCCCGCCGTAAGCGGCCTGCTGCTGGCGCTTTTGGGCGCATTGGGAGGCTTGGGTTGGTACCGCAAAAAGCAACAAAAATCGGCTTTGGCCACCAAAGAAGGCCGAGGACAGTGGGATGCCGGTGCCAGCACCGCGTTTGAAATCGGTGGCGGCAGGCGTGTGGACACCACCGAGGCCAGCACCACCGGCCTGAGCACCACCATGTACCCGGACAGCCAGTTAGAGATGGCCAACGAGTTGGACCCCGTGGCCGAGGCCGAGGTGTACCTGGCCTACGGCAAAGACGTGCCAGCCGAGGAGATTCTGAAAGAGGGATTGCAGCAAGACCCCACACGGGTTGCCATCCACCTCAAGCTTTTGGGCATTTTCGCCAAACGCGGCGATGCCAAGAGCTTCGAATCCATGGCCCACGAGGTGAGCGCCTTAGTGCAAGCCAGCGGCCCGGACTGGGCGCAGGTGCAGGAAATGGGCCGCTCGCTGGCGCCTTCCAACCCGCTGTACGGCGTTCCTGCCGCCCCCGCCACCCCAACCGACCCAGTCGATGCGTCTGATCCCGCAAGTTTTGCGCAGTCCATGTTCAGTCTGGACGCAGAGTCCTTGCAAGCGCTCTCCACGTCGCCTGCGGCACCTGCGGCGGCCGTCGCAAAAAATGAGGCGCTGCAGCAAGAACTCATCACGCAATCGCTGTTTCCACGGCACGACGAACCAGCGCCCGCGGCGTCGACAGCCCCAACCATGGGCGCTGAAACGGGCTTCGACTTTGACTCCATCAGCCTGGAGCCACCCGTCAGCGCCCAAGCCCCTGCAGCATCCAGCATCGACCGCCTAGACGCCACGCTGGCCCTGGCCGAGCAGTTCCTCGAAATCGGCGAAAAAGAAGGTGCGCGCGCTCTGCTCGAAGAAGTGATTGCAGGCGGGAACGAGTCCCTGCGCCAACGCGCGACCAGCTTGCTGGCCAAGGCCGGATGAAGCGACACGGGCCCTGCCCGACCACGGGCCCCGCGTGCGTATTGCGCTAGGCGTGAGCTACAGCGGCCAGTCCTACCAGGGCTGGCAGAGCCAGGCTTCCGGCCTCACAGTCCAAGACCGGCTAGAGGCCGCACTCGCTAAATTTACCCAGCAACGCGTCTCCACCCTGTGCGCCGGGCGTACCGACGCCGGCGTGCACGCGCTTATGCAGGTGGTGCACTTCGACACCGATATTGACCGTGACGCCCACGCCTGGGTGCGCGGCACGAACGCCAACCTGCCCAAAGACATTGCGGTGGAATGGGCCATGCCCGTGCAGACAAGCTTTCATTGCCGCGCCAGCGCCACCACGCGGCGTTATGCCTATGTGCTGCGCCAGTCCGAGGTGCGCCCCACAGTGGACGCCGACCGGGTGGGTTGGACCTTTTACCCCGTGAACGGCGACGCTATGCGCGAAGCCACGCAGTACATCGTGGGCGAGCACGATTTCAGCTCGTTTCGTGCCTCGCAGTGCCAGGCGCTGTCGCCGATCAAGCACCTGCACGAGATTTCGATCAGCCAGCGCGGCGCCTATTGGCGTTTTGAGTTTGAGGCCAACGCCTTTTTGCACCACATGATTCGCAACCTGATGGGCTGCCTGCTGCAAATCGGCCAGGGCAAGCGCCCGCCGTCGTGGATGCAAGAAGTGCTGCACGCGCGCGACCGCGACGCCGCAGCACCTACGTTCTCGCCTTCAGGCCTCTATTTTTTGGGGCCACGTTACCCGGCGCACTTTGGTATTCCAGAGCGCACACCTGCGTATGATTGGCTGCCATGAACCGCTCTTCCACCCCAACCCGCACCCGCATCAAGTTGTGCGGCATGACCCGCGAGCAAGATGTGGACGCGGCCGTGGCCGCTGGCGCAGACGCCGTGGGTTTTGTGCTGTATGCACCGAGCCCACGCTTTGTCAGCCCCGCACGCGCGGCTGAACTGGCCCGGCGCCTGCCACCTTTTGTGACGCCGGTGCTGCTCTTTGTGAACCACAGCGCAGCCGAAGTAGCCGCCGCATGCGCGCTGGTGCCCAACGCCACAGCCCAATTCCACGGCGACGAGAGCGCACAGCAGTGCCTGGACATGAGCGGCCACGGCACGCGTCCCTACCTGCGCGCAGCCCGCATTCCCCTGGGGAATGCGGCGGCACAGTTTGACCTCGTAAAATACGCGCACATCTACTTCCAGGCCCAGGCCATTCTGCTCGACGCTCATGTTGACGGATTTGGCGGCGGCGGCAAGGCATTCAATTGGTCACTTCTTCCTCCAAGCGTCAACGCTCACCTCGTCTTGAGTGGTGGGTTGACTGCAGCAAACGTGGGCGATGGCATCGCGCAATTGCGCCCGCGTTGTAAAACGCTGGCCATCGACGTGAGCTCGGGCATAGAAGCCGATGCACCCGGGGGCACAACGCTCAAGGGCATCAAAGACCCCGAAAAAATCAACCAGTTTGTCGCTGCCGTACGCGCAGCCGACCAGCACCTTGCAAGATTGCTTTAAACACCATGTTTTCTTACCAACAACCTGATCTGGGCGGCCACTTTGGCAAATACGGCGGCAGCTTTGTCTCCGAGACACTGACGCACGCCATCAACGAACTCAAAGACGCCTACGCCCAGTACCAAAACGACCCGGCTTTTGTAGCCGAGTTCAAGTCGGAACTCGCGCATTTCGTGGGCCGCCCCTCGCCGATTTACCACGCTGACCGCATGAGCCGCGAGATGGGCGGCGCGCAGATTTACCTCAAGCGCGAAGACCTGAACCACACCGGCGCGCACAAAATCAACAACACCATCGGCCAGGCCATGCTCGCCAAGCGCATGGGCAAGCCCCGCGTGATTGCCGAGACCGGCGCCGGCCAGCACGGTGTGGCTACGGCCACCATTTGCGCGCGCTACGGCCTGGAATGCGTGGTCTACATGGGCAGCGAAGACGTCAAGCGCCAAAGCCCTAATGTTTATCGCATGAAGCTCTTGGGCGCCACCGTAGTGCCCGTCAACAGCGGCAGCCGCACCCTGAAAGACGCTTTGAACGAAGCCATGCGCGACTGGGTGGCCAATGTGGACAACACCTTCTACATCATCGGCACCGTGGCCGGCCCCCACCCTTACCCCATGATGGTGCGCGACTTCCAGAGCATCATCGGCACCGAATGCATTGCGCAAATGCCCGAAATGTTGGCCCGCCAGCACGCCGCCAGCACCCAGCCCGACGCGGTGATCGCCTGCGTGGGCGGTGGCAGCAACGCCATGGGTATTTTTCACCCCTACATTCCGTTTAAAAACACCCAGCTCATTGGCGTGGAAGCCGCTGGCGAAGGCCTGGACAGCGGCAAGCATTCGGCGTCCATCCAACGCGGCAGCGCAGGCGTTTTGCACGGCAACCGCACCTATGTGCTGCAAGACGACAACGGCCAGGTGACCGAGACGCACAGCATCAGCGCCGGCCTGGACTACCCCGGTGTGGGCCCCGAGCACGCTTTCTTGAGCGACATTGGCCGCGCCCAGTACGTCGGCATTACCGACAAAGAGGCGCTGGCCGCTTTCCATTACCTGTGCCGCACCGAAGGCATCATCCCCGCGCTGGAATCCAGCCACGCCGTGGCCTATGCCATGAAGCTGGCTAAAACCATGCGTACCGACCAATCCATTTTGGTCAACCTTTCGGGCCGGGGCGACAAGGACATCGGTACCGTCGCTGACCTGAGCAACGCGGACTTTTATTGCCGCCCGAGCTGCCAGGGGCAAGGCGTCAAAGGCGGCGAACAGCCCATCATGATGGTTACAGCGGGAGTGACAGCATGAGCCGCATTGACGCAACCTTTGCCAGCTTAAAGACTCAGGGCCGCAAAGCCTTGATTCCCTTCGTCACCGCAGGTTACCCCTACGCCGACGTCACGCCCGAGCTGATGCATGCCATGGTGGCGGGCGGCGCGGACGTGATTGAACTCGGCGTCCCTTTCTCGGACCCCAGCGCTGACGGCCCGGTGATCCAAAAAGCCGGGGACTTGGCGCTCTCGTTTGGCATTGGCTTGGTGCAAGTGCTGGCCATGGTGCGCGAATTTCGCCAGACCAACCAGCAAACTCCTGTGGTGCTGATGGGCTACGCCAACCCGGTGGAGCGCTACGACCAAAAACACGCCGCCAGTGGCGTCTCCAGCGCCTTTGTGCGCGACGCCTCGCAGGCGGGCGTGGACGGCGTGCTGATCGTGGACTATCCGCCCGAAGAATGCGAAGTGTTTGCCGCCGATTTGCGCGCGCACCAGATGGACCTGATTTTCCTGCTGGCCCCCACCAGCACCGACGAGCGCATGGCGCAGGTGGCGCGCGTGGCTTCGGGCTATGTCTATTACGTCTCGCTCAAGGGCGTCACAGGCGCGGGCACGCTCGATACCGACGCCGTGGCCGCCATGCTGCCACGCATCCGGGCGCATATCCAGACGCCCGTGGGCGTGGGCTTTGGCATCCGTGACGGCGCTACCGCCAAAACCATTGCCCAGGTTGCTGACGCAGTGGTGATTGGCAGCAAAATCATCCAGTTGATCGAGCACGCACCGCGCGCCGAGGTAGCTGGTGTGGCCCAGGCCTTTTTGCATGGCGTGCGCGTGGCCATGGATTCCTGACACGGTGCAGCTATTGCGCACCCGCACAACCTTCAACCCCACTTCAACCCCAAGAGGTAAACCATGAGCTGGCTTGAAAAACTACTGCCCCCAAAAATTCAGCCCACCGACCCGGCGGACCGCCGCTCGGTGCCCGAAGGCCTGTGGATCAAATGCCCGAGTTGCGAGACCGTGCTCTACAAGGCCGATCTGGAGCAGAACCAGAACGTCTGCCCGACCTGCAGCCACCACCACCGCATTGGCGCGCGCGCGCGCCTGAACGCCTTTTTGGACAACGAAGGCCGGTTTGAGATCGGGCAAGAAATTTTGCCGGTGGACGCGCTCAAGTTCAAAGACAGCCGCAAGTACACCGAGCGCCTGAAAGAAGCGCTAGAGAACACCGGGGAGACCGACGCGCTGATCGTGATGGGCGGCTCGGTGCACGGCATTGCTTTGGTGGCGGCCTGCTTTGAGTTTGAGTTCATGGGTGGCAGCATGGGTTCGGTGGTGGGCGAGCGCTTTGTGCGCGGCGTGGAAGCGGCGATTGAGCAAAAAGTGCCCTTCTTGTGCTTTACCGCCACCGGTGGCGCGCGCATGCAAGAGGGTTTGCTGAGCCTGATGCAAATGGCCAAAACCAATGCCGCGCTCACCCGCCTGGCCAAAAAAGGCCTGCCCTACATCAGCGTGCTGACCGACCCGACCATGGGTGGCGTGAGCGCCGGTTTTGCCTTTTTGGGCGACGTGGTGATTGCCGAACCCAAGGCCTTGATCGGATTCGCGGGCCCGCGCGTGATTGAGTCCACGGTGCGCGTGACGCTGCCAGAAGGCTTTCAGCGCGCCGAGTTTTTGCAAACCAAGGGCGCGATTGACTTTATCTGCGACCGCCGCGAACTGCGCAAAACCGTGGCTGAAACCCTGGCCATGCTGCAGCGCCAGCCCAGCGACGCGGTGATCTAAACGTTGAAGCGGGTTTTCAGGCAGCGGCCATCAAGACCATGCTTTGCAGGCCGCCGGTCAACATGACCAGCACCTGCAGCAAAAGCAAGAGCGCCAGCGGCGACAGATCAACCCCGCCCATCAGCGGCATGTGGCGGCGGATGGGAGACAAGAGCGGCGCCACCAGGCGGTCGAGCAAATCAGTGACGGGCGAGCGCGCCTGCACCCACGACAAAAGTGCGTAAATCATTACCAGGCCAGTCAGACCCGACAAGGCCACGCGCAGCACGCCAAACACTGACAGCACCGCCACCAACGCCAGGCTTTGCGCTGCGCCCTGCAGCAGCCACAACACCCCAAACTGCGCGAGCTGCAACAAAAACGCAGCCACCAGGCTGGCCAAGTCCAGCGCCGAGAGCTTGGGCAAGATGCGGCGCAAAGGCAGCACCAACCAGTCGGTCAGCGCAAAGATAAACGGACCCACCGGATTGCCCGCCCGCGCCGACATCGGAATACGCTGCTGCTGCATGTACAGGCGCAGCAGGCACACGCCGCAGACCAAACCCACGGCAACATCAAGCACGAGCGAAACGATTTGGTAGAGCATGGGCAAATGAGGGGTTATGTAAACGACGGGCTGACCAGCGCACGCAGGCGCCGCCCAACTTGAGCCCTCATCATAGCCCGAGCCACCCTCTTAGAATGGTGGGTTACGTCCCGTGGGCCTGCGCGTTTGCAGCCCCGCCGACGCCCTTTGACCTCCGCTAAGAACCGTCCATGTCCGAAGTCCATTCCAACTCCCCCGCCCTGCCCGACGAAAACCAGCTTATCCACGAGCGCCGGGAAAAGCTCAAGGTGCTGCGCCAGCGCCAGGCCGACGGTTTAGGGGTGGCCTTTCCCAACGACTTCCAACCCAGCCACAAGGCCGCAGAACTGTTTGACACTTACGACCAGCACGACACCGCAGCGCTGGCCGAGATCGGCGCCACCGCCCGCGTAGCCGGGCGCATGATGCTCAAACGCGTGATGGGCAAGGCTAGCTTTTGCACCCTGCAAGACGCGTCCTTTGGCCCCACGGCCGGCCGCATCCAGATCTACGTCAAGGGCGAAGACGTGGGCGCAGCGCTGTACGAAGACTTCAAACACTGGGACCTGGGCGACATCGTGGCCGCTGAGGGCACGGTGTTCAAGACCAAAACCGGCGAGCTGTCCATCCACGCCACCAGCGTGCGCCTGCTGACCAAGAGCCTGCGGCCCATGCCCGACAAGTTCCACGGCATTGCCGACCAAGAGGTCAAATACCGCCAGCGCTACATCGACCTGATGACCGACGAGACATCCCGCAAACGCTTTGTAGCGCGCAGCCGGGCCGTGAGCGGCATCCGCGAATTCATGGTGCAGCACGACTTTTTGGAAGTGGAAACGCCCATGCTCCACCCGATTCCGGGCGGCGCCAACGCCAAGCCGTTTACCACCCACCACAACGCCCTGGACCAGCAGATGTTCTTGCGCATTGCGCCCGAGCTGTACTTGAAGCGCCTGATCGTGGGCGGGTTCGATCGGGTGTTCGAGATCAACCGCAACTTCCGCAACGAAGGCATTTCGGTGCGCCACAACCCCGAGTTCACCATGATGGAGTTCTACGCGGCCTACTGGAATTACCAGGACTTGATGACGTTTACCGAAAACCTGGTGCGCGACGCCGCCATCAAGGCCACCGGCAGCCTGCAAATGAGCTACGGCGGCAAGCCCGTCGATCTGGCCCAGCCCTTTGAGCGCCTGACCATCATCGAGGCCATCCAAAAGTACACCGACGCGGGCGAGAACGTGTTCAACGCCGAGTGGCTGACCAACGCGGTGCGCAAACTCGGCATGACCGAAGCCAAGCACCACCTGTCCACCCGCAGCCTGGCCAGCCTGCAGGTGCTGTACTTTGAAGAAACCGTGGAAGACAAACTCTGGCAGCCCACCTTTATTTGCGAGCACCCGGTCGAAATTTCGCCGCTGGCGCGCGAAAGCGACACCAAGCCCGGCGTGACCGAGCGTTTTGAGCTCTACATCACCGGACGCGAGTTTGGCAACGGCTTTAGCGAGCTCAACGACGCACAAGACCAGGCGGCGCGCTTTCATGCCCAGGTGGCGGCCAAAGACAACGGCGACGACGAAGCCATGTACTACGACCACGACTTTGTGCGCGCCCTGGAATACGGCATGCCCCCCACCGGCGGCTGCGGCATAGGCATTGACCGCCTGATGATGCTGCTGACCGACAGCGCCAGCATCCGCGACGTGATCTTGTTCCCTGCCCTGCGCCACGTGCAGGAATAAGCGATCAAAGCCCCAAAAACAAACCCGGCCTTGGCCGGGTTTGTTTTTTCAAGATGCAGATCGTCAGCCTTGTTGCCGGGGTGGCAGTCGGGGCGCGTCCTCCACCACCTCGCGCACTTCCACATCGACGATGTCGTCCTGGCGTTGTGACTCGAAACCGGATGGACCAGCCGATCCAAAACCACGC
>CANBVJ010000068.1 GCA_947372865.1 Comamonadaceae bacterium
AGGTCTTCGTGCACCGGGGCGTCGCGCAGCAGGGCAGGGGCCTTGTGCAGGGCCGAGGCCTCCCACACCTGCTGGCGGCGGTGGCCGGCCAGGCTCATCAAGGCGTCGCCGGACGCCAGCATCCGCATGTCGCCCTGGTCCAGGTTGGCGCGCCGGGCCAGGTCGTCCACGCCCGCCAAGGGCCGCTCGCTGCGCGCCTGGACGAGGCGCGCGACCGCCTCACGCGACAGGCCGGACAGCTGCCGCAGCCCCAGTCGCACAGCCGGATGGGCGCGCCGATGTGCGGCACCCGTGGGGGGCGCCTCTGCCAGATGGGCCTGCGCGGTCACTGCACCCTCGGGCTCCTCCAGCGTGCAATCCCACTGGCTGTGCATCACATCCGGCGGCCGCACCTCCACCCCATGCCTTTTGGCATCCTGCACCAACTGGCTGGGCGAATAAAACCCCAGCGGATGCGCATTGAGCAGCCCTGCCAGAAAGGCCGCCGGCTCATGGCACTTGAGCCAGGCACTGGTGTAGACCAGCAGGGCAAAACTGGCCGCGTGCGACTCCGGAAAGCCGTACTCGCCAAAGCCCTTGATCTGCTCGAAGATCTGCCGCGCAAAGCCGATGTCGTAGCCGTTGTCGACCATGCCCTGGATCACCTTGTTTTCGAAGCGGTGCACGCCGCCCTTGCGCTTCCAGGCGGCCATGGAGCGGCGCAGGCTGTCGGCTTCGCCGCCGCTAAAGTTGGCCGCCGCCATGGCGATTTGCATCACCTGTTCCTGAAAGATGGGCACGCCCAGGGTGCGCTTGAGCACTTCTTCCAGCGCCGGGCTGGCGTACTGCACCGCGCCGGGGTTGGCGCGCGCCTGCAAATACGGGTGCACCATGCCGCCCTGGATCGGGCCGGGCCGCACGATGGCCACTTGCACCACCAGGTCATAAAAGCAGCGGGGCTTGAGGCGCGGCAGCATGCTCATTTGCGCGCGGCTCTCGATCTGGAACACGCCCACGGTGTCGGCGCGGCAAATCATGTCGTAGGTGGCCGGGTCTTCGGCGGGAATGTCTTGCAGGCGCAGCGGCCTGCCACGCCGTTGGCCGACCAAATCCAGGCAGCGGTGGATGGCGCTGAGCATGCCCAGGGCCAGCACGTCCACTTTGAGCAGGCCCACGGCGTCCAGATCGTCCTTGTCCCACTGGACGATGCTGCGTTCGGGCATGGCGGCGTTTTCTACCGGCACGATGCGGGTAAGTGGCCCTTGCGTGAGCACAAAGCCACCCACGTGCTGGCTCAAGTGGCGCGGAAAGCGCTGCAAAGCCGTGGCCAGATCAAGCCACTGCGCCAAGCGGCGCGGTGATGGAAGGGTGAAGTCGCTTTGCGCGCCGGGCGCCTGGGCGGTAGAGCGCTCAAGCGCTGCCTCCAGCCGCTCGGCCAGCACGCTGCGGCTGTACATGCCGGGGTGTTCTTTGGACATAGCGGTAATCAGGGCTTCGGGAATGTCGAGTGCCCGTCCCACGTCACGCAACGCGCTGCGCGGGCGGTAGCTCGTGACCACGGCGGTAATGGCGGCGCGTTCGCGGCCATATTTGGCGTAGATGTACTGGATCACTTCTTCGCGCCGCTGGTGTTCAAAGTCCACGTCAATATCCGGCGGCTCGTCGCGCTCACGGCTGATAAAGCGGTCAAACAGCACACTGATGCGCGCCGGGTCCACCTCGGTCACGCCCAGGCAATAGCACACGGCCGAATTGGCCGCCGAGCCGCGCCCCTGGCACAGGATGTTCCGGCTGCGGGCAAAGCGCACGATGTCGTGCACCGTCAAAAAATACATCTCGTATTTCAGCTCGGCAATCAGCGCCAGCTCGTACTCCACCTGCTTGCGCACGCTTTCGGGCATGCCTGCGGGGTAACGCAGCAGCGCGCCTTCTTGCGTGTATTGGCGCAGGGTTTGCGCCGGGGTGTGGCCAGGCAGTACGGCCTCTAGCGGGTAGTGGTAGCGCAGGCTGTCGAGCGAAAAGCTGCAGCGCCGGGCGATCTCTAGCGTGTGGGCCAGCGCCGGCGCATCAAACAAGGCGCCCAGTCGCGCGCGGCTGCGCAAATGGCGCTCGGCATTGGCTTGCAGGCCGCGTCCGCACTGCGCCACCGGCAGGCCGAGGCGCACGGCGCTCAGCACGTCGTGCAAGGGCTTGCGCGAGCGCAGGTGCATGCGCACCCCGCCAGTGGCCACCAGCGGCACGCCGGTGAACTGCGCAATCTGTTGCAGGCGCAAGGTGTGCAGCGCGTCTTGCACGCCCAGGCTGCGCGCCATCCCCAGCCAGACCGCCGCACCATAGCGCGCCTTGGCAGACGCGGCAACAGCGCAGGCCTGTTCAACAGACAAGCTGGGCGGCAGTAGCAAGATGATTTCGTTGTCATGCAGCGTGGGCCAGGCCGCAAAGCCGCCTGCGCAGTCGTCCGTCTGGGATTGCGGTTGCGCTTGCCAGCGCAGCGCGTATTCGCCCTTGGGCGCGGCGCGGCGGGCGCTGGTGATGAACTCGCACAGATTGCCCCAGCCCTGCAAATCGTGCGCCAGCGCCACGAAGCGAAACAGCACCTCTGGCGCGCCGCCGCCCTTGGTTTCGTGCGACCCGCCCGCAGGCGGCGCCACGCCAAACTCGGCGCCCGCAAGCAAATGCAGACCCAGGCGCTTGGCCTCCAGATGCGCGCGCACCATGCCGGCCACCGAACACTCGTCGGTCAACGCCAAGGCCGCATAACCCAGCGCGTGGGCGCGCTGCACTAGCTCTTCAGGCAGCGAGGCGCCGCGCTGAAAGCTAAACGCCGACAAACAATGCAGCTCGGCGTAATCCGGCGGTGGCGGGGCCTGCGCTGGTGCAGCGGCAGGCGATAAAGGCAGGGGTTCCATACGAAGCCAACAGAAAAATCGACGCTTAGCCCAATGGATAAGGGGATTCTGTTATTTTTACTGTTTATAAATACAGCATGGTAAACCTATCTACCCAAACTTGCCCAGGTTCGGATAATGCTCAGTTTTGGCGCTGCGGCGCAGGAGCTTTTGTCAGATGCATTGCCCAACTTCGATTTTTCGTGCCCTGGTCGCAGCCAGCCTGATCAGCGGCCTGGCCCACGCGCAAACCGCGCCCGACGCAGCCGCGCCAACGCTTCCGTCCACCGACCCCGCCAAAATTCCTGAACTGCGCGCAGGCAGCGGCTACCTGGTGGGTTACTTGCCGCGCAAAGACTTGCCCAACAGCCTGCAATTGCTGCCTGCGCCGCCCGTGGGCGGCTCGGCGGCTGCGGCGGCAGATCTGGCCTTTCACCAGCAGCTCCAGGGCCAACGCAGCGGTCTGCGCTGGGAGCTGGCCGCGCAAGATGCGGTGCTCAAATTTCCGGCGGTGGCGTCCACGTTTTCTTGCGCGCTGGGTGTTTCCATCTCGCAAGAGGCCACGCCGCACCTGAACATGCTGCTGCGCCACAGTCTGGCCGACGCCGGCCTGTCCACCTACGCCGCCAAGGACAAGTACCAGGTCCAGCGCCCCTTTGTCCAACTGGCGCAGGCCACGTGTTCACCGGCGGACGAAGCGGCCCTGACGCGTGATGGCTCCTACCCCAGCGGCCACGCCGCCGTGGGTTGGGCCTGGGGCCTGATCTTGACGGAGCTGGCGCCCGAGCGCAGCCAGGCCTTGCTGGAACGCGCCACTGCCTTTGGCCAAAGCCGCTCCGTCTGCGCGGTGCACTGGAAAAGCGATATTGAGGCCGGCCAGCGCATGGGCGCCGCCACGCTCGCCAAGCTGCACAGCAACCCCGATTTTCTGGCGCAGCTCGGTGCCGCCCGCGCCGAGATTGCCCAGGCCCGCGCCCAAGGCAGCCAGCCCAACCGCGACTGCACCACCGAGACAAACGCACTGGCGCTGGACCGGTCGTTGTACTAAAACGCCAATCCGCACGCCCCAAAGTCTGGGGCGTGACCTGGGCTACTTGGCGCCCATCACCATATTGGGCAGACCCGTGGCGATGCCGGGAAAGGCGCACAGCAAAAACACGGCCAGAAACATCAGGGCCACAAACGGCATGACGCCCCAGATAACGTCCTTGAGCGCAATGTCGGGCGCGACGTTTTTGATGACAAAAATGTTCAGCCCCACCGGCGGATGGATCAGGCCCATTTCCATGACGATGGTCATCACCACGCCAAACCAGATCAGGTCAAACCCGGCGGCTTTGAGGGGCGGAAGGATGATGGGCGCGGTCATCAAAATGATGGACACCGGCGGCAAGAAAAATCCCAGCACGATGACCATCAGCAAAATCACCGCCAGCAGCAGCCACTTGGACAATTGCATGCCTACGATCCACTGCGCTGCGCCCTGGCTGATGTGCAGGTGGCTCATGACGTAGCTGTACAGCAGCGACATGCCAATGATGAGCATCAGCATGGTGGACTCTTTGAGCGTGCTCGACAAAAGGGGCGCTACGTCCTTTGGGCGCCACAGGCCATAGACCACGGCCACCAGCCCCAGCGCCATCAGGCCGCCCAGGCCGGCCGTCTCGGACGGCGTGGCGTAGCCGCCGTACAGCGCCACCATCACACCGAGCAGCAACACCAAAAAAGGCAGCACGCGCGGCAGCATTTCCACTTTTTGGGCCAGCGTGAAATGCTCCACCTCCAGGTACGCGGACTTGGCGCCACCGGCCTCGTAGACTGCCAGCGCCTGCTTGTATTCCTTGCGCGCACGCACCACGGCGTAGCCCGCAAACAGTCCCACCAACAACAGGCCCGGGCCAATGCCAGCCAGAAACAAGCGCCCCAGCGATTGTTCTGCCGCCACGGCGTACAAGATCATCACGATGGACGGCGGCAGCAAAATGCCCAAGGTGCCACCCGCTGCGATGATGCCCGCCGCAAAACCGGGCGAATAACCGCGCCGGCGCATCTCCGGAATGCCCGCCGAACCAATGGCCGAACACGTGGCCGGACTGGAACCCGCCATGGCGGCAAACAGCGCGCAGGCAAACACATTGGCAATCCCCAGGCCGCCGGGCACCTTGTGCAACCAGGCGTGGATGGCCGAGTACAAATCTTGGCCCGCGCGGGACTTGCCAATGGCCGCACCCTTCATGATGAAGAGCGGAATCGACAGCAAGGTGATGGACGCCATTTCTTCATAGACGTTTTGCGCCACCGTGTCCAAAGACGACGCGGGCATGAAGAAGTACATAAAGGTGACTGCCACCGTGCCCAGCGCAAAGGCAATCGGCATGCCCGAGAACATCACCAGCAGCGTAGCCGCGCCATAGCTCAGGCCAATACCAAGTTCGCTCATGCGGCGGCTTTCTGAACTTCACCGCCGCTCAGGCGCACGGCGGTTTGGAGGAAAAGCTGCAAGGCCAGCAGGCTCATGCCGGCAGCCATCAGCGAATAAGGAATCCACAGAGGCGGCGCAAAGCTGCTGGACGTAGTTTGCCCCTCGCTCCAGGCCTCGTGAAACAAGGCCCATGATTTCCAGGCGTAAAAGCTGCAAAACAGCGCCGACACCGCGTCCACCAAAACCAGGCGCACCCGGTTTACGCCCGTCGGCAGCAGCGTAGCCAGCGCCTCAATGCCCACGTGGCCGCGCAGCGACTGCACATAGGCCGTGGTCATAAAGGTGGCGCCCACCAGCATGAACACGGACGCCTCGTCCTGCCAGTCGGTGGACGACTTGAGAAAGTAGCGCGTCAGCACCGAATAAGTCAGCACGCAGGCGGTCAAAACCAGCGCCAGCATGGACAAGCGCAGCACCAGGCGGTTCAAACCGTCCAGCGCGGCTCCACAAAACGCCAGGGCCGCATTGCGCGGCACCAGCACGCCGGGCGTGGCTGCGCCCTCCAACTCAAAGCCGTGGCTCACAGGGTTTGCTCAGCCAGCGCCAGCAGTTTGGCGCTGCCCGCGTTTTTGGCGGCGTAGTCTTTCCAGGCGGTTTCGCGTGCCAGGTCTTGCCATTTTTTGATGGCTGCGGGGTTCAAATCGACCACGGTGGCGCCGGCTTTTTTGTAGACGTTGGCCACTTCCACATCGTCTTTTTTGGCTTCGTCCTGGGCAAATTTTTCCATCTCGGCGCCCACGGCCATGATGGCGTCGCGCTGGGCCTGGGGCAGCGCGTCAAAAATCTGCTTGGACATCATGAGCGGCTCAAACATGAACCAATACGCGCCGTTGCGCCCCGTAGTCAGCGCTTTGGCCACTTCTTCCAGGCGAAAGGAGATAAAAGACGTGCTCGATGTCATGGCCGCGTCCATGGCGCCGGTTTGCATGGCAGCGTAAATTTCATTGGACGGCAGACTCACCACCGAGGCGCCGGCCTCTTTGAGAATCATGTCCACTTCACGCGAACCGCCGCGCACTTTCATGCCCTTGGCGTCTTCGGGGTTGACGATGGGCTTGGAGCGCGAGGCCACGCCGCCGGCCTGCCAGATCCAGCTAATCAGCACAATGCCTTTTTCCTGCAGTACGCGGTTGAGCTCGGCGCCCACGGGCTTGGTCTTCCAGCCGTAGGCCTGGGCGTAAGACGTCACCAAACCGGGCATCAGACCAATGTTGACTTCGGGAATTTCGCCCCCGGCGTAGGACAGCGGAATCAGCGCCATGTCCAGCGCGCCCTTGCGCATGGAGGAAAACTGGGCCATGGTTTTCATGAGCGAGGAGCCGGGGTAAATCTCGAACTTCAGGCTGCCCTTGGTGCGCTTTTCAACCTCGGTGGCAAATTTGCGCACCAGCCGGTCACGAAAATCGCCTTCGGTGGGGGTGCCGCCGGGGAATTGGTGCGAGATTTTGATCGTGGCGTTCTGGGCCAGAGCCGGAGCCAAGGCAGTGGCGGCCAACGACAGAGCGCCAGCGGCCTGCAATAAGTTGCGTCTTTTCATGGGTTTGTATCCTGATAAGGGAAAAACGGTGCAAATGGCGCAGAAAAAGCGCCATTTGCAATGCATTCTGGTTCTGCGCGCATTGCACAGCATCTCCCCAGTCTATTTCCTATCGGGTTCCCAGCCCATGGGTAATTACCATTGGTTGGCAGCGCCCTGGCGCAGGCGCTTGGGGCCTAGGCCACCACGCTGCGCATCCACTGCGGCAATTCCACCGCCTTTTGGCTCGGAAAATCCACCCACACCACGGTGGCGCCCCCGCCGGCGCTGACCACGCCCGGCTGGTCAGCGCGCTCCATGGTGCCCCAGGTCTCAAAGGTGGTGCGCGCCGGGTCACTGACATAAATCTTGACCCGCACGTCGCCCGGGTATTCGAGCTGCTTGTAGAAGTTGCAAAAGGCGTTCAGGATCACCGGCCCCTGGCCCGCAGGCTCTGGGTTGGCACCTACCGAGCGCATCCACTCAATCCGCGCCGTTTCTAGGTAGCGAAAGTAGACGGTGTTGTTGACATGGCCCATGGCGTCCATATCGCCCCAGCGGATGGCCAAGTCCATTTCAAACACCAGTTTTTTGTGGTCGGGGATAAGGATGCGCATGGTGTTTTGGTTTTTTTAAGATGCGTGGATGCTAGTTCATCACCTAGCGCGGCATTTCCACCCCAGCTTCTCGGGCAGCCGCAGTGAAATTCGGGGGGGTCTAGGGCTTCAGATTGTCAAAAGCCACGGCCAGGGTTTTGTCCGTTCGCGCTAGTCAATGCTTGGCGGGGCGTGACACGCCACACACATCTTGTTGTTATCGGGGTCGCGGAAGTAGGCGCCGTAATAGTTGGGGTGGTACTCGGACCGCAAACCGGGGGCGCCTTCGCTCAAGCCGCCGTGGGCCAGGGCTGCGGCATACGCGGCATCGACCACCGCACGCGTGGCGGCATTGAAGGCCACCATTTGTCCATTTCCAGCCCCCTGGGGCTGGCCATCAAACGGGTGGCAGATGACGAAATAGGGGCGGGACTGGCCCTCGCTGTGCCAACCAGCCCATGGCTTTGCTTCATCGAAAAACCGCTGCTCCAGGCCTAGCACGTCCATGAGTGCAGCATAAAAGCGGTGGGCGCGTTTGAAGTCGGTGACGCTTGTGAAGATGTGAGAAAACATATAGCTGTGGCCGCTTACTTTTGCGCCAAAAAGTAGGCAACCAATGCATTGGCGTGCCCATGTCCGAGCTGATGCGCCGATTTGAGGAGCGCCACGTATTCCATGTGTTTGCACTGTTCTGTGCCCTCAAGAATGGCAAGCCAATGCGCTACGGGCTTGCCATAGGTCTTCTCGATCGACGGAAAGTAAGACGCGGGCCCTTTGACCTTGGGTTCGCTGGACATACGTGACTCCCTGGGGATTGCGGATACGAAGGCGTCATCGTACTGGCTGCTGGCAAGCCAACGAACGCCCGCCCAGCCCCCTCCCCTAAAATCCCCCCTTTCGCGCCCCGCCGCGCAGCCTCTTTGGAAACCCCGCTTTGTCCTTCGCCTCTGAAACCCGCCGCCGCCGCACCTTTGCCATCATTTCCCACCCGGACGCGGGCAAGACCACGCTCACCGAGAAGCTCTTGCTGTTTTCAGGCGCGATTCAGATTGCTGGTTCGGTCAAGGCGCGCAAGGCTTCGCGCCACGCCACCAGTGACTGGATGGAGATTGAGAAGCAGCGCGGGATTTCGGTGGCGTCCTCGGTGATGCAGATGGTGTACCGCGACCACGTCATCAACCTGCTGGACACGCCCGGCCACAAGGACTTCTCGGAAGACACCTACCGCGTGCTGACCGCCGTGGACGCGGCGCTGATGGTGATTGACGCGGCCAACGGCGTGGAGGCGCAGACGCGCCGCCTGATTGAAGTCTGCCGCCAGCGCAACACGCCCATCATCACCTTCGTCAACAAGATGGACCGTGAGGTGCGCGAGCCGCTCGACATCCTGGACGAAATCGAACGTGAACTCGGCATGCCCTGCGTGCCCATGACTTGGCCTGTGGGCCAGGGTAAGCTGTTTGGCGGCATCATCAACCTGCGCACGCAGGCGATGACGGTGTTTGAAAGTGGCAGCGAGCGCCTGCCGCAAGACTTTGACGCCATTCCCCTCTCGCACCCCGAGGCCTTGCAAAAGCGCTTTGGCCACGAGTGGACCAGCGCGGTAGAAAGCATGGAACTGGCCACCGGCGCCTCGCCCGCCTGGGACCATGCCGCCTTTTTGGCTGGCAAACAAACCCCGGTGTTTTTTGGCTCGGGTGTGAACAACTTTGGCGTGATGGAGGTGCTCGACGCCCTGGTCGATCTGGCCCCGGCGCCGCAAAGCCGCACCAGCACGCTGCTGGTGAACAAGGTGCCGGTCGTCAAAGTGATGCAGCCCGAGGACGAACAGTTCAGCGGCGTGGTGTTCAAGGTGCAGGCCAATATGGACGCCAACCACCGCGACCGCATTGCCTTCGTGCGCATGGCATCGGGCAAGTACACACCGGGCATGAAGCTCAAGGTGATGCGCACCAGCAAAGAGCTGCGCCCCACCAGCGTGGTGACCTTCATGAGCCAACGTCGCGAAGCGGTGGAAGAAGCTTACGCGGGCGACATCGTGGGCTTTACCACCCATGGCGGCGTGCAGCTAGGCGACACGATTACCGACGGCAGCGTGAACCTGATGTACACCGGCCTGCCCTTCTTCGCGCCCGAAATGTTCATGACCGTGGTGCTGAAAAATCCGCTGCGTACCAAGCAACTGCAGCAAGGTCTGGCGCAGTTGGGCGAGGAGGGTGCGATTCAGGTGTTTCGCCCGGAAATGGGCG
>CANBVJ010000069.1 GCA_947372865.1 Comamonadaceae bacterium
TTTACGCCTGAGCTGGCCGAACTGCTGGCGCAAAGCGGCTGCATCGCCATGTCCGGCGGACTTGAGGTCGCGTCAGACCGGCTGCTCGATTTGATGAAAAAAGGCGTGTCCGTGGCCCAGGTGGCGCGGGTGACCAAGGGCTTTGCCGACGCAGGCATTTTGGTCCACGCCTATTTGATGTACGGCTTTCCCAGCCAAACCGTGCAAGACACGGTGGACGCGCTGGAATATGTGCGCCAATTGTTTGAGGCCGGTTGCATTCAGAGCGGCTTTTTTCACCGATTTAGCTGCACCGTGCATTCACCCGTCGGCAAAGACCCGGCGGCCTATGGCATTACGCTGGAGCAATTGCCGGAGGTGAGTTTTGCCAAGAACGACATCGGCTTTACCGACCCCAGCGGTGTGGACCACGATACCCTGGGCCGGGGATTGAAGAAAGCGATTTACAACTTCATGCACGGATTGGCGCTGGAAAACGACGTGCGCAGTTGGTTTGACCTGCCCAAAGGCAGTTGCCCCAAACCTACCGTGGGGCGCAAGCGCATTGCGCAGGCGCTGGCTGAGCGCACAAACTAACCGCGATTAACCAAAATGGGCGGCCGCCGCCATCGCGCCAAAGCGCCCGGCAATGGCCTGGAATTGCGCCACCGTGTCGGCAATGATTTTCTCCACCGAGTCCACGCTATGGATAAGCCCTGCCGACTCGCCCGCAAGTGCCGGTGCGGCGTTCATGTCGCCGCCAAAGTAGACGCCCTGGATGCCGTTGAAGCTGTCGGGGCCCATGAGCCCGGCTTCGTGGATCGTCTGGGTAAATTCGGTTTTCAGGGCACGGATGCAGGGGCTCGACTTGGTATTGAGCATCCAGGTGCCGGTGATTTGGGCGTCCACAATGGCCTGTTTGTAATTGGCGTGGACCGGGCTCTCGGCGCTAGCCACAAAGCGGGTGCCCATCTGGATGGCTTCGGCGCCCAGTGCAAAGGCGGCAGCCATGCCGCGCCCGTCCACAATGCCACCGGCCGCAATCAAGGGTACGTCCACGCGTTCGCGGATGGCTTGCAGCAGCACCAGGGTGCTCACCTCTTCGGGGTTTTTAAAGCCGCCGCCCTCCCCGCCTTCCACCACCAGGCCGTCCACGCCCGCGTCCACGCATTTGAGCGCGGTGTCCAACGTAGGCACCGCGTGGTAGACGACGATGCCTGCGGCTTTAAGGGGTGCGATGAACTTGGCAGGGCTGCCCGCCGAGGTGGTGACAAAGCGAATGCCCGATTCGCAGACAAAGCGCAGCATGGCGTCGTCTTTCAAAAAGCGGATGGGCAGGTTCACGCCAAAAGGCAGGCCGCTGGCGACCATGGTGCGAATCTCGCGCTGGCAGTTTTCGGTCTCGCCCGAGGACGTTTCAATAATCCCTAGGCCACCCGCGCGCGACACGGCGCTGGCCAAAGTGCTGCGGGCAATCCAGCCCATGGGGGCCTGAACAATAGGAAAGCGGGCGCCGGTATGGGCGAGCACACGGTTCATGGAGGGGTGTCTTTCAAAAAAAAGGGTGCCAGCGGCACCCAGATACGTAAAAAAGTGGTCAGACCCGGACGTCAATCCGGCTGCCTTTGTCTTTTTGCGGGGCTGCGTCACGCCGCTGCTCGGTGGCTGCGACGCGGGTGCTGGCGCTTTGGCGCTCTACCGCCTTGGGCCGGTTTTGCTGGTGCAGCTCCAGCGCGCGCTGAGTATCCACGCGCTGCGCCTTGGGCGCCGGTGGCGTGTAGGTCGAGCCTCTGACTGCGGAAATACCCATGGCCGTCTCTCGTTGGTGGACTTTGAGTGTAATCATTCGCTCGGGCTCTGACCCACGCCGGGGCCCAAAGCGCGCGCCCCGTTGTAAAGGCGGCGACAATAGCAGGCTATGACGGACCATTACAGCGCGCTTGGCGTACCCAGCAGTGCCAGCATCGCCGACATCAAAACGGCGTTTCGGCGGCTGGCCGCCAATTACCACCCGGACCGCAACGCCAGCCCAGACGCGCCCGCGCGCTTTCGGGCGGTGCAAACGGCTTACGAAGTGCTGTCCGACGACGACAAGCGCCAGGCCTACGACGACAACCGCCGGCGCAATTTGCTGGACGACCCGCTGCAAACCGCACGCGACATTTGGGGCAACTACCTGTCCCGCATCATTTAAGAACTGAACCCATGCGAACCTCTTCCTTTTTTGGCCAACTGCGCTCGGCCTACGCGTCTGAGATTGACGACATGACCTTCGACTCAGAAGGCAAAAACGTGCTGCGCCAGCGCCTGGCCGCTCGCCGCAAAGAGCTGACTTTTCTGCGCCAAATGATGGAGCTGAGCCCGGAGATGGTGTCCGTGGTGTTTCACCAGGGCTTTCGCTTCAAGAACCCGGCGCTCATTGAGCACCTGCTTAGCCTAGAGTCGGACGAGTTCCCGGCCTGGGACACACTGAGCGACAGTATTGTTTTAGAGCCTTGGGCCCAGCAACTGGCCGACGAGTTGTGCAAAGAGCCCATGGGCGAATGGCTGCTGACCGTGGCCGCCGGCCTGGAATACCTGTTTGCCAAGCCTGAGCGCGCCAGCGCCAAAGACCATGGCGACGAGGACGAGGACGATGAAGACAGCGAAAAAGACGCCGACAACAGCATGGACGGCGAGGACGAGGAAGAAAAAGACGCCCGCGCCCGCGAAGAAGCCGGTCAGGACTGGATGGTCGAACAAGGCTTTGACCGCAAAGACTAAGGTCTTATCCGCCTCTCTCTAATTCCAAGGAACATCGCATGAGCCACCTCGCCCTGATTGCCAAAACCCAAAGCCTGATTGCCGCTGGCGACATCGTGGGCGCCGAGTCCGCCCTGGTCGAACTGGCCGATGCCGAGGGCGACGGCGCCCTGTTGGTGGTGCTCGAACAATTGCCGACCAAAGACATCCTGGCGGTCATGCGCGAATATGACGATTCGAAGGAATCTGTCATCAACCTGCTGGTCAGCCCGGCGCAGTTTGCCCGCGCCGTGGTCATTGAGAAGCAATACAAAGACCTGAGCCGCACGCATTTGCGCGGCATGGTCAACTCCGTCATCTTTCGCTCGGACGGCGACCCGGTGGCGTTTTTGACCGCCATTGGCGACCTGGAGGGCGGCAGCGAAGCGCTGGCCGACTACTTTGCAGAACGCTGGAGCCGCGTGGAAGCCTTCGCCCGCACCGGCCACTTTGAAACGGTCGAAGACGACGGCGACGTGGTGTCCGAGGCCGATCTGTACGCAAACGCCTACGCCAAAGCACGGCTTGACGAAGACGAAGTGGCCGACCAGGACTGGATGCAGATGGCTTATATCTTGCGCTACCAGTTGCCCGACCTGTTCATTGAAATGCTGCTGGTGCTGCGCGCCAAAGCCCGCGCCCACGACCTGGGCCTGGGCGAAGAAGACGAACTGGAAGACGACGGCAAGGTCGAAACCGGCGACACCGATCGCGGCAAAGCCACCCCCGCCGCCCGCGAGGGGCTGGACGCTGACGAAGAATCGGCGATCTAAGTCCACACCACACACCATCCATGCAAGACGAAAACCAGTCCGCCCCTAGCGGCATGGCGCTCTTCGATGAGCGCCCGTTCTTTGAGAAAGTACTGGCCCATGGCCTGCAACACGGCCTGATCGACGCCGACAAGCTGGCCGCCATTCGCGCCGATGGCCCCAAGGGCATGGTGCAAATTGCGCGCTACTTTGGCAGCGAGTTTTTGCGCCCCGAGCTGGAAAAAGCCAAAGACCGCCTCGTCAACCTCATCAGCCTGAACCTGCAACACAGCAGCGGCGGCGACTTGCAGGTGGCCGCACAAGCGCTGCGTGAGCATTCGCTGCTGTCGCGCTCCAAGGGCGGCTCAGACTTGCTCAAGGCGCTGATCGTGATGCCGCAAAACACCCACTTTGGCATGTCTGATGCGCGCAGCTTCTCGGACGACCAGATTCCAGTGCTGGAACGCTGGACGCTCAAAAGATACGCCGACTACCAGGCCGAATACGCCAAGCGCAAGCACGTGGCAGACGTGGTGGACGCCGCCATCTGGTGCGCAGCGCAGTACGACTTGGACATTGACGCCCTGCAAGAAGAAGGCAAAGACGCCGAGGCGGTGGTGCGCACCGCACTGTTGCTGGGCTTGACCAAGCGCACTGAAATGCCGGACTGGCCTGCCTTTAACCAACTCATCACGGCGCTGCGCAAAAAATACGCTGCAAGCGGCCAAACGCCGCCGCTGGCCCTGCCCAAAGGCCTGCCTGCGCACTGGCAGCCTGCGGTCGAAGCCCTGCGCCAATCCGTACTGGCCGACTGGCAGCGCATCATGGACGCAGCCGCCACGCCCAAAAAGCTGTTTGACCAGACCCCCGCCTTCCTGGGCCGCTATTTCTGGCTGGACGACGGGCTGGCCGAGGTGGAAGAGTTCGAGCGCAGCGTGTCTGCCACCTGGGCCAAAACCACCGGCGGCCATGAAGACGAGGGCTCGCTGCTCACGCTCTTGTTGTGCGTCGCCGCAGGCAGCGCGCCCAAAACCCTGCTTACCGAGAAGGCCGCCAGCGCCCTGGTGCGCAGAATTCGCAAATCTGGCCTGGACGGCGACGCGGCCGTGGCCTTTGTGCAAAGCCACGCCCCGGCGCAGTTTCAGGGCGATTACGTGGACATGTGGCAGTCGTTTTTGGAAGAAGGCCTACCCACGCTGCGCAGCGATGCCGACTACGCCTTGCACGACGCGCTGGCGCTGCTGCGGCGCGAGTGCAATGTGGCGGCCTAAGCTTAAAAGCAAGGCTGCGGCGCCCGATCAGCGCAAGTGCTTGAACATCTTGGCCTGAAAGCGCTCTGGAATGCTGGCACGCCGAGGGCCCGGCACCAAGGTGGCCGTCTCGCCCGCTTGCACGGTGCCTGCTTGGTCCACCGCCAAATAAAACCCGCACAAGCCCGTCTGCGCCATTTGCTTTGACGCCTGGTTAAAGCCCATGGACGCGTTGAACTTGAAGCAGGGCTCGCGCGGCTGGGTCACGCGCAGCGCGCAGTCGGCAAACTGCAGCACATCGCCCACCCACACGTCGGTCTCCAGCAGGCCTTGCAGGGTCAGGTTTTCGCCCAGGGCGCCAGGCAGCAGCGCGTCGTCAATGCCGCCTAGGCCCGCGTCCTCTCTGGCTTGGCGCCAGTAGGCGTAATGCTCATACGGATAAGCGTAAACGGCTTTCTCTAGCCCGCCGTGCACCGACAAATCGGCCTGCTCATCCACTTCAAGCCCCAGCACGCCCACGCGCACCGGCCCAGCCACTGCGGTCTTGTGCATGGCTGAGGGCACCAGTCGGTCGTTGATCATCACCCGGCGCACCTTGGCGGCTTGCACGCCCAATATCTGAAACTGCATCGTGGTCTCTCCTACAACTGGCGTGGCGCCAGGGCGCCGCTGCGTGCGGCATATTTGGTTAAGGCGTCGACTTTTTCCACCATCACGCTGGCGCTGCGCTGGCCATAGACCTTGGCTTTGAGCCAGACGCATTCGGCCTCCAGCGCAGCCTCGTCGCCCAGGCGGGTGTGCCAGACGCGCAACTCGGCGTTCCAGCGGTAGGCGCGGGCCTTGAGCAGGTCTTTGGCGTCAAAGGGCGCGCCGGTGGCTTGCAGACGGAAAAACGGGGTTTGCGCGCCGGCCAGCAGACTGGCCATGGCGTTGGAATCGGGGGTTTTGGGCAGCGGCGCGGCCAGCACGGCCAGCAATGCGTGGCAGTCCATCTCGGCGCGGTGGGCGTCGTAAAACAGGCCCAAGCCCTGGGCCAGGGCTTCGAGTTTGCTGGAGCTGCGCCCCTGCGCCTTCCAGTCCAGATCGGCAAACGAGCAAGCCCAGGCAAAGTTGCGAAACAGCGGCAGGCGCGCCTCGCAAAAGGGGCGGTCAAAGCCGGCGTTGTGGGCAACCACCACGTCCACGCCGTCCATCAGGGCGGCAATGCGCGCCTCATCCAGGCGCTTGCCAGCCACGTCCGCGTCGGTGATGCCGGTGATGGCTATCGCCTCTTTGGGAATGGGCATGCCCGGGTCTTCCAGTTCGTCAAACACCTGCACCGGCCCCACGGGCAAGCCGGTCGCGCGGTCCACGTCCACGCGCAGCAGGGCCAGCTCGATGATCTTGTCCTTGGCGTGGTCCAGGCCGGTGGTTTCGGTGTCAAGCACCACCACACGAACAATGTCTTGGCCGGCAGCGTTGGGCCACAGCAGGCGCGGCTGCAGGCGGCGCATCACGCGGTAGTCGGGGTGGGCTTCCAGGCTTTGGGCCCAGGCTTCGAGTCCTGTCGGGGCTACCGCAGGCGCTTCAACGGCGGGCGCTGGGGCTGCAGTTGCGGGCTCGGCTGGGGTCGCAGCGCTGGATTGCACATCGGAAAGAGCAAGTATTTCAGCCTCGACATCGGGATAGGCTGCGATTGGCGCCAAGTCAGGTGTCACTTCCGGCACAGATGCGGACACAGACGCCTTCGCTGGGATTGCCTTGAGCGAACGCGCCGCACGCACCTTGGGGGCTGCGGGCGGCAGGGGGAGTTCGGGGAAAAGCTCGGCGTTAGGAGAATCAGAAATCAAAGCGGCCACCAGGCAAAAAGTCGAACAGGCGTGCAGACATGCGCCGCCCAAGAGCTGGGGATTATTGCCCCTATCATCGACCCCAACCCATGATCCAAGGACAAATGCGCTCCATGCAGCTTCATATTTTGGTGGGCACCGTCCACGGCAACGCCACTGAGGTCGCCCAAACCCTCGCTTTTTGCGCCGCCGACCTGGGCGTTGACGCCCAGATACGGCCCATGGACGGGCTGACGATTGAGGTGTTTGCGCAAGACGCCGTGTTTTTGCTGGTCTGCTCCACCACCGGCAGCGGCGACGTGCCCGACAACGCGCAATCCCTGTACCAAAGCCTAGACCTGCAGCCCCGCTACCTGGGCAGCACCCGCTACGGCTTGGTCGCCCTGGGCGACAGCAGCTATGGCGACAACTTTTGTGCTGGCGGCAAGGCGTTTGACGCCCGCTTGCAAGACCTGGGCGCCCAGCGCATTGGCACCGTGGGCGAAATCGACGCCATGCAAGCCGACGACGCGCCCACGCAAGCCCTGGCCTGGTGGACGCACTGGGTGGCGCAGTTGCCCATGCGCCAGACGGCCTAAACCCACAGACCACCGCGAACCCACCAAGCCAGCGCACCCCACGCCTTACGGTGCGCCAACGCCCTTCCCTTCAACCCCCACCGCCCCTACAAATATGAACACAAGCACCATTCCAGCCGCCAAACCCCTGCGCGCCCTCAAAGGCGTGCGCATCGTCAGCCTGGCGCTCAATCTGCCCGGCCCCGCTGCGCTCATGCGCTTGCAAGCCATGGGCGCAACCTGCGTCAAGCTGGAGCCACCGGCCCCAAGCGCTGCGCCCGCTGGCAGCTCGGGCGACCCGATGGGCCTGTACAACCCGGCCGCCTATGCCACCTTGCACCAGGGCATCAAAACCCGCAGCGCCGACCTGAAAACTGCTGCTGGACAAAAAGTCTTGCACAGTGCGCTGGCAAAAGCGGATGTGTTGATTACCTCGTTTCGACCCTCGGCGCTCAAAAAATTGGGCATTGACTGGGCCACGTTGCGCCACCTGTACCCCGCGCTGTGCCTGCTGGAAATTGTGGGTGCGCCCGATGCGCGGGCCGAAGAACCCGGCCACGACCTGACCTACCTGGCCGAAGCCGGATTGGTGCAGGGAATGGACTTGCCGCCCTCGCTTTACGCCGATATGGGCGGCTCGCTGATGGCAAGCGAAGCCGTGTTGCAAGCGCGCCTGGCGCAGATCAAAACCGGCAAAGGCGTGCGCCTGCAAGTGGCCTTGTCGGACGCGGCCCATTACTTGGCGCTGCCGCGCACCTGGGGCCTGACCACGCCCGGCGCGGCCGTGGGTGGTGGCCATGCGGGCTACCGCGTCTATGCCTGCAAAAACGGTCGGGTGGCGGTGGCAGCGCTGGAGCCGCACTTTGCCAAGTCGCTTTGCCTGCAAGCTGGGTTGGCGGAGTCTGGCGTCAAATCCATGATGGCGCCGTCCACGCACGCGGCGGTTGCCGCTTGGGCAGCCACCAAAACCCGCGCGCAACTCGATGCGCTGGGCGCAAAGCACGATATTCCGCTGTACACGCTGGCGGGCTGATCGCCAAAGCCCTATCGACCTGCGACGGGCTTGCCTTTACGGGCTACCAAAGGGCCCGAGCCGGTCACACGCGGCGGCAGGCCGGTGTGTTGGGTCAGCATGCGGCCTTTTTGGGGTGCGGTGCTGGCTTTACCAGCAACATTGCCCAACATTTTTCCAGCCACCTTGACCGACAACTTGCCCGCGATAGGCGCCGCCTTGCCCACCGGCGTGCTGTTTTTCTTGCGCGCAGATTGGTAAGCGCCGTCGCCCAGGGGCTGGAAGGTGGGAATCAGATGGTGTTTGCCATTGCCCACCAGGTCGGCCCGGCCCATGGCCTTGAGCGCTTCGCGCAAGAGCGGCCAATTGTTGGGGTCGTGGTAACGCAAAAAGGCCTTGTGCAGGCGGCGGCGCTTTTCGCCGCGTACCACGTCCACGGTTTCCTCGTCGCTTTCGGCGGCGCGGTGGATTTTGCGCAAGGTGTTGCGCCCACTGTGGTACATGGCCGTGGCCGTGGCCATGGGGCTGGGGTAAAAGGTTTGCACCTGGTCGGCGCGAAAGCTGTTTTTCTTCAGCCAGACCGCCAGGTTCATCATGTCTTCATCCGTGGTGCCCGGATGGGCGGCGATGAAGTAGGGAATCAAAAACTGCTTTTTGCCCGCCTCGGCGCTGAACTTGTCAAACAGGGTTTTGAACTTGTCGTACGAGCCAATGCCCGGCTTCATCATCTTGGACAGCGGGCCAGCTTCGGTGTGTTCGGGCGCAATTTTGAGGTATCCGCCTACGTGGTGTTGCACCAGCTCTTTGATGTATTCGGGGCTTTGGACGGCCAGGTCGTAGCGCAGGCCCGAGCCAATCAAAATCTTCTTGATGCCCTTGAGCGCGCGGCCCCGGCGGTACATCTTGATCAGCGGGCCGTGGTCGGTGGTCAGGTTTTGGCAAATGCCGGGGTAAACGCAGCTCGGTTTGCGGCAGGCCGCTTCAATCTCGGGGCTGCGGCAGCCCAGGCGGTACATATTGGCCGTAGGGCCGCCCAGATCAGAAATGGTGCCGGTAAAGCCTTTGACCTTGTCGCGAATATCTTCAATCTCTTTGATGACCGAATCTTCTGAACGACTTTGGATGATGCGGCCCTCGTGCTCGGTAATCGAGCAAAACGTGCAGCCGCCAAAGCAGCCGCGCATGATGTTGACGCTAAAGCGGATCATTTCCCAGGCCGGGATCTTGGTGGCGCCGTCGTGGCTACCGGATTCATCCGCGTATGACGGGTGTGGACTGCGCGCATAAGGCAGGTCAAACACCAGATCCATTTCTGAGGTGGTAAGCGGTATCGGGGGTGGTGTGATCCACACATCGCGCGCGGTCGTGCCCTCGCCATGGGCCTGGACCAGTGCTCTGGCGTTGCCGGGGTTGGTCTCCAGATGCAGCACTCGGTTCGCATGGGCATATAACACCGGGTCGCTCTTGACCTGTTCGTAACTGGGCAGCCGGATGACTGAGCGCTCC
>CANBVJ010000070.1 GCA_947372865.1 Comamonadaceae bacterium
TGGGCGAAGACATCATCGGCTACCTGCGTGCCTCGGAAATCAGCCGCGACCGCGTGGAAGATGCCCGTAGCGTGTTGAAAGAAGGCGACGAAGTGACTGCTGTGGTTGTCAATGTGGATCGCAAGACCCGCAACATCCAGTTGTCCATCAAAGCCAAGGACGCTGCGGACCAAAACGAAGCCATGGCGAGCCTGAGCCAGTCTTCTGCCCGCGAAAACGCTGGCACCACCAGCCTGGGCGCTTTGTTGCGCGCCAAGTTGGACAACAACTAAGCACTTAAACCGCTGAGTTGAACTCCAGGAACGGCCGGTTGCCTTGTGCACCGGTCGTTTTTTTGTCTCCCCCTATCTTGACCCATGACCCGCTCTGACCTTGTAGAAGAACTGGCAAACCGGTTCGTCCAACTGACCCACCACGACGCTGAGTTCGCGGTGAAGGCGATTCTGGACGCCATGAACGACGCCCTGGTGCGTGGCCAACGCATCGAGATACGCGGATTTGGCAGCTTTTCTGTCAACCACCGCCCGCCCCGTATGGGCCGCAACCCCCGCAGTGGCGAAAGTGTCGCCATCCCCGAGCGGCGCGTGCCGCACTTCAAACCAGGCAAGGCCTTGCGCGAATCGGTGGACGCCCAAACCGCACAACTCCAGGCGGTACAAAATCCGCGCTAAGCCCCGGGCTGCCCGATAGAATCGTCCAGCCCTCTAGGAACTGAATGACATCACTCGTCTCAATTCTCCAGTGGTTGCTCAAGGCAGCCATTTTTTTTACCTTGTTCGCCTTTGCGTTGAACAACCAGGCAGACGTGACCGTGCGTTTCTTTTTTGGCTACCAGTGGACCGCGCCCCTGGTGCTGGTGGTGCTGATCACCTTTGCCGCCGGGCTCTTCATTGGTGTATTGGGCATGGTGCCGCGCTGGTGGCGCCAGCGGCGCGCAGCCGCCCACGCGCGCAAACTGTCTGAGGCCAGCGCCCCACAAGCGCCGCAACCCGCGTCCGCCGCCGACGCCGCCACCAGTTCGGTACCCCATGGACTTTGACGCCTCGCTGATATTGATGGGCCTGCCCGTGGCATTTGTGCTGGGCTGGTTCGCGTCGCGCCTGGACTTGCGCCAGTTGCGACTGGAAAACCGCCAGGCGCCCAAAGCCTACTTTCGCGGCCTGAACTTCTTGCTCAATGAGCAGCAAGACCAGGCCATTGACGCCTTTATTGAGGCGGTGCAAAACGACCCCGATACCTCGGAGCTGCATTTCGCCCTGGGCAACCTGTTTCGCCGCCGGGGTGAATACCAGCGCGCCGTGCGCGTGCACCAGCACCTGCTCTCGCGCGGCGACATCAGCGCCGACGACCGCCACCGCGCCCAGCACGGTTTGGCACTGGACTACCTCAAGGCCGGCTTGCTCGACCGCGCCGAAGTGGCCTTGCTGCAACTCGAAGGCACGCGCTTTGAAGCCGAAGCCCGCCTGGCGCTGCTGGCCAACTACGAACGCTCACGCGACTGGGTGCTGGCCGCCGAAGTGGCGCAAAAGCTCGAACTCGCCGACCAGGGCAGCTTTGCCGGGCGGCGCGCGCACTACCTGTGCGAACAAGCCACCGCCCTGGCCGCCACCGACGACCGGCCGCAAGCGCAGCAGGTGCTGGCACAGGCCATTGCGCTTGCGCCCGGCATGGCGCGCGCTAGGCTTGACCTGGCGCACCTTCAGTTCAGCAGTGGTGAGCCGGCACAGGCTTTGACCACGCTGCTCGACGCCGTGGTAGCCGCGCCATCCGCCGTGGCGCTCATGGCGCAGCCCCTGCGCCTGTACGCCCAGGCCTGCGGCACCCCCGACGCCGCGCTCGTGCCCCTGAAGGCCGCTTATGCCGCCCTGCCCTCGCTCGATGTGCTTGAGGCCATCGTGGCCCTGGAACGCAAGCGTGCCGCATCGGAAGAAACCGCCCGCGACTGGTATGTGCGCCACCTGGAAAAGCAGCCCTCGCTGGTGGCTGCAGCCCAGTGGATTGCCGGCGAAAAGCTCGAACACGAACAATTTCACCCCCAGGTGCAGCGCGCTCTGGACCACGCCGTCAAACCGCTCAAACGCTACCGCTGCGCGGCCTGCGGCTTTGAGGCGCAACAGCATTTTTGGCACTGCCCCGGCTGCCAGGCCTGGGACAGCTACCCGCCCCGGCGTGTAGAAGAGCTCTGACCCCACCCGCATGACCGATATGACTCCCAATACCCCAACCACCATCACCCCCGAACAACTGGCCCGCGCCCGCGTGCTGGTGGTGGGTGACGTGATGCTGGACCGCTACTGGTACGGCGCCGTGGACCGCATTTCGCCCGAGGCACCGGTGCCCGTGGTACGTGTGACCCGCGAAGAAGAGCGCGGCGGCGGCGCGGCCAACGTGGCCGGCAATATTGCCGCCCTGGGCGCGCAAGCGGCGCTGCTCACCGTGGTGGGCGACGATGACGCCAGCCACAAACTCGAAGCGCTGTTGGCCCAAACCGGCATTCAGACCCACTTTGGCCGCGACGCAGACCTCAAAACCACGGTCAAACTGCGCATCATTGGCCGCCAGCAGCAACTGCTGCGCCTGGATTTTGAAAATACCCCAAAAAATGAAGTGCTGGCCGGGCAAACCGCGCGCTTCGGCCAATTGCTGCCCGAGTGCGACGCCGTACTGTTTTCAGACTACGGCAAAGGCGGGTTGGCTCATGTGGGCGACATGATTACCCAGGCCCGCGCAGCGGGCAAACCCATTCTGATTGACCCCAAAGGCAGCGACTATTCGCGCTACCAGCACGCCACCGTCATCACGCCCAACCGCGCAGAAATGCAAGAAGTGATCGGCCCCTGGCACAGCGAAGACGAGCTGCGCACCAAGGCGCACGCACTGCGCACCGCGCTGCAGTTGGACGCCGTGCTGCTGACCCGCAGCGAAGAAGGCATGACCTTGTTTGACGCCGACGGCGAGCTGCATGTGAGCGCACAGGCCCGCGAGGTGTTTGACGTGACCGGTGCGGGCGACACGGTGATTGCCACCATGGCCTCGCTTTTGGGTGCCGGCTTTACGCTGCGCCAGGCCCTGCCCTGGGCCAACCGGGCCGGCGGCATTGTGGTCGGCAAATTTGGCACCGCGACGGTGTCCTACCAGGAGTTGTTTGCATGACGCGCATCGTGGTTACCGGCGCCGCCGGCTTTATTGGCAGCCAGATCATTGCCGGGCTCAACGCCCGGGGCATGGACAACATCATTGCGGTGGACGAACTCACCCAGGGCGACAAATTTCGCAACCTGGCCGGCTTGAAGATTGCCGACTACGTGGACGCTGACGCCTTTTACAGCGCCTTTGCCGCCCAGCGCTACGGCCATGTAGAAGCCGTCTTCCACGAAGGTGCTTGCAGCGACACCATGGAATTGGACGGCAAGTACATGATGCAAAACAACTTCGAGACGACCAAGCAGCTCTTTCACGCCGCGCAGGCGCAAGGCACGCGGCTTTTGTACGCTTCGTCTGCCGCCACCTATGGCGGCTCGTCCACCTTTAAAGAAGACCCGGCGTTTGAGGCCCCGCTCAACGTCTACGGCTATTCCAAACTGCTGTTTGACCAGGTAATGCGCCGTGAACTCGGCGCCCAGTTGCAAGACGCCAGCCCGCAGGTGGTGGGTTTTAGGTATTTCAACGTCTACGGCCCGCACGAACAGCACAAGGGCCGCATGGCCAGCGTGGCCTACCACCAGTTCCACCAGTTCCGCTCCGAGGGCCGCGTCAAGCTCTTTGGCGAATACGGCGGCTACGCCCCGGGCGCCCAAATGCGCGACTTTGTGTCTGTGGACGACGTGGTAGCGGTCAACCTGTGGTACTTCGACCACCCCGAGAAAAGCGGCATCTTCAACCTCGGCTCGGGCCGCGCCCAGGCCTTTAACGACGTGGCCTGCGCCGTGGTCAACACCTTGCGCGCCGCCGATGGCCACGTGCCCCTGGCGCTGGAGACGATTGCCGCCATGGGCCTGGTGGAATACATCGCCTTCCCCGACGCACTGCGCGGCAAATACCAGTGCTACACCCAGGCCGACCTGGGCGCCTTGCGCGCCAGCGGCTGCGACCACGCCTTTGCCGACGTGGCCACCGGCGTGGGCAAATACGTGCAGTGGCTGGCAGCGCAAGCCTGAACTTGGGCCCCATGCGCAGCCTGCACCGCTTCTTGGTCGTTGCCGCAGCCGCGCTGGCTGCGGGCTTGAGCTTTGGCGCAACTGAGGCAAACCTTGCCACCGAGGCCGAGTTGGACAGCATCAAAGGCCTGGGCCCGGCCAGCACAGCGCGCATTTTGCAGGCGCGTGCGCAAAGCCCGTTCAAAGACTGGGCCGACTTTTTGCGCCGGGTCAAAGGCTTCAAGGGCAGCAGTGCCGCGCGCTTGTCTGAGGCTGGTTTAACCGTCAACGGCCAGTCGTTTGAAGCCCCGGCCAAGGCCCAAGCCGCGCCCTGAGCCGCTGCCCACCCCAGCCCAACAAGCGCGCAAGGAGCCCACCAAATGTTGTCCATCTTTGCGATTTGCACCGGCGCCTGTCTGGGCGCGCTAGCGCGCTGGCAGCTCGGTCTGTGGCTCAACCCGCTGGTCGTACCCGGCGCCGCCCTGCCCTTGGGCACGCTGGCAGCCAATTGGATTGGTGGCTATTTGGTCGGCATTGCGGTCGCCCTGTTCCAGGCACTGCCGCAGCTTGATCCGGTTTGGCGCTTGGCGCTAATCACCGGGTTCTTGGGCGCTTTGACCACGTTTTCCAGCTTTTCTGCCGAAGTGATTGCCATGCTGGGGCAGCAAAAGTACGCGCTGGCCCTGGGTACAGCCGCGCTGCACTTGTTTGGCTCGCTGCTGCTGACGGTGGCGGGAATGCGCACGCTGGGGTATTTTCTACCGGCGCACGCGCCCCTCGTTTAGCTGGGCCTGTCTGGCTGCGAACCTTCAGTCTTCTTTTTTAGAGAGCTTGGTTCGTGTGAGTGCTTGGGCAGCATAAGCCTGCAAGCCGCGCTTGCCACCACGGCGCGAAGATGCCGAGATTGCGCAAAATGATTGCATTCACCCTACAATGCAATCATTGCAATCAGCCGAGCAAAAGGAGTGTCAATGTCATCCATTACCGTACGTAATTTACCGGAGGAGACGCACCGTGCTTTGCGCGCGCGGGCCGCGCTGGCCGGCCGAAGCACCGAGGCAGAAGTCCGCGCCATTCTTGAAAGCATCGCCAGACCCGAGGGCCGCATCAAGCTAGGCTCCTTGCTGGCTGAAATCGGCCAGCAAGCAGGCGGTTTTGATCTTGAGATCGAGCGTGACAAGTCGTCTACAGAACCGATCAGCTTCGAATGATTCTTCTCGATACCAACGTCGTTTCTGAACCACTGCGGCTCACCGGGGACGCAGCTGTGCTGAATTGGTTAGACGCGCAAATCATCGAAACGCTTTACCTGTCTGCGATCAGCTTAGCCGAGTTGCGTTTTGGTGTGGCGGCGCTCGCGCCTGGCAAACGAAGAGACACGCTCCACACCAGTCTTGAGCAACGCATCGTGCCTTTGTTCACCGGTCGAATCCTGCCCTTTGATGCTGCGGCCTCCGAGGCCTATGCGGTGATTCGAGCCCGTGCGCGAACCCAAGGGAAGGCAATTGCGCCCGCAGACGGCTACATTGCAGCAACGGCCACGAGCCATGGCTTGATCGTTGCAACGCGAGACACGGTACCGTTTGAAGCCGCTGGCCTGACGGTCATCAACCCTTGGAATACGCCGCACTGACGGACCAGTGGACTAAATCGGCAGCACCTGCCCCATATCCGGCCGCTCCAACCATGCTGCAAACTCATCGGCGAGCCGCTGAGCGGCGCTGGTAGCGCCGGTCCACGCGGCGACCCGGCTGGCCAAGTCGTTGCCGTAACGGGCAAAGTCGGTGCGGTCGGGCAGTTTGCCGTTGGGCAGGGTTTGCAGCCAAGCAGGGTTGGGCGCCAGCAGCACCATTGAGTCCAGCGCCAACGTGGCGCGGTGGCGAGACTTCAGTCCCTTGTCTAGCCATCCCGGCACCACCGCTTTCTGAAAATGCGGGTACAGCACGATGCCCGCGCCCGCAGCAGAAGTGTTAGCCGACGTATCGTCAGCCACCGTAGCCGAGTCCGCAGGTTGCGCTGCCGTAGGCAAACCGGCATAGCGCAAATGCAAGTGGTAGTCGGTAATACCGCCGTCCCAGTAGGCGCCGGGCGGCGCGCCGGCAATGTCGTGCACCGCCTTTAAAACAAAGGGGATCGAGCAGCTCGCCTGCAGGGCGTCCATAAAGTTGCCCTCGGTCAGCGCGCATTGCAGGGTTTGGTAGTCGCCAGTATCAAAGGGCAGCGCTGCGCCTTGGGCAGAAAAAACCACCCGCTCCAGCCAGCCGCCCAGGGCGCGGCGCTGCACGGCGTTACTCAAAAAAGCCGCCGCGTAGCCCAGGGGCGTGAGCCACGGGTGTTCGCGGCGCAACAGGCGCTGCCCGTGCGAAGTCATGATGTGCAACTGGTAGCGCGGGTGGCTCAGCACCTCGGCAATGCGCCCGCCGTAAAAGGCGTGCAGGTTGTGGCCAAACTCGTCACTCACCTGCTGCGCGCTCACGCGCTTTTGGCCCTCGGGCAGCTCGTAATGCTGGTGGATGTAGTCGTGCTCCAGCCGCTCAAAGGCAGCTACGGGCTGGTTCAGGCAGGCCGTGGCCATGCGCCAGGCGCCGATGGACGCGCCCACCAGCGCCACGCGCTGGCTGCTTTGCGGCAGCCACTGGCCAAAAATAAAACGGTCCAGCGGGCCCAGTATCAAGCCTTTGGGACCACCGGCGGCGGCCGGAATCACGCCCACGTGCGCGGGCTGCAGGCCGTGCGCCTGCACATGGGCGCGGGCGCGGGGCCCGGCGTAAATATTGAGCGCGCGCATGGTCTGGCCCTCCCTTTATTTGCGCAAACCTTGTAGCTTGGAAAACGCCGACGCCATGGCGCTGGGACCTTGGGGTTCGGGCGCGCGCTGCTGGGGGCGTTGCCCACTGGCGGCGCCTTCAAAGCGGTTGTCGCGCGGCGCGTTGCGGTCGCCGCCACCTGCGCCGCGTGGGGCCTCGCCCAGCTTCATGGTCAGGGCAATGCGCTTGCGCGCCACGTCCACCTCCACCACCTGCACTTTGACGATGTCGCCGGTTTTGACCACCTCGCGCGCGTCGTTCACAAACTTGTGGGCCAACTGGCTCACGTGCACCAGGCCGTCTTGGTGCACGCCCAGGTCCACAAAGGCGCCAAAGGCCGCCACGTTGCTCACCGTGCCTTCCAAAATCATGCCTTCGATCAGGTCTTTGATGTCGTTCACGCCGTCTTGCAGGCGCGCCACCTTGAAGTCCGGGCGCGGGTCGCGGCCGGGCTTTTCCAGCTCGCCCAAAATGTCTTGCACCGTAATGACGCCAAACTTTTCGTTGGCAAACAGCTCGGGGCGCAGGGTTTTGAGCATGTCGGCGCGGCCCATCAGCTCAGCCACGGGCTTGCCGGCTTTGGCCATGATCTGTTCCACCACGGAATAGGTTTCTGGGTGCACGCCGGTCATGTCCAGCGGGTTGTCGCCACCGCGAATGCGCAAAAAGCCTGCGCTTTGCTCAAAAGTCTTGGCGCCCAGGCCGGCCACTTGCAGCAGCTGCTGGCGGTTGGCAAAAGCGCCGTTGGCCTCGCGCCAGCGCACCACCGCCTTGGCCACGGTGCCTGAGAGGCCCGACACGCGCGAGAGCAACGGCACGCTGGCGGTGTTCAGGTCCACGCCCACCGCGTTCACGCAGTCTTCCACCACGGTGGCCAGGGTTTTGGCCAGTTCGCTTTGGTTCACGTCGTGCTGGTACTGGCCCACGCCGATGGATTTGGGGTCAATCTTGACCAATTCGGCCAGCGGGTCTTGCAGGCGCCGGGCAATGCTGGCGGCGCCGCGCAGGCTTACGTCCACGTCGGGCATTTCTTGGCTGGCGTATTCGCTGGCGCTGTAGACCGAGGCCCCGGCCTCGCTCACCACCACTTTGTCTATAGCTACGCCGCCGCTCTTGGACAGTTGTTTGATCAGATCGCCCGCCAGTTTGTCGGTTTCGCGGCTGGCGGTGCCGTTGCCAATGGCGATCAGGTTCACGCCGTGGCGCAGACACAGGGCGCCCAGGGCGTGCAGAGATCCTTCCCAGTCCTTACGCGGCTCGTGGGGGAAGACGGTGGCGGTTTCCACCAGCTTGCCGGTGGCGTCCACCACTGCCACTTTCACACCGGTGCGGATGCCCGGGTCCAAGCCCATCACCACGCGCGGGCCGGCCGGAGCGGCCAGCAGCAAGTCGCGCACATTGTCGGCAAATACCTTGATGGCCACGCCCTCGGCGTCTTCGCGCAAGCGGGCAAACAGGTCGCGCTCGGTGGACAGGCTGAGCTTGACGCGCCAAGTCCAGGCCACGCATTTGCGGATCAAATCGTCTGCGGCGCGGCCCTGGTGGCTCCAGCCCAGGCGCAGCGCAATGCGCGCCTCGGCCAGCGACACCACCGGGCCCTTGGGCTTGGGTGCGGCTTCGGGCGCGGCCAAGGCAAAAGCAGCATCAGGCAGCACCAGCTTGGCGTCCAAAATCTCTAGTGCGCGGCCCCGAAACACGGCTAGCGCCCGGTGCGACGGCACGCGGCCTATTGGCTCGTCATAGGCAAAGTAATCACGAAACTTGGCCACCTCGGGCTGGTTTTCGTCTTTGCCCTCAATACGCTTGCTTTGCAGCAGGCCCTGGTCCCACAGCCAAGCGCGCAGGTCTTGCACCACGGCCGGCGCCTCGGCCCAGCGCTCGCTGAGCAAATCACGCACGCCGTCCAGCACCAGGGGCACGGTCGAAAAGTCAGTTTGTTTGTCCTCGCCCTCAACCACCGGGCGCATGGGCACGACATAGGCCAGCGCCTCGTCGGCGGGCACCAGGTGCGGGTTCGCAAACAAGGCGTCGGCCAAGGGTTCGAGCCCCGCTTCGCGCGCCAACTGGCCCTTGGTGCGGCGCTTGAGCTTGAAGGGCAGGTAAATGTCCTCGAGTTCTTGCTTGGTGGCGGCGGCCTCGATGGCCGCGCGCAGCGCCGGGGTCAGCTTGCCCTGCTCGTCAATCGCCTTGGCCACCACCAAACGGCGGTCGCGCAGCTCGCGCAGATAGGACAAGCGGGCCTCTAACTCGCGCAACTGAATGTCGTCCAGCCCATCGGTCACCTCTTTGCGGTAACGGGCGATAAAAGGCACGGTGGCGCCACCGTCCAACAAAGCCACAGCGGCCTCGACTTGCTTAGGGCGAACACGGATTTCTTGCGCGATCTGCGCGATGATTTTTTGCATG
>CANBVJ010000071.1 GCA_947372865.1 Comamonadaceae bacterium
AGTACAGATTCTTGACGGCGGCATGGGCCGCGAGCTCAAGCGCATGGGCGCGCCGTTTCAGCAACCCGAATGGTCGGCTTTGGCGCTGATGCAGGGGCCGCAGTTTGTGCGCCAGGCGCATGACGCTTTTGTGCAGGGTGGCGCGCAAATCATCACCACCAACAGCTACGCGGTCGTGCCTTTTCATATTGGCCAAGAGCGCTTTGACGCCCAAGGCGTAGCGCTGGCCCGGCTGGCGGGCGCGCTGGCACGCGCCAGTGCGGACGCTGCCACCCACCCGGTCACGGTAGCGGGTTCGCTGCCCCCGGCACTGGGCTCGTACCGGCCCGATTTGTTTGAGCGCGAGGCCTCGGTACGCATCCACCAGGCGCTGATTGCCGGGCTGGACGCGTCGGTGGACGTGTGGCTGGCCGAAACCCAAAGCTCGATTGCCGAGATCCAGGCGGTGCACGCGGCGCTGAACGGCAACCCGAAGCCGCTGTGGCTCTCGTTCACCCTGGACGACGAACCCGAGGGCGACATGCCGGTGCTGCGCTCGGGCGAGTCCGTGGACGCGGCCGTCGCTGCGGCCCTGGCACTGGGCGCCAAAGCCATTTTGTTCAACTGCAGCCAGCCCGAGGTGATGGAGGCGGCAGTGGTCGCCGCCAAGCAAGCCATCACGGCGGCCGGTGCAGCGGTAGACATTGGCGTTTACGCCAACGCTTTTCCGGCGCAGTCCAAAGAAGCCACCGCCAACGCAGTGATTCTGGACATCCGTGACGACCTGGACCCGCTGTCCTATGTCGGCTGGGCGCAGCGCTGGGTAGACCAGGGCGCCACGCTGGTGGGTGGCTGCTGCGGCATTTCGCCCCAGCACATTGCCGAACTCGCACGCCGCTTCGCCTGAGTGACTGCCCCGGCGCCACTGGCCTCCCAAGGGCGGCTACAGTGGCAGTTTTGACAACAAGGAAACCCTGTGCGCATTTGGCAAAAACCGATCTCGGTTGAACTCCTGACCCAAGGCACCGCCGGCACGGCCGACACCCATCTGGGCATTGAATTTGTGGAAGTGGGCGACGACTACATCGTGGGCCGCGTGCCGGTGGACGCGCGCACCCGCCAGCCCTATGGCCTGTTGCACGGCGGCATTTCGGTGGTACTGGCCGAGACACTGGGCTCCTGCGGCGCCGCTTATTCGTGCCCGCCCGACTACCGGGCGGTGGGGCTGGACATCAACGCCAACCACCTCAAAGGCGCAACCAGCGGCTGGGTCACCGGCACCGCGCGCCCCATCCACCGGGGCCGCACCACGCAGGTCTGGGGCATCGAGTTGCGCGACGAGGCGGGCGACCTGACGTGCATCTCCCGTATCACCATGGCGATTCTGGCGCCGCGCTAAGCGCGTCAGCAGCGTCTGGCACCTGCAAAAACGTGGGCGGTGTGTTGCACCAGAGGTGCAATTGCTGCAGGTGACGGAGAAGAAATTTTGAACATTCGCGGGCAGCCCCGCGGCCATTTACCAACGTAGTCTGGAGACCCGTACATGCGCAAACCCCGAATCTGGCTGGCCGCCAAAACCCTGATCGTCTTGCTCCTGCTGCTGGGCCTGGGCTTTTGGGCTGTGGGCGGGCGCTCTGGCGTGCTGCTCTTGTTTGTCAAGCACGTCATGCGCAAAGACTATGGGCCAACCCAGGAGGTGGTGTGGCGCGTGCCTGCTGTGGCCCCGGCGGGAGCGGGCGCACGGGCGCCCAATGTGCTGCTGATCGTGGCCGACGACCTGGGGTTTAACGACATCACCCTGCACGGCGGCGGTGTGGCGGGGGGCAGCGTGCCCACGCCCAATATCGACTCCATTGCCCAAAGCGGCGTGGATTTTCTGGCTGGCTATTCCGGCAACGCCACCTGCGCGCCCTCGCGCGCAGCCATGATGACCGGGCGCTACCCGACGCGCTTTGGCTTTGAATTCACGCCCACACCCAAGCAGTTCATGCAGGTGCTGGCCGCCACCAACCCGGGGGGCGACGCGCGACCCATGATTTACCACGCCGAGCGCGAGGCGGACCTGATTCCCTACGAAGACATGGGCCTGCCCACGACCGAGGTGACGCTGGCGCGCGCGCTCAAAGGCGTGGGCTACCGCACGCTGCATGTGGGCAAATGGCATTTGGGCGACAGCCCGCAGTTTCGGCCCTATGCGCATGGTTTTGACGAGTCGCTGGCCCTGATGCATGGCGCGTCCATGTTCTTGCCAGAAAACGCGCCCAACGTGGTCAACGCCAAGCAAGACTTTGACCCGATTGACAAGTTCTTGTGGGCCTCGCACCCCTGGGGCATCCGCTTCAACGCCGGCCAGCCGTTTCAGCCCGCGCGCTACATGACGGACTACCTGACCGACGAAGCCCTCAAGGCCATGGACGCCAACCGGCAGCAGCCCTTCTTTATGTACCTGGCCTACAACGCGCCGCACACGCCGCTGCAAGCGACCAAAGAAGACTACGACGCACTCGCCCATATCCCAGACCACACCACGCGCGTCTACGCCGCCATGATCCGCTCCCTGGATCGCAACATCGGGCGCGTGCTGCAGCACCTCAAAGACCAGGGCCTGGACGACAACACCCTGGTCATCTTCACCAGTGACAACGGCGGCGCAGGCTATATCGGCGTGCCCGATCTGAACAAGCCCTACCGGGGCTGGAAAGCCAGTTTTTACGACGGCGGCATCCATGTGCCGTTTTTCATGCGCTGGCCCAAGGTGTTGCCCCAGGGCGCGCACTACGACCTGCCCATCAGCCACCTGGACATTTTCAGCACCGCGCTGGCCGCCGCCCGGGCCAAGCCGCCCCAGGGCAAGGTGCTTGACGGCGTCAACCTGCTGCCCTACCTGCAAGGCCAGCGCACGGACGCACCGCACCGCCAGATCTTCTGGCGTACCGACACGTATCTGGCCATGCGCGAGGGCGACTGGAAACTGCAGGTGATGCAGCGGCCCAAAAAGGATGTGCTGTACAACCTGGTCAGCGATCCGGGCGAGAAAACCGACCTGGCCGCCCAGCAACCGGCGCGCCTGGCAGCCATGAAGGCCGACCTGCTGGCCTTTGACGCCGCCCAGGCCAAGCCCTTGTGGCCCTCGCTGGCCGAGGGGCCCATCCGCCTGGACAAGACGCTCAAAGAGCCCGCAAGCCCGGGTGACGCCTACATCTATTACGCCAACTAAGCCTGCAAGACCACTGCCTTATGACCGCTCCCTACGTTCTCTACGGCATGGCCGGTTCGCTCTACACCGCCAAGGTGCGCAGCTATTTGCGCAAACAGCGCGTGGCCTTTGAAGAGCGTATGGCCGGCGACCCGCGTTTTGAGGCCGAGGCCATTCCTGCAGTGGGGCGCTGGATCATTCCGGTGGTGCAAACGCCGCACGGTCAGTGGCTGCAAGACGGCGCGGACATCATTGACCATTTTGAAGCCCATGGCCTTGGGCACGGGCCCGCCGCCTTGCCTCCTGACCCGGTGCTGGCGGTACTGGCGCGCCTGCTGGAGCTGTTTGGCGGCGAAGGCCTGCTGCGCGCAGCCATGCATTACCGCTGGAACTTTGACGCCGACAACCTGGCTTTTTTAGAAGCCGACTTCATCAGCGCGCTGGCGCCCACTTTGGGGCCAGAGGCGGCACACGAGCGCTTTTTGTTGGCCAGCAAACGCATGCGCGGCGCCTGTCTGGCCTTTGGCGTGACGCCGGCCACCGCGCCCACCATTGAGGCCAGCACCGACGCCTTTATGGACCTGCTCAACGCCCACATGGCGCACACGCCCTACCTGCTGGGCAGCACGCCCACAGTGGCCGACTACGCCCTGGCCGGCCCCCTGTGCGGCCACCTGGCGCGCGACCCGCATCCGGGCTTACGCATGAAGCAGCGCGCAGCCCGCGTCTGGCGCTGGACGGAGCGCATGAACGCGCCTGACTTGGACGCCGGGGAATACCTGGGCGCCAGCGCGCCTTGGCTGAACGCCGACGCTCCGAGCGCCACCTTGCTGGCGCTGCTGCAGTTCATCGCGGACGATTACCTGCCCGAGATCACTGCCCACGTGCAATTTGCCAACGACTGGCTGGCCCAGCGCCCCGAGCTGCCCGCAGGCAGCAACGGCATGCCCAAGCCCGGCGACCGCCACATTGGCATGGCGCGCATGCAGTGGCGCGGCCACGCGGTGGATGTGATGGTGATGCCCTACCGGATTTACCTGCTGCAACGCGTGCAAGACGCCGCTGCCGCGTTGACCCCAGCGCAGGCGGCCACACTGCACGCGCTCTTGCAGCCCAGCGGGCTGGACGCCGTCTTGGCCCTGCGCTGCCGCCGGCGCGTACTGCGCCAGGGCCACTTGGAAGTCTGGGGCCCCGACCTGGGCGAGATGCAAGCCTGCGCTGCTGCTTGAATGGACCAACGCGCAGACGCGAAACGGGCTTCTGGCGCTAGGCTTTAGCCCGCGCGCGCCATGCGCTCGCTTTTCCAGTAAACGTCGTCACCCACCGTGCCATCGGTGCGGTAGCGGTTCAACACACGGGCCAGCACAAACATCAGGTCGGAGAGGCGGTTGAGGTACTGGCGCGGCGTCTCTTTCAGGGCCTCTTCGTTGCCCAGCGCCACCACGGCACGCTCGGCGCGGCGCGCCACGGTGCGGCAGACATGGGCCAGGGCAGCGGCGCGGCTGCCAGCGGGCAAGATGAATTCTTGCAGGCGGGGCAGATCGGCGTTGTAGGTGGCCAAGGCCTCGTCGAGCGTGAGCACCGCCTCGGCCTTGAGCAACTCAAAACCCGGTATCGACAACTCGCCGCCGAGGTTGAACAACTGGTGCTGGATTTCGACCAGCACAGCGCGCACGCCCTCGGGCATGGCTTCGCACAAGAGCACGCCGATGTGGCAGTTGAGTTCGTCCACGTCGCCCATGGCGTGCACGCGCAGGCTGTTTTTGGAGACGCGGCTGTTGTCACCCAGGCCGGTGGTGCCGCCGTCTCCGGTGCGGGTAGCGATTTGCGTAAGGCGGTTTGCCATGGTGTTTTCTCTGGTTGAAAGCTGGGATTATTCCCGCTTTGGCGCGCGCCAGCGGCGATCGGGCGCAAGTGTCCCTGCACAACGGCGGCAGCGGCGCCCTACATCACCGAATGTTCGGCAATCGCCTCGGCCAGGGTTTCCATCTTGCGCTGCAAGTCGTCCTCGGTGTCGGCGTGGCGGCGCGCCACCCGTTCGATCGCGGCGGCGCAGACCACAAAGGCGTCCACCACCTGCGGGTCAAACTGGGCGCCACGCTCGGCGCGGATCTTTTCCACGGCCTGGGCGTGCGACATGCCGGCCTTGTACACCTTGTTGCTGACCATGGCGTCATACACATCGGCCACGGCCACAATGCGCGCGCACAGGGGGATGGCCTCGCCGGCCAGTTGCTGGGGATAGCCGTGGCCGTTCCAGTGCTCGTGGTGCGACAGGGCAAGCTGCTTGGCCATGTCCAGCCACGGATCACTGGCGCCGCAGGTTTTTTCTGCCCGGACCAGGGCCTGGTAGCCGCGCACGGTATGGCTTTGCATGGCGCTGCGCTCCTCCGGGCTGAAGCGCCCGGGTTTGAGCAAAACCCGCTCGGGCACCGCCAAGGTGCCAATGTCGTAGAACAGCACGCCTTGCACCAGATGCGCGATGTAGTCCGGCGTCAGCACGGGTGCCAAGGCGGGCAGGCGCTGCAAGGCCTGCGCCAGCAAGCGGACGTAAGCCTGCAGACGCAGCAAGTGGCTTTCCGTATCGGCGTCGCGCCGCTCGGCCAGGGTGGCCATGGCAAACAGCACCACTGACTGGGCAGAAACTCCAGGGCTATCAGGGTTGGAAACGCGCGCGGAAGGTGCGAGGGGAGCGGACATGCTAGGGCCTTGCGTAGACAAAGGGCATTTGGTAAATCCATACCATTTTGCCATCGCTTGCCTTATAGCTATCTTTCGGCACCAGTTGTGCGGCTTCAAAGTCCAGGCTCACCATCCAGGCGCCGGGGCGCAGCTCTTGTGCCGCCTTGGCCACCGCCTTGGGCATGCTCTCGGGCCGCTGGAACAAATACACCATCTGGTAACCCGACCAGTCCGCCAACCAGATGTCGCCCCGGCTGATGCGCGCCCAGGGCAGGCGCAGCGCGCACAGCCAGCGCAGGGTGGCGCTCCATTCGATGCCATAAAACTGCGCCTTGGGGTAGGCGTGGCGCAATGCCTGCAAGCCGTGGCCCAGGCCGCAACCAGCGTCGAGCACGCGAGCACCCGCAGGCAAGGGCGCAAAGCCGGGCAGCGCGTGCAAAGCCTTGGCCGGGGTGGGAAACAAGGGCGCGTCGGCCCAGGTGTTGACCGGGTAGACCAGCAGCATCACCACCAGCGGCAGCAGCCAGACCCAGGCCGGCATGTCGCCCAGGCCCAGCATGGGCAGGCTCAGGGCGAATGACACTGGAAAGCCGGCCGCCACCACCGCCTTGCGCCACCAGGAGTCGCCCCACAAGCTCAAGCCCACGCCCAAGAGCGCCGCAATCACCAGGGCCGCGCCCATGGGCCAGTCGCGCAGCAGCATGAGCCGAAACGCGGCCCAGCTCACGCCCCAGCTCAGCAATGCGGGCAGCGGCCAGGGCGGAGCGGCACGCCAGCGGCTGCGCGGGGCGGGCTTTGGGTCGGTGGCGGGGTCGGCCATGCGGACTAGCGGTTGCCGTTGGGCGCCAGGCGCTCAATCAGGCCGTTGAGCGCGTCAAGCGAACCAAACTGGATCACCACTTCGCCCATTTCCTCGATGCGACCAGCGCGTTTAACGCGCTTTTTAATGACCACTTCCACCTGCGCTTGCAGCAGGTCCGAGAGCTCTTCTTCCACGCGTTTGAGGTCGCGTGACTTCTCTTTTTTGGGCTTGGAAGCCACCAGCGAAAACTCGGCCGAGAGCTTTTTCACCAGGCTCTCGGACTCGCGCACCGAGAGCTTTTTGTTGGCAATCTGGTTGGCCGCCGTGATTTGCGTGGCCCGGTCCAGCGACAGCAGGGCGCGGGCGTGGCCCATGTCTATGTCACCGGCCATCAGCATGGATTGCACCGGGTCGGCCAAATTGAGCAGGCGCATCAGGTTGCTGGCAGCGCTGCGCGAGCGGCCCACGGCCTGGGCGGCGAGCTCATGCGTCAGGCCAAATTCTTTGATCAGGCGCTGCAGGCCCTGGGCTTCTTCCAGCGGATTGAGGTCTTCGCGCTGCATGTTCTCGATCAAGGCCATGGCGGCGGCAGCCTCGTCGGCCACGTTGCGCACCAGCACCGGCACCCGGTCCAGCCCGGCGAGCTTGGCCGCGCGAAAGCGCCGCTCGCCCGCAATGATCTCGTACACCGGGCGGCTTGAGCCCTCGGGGCGGTGCGCCTTGGCGCGCTCGGCGTCCAACTGGCGCACCAAAATCGGCTGCATGATGCCCTGGGCCTTGATGCTCTCGGCCAACTCGTAGAGTGCGCCCTCGTCCATGTGGGTGCGCGGCTGGTACTGGCCCGCCACCAAGTCTTCCAGCACCAGAGTGCTGGGCAGGTCGGCAGCGGCAGGTGTGCCGTCCAGGTTGATGGCTTCCTTGACCTTGGGGCCCAGCAGGGCCTCCAGGCCCATGCCCAGGCCCTTGGGTTTTTTGGTGACCATATGGGTTCCTTCTTTTAATCGGTGGTGGGGTTCAGGCGCGCCAGCAGGGCACGACCCTCGGGCCAGTCGCCCAGGCCTGACTCGGCGTTGAGGTGGCCGCGAGCGCCATAGTCGATGAACTCGGAGCCCCAGGCGGCGGCAAAGCCTTGAGCCCGCTCCAGGCTGCAATACGGGTCGTTCTGGCTGCCCAGCAGCAGGCTTTTGAAGGGCAAGGGCTGCGCGGGAATGGGCAGCCAACTGTGCAAGGGCCCGCACAGTTCGGGCTGCTCCGAGTCGCCCGGCGCCACCAGCAAGGCACCTGCCACCAGGTGCGTGTGGCGCGAATGCGAGGCCCAGGCAGCAGTGAGCATGCAACCCAGGCTGTGGGCCACCAGCAGGCAGGGGCCGCCATGTGTGTCCGCATGGGCCAGCAGCACATCTTCCAGCCGGGCGATCCAGTCACCGCGCAGCGGGCATATCCAGTCGTGCTGCTCCACGCGCATATCGCCGTATAGCGCCTCCCAGCGGCTTTGCCAGTGCGCCGGGCCGGAGTTTTGCCAGCCGGGAAGAATCAGGATGGGAACAGTGGTCATGGCCTGTCGGGACGAGCTTGTATGCTATGAATTAAATAGCGATAGGGGTGGAGAGAGAGGCGCCCTGCCCTACATGCCCTGTACCCGGCCCACCATCTCCAGGGCAAAGGCAACAAAGGCCTGCGCCCCCTTGGACTGGAGGTCAAACACCACACCGGGCACGCCGTAACTGGGCGCCTCGGCCAGGCGCACATTGCGCGGAATGACGGTGTCAAACACCTTGTCGCCAAAGTGGGAGGTGAGCTGTTCGCTGACCTGTTGCTGCAAGGTGATGCGTGGGTCAAACATCACCCGCAAGAGGCCAATGATGCGCAAGTCGTCATTCAGGTTGGCCTTGACTTGCTTGATGGTGTTGACCAGGTCGGTGAGGCCCTCCAGGGCAAAGTACTCGCACTGCATGGGC
>CANBVJ010000072.1 GCA_947372865.1 Comamonadaceae bacterium
GTGGCCGGGGCAGTCAACGTGAGCGTAGTGGCGGTTGGCCGTCTCATACTCCACGTGGGCGGTGTTGATGGTGATGCCGCGTGCTTTTTCTTCAGGCGCTGCGTCGATCTGGTCGTAGGCTTTGGCCTGGCCGCCGAACTTGGCTGCCAACACGGTGGTGATGGCTGCGGTCAGCGTGGTTTTGCCGTGGTCAACGTGGCCAATGGTGCCCACATTGACGTGGGGCTTGGTACGTGTGAATTTTTCTTTTCCCATTTTCAAACTCCGAAAAGTGATGAGGTCAAACTACAAGAAACGACGCGTGCCAGCCGCTAACACAAGCAGCAACCACACAACAACCGTCAAACAATGGTGCCCATTGCGGGAATCGGACCCGCGACCTCTCCCTTACCAAGGGAGTGCTCTGCCACTGAGCCAAATGGGCGCTCGCACCTGCAAAAAGCCGGCCGATAAAAACCAAAAAACATCCACTTGCGTGGAGCGGGGTAGGAGAATCGAACTCCTCGCTTTAGCTTGGAAGGCTAAGGTATTACCACTATACGAACCCCGCGTGACACCTTTTCGTACGGCGTCAGCACAAAGGCTTGCACCGCACGTTTTACAAACTGTTTCACTGGTGGAGAGGGCTGGATTCGAACCAGCGTACTCGTAAGAGGGCAGATTTACAGTCTGCTGCCATTAACCACTCGGCCACCTCTCCAAACGTGAGCCCGTGATTATGCCATGAAGTTAGCGATTTGGCCAGCCGATCACCAGAGACTTCACCTTAAAACGCACTTTCGTAGGCCAGAGGTGCTTGCCCGAGCGCTTTGCGCCAGGCCTGCGCCTGCGAAAAATGGCTGCAGCCCAGGAACGGGGCAGGGCCCCGCAAGGCGGAAAGGGGCGAAGGATGGTTGGCCGTCAGCACCAGATGCCGCGTTTCGTCGACCAGCGCGCGTTTTTCCTGGGCGGACGCACCCCAGAGCATGAACACCATGCGCTGACTTCCCTGCGCGACTTGGGTGAAGATGGCGTCGGTCAATACCTCCCAGCCCTGCCCCCGGTGGCTATGGGCCTGACCTTCTTCCACCGTCAGACAGGTGTTGAGCAAGAGCACGCCGCTCCTGGCCCAGGCAGTCAAGCTGCCGCCCGGATGGGGCGTGGGGGGCAAGGGCAAGCCGAGATCACGCTGCAGTTCTTTAAAGATATTGCGCAGCGACGGCGGCAGCGGCACGCCGGGGGCCACCGAAAACGCCAAACCCTCGGCCTGACGACGCCCGTGGTAGGGGTCTTGGCCCAGGATGACCAGGCGTACGTCCTCGGGCGGTGTCAGCTCCAGCGCCCGCAAGGGCTGGGGCGGAAAAATCACGGCTCCGGCCTGAAGGCGCTGGCGCAAGTAAGTCAGCAAACCGGCGCCCGCTGGGCTCTGGAAAAACGCGTCCACCTGGGGGCGCCAGCCCGGCGCAACCGGCCAGGCCGCCGGATCTGCCGTTTGCAACTGGCTGGCTGCGTGCGCATCAGGGAAGAGCGTCACCGCTTCAGCCAAACAGCGCCGAGAGCGCTTCTCCGGGCTCAGGCGCACGCATGAAGGCCTCGCCCACCAAAAAGGCGCTTACGCCGGCTGCGCCTAAGCGCAGCACGTCGTCGCGGGTTTGAATGCCGCTCTCGGTGACCAAAATGCGGTCTGCCGGCACTAGCGCACGCAGGGCCAGCGTGGTGTCCAGGGACACCTCAAAGGTTTTGAGGTTGCGGTTGTTGATGCCCATCAAAGGCGTTTGCAGGCGCAGGGCGCGCTCGAGCTCAGCCTGGTCATGCACTTCCACCAACACCGCCATGTCCAGGCTGCGGGCAATCGCCTCGAAATCTGCCATTTGCGCGTCATCCAGGCAGGACGCGATCAGCAATACCGCGTCGGCGCCCATGGCGCGCGACTCAAAGATTTGGTAGGCGTCCACCATGAAGTCCTTGCGCAGCACCGGCAATTGGCAGGAGGCGCGCGCCTGCTTCAAATAATCGACGCTGCCCTGGAAAAACTGCACGTCGGTGAGTACCGACAGGCAGGCCGCGCCGTGTTCGGCATAGCTTTGGGCAATGTCAGCCGGAATGAACTCGGCACGCAGCACGCCCTTGGACGGGCTGGCTTTTTTGACCTCGGCAATCACGGCAGGCAAACCGGCGGCGATCTTGGCGCGCAAGGCACCAACAAAGTCGCGGGTCAAAACGCGCGACTCGGCGTCGGCGCGCACCAGCTCCAGGGGCTTGCGCTTTTGCGCGGCGGCCACTTCCTGGTGCTTGACGGTTACGATTTTGTCCAGAATGTCACTCATGTTTTCTCGTCCTCAAAAGGCAAATTAGCGGGGTTTTGGCGGGCTGCCGGCGCTCAGGCAGCCAGGGTTTGTGACAAGGCGACCAGGGCGTGCATCTTGGCCTTGGCTGCGCCGGACTCTATGGCGGCTTTGGCCAGCGCCACGCCGTCCACCATGGTGGGCGCCACGTTGGCGGCATACAAGGCCACACCCGCGTTGAGCGCCACGATGTCTTTGGCCGGGCCCGCCTGGTTGTCGAGCACGCCGCGCAGCATGGCCATGGATTGCTCGGCGGTTTCCACCTTCAGAGCACGGGTGCTGGCCATGACCAGGCCAAAGTCTTCGGGGTGGATTTCGTACTCGGTGATCTCACCGTTTTTAAGCTCGCCCACCAGGGTGGCGGCGCCCAGGCTCACTTCGTCCAGGCCATCGCGTCCGTACACCACCACGGCGTGTTCGGCGCCCAGGCGCTGCAAGGCGCGGACTTGAATGCCCACCAGATCGGCATGGAAAACGCCCATCAAAATATGGGGCGCGCTTGCCGGGTTGGTCAGCGGGCCCAGGATGTTGAAGATGGTTTTGATACCCAGCTCGCGGCGCACGGGGCCCACGCTTTTCATGGCCGGATGGTGGTTGGGCGCGAACATGAATCCCACGCCCTGCTCGGCGATACATTGCGCAATGGCCGCAGGCGACAGGTTGATGTTCAGGCCCAGGGCTTCGAGCACGTCGGCGCTGCCGCTCTTGCTGCTAACGCTGCGCCCGCCGTGCTTGCTGACTTTGGCGCCCGCAGCGGCGGCCACAAACATAGCGCAGGTGGAGATATTGAAGGTGTTCGCGCCGTCGCCGCCAGTGCCCACAATGTCCACCAAATGCGTCTTGTCCGCTACTTCGACCTTGGTGGAAAACTCGCGCATCACTTGCGCGGCCGCCGTGATCTCGCCAATGGTTTCCTTCTTGACGCGCAGGCCGGTAATGAGCGCGGCCATCATCACCGGCGACATCTCACCCGACATGATTTGGCGCATCAGGTGCAGCATCTCGTCGTGGAAGATTTCGCGGTGTTCGATGGTGCGCTGCAGCGCCTCTTGTGGGGTGATTTTGGCGGGATGGGACATGGCTTTTTCCTTACGACTGGGGCGCTGCGGTGAGCGCCAGTTTGATTCCGAATCCTACAAACAGGGCACCAGCGGCGCGGTCAAGCCAGCGCAGGCTGCGCTGCACCAGACCGCTGCGGCGTGCCAACAATGCGGCGGCCGCGGCCCAGCCGAAATTCACCCACAGGCCGTTGAAATTGAACAGCAAGCCCAGCAGCAAAAACGCTAAAGGCTTGTTGTCCATCTGCGGCGTGATGAACTGCGGCACAAATGCCAGAAAAAACAGCGCAACCTTGGGGTTGAGCGCATTGGTCCAAAAGCCGCGCAAAAAGATGGTGCGATAAGCGCTAGCGCCTTGGGGCGCCGCCGCGTCGACCGGCGCCGCGCCCAGGCTCACCACGGCAGCGGGCCCGGGCCGCAAAAGACGCAAGCCCACGTACACCAGATAAGCCGCCCCCGCCCATTTGAGCAGCGCAAACGCGGTGGCAGACGCCGCCATCAGCGCGCTCACGCCCACGGCGGCGGCAAAAATGTGCACAAAGCAACCCGCCGTAATACCCAGTGCCGCCACCATGCCCGCGCGCACGCCGCTGCGCAGCGCGTGGCTGACGACGTAGAGCACATCGGGGCCTGGCGTGAGGTTCAGCAGCAAGCCGGCGGCGATGAACAGCAGGAGTTGGTCGATGGGCATCTGGCGCGGGCTCAGTACACCGCAGCGCCGCCCGCAGCGGGGGCAATGGAAGACGCCGCGCCCTGGCTAAAAAACGCGTGGATCGCGTCCACTGCACGGTCAATGCCCGCCGCGTCCACGTCCAGGTGGGTGACAAAACGCAGGCCGATCAGACCGGTTGCCAGCACGCCACGCGCTTTCAGGAAGGCCAGCAAGTCAGGACCCCGGCCATCGGCCACATCAACAAACACGATATTGGTTTGGGCTGAGCGCACCTGCAAGCCGTCAATGCCTTGCAAGCCCTGCGCCAGGCGCTGCGCCAGAGCGTGGTCGTCGGCCAGGCGTTCCAGATGGTGTTCCAGCGCGTAGTTCGCTGCCGCTGCCAGCAAGCCCGTTTGGCGCATGCCGCCCCCGGCCATTTTGCGCACGCGGTGGGCGCGCGCAATCAGCTCCTTGCTGCCGCACAGGGCCGAACCCACGGGCGCGCCCAAGCCCTTGCTAAAGCAGACCGACACGCTGTCAAAGTGGCTGGTAATGCGCCGGGCCGCAGCCGCTACCGTCTCCCCTGGCTGGGCGCTGGCTGCTGCCGCGTTAAACAGGCGGGCACCGTCCAGATGGGCGTTCAACCCGTGCTTACGCGCCAGGGCCGTGGCCTGCGCCAGGTAGTCCATGGGCATGGGGTGGCCGTTCCAGGTGTTTTCCAGGCACAACAAGCGGGTGCGGGCGAAGTGGCAGTCGTCAGGCTTGATGGCGCTGGCAATGTCGGCCAGCGCGATCTGGCCTGTGGCGTTTTGCGCCAGCGGTTGCGGCTGGATACTGCCCAGCACCGCCGCGCCGCCGCCCTCATATTTGTAGGTATGCGCCGACTGGCCCACGATGTATTCGTCACCGCGCTGGCAATGCGCCATCAGGCCGCATAAATTGCTTTGCGTGCCGGTGGGCATAAACAGGGCCGCTTCGAACCCCAGCATGTCGGCAATGCGCTCTTGCAATGCGTTGACGGAGGGGTCATCACCAAACACGTCGTCGCCCAAAGGCGCGGCAAACATAGCAGCGCGCATGGCGGCCGTGGGCTGGGTGACGGTGTCGCTGCGCAGGTCAACTATGGGCTTCATGGGTGGCCTTTATTGCAAAAAGTTTTTCAACATCGCGTGGCCGTGCTCGGTCAGGATGCTCTCGGGGTGGAACTGCACGCCTTCCATGCGCTGCGCAAACGGCAGATGCGTGTGGCGCACACCCATGATTTCGCCGTCCTCGGTCCAAGCGGTAATGGCCAACTCGGGCGGGCAGGTGGCGCGCTCAATGGCCAGCGAGTGGTAGCGGTTGACGGTGAACTGTGCGGGCAGCCCGGCAAACACGCCTTCTTGCGTGGTGCTGATCACGCTGGTTTTGCCATGCATCAGCTCCTGGGCACGAATGATGGTGCCGCCCAGCGCCGCGCCAATGGCCTGGTGGCCCAGACAGACGCCCAAAATCGGCAGTTTTCCCATGAAGTGCTGAATGGCCGCCACCGAAATGCCTGCCTCTTTGGGCGAGCACGGGCCGGGCGAAATCACCAGGCGGTCGGGTGCGCGCTGGGCGATGCCCTCCAGCGTGATTTCGTCGTTGCGAAACACTTCCACCTCCGCACCCAGTTCGCCAAAGTACTGGACGATGTTGTAGGTAAAGCTGTCGTAGTTGTCGATCATGAGCAGTTTCATAGTCACTCCAGTCCCTCTTCCACCAGTTCGGCCGCGCGCAGCAGCGCCCGGGCTTTGTGTTCGGTCTCGGCCCATTCCAGCTCGGGCACGCTGTCGGCCACCACACCGGCGGCGGCTTGCACGTAAAGCATCTGGTCCTTGATGATGCCGGTGCGAATCGCAATGGCCACGTCCATGTCGCCGGCATAACTCAGGTAGCCGCAGGCGCCACCATAAATGCCGCGCTTGGTGGGCTCGAGCTGGTCAATCAGCTCCATAGCGTGCACCTTGGGCGCGCCGGTCAGAGTGCCTGCCGGAAAGGTGGCTTTGAGCACGTCCATGCTGGTCATGCCGGGGTTGAGCGTGCCTTCGACGTTGCTCACGATGTGCATCACATGGCTGTAGCGCTCAATGCAAAACGCATCCGTGACCTTGACCGTGCCAATCTGTGCGATGCGGCCAATGTCATTGCGCGCCAGGTCGATCAGCATCACATGCTCGGCGCGCTCTTTGGGATCGTTCACCAATTCGTGTTCGGCAGCCCGGTCGAGTTCGGGCGTGGCGCCGCGCGGACGGGTACCGGCCAGCGGGCGGATAGTGACTTTGGTATCCCCGTTGGTCAGGGTTTCCTGGCGCACCAAAATTTCGGGGCTGGCGCCCACCACATGGAAATCACTGTCGCCACCAACGGCCGCGCCGCTGAAGTTGTAGTAATACATGTAGGGGCTGGGGTTGAGCGAACGCAGCGCGCGGTACAGGCTCAGGGGCGAGGCGGTGTACCGCTTTTTGATGCGCTGGCCCACTTGCACCTGCATAAAGTCGCCCCCGGCGATCAGCTCTTTAGCGCGCAGAACGGCGGCGATGTAGTCGGCCTTGGCAAAGTCGCGCTGCGCCGGGTGGCCGGTGCTGGGCACCACAGCCGGAATTTGCACCGCCTGCGCCAGCTGGTTTTTCAAAGCCTGCAGACGGGCGGTGCCGCGCGCATACGCGTCGGGCGTGGCCGGATCCACATAGACCATCAAATGCAGCTTGCCCGACAGGTTGTCAATCACCGCCAGCTCTTCGCATTGCAGCAGCAAGATGTCTGGGCAATGCAGCTCGTCGGGCGGGCAACTGGCCTCCAGCTTTTTTTCGATGTAGCGCACCGCGTCGTAGCCAAAGTAGCCCGCCAAGCCGCCACAAAAACGCGGCATGCCGGGGCGCAGCGCCACCTTGAAGCGCTGCTGGTAGCTGGCAATAAAGTCCAGCGGATTGGCCTGCGAGGTCTCGACCACCACGCCGTCGGTCACCACCTCGGTGCGGGCCTGGGCGCCAAAGCCGCTGCTGCGCAAGAGCGTGCGCGCGGGCAGGCCAATAAAGCTGTAGCGCCCAAAGCGCTCACCACCCACCACCGACTCCAGCAAAAACGTGTACGGCGCATTGGCCGTGAGCTTGAGGTAAAGCGACAGCGGGGTTTCCAGGTCAGCAAAGGCCTGGGCGGTCAGGGGGATGCGGTTAAAGCCCTGGGCGGCCAGGGCGGCAAATTCGGTCTCGGTAGTCTGGGGAGTCACGACGGGTCCATGCCTTTTCGAAGTTCGGGGCGAAGGCTGCACTCGCCAATAGGGCGGGCAACATCCGTGCAAGGTGCTGAAAGAGGATTCAGTACACGCCGACTGCGGGGCCTGCAAAGGACATCCCGTGCCGGTCTGGCGCGCGGTGCGCCTGGGCCGCTGGGAAAAGGTTAAAGACCGGAGTCTTCAAACCACCCGCACCGCGCCAGACGCTGGCAAAGCGTGCCAAGTCCGCCAGGGCCAGGCCCCCCGGTCGCTGCAACCTGTAATGCTGATGCGGTGAATGAACATGGCGCTCAGTGTAGCAAAGCCAATGGCCCCAAGGCCCTAGACGCCACGGGCCCGGTCGGCGTGGAACTGCAGCACAAACGCGCCAAAACGCCCGGCGTCCAGCGCATTGCGCACCTCTTGCATCAGGTTCAGGTAGTAATGCAGGTTGTGGATGCTGGTCAACATTGGCCCGAGCATCTCGCCGCAGCGATCGAGGTGGTGCAGATAGGCGCGCGAAAAATTGCTGCAGCAATGACAGCTGCAGGTTGCATCGACCGGCCGCTCGTCGGTCTTGTAGCGCGCGTTGCGCAGGCGCAGGTCGCCGAAGCGGGTGAACAGGTGGCCGTTGCGCGCATTGCGGGTCGGCATCACGCAATCGAACATGTCGATGCCCTGGCGCACGCCTTCGATCAGGTCTTCCGGTGTGCCCACGCCCATCAGGTAGCGGGGTTTGTCGGCCGGCAGCTGATGGCCGATATGGGCCAGCACCCGCATCATGTCTTCCTTGGGCTCGCCCACGCTCAAGCCGCCAATCGCGTAACCGGGCAGGTCGAGCGCAGTCAGGCT
>CANBVJ010000073.1 GCA_947372865.1 Comamonadaceae bacterium
AGGCCGCAGCCCCTGCGACGCTCAGACGCGGCGCCGGTTCACCAGGGTAATACCCAAGCCGACTACCGCCAAAGCCACCAGCAATTCGGCGGTGACGGCTTCGCCCAGCCACAGCGCGCCAAACAGCAGCGCAAACAGCGGCGTGGACAGCGCAAACGAGCCCATCTTGGTGGCCGGGTAGCGGCCCAGCAGCCAGACCCAGGACAAATAGCTGGCAAAGGCGCCCACCACGGTTTGCAGAAACAGCGAGCCCAAGGCAAAGCTGCTAAGGTTCCAATTCCAGACCTCATTGAGCGCCAGCGACAAGAGCGGCAAGACCACGGCGCTCACGGCCACTTGGTAAAACAGGATTTTTTCGGCACCCAGGCGGGTCAGGCGGGTGGTGCGCAGCACCACAGTGGTCAGCGCCCAGGCGATGGCGCCGCCAATGCCCAGCAAATCGCCCCAGTGCTGCTGCGGTGTCTGGCCGCCGACAAAGCCCTCGCGCAGGGTAAAGCCCACCGCCAAAAAGGCCAGCAACAAACCCAGCCATTGCAGGGGCGCCAGCCGCTCGGACTTGATAAACCAGGGCAATACCAGCGCGGCCCAAAGTGGTGAGGTGTACAAAAATACGGTGATGCGTGAGGCGGCTGTGAATTGCAAGCCAGAAAACAGGCAAACAAATTCCATCGCAAACAAAGACCCCGCCAGCAAACCCGGCCAGAGCGATCCGTCGCGCTGCCACAGCGGGATGCCACGCCACAAACACCACAGCCAAAGCACGGCGCTGGCCCCGGCAAAGCGCACTCCGGCCATAAAGATGGGTGCCATCTCGCCCAGCGTGGCCTTGACCAGCACTTGCTGAAAGCCCCAGAACGCGCAGCACACCAGCAGCAGCACGATGGCCAGCGTGTCGAGGTGCTCCTTGCGCTGGGTGGGCGCCGATCCGTTCATCCCCGCAGACCGCCGGTATAAAAAGCGCCGCCGTGGTACAGCAGCGGGTCGGCCTGGTCACGGTGGCTGCAGCGTTCGACTTCGCCCACAAAGATGATGTGGTCGCCTTCTTCGTGGCGGCTGCGGTTAAAGCATTCAAACGTGGCTACAGCGCCCTCGATCAGTGGGGCGCCGTGCTGGCCGCCTTTCCAGTGCACGCCAGCGTAGCGGTCAATGTCCTTGGTGGCGAACTGGTTGGCCAGCGCGGTTTGCTCGGCCGAAAGCACGTTAATCGCGTAGTGGCGGCACGCCAGCAGCGCGGCCATCGAGCCGGATTTCACGGCCAGGCTCCACAGCACCAAGGGGGGCGACAAAGACACGGAATTGAAAGAGCTGACCGTCAAACCCACCAAGCCCCCGGCGGGGTTGATTGCGGTGACCACCGTCACACCCGTGGCAAATTGCCCCAGGGCATGGCGGAATTGGCTTTGGGAGAAGTCGGGGGGCAGTGCGCAGGTGGGGGGCAGGGCAGCGGCGGAGAGGATGGGGTTCAAATCAATGGCCTAGGATTTTGGACAGAAAGTCGCGGCTGCGCTCGCTTTGCGGATGGTTGAAAAAGTCGTGCGGGTTGTTCTGTTCCACGATCTGGCCTTGGTCCATGAAGATCACCCGGTCGGCCACTGCTTTGGCAAATCCCATTTCGTGCGTTACGCAGACCATGGTGATGCCTTGGTTGGCCATCTCAATCATAACGTCGAGCACTTCCTTGATCATCTCCGGGTCAAGCGCCGAGGTGGGCTCGTCAAACAGCATGATCTTGGGTTTGAGGCACAGCGCGCGGGCAATGGCCACGCGCTGCTGCTGGCCACCCGAGAGCTGCAAGGGGTATTTGTGGGCCTGCTCAGCAATGCGCACGCGCTGCAACTGCTCCATGGCCTTTTCTTCGGCCTCTTTCTTGGGCATTTTGCCGACCCACATGGGTGACAGCGTCAGGTTTTCCAGCACGGTCAGGTGGGGGAACAGGTTGAACTGCTGAAAAACCATGCCGACTTTCTTGCGCACATCGTCAATCACTTTCACATCGTCGGTGAGTTCCACGCCGTCCACCGTCAGGTGGCCTTGCTGGTGCTCTTCAAGCCGGTTGATGCAGCGGATCAGCGTGGATTTGCCTGAGCCCGAGGGGCCGCATACGACGATGCGTTCGCCCTGGGCGATGTCGAGGTCGATGTCGCGCAGCACATGGAAGCTGTCGCCATACCATTTGTTGACCTTGTCGAATCGAATGATGGGTGCTGACATGGGAATCCTTAGCGAAGTTTGCTTTTGTTGACTTGCTTCTCGATCCACTGGCTGTAGCGCGACATGGAAAAGCAAAATCCAAAATAGATCAGGGCGATAAACAGATAGCCTTCAATGCGAAACGGGCGCCAGTTGGCGTCTGCGTTCATGGCCATGCCCATGGCGCCGGTGAGCTCGTACAGGCTGACGATGGCCACCAGCGACGTGTCCTTGAAGGTGGAAATGAAGTTGTTCATGATGCCCGGCACCACCATGGCCAGCGCCTGGGGCAGCACGATCAGGCGCTGGGTTTGCCAGTAGCTCAGGCCCAGTGTGGCGGCCGCCTCGACCTGCCCCTTGGGCATGGCCTGCAGGCCGCCGCGAATCACTTCAGCCATATAGGCTGCAGCAAACAGCGTGATGCCCGCCAGCACCCGGATCAGTACGTCAATATTGAAGCCCTGCGGCATGAGCAGCGGAAACATGAATGACGCCATGAACAGCACCGAGATCAGCGGCACGCCCCGAATCAGCTCGACATAAATCGTGCACAGGCTGCGAATGGCAGGCATGCCCGAACGCCGCCCCAGCGCAATGACCAAGGCAATAGGAAAGGCCATGGCCATCGACAGGCTCGCCAGCAGCAGCGTCAAGGGCAGGCCGCTCCACAGGTCGGTTTCCACCGGGCGCAGGCCCAGCACGCCGCCGCGCATCAGCGTGATGTACAGCGACAGCACCACGACCCACAGGGGCGCCAGCCAGGCTTTCCAGCAGGCGCGGGTGCAACTCGCCACGATCAGCGCCAGCAGCATCACGGTGCAAATGAGGGCGCGCCAGTGTTCGTCAAACGGGTAGCGGCCAAACAGGATGAAGCGAAACTTTTCGCGCACCACGCCCCAGCAGGCGCCGCTGGCCGCGTGGCAGACGTTGTAGTCGCTCACCCACACCGCGTCGATCAGCGCCCACTGCAGGAACTTGGGCACCAACGCCAGCAAGGTGGCCGCCACCAGCACCGTGCCCACGGCCGTGCCCCAGCTATTGAACAGGTTGAACTTGCACCAGGCCAGCAGGCCCTCGGTGCGCACGGGTGCCGGACGCGGCGCAATGGATTGAAAGGTTTGTGCGGTCATGGTCTGGCCCTTAACGCTCTGTAATCGCCGCGCGGGCGTTGTACCAGTTCATGAGCACGGACGTGAAAATCGAGGTGCTCAGGTACACCAGCATGATGATGGCGATGCATTCCACGGCGCGGCCGGTCTGGTTGATGGCGGTGTTGGCGATCGACACCACGTCCGGGTAGCCAATGGCCACGGCCAGCGAGGAGTTCTTGGTCAGGTTCAGAAACTGGTTGGTCAGGGGCGGAATGATCACCCGCAGGGCCTGGGGCAGCATCACCAGGCGCATGGTCTGGCCCCGGTTCAGGCCCAGGGCGCTGGCCGCCTCCGACTGGCCCAGCGACACCGACTGGATGCCGCCGCGCACCACTTCGGCCACAAAGGCGGCGGTGTAAATGGTGAGCCCCAGCAGCAGCGCCATGAACTCGGGCGTCAGCGCGCCGCCGTTTTCAATAGCAAATTCGCCTTGGATGGGCTGGTCGAGCGCCGTGGGCGCTCCACCCAAGATCCATCCAGCCACGCCGCAGGCCAAGGCCAGCGCCAGTGGCACAAGCACCGTGCTGCGTGGCATGCCAGTAGCCTCAAAGCGGGCCTGGGCATGGCGGCGGTAAAACCAGGCCGCCACCAGCCCCGCAGCCAGCCCCCAAGCCGCCAGCACTTGGCCGGTGGCCCAGACCGGAATCGGAAAGTTGAGCCCGCCCTTGCTCAAAAATAGCGGCCCTATCTGCCAGGCCTCGGTGGACACGGGCAGTACTTCGGTGAAAAACAGGTACCACATCAGCAACTGCAGCAACACCGGAATGTTGCGAAACAGCTCCACATAGCAAAGGCACAGGCCGCGCACCAGCGCGTTGCGCGAAAAGCGGCCAACGCCAATGAGTGTGCCCAAGAGCGTAGTCAACACAATACCTAACACGGCCACGCGTAGCGTGTTGGTCATGCCCACCAGGTAGGCGCGCCAATAGGGCTCACCCGAATCAAAAGCAAACAGGCTCTCGCCAATGTCAAAGCCGGCCGCGCCCCCCAAAAAGTCAAACCCACTCTGGATGCCGCGCGCACGCATATTGGTGGCGGTGTTATTGGCCAAGTACAAGACGAGCAGGGCGATGACCGCCACGGCCACGACCTGGTAAACCAGCGCACGAAAGGCCTGGCTGCGCCAGGACCATTTCTTTTTAGGCGGTGCAATACGGGGGGAGGACATAGGGCGACGTGGCTCAAAAAACAAGGAACACACCCGTGGCGGGTGCGTGAAAAAGGGCAGCGCAAGGCGATTGCAACTGCCCTTGGGGGTGCGGGTTTATGGCCTGTCTCCCGCAGAAAAACGCTTAGCGGATGGGCGGTGCGTACTGGATACCGCCCTTGTTCCACAGGTTGTTCAGGCCGCGTGGCAGTTGCAGGGCCGATTTCGGACCGACATTGCGCTCAAAAATCTCGCCGTAGTTGCCGGTGGTCTTGACGGCGCGCGCCAGCCACTCCTTGTCCAGGCCCAGCAGCTTGCCTGTGTCCTCGGTCGAACCCAGCAGGCGGCCCACGACCGGGTCTTTGCTATTGGCCTTGAGATCGTCCACGTTGGCCGAAGTCACGCCATTTTCTTCGGCTTCCAGCAGGCCAAACACTGTCCACTTGACGATGGCGGCCCATTCGTCGTCACCCCGGCGCACCATGGGGCCCAGGGGTTCTTTGGAAATCAGCTCGGGCAAAATCAAATGGTCAGCCGGGTTTTTGGCCGACTTGTTGCGCACCGAGGCCAGACCCGAAGCGTCGGTCGTGTAGGCGATGCAACGGCCAGAAAAGTAGGCGCCTTCCACGGCGTCGAGCTTCTCGAACACCACGGGCTTGATGTTCAGGGCGTTGGCTTTGGAGTAATCGGTCAGGTTTTTCTCGGTGGTGGTGCCAGATTGCACGCACACCGTTTGGCCCTTGAGCTGCTTGGCGCTCTTGATCTTGCTCTTGACCGGCACCATAAAGCCCTGACCATCGTAGTACACCACGGCGGTTTGGCTCAAGCCCAGCGAAGCGTCACGGGTAAGGGTGAACGTGGTGTTGCGCGACAGGACGTCGACTTCGCCAGACTGCAGCGCGGTAAAGCGGGCTTGCGCCACCAGCGGCACGTACTTGACTTTTTCGCCATCGCCCAAGGTGGCGGCTGCCACGGCGCGGCAGACGTCCACGTCAATGCCTGCCCATTTGCCGTTGGAATCAGCGGCGCTGAAACCAGCCAGGCCAGTGTGTACGCCGCAGATCACCTGGCCGCGCGCTTTGATGCCGTCCAGGGTTTTGCCAGCGTGCGCTGGCAGCGCGAACGCGCCGAGCGCGGCAACCGCGATTGCCAGAGAGGAAAGAGGTTTGAAGGTCATGGAGGGGCTCCGAGGGTGGTGGAAAAAGATCGATGCAAAACGGACAAGCAGTCGGCGTGCGCTACTGCGCAGGTCTTTTGAACCTGCAATCCAGTGGCCCGAACTGTAACGCCTCTTGCCAAGCGGCCATATGCGGGTTTACGCTGGAAATTTATAACAAAAAAACATAAGGTAATTAGGTGCGATACGGCCGAACCGCACCGTTCAATCGCACGGTGCGTTTGCATGCATGATTCAGGCCAAAGCGCAGCCCCCATCCGCGTCGCGCGTGAGACAAGCAGGCAGCCGCGCTGTGCCGACAAGCCCTATGGTTCGGCTTTCAGGCTGCTTCAGCTTCGCTTTCAATTGAAAGGTGTGTGTTCCCCATGACTGCTTCTTCCCAGCCAAGCGGTGCCCAAGCGCCGCACTACCGCTTTTGGCCCAAGCGCCTGCCGCACCGCATCACCGTGCCCGCCACCTCTTTGTGGGACAACCTGGAAACCAGCGCGCGGCGTTTTCCAGACAAAACTGCGCTGGTTTTCATGGGCCGCAAGCTCAGTTATGCCGACCTAAAGCAGCAAGCCGAGCGTTTCGCGGCCTATTTGGGTGCGCTGGGTGTGCAAAAAGGCGACCGCGTGGTGCTTAGCATGCAAAACTGCCCGCAATTGGTGATTGCGCACTTTGGCATTTTGCGGGCCAATGCGGTGGTGGTGCCGGTCAACCCGATGAACCGGGCCGAAGAACTCAAGCACTACATCACCGACCCCGACGCCCGCGTGGCGGTTACCACGGCCGACCTGGCCCCTGAATTGGCCAAAGCCAGCAACGCGCTGCCTGCGGCGCAGCAACTCGCGCACTTGGTGGTCACCCATTTCACCGACGCTTTTGACCCGCAAGCCGGAGACGACGCCCCGCCCGCCGCCTGGAGCGAATGGCTGCTCACACGCCACGCCTTGCCGGCGCTGCACGGCGGCGAAGTGCACGCCTGGGCCGACGCACTGGCCTGCCAAACCCAAGCCCCCGCTTTGGCGGTGGGCGCGGGCGACCTGGCGCTTTTACCCTACACCAGCGGCACCACCGGGCTGCCCAAGGGCTGCATGCATCTGCATTCGAGCATCATGCACAACGCCATGGCCAGCGCCTTGTGGGGCAATGGCAGCATGGAAAACGTCACCCTGATGGTGGTGCCCATGTTCCACATCACCGGTATGGTCAGCCTGATGCATACCAATATATGTTGCGGCGCGACCATGGTGCTCATGCCGCGCTGGGACCGCGAGCTCGCTGGCGCCCTGATTGCGAAGTGGCGCGTGACGCATTGGACGAATATCCCCACCATGGTGATCGACCTGATGGGCAGCCCCAACTTTGCCAGCTTTGATTTGTCCAGCCTGGTGATGATCGGCGGCGGCGGCGCGGCCATGCCCCAAGCCGTGGCCCAGCGCCTGTGGGAGCAATACGGCCTGCGCTACGTCGAAGGCTACGGCCTGACCGAAACCGCCGCCCCCTCGCACAGCAACCCGCCGGACGCGCCCAAGCAGCAATGCCTGGGCGTGCCGTTTATAGGCGTTGACGCGCGCGTGGTGGACCCCGAGACGCTGGCCGAAATGCCGGTGGGCGAGGCCGGCGAGATTGTGATGCGCGGCCCGCAAATCTTCCAGGGCTACTGGAAACGCCCCGACGCCACAGCCGAGGCCTTCGTCACGATCGACGGCCTGCGCTTTTTCCGCTCGGGCGACCTGGGCCGGGTGGACGAAGATGGTTACTTTTTCATGACCGACCGGCTCAAACGCATGATCAACGCCTCGGGCTTCAAAGTCTGGCCGGCCGAGGTGGAGGCGCTCATGTTTCGCCATCCTGCCATTCAAGAGGCCTGCATCATCGCCACCCACGACAGCTACCGGGGCGAGTCGGTCAAAGCGGTGGTGGTGCTGCGGGCTTCTCACCTTGGCCAAGTGAGCGAGCAAGACATCATTGACTGGTGTCGCGAGAACATGGCGGTTTACAAAATTCCCCGTCACGTTCAATTTGTTGAAGCCTTGCCTAAGAGCGGCGCGGGCAAAGTCATGTGGCGGGCGTTGCAAACCACAGAAAATAAAACACGATGAAACTCTCAGTCCTAGATCAATCCGTCGCCGTCGCCGGTCGCCCCCAAAGCGACGCCATCCGCGATACCCTGGCGCTGGCCGAACACGCCGAGGCGCTGGGCTACCACCGCTTCTGGCTCAGCGAACACCACAGC
>CANBVJ010000074.1 GCA_947372865.1 Comamonadaceae bacterium
CGCTCCAGTTCCGCGCGCGAATGCTCTCGGCTGGAGAGCAAACGCAGGGCGCGCCCGGTCAGAGAAATGGGAGTGACGGCCATGGACTCAAAGTGGCTTACTCGGCCTTATCGGCCTTGTCGGCTTTTTCTGCCTTGTCTGCCTTCTTGCCCTTGACCTTTTCCACCTCGGCCACGGGCACCAGCGGAATACCCAGGGACTCGCGCACCTTGTTCTCGATCTCGACGGAGAGGTCCGGGTTTTCGCGCAGGAATTCGCGTGCATTGTCGCGACCCTGGCCGATTTTTTCACCCTGGTAGGCGTACCAGGCGCCCGACTTTTCAATGATGTGGGCGTTGACGCCCATGTCGATGATTTCGCCGTGGCGGCTGATGCCTTCGCCAAACAAAATGTCAAATTCGGCCGTCTTGAAGGGCGAGGCGACCTTGTTTTTGACCACCTTGACCTTGGTCTCGTTGCCGATGGCTTCGTCACCCTTCTTGATCGTGCCGGTGCGGCGAATGTCCAGGCGCACCGAGGCGTAGAACTTGAGCGCGTTGCCGCCGGTGGTGGTCTCTGGGCTGCCAAACATCACGCCAATCTTCATGCGGATCTGGTTAATAAAGATGACCATGCAGTTGGTCTTTTTAATATGTGCGGTGAGCTTGCGCAGGGCCTGGCTCATCAGGCGGGCTTGCAAACCGGGCAGGCTGTCGCCCATTTCGCCTTCCAGTTCGGCCTTGGGCGTGAGCGCCGCCACCGAGTCCACCACGATCAGGTCTACCGCGCCAGAGCGCACCAGGCTGTCCACGATTTCAAGCGCTTGCTCGCCGGTGTCGGGCTGGCTGATCAAGAGGTCTTGCAAATTGACGCCGAGTTTTTGGGCGTATTGAATATCGAGCGCGTGTTCGGCGTCGACAAAAGCGCACTGACCGCCTTGCTTTTGCATCTCGGCAATCACTTGCAGGGTGAGCGTGGTTTTGCCGGAAGACTCTGGGCCGTAGATCTCGACCACGCGGCCGCGTGGCAGGCCGCCTACGCCCAGGGCGATGTCCAGACCCAGCGAGCCGGTGGACACGACCTGGATGTCTTCAATCACTTCGCCTTCGCCCAGGCGCATGATGGTGCCCTTGCCAAATTGCTTTTCGATCTGGGCCAGGGCCACAGCCAGGGCTTTGGCTTTTTCGCTGTTGGGGGCCATGGTTTTGACGGGTGCGTCCATGAGAAATCTCCTGTGAGGGTGGGTGGGTAATCGTTGAATCCAGCGTCTGGTGTTAACCACAGGCTGGATGCTTGAACAGTAGTTTATACGCAGATTTAAACCGCAGAGTAGCGATTTTTAGTCAGTTTGCATTACTATTAATTCCATGCAAATTGCTCCACTTGCGCCGCCCGACGGCTGGCGCCACAACCACCTGGGCCACTGGCTGCGCCTGAGCCTGGAGCGCTTTGACGCGCGGGTGATGGCGCTGATGGCGCAGCACCCGGGCGTGTCGCTGGGTTTGTCCAACCTGGCCGCGCGCAGCCAACTGGCCGCCGCCCACTGGCATATCAGCCGCCACCTGCCGCCCGAAGGCGCGCGCCTGACCGAGCTGGCGCAGCGCGCGGGCATGAGCAAACAGGCCATGGGCACGCTGGTGAACCAGTGCGAGGCCTGGGGCATGGTGCAGCGCGAGCCCGACGCGCATGACGCACGCGCGCGGCGCGTGTGCTTTACCGCCACCGGGCGCGCCTGGCTGGCGGCCTATGCCGACAGCGTGGCGCAGGCCGAAGACGAGCTGCGCAGCGCCGTGGGGCCCGAGGTGGCCATGGTGCTGGCGCTGGGGCTGGAGGCCTATAGCGCAGACTGAGACAAAAGCCCGCAAATAAACGAGCGCGGCGGGGGCAAACACCTAGGGCGACGCGCCAAAGCGGCGCGGGGCACGGGCCTAGAATGGATTGTCAGTTCCGACGACACAACACCACAGCGCCCAGCGCAGGAGACAGGTATGCGGATTTTGATCGCCGAAGACGACCAGGTGCTGGCCGACGGCCTGCTGCGCGCCCTGCGCAGCGCCGGTGCCGCCGTAGACCACGTGGCCAGTGGCACCGAGGCCGATGCGGCCCTGATGACCAATTCCGAGTTTGACTTGCTGATTCTGGACCTGGGCTTGCCTAAGATGCACGGTCTGGACGTGCTCAAGCGCCTGCGCGCGCGCGGCTCGTCGCTGCCAGTGCTGATTTTGACGGCGGCCGACAGCGTGGAAGAGCGCGTCAAAGGCCTGGACTACGGCGCCGACGACTACATGGCCAAGCCCTTTAGCCTGCAAGAGTTGGAGGCCCGCGCCCGCGCCCTGGTGCGCCGGGGCATGGGCGCGACCAGCAGCAACATCAAGCACGGGCCGCTGACCTACGACCAGTCGGGCCGAGTGGCCACCATTGACGGCAAGATGGTCGAGCTGTCGGCGCGCGAGCTGGGGCTGCTAGAAGTGCTGCTGCAGCGCACCGGCCGCCTGGTCAGCAAAGACCAGTTGGTGGAGCGCCTGTGCGAGTGGGGAGAAGAAGTGAGCAACAACGCCATTGAGGTCTACATCCACCGCCTGCGCAAAAAGATCGAAAAAGGCCCCATCCGCATCGCCACGGTGCGGGGGCTGGGCTATTGCCTGGAAAAAATACAGAGCTAGATGGCCCCCACGCTTGTCGCTTCGCGTACTGCGCTGCCCCCCGAGGGGGCTGCTGCGCCTTGGGGCGGCCCGGCGGCGCAGCGTAACTAGATGAAAATTTTCCAGCGCGAGCAGCGCTCGCTGTTTGGCGAGATTCTGGATTGGATGCTCACGCCCATTTTGTTGCTGTGGCCTGTGACTTTGGTGCTGACCTGGCTGGTGGCGCAGGGGATTGCGGGCAAGCCGTTTGACCGGGCGCTGGAATACAACGTGGGGGCGCTGGCGCAACTCATTACGGTGCAAAAAGACACGGTGCGCTTTGCGCTGCCGCAGCCTGCGCGCGAGCTGCTGCGCGCGGACGAGGCCGACACCGTGTACTACCAGGTGATGGGCCCCAAGGGCGAGTTCTTGAGTGGCGAGCGCGCCCTGCCCGCGCCGACCGAGGAAGAGCGCACCCCCGTGGGCGAAGTGCGCCTGCGCGACGCCCAACTGCGCGGGCTGGACCTGAAGGTGGCCTATATGTGGGTGCGGGTGGACCTGGCGGGCAGCCCGCCAGCGCTGGTGCAGGTGGCTGAGACCATGGACAAGCGCTCGGTGCTGGCCACCGAGATTGTCAAGGGCGTGATGCTGCCGCAGTTTGTGATCTTGCCGCTGGCGGTGCTGTTGGTGTGGCTGGCGCTGGCGCAGGCGATCAAGCCGCTCAACCGGCTCGAAGAACGCATTCGCGCCCGCAACCCGGACGACCTGAGCCCACTGGACGTGGAGGCGGTGCCGCTGGAGGTGGCGCCGCTGGTGTCGTCGGTGAACGACTTGCTTTTGCGCCTAAAAGACTCGATTGCCACGCAAAAGCGCTTTTTGGCCGATGCGGCTCACCAGCTCAAGACGCCGCTGGCGGGCTTGCGCATGCAGGCCGACCTGGCGCAGCGCCAGGACGCCAGCGCCGAAGAGCTCAAGCAGTCGCTGCGCCACATTGGGCGCTCCAGCATCCGCGCCACGCACACCGTCAACCAGTTGCTGGCGCTGGCGCGGGCCGAAAGCAGCGCCGCCGTGCTGGCGCACCAGCCCTGCAACCTGGCGCGCCTGACCATGGACGTGGTGCGCGACTGCGTGCCGCGCGCGGTGGAAAAACAGATCGACATCGGCTACGAGGGCGCCGACCCCAACACCGACGGCGTGGTGTTGCAGGGCAACGCCAATTTGCTGCAGGAAATGGTGCGCAACCTGGTGGACAACGCCATCAACTACACGCTGCCGCGCCCGGGCAAGCAAGCCATGATTACCGCGCGCGTGCTGGTGGACCCGTTTAGCCGGGCGCTGGTGCTGCAGGTGGAAGACACCGGCCCCGGGGTGCCAGCGGCCGAGCGCGAGCTGGTGTTTCAGCCTTTTTATAGGGCGCTGGGCAACGAGGCCGACGGCTCAGGCCTGGGCCTGCCCATCGTGCTGGAGATTGCGCACCAGCACCGTGCCACGGTGTCGGTGGAGGACAGCCGCCCGGGGCAGACGCCGCCGGGCGCCTGTTTTACCGTGCGCTTTGGCGTGACCAGCAGCTAGGCCCGCACACCGCGCGGATGGCGGATGTGCGCTTAACGGTCGGGCGGGATTTCTTTGGCCGGGGCGGCCTCAAACTCCACCAGCATGTCGGGCGCAGGCGCGGCCCTGGTGCGCACCTGGGCCTGGGCTTGGGCTTGGGCCTGGCGGCGTTGCCCTTCTTCGGGCGTGAGCACCACGATGGACGTGGCGTTGACCTCGGCCGGTGGCCGCTCGCTGCCCGTCGCCGAGGCGCCCTGCGACCAGACAAAGTAGCCCAGATTGAGCACCAGCAGTAGCAGCAGCGCCGGCAGCCAGGGGCGATGGGCGCGAGCGGCCTGCCAGCGACCCAGAAGCATGGAAAGGGTGCGCATGTGTTTAGTCTCCTGCCAGGGTTGGCGTGGGCGTAAGTGTGGATGTCTGCGGACGCACGCTGACCTCGGCGCTGCTGATTTTTTGCAGCCCGCTGGCCGTGTGCAACAGCAAGGCGCCGCTGGCGTCCACACCGCGCCCCTGGCCCACGGTGCCGTCGGTGCACACCAGCGCTTGGCCATAGAGCACATCGCGCGCGTGGTAGGCGCTGCGCAGCGGGCCAAAGCCCTCGGTGGCAAAGCGCAACACCGCTTGCACCAGTGGCAGCGCGATCAGGCCCAGCGCCTGTGCGGCGTCTACGTCGGGCAGCAGCTCGCGCAGCGCGGCCGGCGGCGTGCGCAGGTCTTGGGCCACTGGGCGCTCTATATTGATACCAATGCCGATGACAGCGTAGCGCTGCTCGCCCACGGCCACGGTTTCGATCAGGATGCCGCCGAGCTTGCGGCCGTCAAACCACAGGTCGTTGGGCCATTTGAGTTGCACGCTGGGGTGCAGGCTGTGCGCCACGGCCAGGCCCACGGCAAGCGACAGGCCGGACCAGTCGGCCGGGGCCAGCGCCAGGCCGAGCGAAAAGGTGAGGGATGCGGTGTGCAGCGCGGCGCCGTGGCTGCTCCAGGCGCGGCCCAGGCGGCCTCGGCCGGCGGTTTGGCGCTCGGCTACCAGCAGCACCGGGTCGGCGCGGCCCAGGCGGGCGCGGCGCATGAGTTCGGTGTTGGTGGAACCCAGCTCGGGCAAGATTTCGACGCTAAAGCCGCTGAGCAAAGGCTCAACGGCCTGCCAAACGGCCTCGGCGGGCCAGCGAAGGGCTGGGGCGAGGGTGGCGTGGGGCATGGCGGCCGAAACGCGGGCAGGGGTTTAGGAGGCTGAGGGAAGCAGCGCTTAGCGCTTGCGCCACTGCGGGCGCTTGGGCGCGAGCAAGGTGCCGCGGCAGGTCTTGGCGCCGCACCAGCAGGGGTATTCGGCCTTGAGTTTGGCGGTGTAGCGCTCGTCGGTGACTAGGCCGTAGTCGTAGTGCAGCTCTTCGCCGGCCTTGATATTGCGCAGGGCTTTGATGAAGATGCGCCCGCGCACTTCGTCGGCTTCGCAGTTGCCGTCGCAAGAATGGTTGATCCACTTGGCCGAATTGCCCTTGCGCAGGCCGTCGATCACCCGCGTGTCGTCAATATGGAAGTAAAACGTGTGGTTGGGGTTGCTGGGGTCGTGCGGGTGGCGGTCTTGGGCTTCTTGCCAGCTGATCACCTCGCCGGTGTATTCCATGATGGTTTCGCCTTCGGCAAAATCGCGCATCGCAAAAACGCCCTTGCCGTGGATGCCGGACTCGCGGACTTGGGTACGGCGGGTGGCGGGAACGACAACGGTTTTTTTAAGCACAGGAAAAATTTGGTATGGTGAATCGTATGGGTGCGCGTGTGCGTGCCTGCGAGTGCGCGCTTGTGCGTGCGCGAGAAAACGGAATTGTAGTCATATGAAAACTGAAGCTTTGTCGAAAACTCTGGTCATTGCAGAAAAGCCATCGGTGGCCCAGGACATCGTGCGTGCGCTCACGCCCCTGGCGGGCAAGTTCGAGAAGCACGACGAGTACTTTGAAAGCGACACCTACATCGTCTCCAGCGCCGTGGGCCACCTGGTGGAGATTCAGGCGCCCGAAGAGTTTGACGTCAAGCGCGGCAAGTGGAGCTTTGCCAACCTGCCGGTGATTCCGCCGCACTTTGACTTGAAGCCCGTGGACAAGACCAAAACGCGTCTGAACGCCGTGGTCAAACTGGCCAAGCGCAAAGACGTGGACAAAATCGTCAACGCCTGTGACGCGGGCCGCGAGGGCGAGTTGATCTTCCGCCTGATTGAGCAATACGCAGGTGGCGCCAAGCCGCTGGGCAAACCGGTGAGCCGCTTGTGGCTGCAAAGCATGACGCCGCAGGCCATTCGCGACGGCTTTGGCAGCCTGCGCACCAACGCGCAAATGCAGCCGCTGGCCGACGCGGCGCGCTGCCGCTCCGAGGCCGACTGGCTGGTGGGCATCAACGGCACGCGCGCCATGACGGCGTTCAATTCGCGCGACGGTGGTTTCTTTTTGACCACGGTGGGCCGGGTGCAAACGCCGACCTTGAGCGTGGTGGTGGAGCGTGAAGAGCAGATTCGCAAGTTTGTCAGCCGCGACTACTTTGAAATCCACGCCAGCTTTGCCGCCGTGGCCGGCCAGTACCCGGCCAAGTGGTTTGACCCGCAGCACAGAAAAGACGCCGAGGACGCCGAGAAAAAAGCCGACCGCGTCTGGAACCTGGCCCAGGCCCAGGCCATTGCCGACGCCTGCCGCGGCCAGCAAGCCACGGTGACCGAAGAAAGCAAGCCCACCACGCAGGCTTCACCCTTGCTGTTTGACCTGACCAGCTTGCAGCGCGAGGCCAATGGCAAATTTGGCTATTCGGCCAAGACCACGCTGCAAATCGCACAAAGCCTGTACGAACGCCACAAGGCGCTGACCTACCCGCGTACCGACTCGCGCGCGCTGCCCGAAGACTATGTGCCCGTGGTCAAGCAAACCTTTGAGATGCTGGCCGACAGCGGCATGCGCCACCTGGCGCCCCATGCGCTCACGGCGCTGAACAACAACTACATCAAACCGACCAAGCGTGTGTTTGACAACAGCAAGGTGAGCGATCACTTTGCCATCATTCCCACCCTGCAGGCGCCCAGCGGCCTGAGCGAGGCCGAGCAAAAGGTCTATGACCTGGTGGTGCGCCGCTTTATGGCGGTGTTTTTTTCCAGCGCGCAATATCAAGTGACGACCCGTGTTTCGAAGGTGAACGAACATCACTTTAAAACCGAGGGCAAGGTGCTGGTCAACCCCGGCTGGCTGGCGATTTACGGCAAGGAAGCGGCCAACGAGGTAGAAGACGCCAAAGACGGCGACAAGGGCCAAAGCCTGGTGCCGGTGGCGCCTGGCGAAAAAGTGCGGGCCGAGGCGGTGGACGCCAAGGGCCTGAAAACCCGGCCCCCGGCGCGCTATTCAGAAGCCACGCTTTTGGGCGCCATGGAAGGCGCGGGCAAAACCGTGGAAGACGACGAGCTGCGCGAAGCCATGCAGGAAAAAGGCCTGGGAACGCCCGCCACGCGCTCCAGCATCATCGAGGGCTTGATTGCCGAAAAATACATGCTGCGCGAAGGCCGCGAGCTGATCCCCACGGCCAAGGCGTTTCAGCTGATGACGCTTTTGCGCGGCCTGGGCGCCGAAGAGTTGTCCAAGGCGGAGTTGACCGGCGAATGGGAATACAAGCTGGCGCTGATGGAGCAAGGCAAGCTCAAGCGCGAGGTGTTCATGGCCGAGATTGCCGCCATGACCGAGCGCCTGGT
>CANBVJ010000075.1 GCA_947372865.1 Comamonadaceae bacterium
CTGTCCAACGGCCACGGCTCCATGCTGATTTACGCTGTCTTGCACCTGACGGGCTACCCGCTGCCCATGACCGAGCTGAAAAACTTCCGCCAGTTGCACAGCAAAACCGCCGGCCACCCCGAAGTGGACGTCACCCCCGGCGTGGAAACCACCACCGGTCCGTTGGGCCAGGGCATCAGCAACGCCGTAGGCATGGCGCTGGCCGAGAAGCTGCTTGCCAGCGAATTCAACCGTGACGGCCACGCCATCGTTGACCACCACACCTATGTGTTCCTGGGCGACGGCTGCATGATGGAAGGCATCAGCCACGAGGCCTGCGCCCTGGCCGGCGCCTGGAAGCTGAACAAGCTCATCGCCCTGTACGACGACAACGGCATTTCGATTGACGGCCAGGTCGCGCCCTGGTTTATCGACAATACGGCCCAGCGCTTTGCCGCCTATGGCTGGAACGTGATTGACGCCGTGGACGGCCATGACGCGCAAGCCGTGTCTGCGGCAATCGCCCGCGCCAAAGCCAGCAGCGACAAGCCCACACTGATTATTTGCAAAACGGCGATTGGCAAAGGCAGCCCCAACCGCGCCAACACCGCCAAAGCCCACGGCGAGCCGCTGGGTGCGGAAGAAATCAAACTCACCCGCGAAGCCATTGGCTGGACTTCGGCGCCTTTTGTCATCCCCAAAGAGGTTTACGCCGACTGGGACGCCAAAGCTGCAGGCAAAGCGCGCGAAAAAGCCTGGAACACGCAGTTTGCTGCTTACAAAAAAGCGCACCCCGCACTGGCCAAAGAGCTGCTGCGCCGCGTCAAGGGCGAGCTGCCCAAGCATTTTGTGCAAACCGCCGTGGACGCAGTCATTGCCGCCCACACCAAAGCGCAAACCGTGGCCAGCCGCAAAGCCTCGCAGCTCGCGCTCGAAGCCTTTACCGCCGCCTTGCCCGAGTTGCTGGGCGGATCGGCCGATTTGACCGGTTCGAACCTGACCAACACCCCGTCCACCCCCAACCTGCGCGTGGACGCGGCGGGCGCCGTGGTCAAGAACGACGCCGGTGTGGGCGGGCGCCACATCAACTATGGCGTGCGCGAATTCGGCATGGCCGCCATCATGAACGGCGTGGCGCTGCATGGCGGCTTTATTCCCTACGGCGGCACTTTCCTCACGTTCAGCGACTACAGCCGCAACGCCATCCGCATGGCCGCGCTCATGAAGCAGCGCGTGATCCATGTTTTCACCCACGACAGCATTGGCCTGGGCGAAGACGGCCCGACGCACCAGTCGATTGAGCACGCTGCGTCCTTGCGACTGATTCCCAACCTGGACGTCTGGCGTCCGGGCGACACGGCCGAGACCGCCGTGGCCTGGACCGTGGCGCTGCAAAACGCGCACAAGCCCACGGCCTTGCTGCTGTCGCGCCAAAACATTGTGTACGCGCCCAAGGCCGAATCCGCCCTGGCGCCCACCGCCTGTGGCCTGGACGCCATCAGCAAAGGCGCCTATGTGCTGGCCGAGCCGTCAGAAGTGGGCCTGAAGAAGAAAGCCCAAGCCGTGATCATCGCCACCGGTTCGGAAGTGCAACTCGCATTGCAAGCCCAGGCCTTGTTGGCCACACGCAAGATTGCGGTGCGCGTGGTGTCCATGCCCAGCACCACCACCTTTGACTTGCAAAGCGCCGCCTACAAAACCGAAGTGCTGCCCGCCGGCCTGCCCCGCGTGGCGGTGGAAATGGGTTCCACCGGCGGCTGGTGGAAATACGGCTGCGCCGCCGTGGTCGGCATCGACACCTATGGCGAATCGGCCCCGGCGCCCGTCTTGTTTGAGCACTTTGGCTTTACCGCCGCCAATGTGGCCGACACGGTGCAAGCCGCGCTGCAGCGCAAGTAACCCAACCGTTTTGAATTTCAATTTCTAAGGACCCAAAATGACCATCAAAGTAGGTATCAACGGATTTGGCCGCATCGGCCGCATGGTGTTTCGCGCTGCGGTGCAAAACTTCTCGGACATCGAAATCGTCGGCATCAACGACTTGCTCGAACCCGACTATTTGGCCTATATGCTGCAATACGACAGCGTGCATGGCCGCTTCAAGGGCGAAGTCTCGGTGCAAGACGGTGCGCTCATCGTCAACGGCAAAAAGATTCGCCTCACGCAAGAGCGTGACCCGTCCAACCTGAAGTGGAACGAAGTCGGCGCGGACGTGGTGATCGAGGCCACGGGCCTGTTTTTGGACAAGGTCACGGCGGAGAAGCACATCGCTGCAGGCGCCAAGAAAGTCATTTTGTCGGCCCCCAGCAAAGACGACACGCCCATGTTTGTGTTTGGCGTGAACCACGCCACCTACGCCGGGCAAGCGATCGTGTCCAACGCCTCGTGCACCACCAACTGCCTGGCGCCCATTGCCAAGGTGCTCAACGACAAATGGGGCATCAAGCGCGGCCTGATGACCACGGTGCACGCGGCCACCGCCACGCAAAAAACCGTGGATGGCCCCAGCAACAAAGACTGGCGCGGCGGACGCGGCATTCTGGAAAACATCATTCCTTCGAGCACCGGCGCTGCCAAGGCCGTGGGCGTGGTGATTCCTGAGCTCAACAAAAAGCTCACCGGCATGTCGTTCCGCGTGCCCACCAGCGACGTGTCGGTGGTGGACCTGACCTGCGAACTCAACAACGCCGCCACCCTGGCCGAGATTTGCGCTGAAATGAAAGCCCAAAGCCAGGGCGCCTTGAAAGGCGTGCTGGGTTACACCGAAGACAAAGTGGTGGCCACCGACTTTCGTGGCGACGCGCGCACCTCGATTTTTGACGCCGACGCCAGCATCGCGCTCGACGGCACTTTCATCAAGGTCGTGAGCTGGTACGACAACGAGTGGGGCTACTCCAACAAGTGCCTGGAAATGGTGCGCGTGGTCAGCGCCTAAAGCGCGTTTCCATGGCATCGACCAAACCTCCGGCGCCCTTGCGGCCCCTGCCACGGCTGATTTTTGCCAGCCGTTGGCTGCAGTTGCCCTTGTATTTGGGGCTGATCGCCGCCCAGGGTGTGTACGTGTTCCACTTTTGGGTGGAACTGGTGCATTTGCTCGAAGCGGCGTTTGGCAGCCAAACCGCGCTGCAGGCGCTGGTCACCAGCATGGGCTACCAGACGAGCGCGCCGCTGACCGCGCTCAATGAAACGCTCATCATGCTGGTGGTGCTGGCGCTGATTGACGTGGTCATGATCTCCAACCTGCTGATCATGGTGATCGTGGGCGGCTACGAGACCTTTGTCAGCCGCATGGACTTGGAAGGCCACCGCGACCAGCCCGAGTGGCTGGACCATGTGAACGCCTCGGTGCTCAAGGTCAAACTCGGCACCGCCATCATCGGCATCAGCTCCATCCACCTGCTCAAGACCTTCATCAACGCCGCCAACTATGACGTCAAGGTGCTGATGTGGCAAACCCTGATCCACATTACCTTTTTGCTCAGTGCGCTGGCGATTGCGTATACCGACCGCATCCTGACTTCGACGCAGGCCCTCAAGCACTGAGCGCGGCCAGGGCCCTAGAACTGGCTCGGGTTTTTGCCCTTGAACGGCGCGTAAAAAGCCTTAATCGCCCCCATGTCGGCCTCAATGTCGCCGGTGGGCTCAAACACGGGCCCCAGGCCGCTGATCTTGCGCTCGTAGTCCATATAGGCCATCACGATGGGCACCTGGGCGCCCACGGCGATGTAATAAAAGCCGGTTTTCCAGTAGCGCGCTTTGCTGCGCGTGCCTTCGGGCGGCACCACCAGTTGCACCGGGCCGTCGGCGGCTTGCAGCGCTTCAATGGACGCGGCCACCAGGTTGTTGGCGCTTTCGCGGCGCACCGGCAGGCCGCCGAGCCACATCATCAGGCCGCGAAACGGCGGCTTGAAGATTTGCTCCTTGCCCATCCAGTAAATGTTCAGGCGCAGGGCAAAAGCCACCATCAGCGTGTAAGGCAAATCCCAGTTGCTGGTGTGGGGCGCGGCGATCAGCACGCATTTGCGGCCATTGGCGGGCAACTGGCCGCTGACCTTCCAGCCGGCGAGCTTTAAAACCGCCAGGGAAAGACCGCGCAGCACGGTGTTGACCACCGGCGTATCAAAAATCGTCCGGTGCATAGAAGACGTCGATCAAAAGAAGTTAATGGAGTACCGCGTCGTGGTCCGCGTCATGGCGGTGCGCCGGGTCCACATGGGTCATGAGGTTGAGCACGCGGTGGCGGCGCATCACTGCCTGGCGTGCGGCCACGGCAATGTTGTGGCCTTCTTCTACGGTGAGGTTGGCGTCCACTTCAATATGGGCGTCCACCACCACCATGTCGCCCATCTTGCGGGTGCGCACGTCGTGCACGCCGGCCACACCGGGCGTTTCACGCAGCGTGGTGCGGATGGCGTCCACCTCTTCTTCGTTGACGGCGCGGTCCATCAGGTCGTGCAGCGCGTCCCAGCCAAAGCTCCAGCCCATCTTGCCCACCATCAGGCCCACGATCAGCGCCGCAATCGGGTCCAGCAGCGGGTAGCCCATCAGGTTGCCAATCAGGCCCAGGCTCACCACCAGGCTGGACGCCGCGTCCGAGCGCGCGTGCCAGGCGTTGGCCACCAGCATGCTCGATTTCACCAGCTTGGCCACCTGCAACATGTAACGAAACAGCAGCTCCTTGGCCACCAGGGCGCCCAGCGCCACCCACAGCGCCGAGGCGTGCGCGGTGGGAATGCTGGCAGGTGCTTCGAGCTTGCCCACCGCCGACCAGACCATGCCCACGCCCACGGCCAGCAGCAACAGGCCCAACACCAAAGACGCCGCGTTCTCAAAACGCTGGTGGCCGTAGGGGTGGTCCAGATCGGCGTCCTTTTGGCTGTGGTGGCCGGCCAGCAGCACCACAAAGTCGGCCACCAGGTCGGACAGCGAATGGATGCCGTCAGCCACCAGGCCTTGCGACTTGGCCAGCACGCCCACCACGATTTGCGTGGTCGACAGCACCACATTGACCACCACGCTCACCCAGGTGGTGCGCGAGGCCGCCTTGGCCCGCTCGGCCGGGGTGTGGCTGCTGTGTTCGGAGTCGTCGTCGATTTCGGTGAAGTTCATGGCTTTGCGCTCAGCCCAAATGCTTGCCAACAATGCCGGCCAGCTCAAACATATTCACCTGTGGCTTGCCAAACACCGCCAAGAGCTTGGCGTCGGCGTTGATGGCGCGTTTGTTGGCCGGGTCTTGCAGGCCCTGGGCCTTGATGTAGTCCCACAGCAGGCGAATCACCTCGGTGCGTGCCACCGGCGTGTCGCCAATCACGGCGGCCAGTGCGGCGCTGGGTTGCAGGCCAGCGGCGGTGCTGGCTTTGCGCGGGGCTTTGGCGGCCTTGGCTGCTACTTTCTTGGCGGGCACTTTTTTGGCGGCCACTTTCTTCGCTGCTACCTTTTTAGCCGCTGGCGTTTTGGCGGCAGGCGCCGCTTTCTTGGCCGCCACCGGTTTGCCCGCTGCGGTCTTGCGTGGCGGGAACTTGCTCGGGGCAAATTCAAAGTTCACCTTGTCGGCCTCGGCGTCCCAGGCCAGCATGGCCTTGAAGGCGCGCCGGGTGCGCATGCTGACAAACTTGTCGAGCAGGTCGGTTTTGCCGGTGGCCAGCAGCTTTTCCATCTGCTCGCGGGCAATGGGCTGCTGCAGGATGATTTGGCCGCTCTTGAAGTCGCAGCTTGGCGTGGCCTGCGCCAGCGTGGGCACCGAGCGCGCGCAAACGTAGTTTTTGCCATGCTCAAACACCGCGCCGCCGCACTTGGGGCAGGCGCCCAGGCTTTGTTGCTGCGAAAAGTCAATCAGCTCGCCCGATTCTTCGCCGGCCTTGTCGTCGCCAAAGTCAAATTCGAGCTTGTAGTTCTTGGTGTCTTCGTCAAACTTGATCACCATCTCGGCAGTAAACGGCCAGCCGGCCTTGCTGCGGAAACCATCCAGCGGGCCAATCTTTTTGTCCGTCAAAAATTTCTCTACCTCGGCCAGCTCAAACGTGCGTCCGGCGGGCGATTTGCCAAACGAGAAGCCGCAGCCTTCTTCGGCCCCGGTTTTGCCGGTGCAGGTGTAGCGGCGGTAGTTTTCTTTGATCACGCCGCCGCAGTTGGGGCAGGGCGCGGCGAGCGTGGCGTAGTCGCCCGGAATGGTGTCGCGGTCGTATTCTTTGGCCTTGCGCACCAGGCGCTCGGTCATGGCGGCAATCTCGGCCATGAACACCTCGCGCTTGAGCTTGCCTTGCTCCATCAGCGCCAGTTTGTATTCCCATTCGCCAGTGAGTTCCGCCTTGGACAACTCCTCAGCCCCCAGGCCGCGCAAGAGCGTCATCAACTGAAAGGCCTTGGCCGTGGGAATCAGCTCGCGGCCTTCGCGCAGCATGTATTTCTCGGCAATCAGGCCCTCAATGATGCTGGAGCGCGTGGCGGGCGTGCCTAGGCCTTTTTCCTGCATGGCTTCGCGCAACTCGTCGTCTTCCACGGTCTTGCCTGCACCCTCCATAGCGCCCAGCAGCGTGGCCTCGGAGTAGCGCGCCGGGGGGCGGGTTTTGAGTCCCTTGGGGTCAACGGCTTCGGTTTTGACTTTCTCGCCAGGGGCCACGGGCACCAAGCTTTGGCCTTTGTCGCCGTCTTTCGCGTCGGCGACTTCTTCGGCGGCTTCCTTGCCGTAAATCGCCAGCCAACCGGGCTTGACCAGCACCTTGCCTTCGGTCTTAAAGGCGTGCTGTGCAGCCGTGGTGATACGCGTCGTGACTTGGTACTCCGCACTCGGGAAAAACACCGCCATGAAGCGGCGCACCACCAGGTCGTACACCTTTTGCTCGGCCTCGCTCAGGCCGCTGGGGGCTTGCAGCGTGGGGATGATGGCGAAGTGGTCGCTCACCTTGGCGTTGTCAAAAATGCGCTTGCTGGGGCGCACGTAGCCGCCTTTGATGGCGGTGGCCGCAAAGGGAGCCAGGTGCCGCATGCCGCTGTCGGCCAACATGGCAAAGGTGTCTTTGACCACGGGCACGTAATCCTCGGGCAGATTGCGTGAATCGGTCCGCGGGTAGGTCAAGGCCTTGTGGCGCTCGTACAGGCTTTGCGCGATGGACAGCGTCGTCTTAGCCGAGTAGCCAAACTTGCCGTTGGCCTCGCGCTGCAAACTGGTGAGGTCAAACAGCAGGGGTGAGGCTTGGGTGGTGGGCTTGCTTTCCTCCGTTACCGTGGCGCTCTGGCCGCGCACGGCAGCGGCAATGGCTTGCGCTTCGCGCTCCGTCCAGACGCGGTCGGCCTTGAGTTCGGCGTCGGGCTCGTCGGTGTTGCCCGCGGCGGCATTCGCGGCGGCTTTTTTCCAACTCGGGTCAAACCACTTGGCGTTGTATTCACCCGCTTGCGCGCCAAAGGTGGCGTGCACTTCCCAGTAGTTGCGGCTGACGAATTTGCGGATTTGCTCTTCGCGCTCCACCACCACCGACAGGGTAGGCGTCTGCACCCGGCCCACGGTGGTCAGAAAAAAGCCGCCATCTCGCGAGTTGAATGCGGTCATGGCACGCGTGCCGTTGATGCCCACCAGCCAATCGGCCTCAGAACGGCAGCGTGCGGCGTCGGCCAGGGGTTGCATCTGCTTGTCTGTGCGCAGGGCGCCAAAACCGTCGCGAATGGCCTGTGGCGTCATGGATTGCAGCCACAGGCGGCTGACTGGCTTGCCCAGGGGCTTGGCACCACCGGCGTACTGCTCAATCAGGCGAAAGATCAACTCACCTTCGCGGCCCGCATCGCAGGCGTTGATGATTTTGTCAACGTCTTTGCGTTTGGCCTGCTTGATGACGGCGTTCAGACGCGTCTTGGTCTTGTCCACCGGTTTCAG
>CANBVJ010000076.1 GCA_947372865.1 Comamonadaceae bacterium
CCTTGCCGGGGTCGCAGGTCCTCAAATTGTTTGGTTGTGTCGATGCCCCTGTCCTCGTTCTCGTCCTCGGCGGTGTCGCCCCTGGTGCCCGCCGCCACCCCGTCAGACCAGCCGCCGTCTCTGCCCACCGCCGTGGCCCAGGTCACCCGCGCCCGGTTTGACCAGACGCTGATCCAGATCCGCGGCGCGCGCACCCACAACCTGCGCAACATCGACCTCGACATCCCCCGCCACCAGCTCGTGGTGGTCACCGGCCTGTCGGGCTCGGGCAAATCCAGCCTGGCGTTTGACACGCTCTACGCCGAAGGCCAGCGCCGCTACGTGGAGAGCCTGAGCGCCTACGCCCGCCAGTTCCTGCAGCTGATGGACAAGCCCGATGTCGACGTGATCGAGGGCCTGTCTCCGGCGATTTCGATTGAACAGAAGGCCACCAGCCACAACCCGCGCTCCACCGTGGGCACGGTCACCGAGATCCACGACTACCTGCGCCTGCTCTTTGCCCGCGCCGGCACCCCCTTCTGCCCCGACCACGGCCTGCCGCTGCAATCGCAGAGCGTCAGCCAGATGGTCGATGCCGTGATGGCCTGGCCGAGCGACAGCAAGCTGATGGTCCTGGCCCCTGTGGTGCGCGACCGCAAGGGCGAATTCGCCGACCTGCTGGCCGACATGCAGGCCCAGGGTTTCGTGCGCTTTCGCATCGGTGGCGAGGTGGTGGAGGCTGGCAACCTTCCGACGCTGGCCAAGCAGGACAAGCACGACATCGACGTGGTGGTGGACCGCCTGAAGGTCAAGCACGACGACGAGGCGCTGACGCTGCGCCAGCGCCTGGCCGAGAGCTTCGAGACCGCGCTGCGCCTGGCCGATGGCCGCGCCCTGGCCGTCAACATGGACACGGGCGCCGAGCAGGTGTTTTCGTCCACCTATGGTTGCCCGGTGTGCAGCTATTCACTGGCCGAACTCGAGCCGCGCCTGTTCAGCTTCAACTCGCCCGTGGGCGCCTGCCCCACCTGCGACGGCCTGGGCCATGTGATCGCCTTCGATCCGCAGCGTGTGGTGGCCTTCCCGTCGCTGAGCATGGGCAGTGGCGCCGTCAAGGGCTGGGACCGCCGCAACCCCTCTACCTTCGGCATGCTCGAAGCCGTGGCCGCCCATTACGGCTTCGACCTGGATCTGCCGTTTGAAGAGCTGCCCGACGAAGCCCGCCAGGTCTTGCTGTACGGCTCGGGCGAAGAAGAGATCGAGTTCACCTACATGGCCGAAGGCGCCAATGGCAAGAAGCGCAAGGTCAAGCGCAGCCACCCCTTCGAAGGCATCATCCCCAACTTCGAGCGCCGCTTCAAGGAGACCGATTCGGCCGCGGTGCGCGAAGAGCTGGGCCGCTACCAGCAGCCGAAGGCCTGCCCCGATTGCCATGGCACGCGCCTGCGCCGCGAGGCCCGCAACGTCAAGCTGCTGGACGCCGTGACCGGCGACACCCGGGCCATCTTCGACATCGCCCACGCCACCCTGGCCGAGGCCTATCGCTACTTCGAAGGCCTGCAGCTGCAAGGCGCCAAGGCCGAGATCGCCTCGAAGGTGGTCAACGAGATCCGCTCGCGCCTGCGTTTCCTCAACGACGTGGGCCTGAACTACCTGAGCCTGGACCGCAGCGCCGACACCCTTTCAGGCGGCGAGGCCCAGCGCATCCGCCTGGCCTCGCAGATCGGCTCAGGGCTCACCGGCGTGATGTACGTGCTGGACGAGCCCAGCATCGGCCTGCACCAGCGCGACAACGACCGCCTGATCGGCACACTCAAACACCTGCGCGACATCGGCAACAGCGTGTTGGTGGTCGAGCACGACGAAGACATGATGCGCGCCGCCGACCACGTGATCGACATGGGGCCGGGCGCGGGCGTGCACGGCGGGCGCGTTATGGCGCAAGGCACCTTTGACCAGGTCAAAGCCAACCCCGATTCGCTGACCGGGCGCTACCTGGCTGGCACGCTCAAGATTGAAGTGCCCGCGCAGCGCACCGCCTGGCTGCCCACGGTGGAGCGCACCGCCTACCAGGCCAAGCACCCCGGGCGCTTTGCCCCCAGCCCGGCGGCCGAACGCCGCGCCGAACGCGAAGCCCGCCACCGCGCCACCCTGGGCGATTTGCAAGCCTTGCGCGTGATTGGCGCCACCGGCCACAACCTCAAGAACGTGAGCGTGGAGTTTCCGGTGGGCTTGTTTACCTGCGTGACTGGCGTTTCGGGCTCGGGCAAATCCACGCTGGTGAACGACACGCTGTACGCGGCCGTGGCGCGCACCATCCACCGCGCCCACGACGAACCGGCGCCGCACGAGGCGATTGAGGGCATTGAGCATTTTGACAAGGTGATTAACGTGGACCAGTCACCCATTGGCCGCACGCCACGCTCCAACCCCGCCACTTACACCGGCCTGTTCACGCCGATTCGCGAGCTGATGGTGGAAGTGAACACCGCGCGCGAACGCGGCTACGGCGCCGGGCGCTTTAGCTTTAACGTGCCCGCAGGCAGCGGCGGCGGACGCTGCGAAGCCTGCCAGGGCGACGGCATGGTGAAGGTGGAAATGCACTTTTTGCCCGACGTCTACGTGCCCTGCGACGTGTGCCAGGGCGCGCGCTACAACCGCGAAACGCTGGAGGTGATGTACAAGGGCAAGAACATCGCGCAGATTTTGGACATGACGGTGGAAGCCGCGTTTGACTTCTTCAAAGCCGTGCCCACGATTGCACGAAAGCTGCAAACCCTGCTGGACGTGGGCCTGTCCTACATCCGCCTGGGCCAGGCCGCCACCACGCTCTCGGGCGGCGAAGCGCAGCGCGTCAAGCTCGCGCTCGAACTAAGCAAGCGCGACACCGGCCGCACCCTGTACATCTTGGACGAACCCACCACCGGCCTGCACTTTGCCGACATTGCGCTCTTACTAAAGGTGCTGCACCAACTGCGCGACGCGGGCAACACGATTGTGGTGATTGAGCACAACCTGGACGTCATCAAAACCGCCGACTGGCTGATCGACATGGGCCCCGAGGGCGGCTCCGGCGGCGGCACGGTGCTGGCGGTGGGGACACCGGAGGATATTGCGGGGTGTGCGGAGAGTTTTACGGGGAGGTATTTGGGGAGGTTGTTGGGGGGTTAGGCGACCATGCCCCTAACGGGGGTTTTATTGTCTGGGCGGCGGCAAAGAGATGTGTACCTGACACTCGTTGGATTGATAAAAAATTCGTCATGCAGTGACAAATACGCGCGCTAACCACCAGAGGAAGCGGTAGATGTCATAGGCCACGTAGCAAGTAACAACTAGAACTAGCAGCCCAACACCCACTCCAATCAGTCGATCCGATATCGATGACTTCGAAGGATGCAAATCTGGGCCCGGATTCGACCCTCGACCGCGACTAAACCTTGGCAAATTGTTGTACTGAATGACTTCATCTGTCGTTGCTACGATGACGCGACCCAGGCTCGCCGCCTGCGCGGCCTTCAACACTGCAATTTCGAGCAGGAGCTTCTCATTCTCTAGTTGAACCTTGCGAACCTGCCGCAACTGAAGCGCGAAACCAACGATCCCTGCGATCGGCGTTGCTGCGGCCAATGCCAGCACATAGATTGTGTTGATGTCCATGAAAAGTGGGGCAGAAGTTCTACACGCGGGGTTTCGCTTTTTCAGTGACGCCTAAAGTGATTTGGCTGAGCGTATATCTCGCCAATCCCAAGCTAGACGAACGGATATGCGAATACGCCGAAGGGCGCCGTTGACCGACAACTCTGCGCGGCACATGGAGCCCAGGTTTGCATCAAATGCGATAGGTGACGAAGGCATTTCCGACTCGTTGCTCATCACCGAGTCATCGAAACGTCGACCCGGTTTGCAGGCGCTAAGACGCTTATGTTTGGATCTTGCAAAGCGATCCAGCGCACCAGGACGTCGGGGACCGCAGGATGCACATATCAGACGCATTTCGACTTCCTCATTGCATTTCGCAACATCCGAAAAGAGCAGATAAGGCGATCTTGTCCGTCGAATCTGGCGGCCCCGCTGACGTTGCGCTGGCTGGCAGCGCTTTAGTTCGGTGGCTTTGCGTCGCCGGCTTTGGCCGGGTTTGCCCTTCAATTTCTTGTCCATCGGTTTTGCTTAGAACCGACGGCTTCATCTTATCAAATCAATAATTGATACAGATGGATTGAACCGCGAGCGGCGCAAATAGGGACCCGACCGTTGTTCTAGGCGTACCAGCGCCTGCACGCGACAATGCAGACCCTGCCGCAATAACATCACCCCGGCCTCAACTACCACCGTACGCCATGACGACCGACTCCCTTCTCACGCTCAAACTCCCCGAGGGCTACGCCTTCGCCGACCTCAAACTGCGCCGCTACGCTGCCGACGCAATTGACCTGGACATGGACTTGTTCAAGTTGGTGTGCACGCTCAACGGCATGGACATGGAGAAGGTCTTGCAAAACCCCGGGCCGGTGGTAACAGCGGTGCTGACGGTTTGGTACAAGCGCCACCTGGCCGATGGCGGCGCGCCGGACGCGCTGATGGAAGAACTGCGTCGGCAGGGGCAGCGCCTGAACTGAGCGCGGCCAAGCCGTGTTCGCTATACTTGTATAGCACTTTTCAGGAGCCACCATGCTTGCCATCCGTTTACCCGAGGCCCTTGAGGCACGTTTGGGGCTACTGGCCCAGGAAACCGGCATCACCAAAACTGCGCTCGCGCGCGAGGCCATTCAAGCGCACATCGACGACCTCGAAGACTTGCACTTGGCGCAGGCCCGCGCACGCAAAAACCGCAAGACCATTTCCCTGGAAGACGTGGAGCGCGAACTTGGCCTGGCAGATTGAGTTCGACCCGGACGCACTCAAAGACCTGCGCAAGATTGACAAGCCGATCCAGGTTCGGCTGGTCGGCTTTTTGCGTTCCCGGGTTGGTGCACTGGACGATCCCCGGTCCATTGGCGAGGCCCTCTCGGGCCAGCGCTTGGGCAGTTACTGGAAGTACCGCGTGGGCGACTGGCGCATCATTTGCGACATCCAGGACGGGCGCATCGTGGTGCGCGTGTTGCGCATCGGCAACCGACGCGGCGTATACCGCTAAACCCTAAGCAGCGCCCGCCATCGCGCTCACCGCCAGGCACAAATCGGCCCAGGCCTTGCCCTTGTCCGGGCTGTTGCGCAGCAGCGCCTTGGGCGTGTAAGTCACCACCACCGGAATGCCCCGGTAGCGGTACACCGTGCCGCGCTGTTTGCCCAGGGGCAGGGCCAGCGCCTCGGGGTGTTCGGCCAGCAGCAACTGGGTGGCAAACCGGCCCATGGCCAAAATCACCTTCGGTTGGGCTAGCGCAATCTGGCGCTGCAAATAGGCGGCGCACTGGGCCAATTCGGCCGGCTGCGGGTTGCGGCCATTGGGCGGGCGGCAGGCGGTGACGTTGGCCAGCAAGGCGCCGTCTTGCCCCGGCGCGAGCGGCTGGTCGGCGCTGGCGCGCGCCGCGCCCACGGCTTTGAGCATGTTGTCCAGCAGCACGCCGGCGTCACCGGCAAAGGCGTGGCCAGTGGCGTCTTCGTCTTCGTCAGGCGGGTCGCCCACCACCATCCATGGAGCGGTTTGGCCTTCGGCCAGGCACGTCAAGGTGCTGAGGGTGCGCCCGGCGCACAGGCCGCAGGCTTGGCACTGCGCGGCGGTTTGTTGCAGCGCGGCCCAGCCCAGGGTGTGAATTTGACCGAGGTCGTTGGCCGCACCCGCGCCTTGCAAGGCGGCCACGGCGGGAGACGCACTGGCGGCCAGGGATGCCAGATGGGCGGAGGCAGGGCGCGGGCTTGCGGGGGCGGCTAGATTGGCGGCGGGCCGGGGCGGCTGCGGGCGGGCGGGCGCGCTGACAGGGCTTGCGTCGGCGGCCACGTCGGTCGCAGGCTGGACACCGAAGTCGGTGCCCGGCAGCCAGACGTGCACGCCCATTTCCAAAAGCATGGCACGCTGGCGGGTGTCGAGTTGCAGGGGCATGCGTCGATTATGCGAGCGGCAGGTTCATGACCAGGGCGTCTTCGCGCTGGCCGTGGCCGCTGGCATAGTAGTTTTTGCGCTGGCCCACCTGGCGAAAGCCGTGGCGCTCATAGACCTGGCGCGCGCGGGTGTTGCCCACGCGCACTTCCAGCCACAGAAACTCGGCGTTTTGGCCGCGCGCCCAAATGTCCAGCGCGTCCAGCATCAGGTGCGCCCAACCCTGGCCCTGAAAGTCTGGCGCCACCGTGATGTTGAGCAAATGCACTTCGTCCACGCCCTTCATGGCCACGAAATAGCCCAGGATGGTGTTGTCGGCCATCAAGATTTGCGCCTGGTAGCCGCTGTGCAACACGTCGTTGAAGTTGGCGCGGTTCCAGGGGTGGGCGTAGGCGCGGTTTTCTACCTCCAGCACGGCGGCCAGGCGCTCCGTGCCCAGGGGCTCAAAACGCACTTCGGGGCGGTTGCTGGCCAGGGCCTTAGGCATGGGCGCCGGGGCTGGCCTTGCGTGCCAGAAGCTGTTCTTTTTCGGCTTTTTCTGCGGCGCGCTCGACCGTGGTTTTGGCCACCTTGTCGCGCACATACAGCGGCAGCGCCTGGCTGGCGGGCACAGCCTGGCCTGCGGACAGCAGCGCCGGGGCGAGTTGCAGCATGGCCACGGCTGCGGGCAAGGTCGCCACGCAGGTTAGTCCGCTCGGGGCACGCAGGCGCTCGGCGTACACGCCAAACACATTGCCCGCCCAGGCGTGCCAGCCACGTGCGGGCGACGCTAGCGCCCAATGCGCCAGGTCTTCGGGCGCCACCAAGCAAGGGGCTTGCAGCGTGGTCCACAGCGCGCCGTCAAAGGCGTA
>CANBVJ010000077.1 GCA_947372865.1 Comamonadaceae bacterium
TCGCCGCGCTTGTCGAGCAGGTTTTTCAGCGAGGCCAGGTAGCCGACCGGGGCGTCCAGCCAGACGTAGAAATACTTGCCCGGCGCGTCCGGAATCTCAATGCCGAAGTAGGGCGCGTCACGGCTGATGTCCCAGTCGCCCAGGCCTTCACTGGTGCTGCCATCGGGGTTGGTGCGCACGCTGAACCACTCTTTGACCTTGTTGGCCACTTCGAGCTGCAACTTGCCGTCTTGCGTCCAGTTCTGCAAGAACTCCACACAGCGCGGGTCTGAGAGCTTGAAGAAAAAGTGCTCCGAGCTTTTGAGCTCGGGCTTGACGCCTGACAGCGCCGAGAACGGGTTGATCAGGTCGGTGGGCGCGTACACGGCGCCGCAGACCTCGCAGTTGTCGCCGTACTGGTCCTTAGCGTGACACTTAGGGCATTCGCCCTTGATGAAGCGGTCCGGCAAAAACATGTTCTTGGCCGGGTCAAAAAACTGCTCAATCGTCTTGCGCTCGATCAGCGAGCCACCCTTGTCGGCCGAAATGTCGCGCAGATCGCGGTAAATCTGGCGGGCGAGTTCGTGGTTCTCGGGGGCGTCGGTGCTGTGCCAGTTGTCAAACTTGATGTGAAAGCCATCGAGGTACTGTTGGCGCCCGTCCCTAATGTCGGCCACAAACTGCTGGGGCGTCTTGCCGGCTTTTTCAGCGGCAATCATGATGGGCGCGCCGTGCGTGTCGTCGGCGCCCACGAAGTTGACCGCGTTGCCCTGCATGCGCTGGAAACGCACCCAGATGTCGGCCTGGATGTATTCCATGATGTGGCCGATGTGGAAATTGCCATTGGCATACGGCAGGGCGGTGGTGACGAACAGTTGGCGGGACATAGGCGGCAGGGCTTTCAGGGCGAACCGGCGATTTTAGGCGGTCTTAGGTCGGCGCTTTCCATTCGAAAAAGCGGTGAATTTCCGCACTTTGGGCTTGCGCGTCGGCCTGGCCCAGGTCCATGAGCGCCTGGGTGTAGGGCGCCTCGAACAGCAAATAGCTCAGCAGCGCGTCGCCCTGGCCCTGCGCGGGGGCGTCGGTGCGGCCCAGGGTGCGCAGCAGGCTTTGCACGGTGGGCGGCAGCGCTTGAGCGTGCTCCGCAGCCATCACGTCCAGGCGCTGCGACGGCGCAATCAGCAGCAAGTCCACCGGGCGCAAGTGCGTGTCCGTGCGCTTTTCGGGCGAAATAAGCTGCAGGGTTTGGTTGATGCGCCGCAGCCGCTCCACGTCCACCGAAAGCGAGTCGAGAAAGATGCTCGAGAGCGCGTGCCCGGCAATCTGCGCCAGATTGGGGTACTGTGGCTCGGTGTGGCTGATCTGCCGGGGCTCTTGCATGCGCCCGGCGCCGATCACCAAAATGCGCTGCGCGCCCAGGTGGATGGCCGCCGAGGTGGGTGCGGTCTGGCGCATCGAGCCGTCGCCAAAAAACGCCGGGCCCTGCGGCCCGTCCAGGCGCACGGCCGGAAAAACGAAGGGAATGGCCGCGCTGGCCAGCAAATGCGGCACGGTGAGGGGACTGTGCTGGGCCAGGCGCTGGTTGCGCACCCAGGGCGATACGCCCGCGCCGCTTTGGAAAAAAGTGACGTGTTCGCCCGTGCTGTAACTTGACGCCGTGATGGCCAGTGCCTGCAAATGGCCGTCTTGCATCAGGCCTGGAAGGCGCCCAAAGCGCACACGCTCGGTCAGCAGGTTGCGCAGCGGGTCGTTGTTGAGCAGCGATTTGGGGCGCAGGTGCTTTTGCCGCAGCAGCCAGCCCAACGACAAGAGTGACATCCAGCGAGCGCCAGAGCGCACCATGCCCAAGACGCCCGTGTCATAAACCTGCTCCACATGGAAGTTGCCCCACACATTCACCAGTTCGGCCATGGCGCCGTCAAAGTCGTCGGCGCCGCAGGCCAGTACCGCGGCGTTGATGGCACCCGCCGAGGTGCCGCTGATGATGGGGAAGGGGTTGGCCGCCATGGCGGCGCGCTGGGCTGATACATCAGGGCTGTCGCCTAGGGCGAGGCGCGCATTGCGGCGCATCTTTGCAATGGCGGCCAGCACGCCGACCTGGTAGGCGGCGCGGGCGCCACCGCCTGAGAGGATGAGACCGGTGATTTTTGCCATGGCCCGATGGTAGGAGGGTTTTGCACCGCTCAAATAAGTGCACGCCAGCGCTTGGGTAGACTCGGCCACCTTTGCGGTAGCCCCCGGGGCGCCGTTTCATTTTTCTGCCCGATTGCTGCCCTATGCCCACCCCCGAACTCATCCTCCAGGCCCTGCAAACCGTGCAAGACCCCAACACCGGTAAAGACTTTGTCACCGGCAAATGCGTCAAAAACCTGCGCGTGAACGGCGACACCGTTAACTTTGACTTGGAACTGGGCTACCCCGCCAACAGCCAGTTGGAAGGCTTTTGCCAGCAGCTCGCCGCCGCCGCGCAAACGGTGGCTGGCGTGGCGCACGTAGAAATCCAGCCGCGCCTGAACGTGTCGGCCCACGCGGTGCAGCGCGGCGTGCAACTGCTGCCAGGCGTGAAAAACATTGTGGCCGTGGCCTCGGGCAAGGGCGGCGTGGGCAAAAGCACCACTGCGGCCAACCTGGCGTTGGCCCTGGCCGCCGAAGGCGCCAGCGTGGGCCTGCTCGACGCCGATATCTACGGCCCGAGCATGCCCATGATGATGGGTATCAGCGGCAAACCGGCATCGGCCGACGGCAAAACCATGGAGCCCATGGTGAACTACGGCGTGCAGGTGATGTCGATCGGCTTTTTGGTGCCGCAAGACGAAGCCATGATCTGGCGCGGCCCCATGGCCACCCAGGCCCTGGAGCAACTGCTGCGCCAAACCCATTGGCAAGAACTCGATTACCTGATCGTGGACATGCCCCCGGGCACCGGCGACATCCAGCTCACCCTGAGCCAGCGCGTGCCTATGACGGGCGCAGTCATCGTCACCACGCCGCAAGATATTGCGCTCTTGGATGCCAAAAAAGGCATCAAGATGTTCGAGAAAGTGGGCGTGCCGATTTTGGGCATTGTGGAAAACATGGCGGTACACGTGTGCAGCAACTGCGGCCATGTGGAGCATATTTTTGGTGCCGATGGCGGTAAAAAGATGGCGGCCGAGTACGCCATGGATTACCTGGGCGCCTTGCCCCTGGCCATGGCGATCCGTGAACAGGCTGACAGCGGCCGCCCCACCGTGGTGGCGGACCCCGAGGGCGAAGTGGCCGGTCTCTACAAGGCGCTGGCGCGCAAGGTGGCGGTGGCGATTGCTGCTAAAAACAAAGACTTTTCCAGCAAATTCCCCAGCATCACGATTTCCAAATCGACCTGAGGCACAGCCCGTCTCGGCGAAAAACACGGGGATAAGCGGTGGGTTTGTTGATCCCCATCAAGGCGCATTGAAATTTTCTCAGCCTAGTTTGAGAAGTCTTTGTGCTTTTTCCTGCGGGTTAACCCTTGATTTGTAAGTCTCTGTAAGCAAGCCGACCCGATACTGTCCTGCGTTGCGGTTAATTTCTTTTTAGCAGCGATTTGCGTGCCAAGAGCCTATTGGCACCGCCTCATAACCAAAGTAAATAGGAGAGTCCCCACCATGGCGAATGAATCCCCCGGTTTGCTAGACAAAGAGCGAATCATTGCCGGCCCCGGCTTTAACCGTTGGCTGGTGCCACCGGCCGCCCTGGCAATTCACTTGTGCATCGGCATGGCCTATGGCTTTTCGGTGTTTTGGCTGCCTTTGAGCAAGGCGCTGGGCATCAAAGAGGCGATCAAGTGCGGGCCTGAGGTCGGCTTTTTGGGTCAGCTTTTCACCACCACCTGCGACTGGCAAATTTCCACCCTGGGTTGGATGTACACCTTGTTCTTTGTGCTGTTGGGTTCGAGCGCAGCCACCTGGGGCGGCTGGCTGGAGCGCGCCGGTCCGCGCAAGGCGGGTGTCGTGTCGGCCTTGTGCTGGTGCGGCGGCATGCTGTTCTCGGCGCTGGGCGTATACCTGCACCAGTTCTGGATGATGATTGTTGGCTCCGGAATCATTGGCGGCATTGGCCTGGGCCTGGGTTATATCTCGCCCGTGTCCACGCTGATCAAGTGGTTCCCGGACCGCCGTGGCATGGCCACGGGCATGGCCATCATGGGCTTTGGCGGCGGCGCCATGATCGGTTCGCCCCTGGCGGCGGACCTGATGAAGCATTTCGCCACCCCCACCGACGTGGGCGTGATGCAGACCTTTATCGTCATGGCCTTGGTCTATTTTGTGTTCATGATGGCCGGTGCCTTTGGCTACCGCGTCCCTGAGACCGGCTGGAAGCCCGCCGGTTGGACGCCCCCGCCCGCGCAGGTCAGCAACACCATGATCACGCAAAAGCATGTGCATGTGAGCAAGGTCTGGGGCATTCCCCAGTTCTGGCTGATCTGGATGGTCTTGTGCATGAACGTGAGCGCCGGCATTGGCGTGATCGGCATGGCCTCGCCCATGTTGCAAGAGGTGTTTGGCGGCGCACTGATTGGCATTCCGGCCAAGTTTGGCGAGCTCGACAAAGACCAGCTCAAGGCGATTGCCACCGTGGCCGCCGGCTTTACTGCGCTGCTCAGCCTGTTCAACATTGGCGGACGCTTCTTCTGGGCCAGCCTGTCGGACAAACTGGGCCGCAAGCTGACCTACATCGTGTTCTTTGTGCTTGGCGGCGTGATGTATTTCAGCGTGCCCGGCAGCGCAGCAGCCGGCAGCATTGTGTTGTTTGTGTCGGCCTTCTGCGTCATTTTGAGCATGTACGGCGGCGGCTTTGCCACGGTGCCGGCCTATCTGGCTGACATTTTTGGCACCCAGATGGTAGGCGCCATCCATGGCCGTTTGCTCACTGCCTGGGCCACGGCCGGCGTGCTCGGCCCCGTGGTGGTGAACTACATGCGTGAATACCAGCTTGGCTTGGGGATTCCGCGTGAACAGGTTTACAACCAGACCATGTACATCCTCGTGGGCATGCTGGTGGTGGGCCTGATTTGCAACCTGCTGGTCAAGCCCCTGGACCCCAAGTGGTTCATGAACGACGCCGAGCTCGCCGAAGAAAAGCGCCTGGCCCATGAAAAAGCCAGCGCCGCCGAGGTGGTGCGCAGCGGTAACGCCACGGGTTCAGACAGTGTCAGCCCCCTGGTGGTGGCGCTAGCCTGGGCTGCAGTGGGTATTCCGCTGGCCTGGGGCGTGTACCGCACCCTGCAAAGCGTAGCCAAGTTCTTCGCGTAACGCTTTTATTGCGTCTCCTCAAGCCCCGACAGCGCAAATTTTTTGCGCCGGAGGGGCTTTCTGCGTAAACGTGCACCAAAATTGCGCGGATATGCCTCAATCGGTCCTACTTCATGCAAACCTCTAAACCCTCATCCTCCAGCGCAGCACCTGCCGTGGCCCTGGCCTCGGTGGACGATATGCGCCAGCGCATTCGCAGCAAAAGCAAACTCAAGGGCCGCCAGGCCGATGACGCCGCCGTGGATGAGGTGCGCGCCTTGTTGGGCGCCGGGCCGCACCGACGTGACCTGCTGATTGAGCACCTGCATGTGCTGAACGACGCTTTTGGCGCCCTGCATGACCGCCATCTGGTGGCGCTGGCCAAGGAAATGAACATTCCCATGGCTTCGGTGTATGAGGTGGCCACCTTCTACCACCACTTTGAAGTCCTCAAGGGCGACGCCGCCGCGCCGGGCCTGACCGTGCGCGTGTGCGACGGTCTGAGCTGCTCGCTGGCTGGGGCGCAAGACCTGCTGGCGCGCCTGCCCGCCATTTTGGGCCGCGACGACGTGCGCGTGGTCGCCGCCCCCTGCATTGGCCGCTGTGAACAAGCGCCTGCCGTGGCTGTGCACCAAAACCCTGTTCCCTTTGCCACGGTGGAGTCAGTCGCTCAGGCCGTACATGCCCACGCCAAAGACCATCCGGCAGCCGCCGACAGCGCCGAGTTTGACGCTGCCGCCCTGGCCGAAAAACCGGTGTCGCCCGCCAGTGGCATTCAAAGCGCCCCGGCCTATGTGGGTCTGGATGCTTATGTGGCCCAAGGTGGCTACGCGCTGGCCGCCGCCTTGGCCGCAGGCAGCCAAGACGCGGAACAGATCGTCAAAGCCATGGAAGACTCAGGCCTGCGCGGCCTGGGCGGCGCCGGTTTTCCGGCCGGGCGCAAGTGGCGCATCGTGCGCGATCAGCCCACGCCCAAACTCATGGCGGTCAACATAGACGAGGGTGAGCCCGGTACGTTCAAGGACCGCACTTACCTCGAGCGCGACCCGCACCGGTTTTTGGAAGGCCTGCTGGTGGCCGCGCAAGTGGTGGGCATTGACGCCTGCTACATCTACCTGCGCGACGAGTACCACGGCTGCCGCGCCATTTTGGAAACCGAGCTGGCCAAGTTGCGCGCCAACCCGCCGTGCAAGCTGCCGCTCATTGAGTTGCGCCGAGGCGCTGGCGCCTATATCTGCGGCGAAGAGTCCGCCATGATCGAGAGCATTGAGGGCAAACGCGGCGAGCCGCGCATGCGCCCGCCCTATATTGCGCAGGTGGGCCTGTTTGGCCGCCCCACGCTGGAACACAATTTTGAGACCTTGTACTGGGTGCGCGACATTGTGCAAAAAGGCCCGCAGTGGTTTAGCAGCTTTGGGCGCAACGGGCGCAAGGGCTTGCGCAGTTTCAGCGTGAGCGGCCGGGTCAAGCACCCGGGCGTCAAGCTCGCACCCGCTGGCATTACTGTGAAAGAGCTGATCGCCGAATACTGCGGCGGCATGGCGGACGGCCACAC
>CANBVJ010000078.1 GCA_947372865.1 Comamonadaceae bacterium
GCCGCTACAACCGCAAAATAAGAATCAATGGGCCCGCTGGCGTATGCCCAGCAACCCGACGACCGCCGGGTCTGCCACCAAGTATTGCGGTGCGATAGCCGCCAGCGCGGCCGGTGCAATTCCCAAGGCTTCCAGGCCCGGCCACTGGCACGTGGCCACGTTGTCCACTTGCATGGAGTCCAGATTGTCCAGGCTCATGACCGGCTCGCCCGGCATCAAACCCAGCGCCACGGCTTGTACCTGCCCCATCCAGCGCGGCAGCCCAATGACGGGGCGCCCCCGCCCGTGGCGGATGCCGCTCAGGCGGGCCGCAAGTTGCACCAGTTCGCGCAGCGTGTACACCTTGGGGCCCACCAACTCGTAAATCTGCCACTGGGGCGCGCCTGATAGGCCATTTCGCACACTTTGCACCACGGCGCTGGCCACGTCTTCCACCCACACCGGCTGAAACTTGGCGTTCGCCCCGGCCAAGGGCATGATCGGAAAGACCTTTTGCAGCGCGGCAAACACGTTCAAAAACTTGTCTTGCACCCCAAAAATCACGCTCGGGCGCAGCACGGTCAGGCCGGTGCGGTCGGGTGCTGCAGGGGCGGCGGGCGCGCCGGCATGCCAGCCCAAAATCTGCATCAGCGCGGCTTCGCCCTGGCCTTTGCTGCGCAGGTAGTTGGAAGGGCAGCTTTGCGGCGCCCTGTGGTCGGAGCCCAGGGCGCTGACGTGCACCAGGTGGCGCATGCCCTGGGCCACGCAGGCGCGGGCGATTTTTTCGGGCAACTGGCGGTGCACCCGGTCAAAACTTGCGGGCGTGCCGTGCAAGATAGCCACCAGGTTAATCACCGCGTCCACGCCGTCCATGGCATGGGTGAGCGCCGCCTCGTCGTGGACATTGCATTCCAGTACGGTCAGGCCCGGCAAATGCTGCACTTTGCGGGCGTTGACCGCGCGCCGGGTGGGGACGCTGACGCGAAAGCCCGCACGCACCAGCTTTTCACACACATGGGCACCAACAAAACCGGTGCCGCCCAAGACCAAGATATGTTTCATGCGGCCAACTGTAGCGCCGACCCGCAAGCTGCCGGTTGCGCGGGGTCAAATGGGCCTAAAGGACGACGGGCTCAGTTTCCAGGCGCAAACCAAAGCGCTCGTACACGCTGGTCTGGATGGCGCGGGCCAGCGTCATCACCTCGCCACCAGTGGCGCCCTGCCCGTCCGCGGACGGGCCGCGATTGACCAGCACCAGCGCTTGCTTCTCAAACACCCCGGCCTGGCCAATCGACTTGCCACGCCAGCCGCAGGCGTCTATCAGCCAGCCCGCCGCGAGCTTGAAGCTGCCGTCGGCCAGGCGGTAGTGCACTACCTTGGGGTCACGCGCGATGATGTCGGCGCATTGCTCGGGGCTGACCGTGGGGTTTTTGAAAAAGCTGCCGGCGTTGCCAATCTGCGCCGGGTCGGGCAGCTTGGCGCGGCGAATCTGGCAAATCCAGTCAAACAACTGGCGCGCGGTGGGCGTCACGCCGCCCTGCTCGGCCTGCTTTTTCTCCAGGTCGGCGTAGCCCAGCACCGGCTTCCAGGCCTTGGGCAGAGCAAAACGCACGCGCAATATCAACGCGCGGTCTTTCAGGCCCAGGCCTTTGTCGCCAGCCGCGTGTTTGAACACCGAATCGCGGTATCCAAAGCCGCATTGCGCCGCGTCCAGGGTGAACATCTGGCCGGTTTGCAGGTCAATGGCGTCGAGCGAATCAAAGCGGTCTTGCAGCTCCACGCCATAAGCGCCAATGTTTTGCACCGGTGTGGCGCCCACGGTGCCAGGAATCAGCGCCAGGTTTTCCAGGCCCGGCAGGCCTTGGTCCAGCGTCCAGGCCACAAAGTCGTGCCAGTTTTCACCGGCACCGGCCTCGACAATAAAGTGCCTGGGCGTTTCACGCAGCAGGCTGCGGCCCATGATTTCGACCTTGAGCACCAGGGGTTTGACGTCGCCGGTGATTACCAGGTTGCTGCCGCCGCCCAGCACGAATTTTTGGACTTCGCGCCATTGGGCGTTGGCGCACAGGGCCACGGCGTCTGCCTCGGTGTGGACGCGCACAAGCGCGTGCGCCCGGGCCACGATGTGGAAGGTGTTGAGCGCCTGCAGGGGAACATTTTTCTCGACTAACATCGCCGGATTGTCGCATCCGCCCCGGGTGCACGCCCGAACTTCAGCGCACCGAGAACCACGCCATGCCCACTTTTGACACCGTCTGCGAAGCCAATCTGGTTGATGTAAAAAACGGAGTGGAAAACACCGTCAAGGAAATCACCACCCGCTTTGACTTTAAGGGCACTTGTGCCAGCATCGATATCAAGGACAAAGAAATCACCATGATCGGTGACGCCGAGTTCCAGCTCGCGCAAATAGAGGACGTGCTGCGCAACAAGCTGACCAAGCGCAATGTGGACGTGCGCTTTTTGGACATGGGCGACGTGCAAAAAATGGGCGGCGACAAGGTCAAACAGGTCATTACCGTGCGCAACGGCATTGAGGCCGAACTGGGCAAAAAAATCCAGCGCATTCTGAAAGACAGCAAACTCAAGGTGCAAGGATCGATTCAGGGCGACTCGGTGCGGGTGACCGGCGCCAAGCGCGACGACCTGCAAACCGCCATGGCGTTGCTGAAAAAAGAAATTACCGGCGTGCCGCTGAGTTTCAACAACTTCCGCGACTAAACCTGGGCGCCGGCGCCCAGCCTGCGGCGCCTACTTTTTGCCGATTTTGGATTCCGTGCCCTTGACCAGGCGCGACAGATTTTCGGCGTGGCGCCAGATCAGCAAGCCGCTGACCACCACCAAAGCCAGGGCAATGCGGTTATCAGCGCGCCAAAACACGCCGTCGGCCATCAGGTAATACACCGGCACAAACACGGCCGACACCAGCGCTGCCAGCGACGAGTAGCGGAAAAAATACGCAATCAGCAGCCAGGTGACGCCCGTGGCCAGCCCCAGCACCGGGTTGACAGCCAGCACCACGCCCATGGCCGTGGCCACGCCCTTGCCACCCACAAAGCGAAAGAACACCGGGTACAAATGCCCCAAAAAGGCGGCCAGCCCCACCAGCGCCACGGAGCCTGCGTCCAGGCCGTATTCCGCGCCCCAGGTTTGCACCGCCACCACCGGCATCCAGCCCTTAAAGGCGTCGAGCAACAACGTGAGCACGGCGGCGAGCTTGTTGCCCGAGCGCAGCACGTTGGTGGCGCCGGGGTTTTTGCTGCCGTAGCTGCGCGGGTCGTTCAGGCCCATGGCGCTGCTGACGATGACCGCAAAAGACAGCGACCCGATCAGGTAGGCGGCCACGGTGGCCAGGGCCGGAAAAAAGGGGGAAAGAGGGGAAAGGGTGGCGATGGCTTCCAAGAAAATTCTCCGTATGTTTTTTTGTCAGGACGCTGCGCCAGGCACTGCTCTCCCTGGTTCCGCTGGTTGCGCTGGTCCCGCTAGTCTTCTAGCGCGCACTGTACCGCCTTTGCGCCCAGCAAACTCAGGCACAGCGCCGGGTCTATGCCCACCAAATAGCCGCGCCGCCCGCCGTTGATCAAGATTTTGGGCAAATCCAGAATGCTGGACTCGATAAACACCGGCATGGCCTTGCGCGTGGCGAAGGGCGAGGTGCCGCCCACCAGGTAGCCGCTGTGGCGGTTGGCCGTCTCGGGGGTGCATGGGCCCACCGCCTTGGCGCCTATCTGGCGCGCCAGGTTTTTGGTGGACACCTTGCGGTTGCCGTGCATCAGCACCACCAGGGGTTTGGCGTCCTGGTCTTCCATGATCAGGGTTTTGACCACATGAAACGGGTCCCAGCCCAGCACCTGCGCACTGTGCTGCGCGCCGCCGTGCTCTAGGTATTCGTAAGGGTGTTCGCTAAACACCACCTTGTGGGCCTTGAGGAACTGGGTGGCCGGGGTTTCGCTGACGTGGTCGCGGTGCGGGTCTTTTTTTGCCATAGGGGGGTATTTTCTACTGGCGCGCGCGGGTCAGACCAACGCCATTGAGTCCGCGAACATGATCCTGAGGAAAATCACCAAGACCAGTGGCTCGTTTCCAACCGATGAATCCTTATTCAAATTGTTCTACTTGGCGCTTAACAACATCAGTCAGAACTGGACTATGCCGACACGGGATTGGAAGGCTGACCTGAATCGCTTTACCATCCAGTTTGACGAGCGCATGCCGCGCGCATAAATCAACCGCTATTTACACAAAATTCGGGACACCCTTCCACACCGCCGCGCGGTACCTCGATGAACAGGTCATTTCCCTGGATGTACTTCCACTTTGCCTATTAGGGACTTACGAATATTCGCCAGAAGATTTTTATCAATTTTTCTCAAGCGGGATACTGGAAAGGTAAGGGCAACGCATCGGCCTTCATAAGTTCCTCGAACGATACATTGACTCGCACCTATTGATGTCCCATGGCGGGGCTGAGTCAATGACCGTCACTGATTGGTAGTAATCGTCTTCCAGTTGATGCCGTATTGCACCGATGATCACGGCATTGCCATCCACGATCTCGTATAGCACGGCATAGCCCGCGCGCACAAACGGAATGATAAGTTCTCGAATATAAGAACTGCACCCTGCCTTGAGATGGGAAAACGGCGACGATGCCAAAAATGCTGCGCCGTTCTTTATAGCCTGCAGGGCTCTTTTCGGTATATCGAGGTCGCCCCTTGCATGGGCCAATTCGCGTTACAGCGCGAAGTCAAACAGTCGCCTCAAATCATCGGCAACCGCTTCGCTGAACTCAATCCGATATTTCATCCACCGCGCTGCGCCACGACCAGCTTGACCGCAGCCAACTTGGCTTCGAGCCTGGCAAGTAGCTGTTCAGCGGAAATGCCGCTGCCGGCACTCTGAGTAGTTTCTATGGCGGCAATACAGCGCCGAATGAACTCGGCTTGGTTCTTGCGCTTGGCTACCGTGGTGCACGCTGCGTTTTCGACGAATTGGGACAATGATTTTCCTTGCTCGAGCTAGCGACCAGCGCCCTCAAAGCACCGGCAAAAACCCTACTACCCCACCCGCAACCCCCGCGTATCCGCCGCCAACTGCGTAATCCGCGCCCAGTCACCCGCCGCCATAGCATCAGCCGGCACCAGCCACGATCCGCCCACGCACACCACATTGGGCAGGGCCAGAAAGTCGGCGGCGTTTTGCAGGCTTACGCCGCCGGTGGGGCAAAAGCGCACGTCAAAGAAGGGGCCGCTCCAGGCTTTGAGCATGGCGGGGCCACCGGCTTGCATGGCCGGAAAGAATTTGAGTTCGGTAAATCCGTCTTCCTGCGCCATCATGATTTCGCTGCCCGTGGCCACGCCGGGCAAGAGCGCCAGGCCCACGTCGCGGCAGGCTTGGCCCACGGCGCTGGTGTAGCCGGGGCTGACCGCAAAGCGCGCACCGGCGTTGGCTGCGGCCTGGGCGTCAGCGCGCGAGCGCACGGTGCCTGCGCCCACCACGGCCTCGGGCACGGCGCGGGCAATGGCCTCAATGCAGGCCAGGGCCTGGGGCGTGCGCAGAGTCACTTCAAGCATGCGCACACCACCGGCCACCAGCGCGCGCGCCATGGGTACGGCGTGGGCTACGTCGTTCAACACGATGACCGGAATCACCGGGGCGTCTTGCATGACTTGCAGGGCGGTAAACGTGGCGGCGGCGGATGAAGTTGTCATGGGATGTTCCTGTTCAATAAATACGGGGGCGTGGCGGCTAATTACAGCCAGCTGCAGGCGCCCTCTTCGGCGGCCAGCGCGTTGCGGCGCATGCCGGCAAACAATTCGCGGCCCATGCCGATGCCGTTGGCAGCGCGCAGCGCGCTGGGCATGGTGGCGACGGGGCGGGCGTCCCACTCGGCGGCGCTTACCAGCACCTGCAGCGTGCC
>CANBVJ010000079.1 GCA_947372865.1 Comamonadaceae bacterium
ACTCGCGCAAGCTTTGCATGCCCAGGGCATCAAGCTGTTGTCCACCGGCGGTACCGCTAAGCTGCTGGCCGAGAAGGGTCTGCCCGTGACCGAAGTGGCCGAGATGACTGGCTTCCCCGAGATGCTGGACGGCCGCGTCAAGACCTTGCACCCGCGCGTGCACGGTGGCCTGCTGGCCCGCCGCGATCTGCCCGAGCACATGGCTGCGCTCAAAGAGCACGGCATCAACACCATCGACATCCTGGTGGTCAACCTCTACCCGTTCGAAGCCACCGTGGCCAAGGCCGGCTGCACGCTGGAAGACGCGATCGAGAACATCGACATCGGCGGCCCGGCCATGGTGCGCAGCGCGGCCAAGAACTGGAAAGACGTGGCCGTGCTGACCGACGCCTCGCAGTACGCCACCGTGGTGGCCGAGCTGCAAAGCAGCGGCGCCGTGAGCCAAAAAACCAAGTTCGCCCTGTCGGTGGCGGCGTTCAACCGCATCAGCCAGTACGACGGCGCCATCAGCGACTACCTGTCTTGCATCCAGGACGACGGCAGCATGGCGGCGTTTCCGGCCCAGTCCAATGGCCGCTTTATCAAGCTGCAAGACCTGCGCTACGGCGAAAACCCGCACCAAAGCGCTGCCTTTTACCGCGATCTGTACCCCGCGCCCGGCTCGTTGGTCTCCGCGCAGCAGTTGCAGGGCAAGGAGCTGAGCTTCAACAACATCGCCGATGCCGACGCCGCCTGGGAATGCGTCAAGAGCTTCGACACCCCGGCCTGCGTCATCGTCAAGCACGCCAACCCTTGCGGCGTGGCGATTGCGCCCGATGCGCTGTCCGCCTATTCCAAGGCCTTTGCCACCGACCCGACCTCGGCCTTTGGCGGCATCATCGCCTTCAATTGCACCGTGGACGAAGCCGCCGCTGCGCAAATCTCCAAGCAGTTTGTCGAAGTGCTGATGGCCCCGGCCTTCACGCCAGCGGCACTGGCCATTTTCCAGGCCAAGGCCAATGTGCGGGTGCTGCAAATCGCCTTGCCCCACGCGCTCGGCCAGGCTGCAGGCGCGACCGCCTGGGAGCAGGGCCGCAACGCGGTGGACGTCAAGCGCATCGGCTCGGGCCTCTTGATCCAGACTGCCGACAACCACACGCTCACGTTGGCCGACCTGCGGGTCGTCACCACCGTGCAACCCACGGCGGCGCAGTTGCAAGACATGCTCTTTGCCTGGACGGTGGCCAAGTACGTCAAGTCCAACGCCATCGTGTTCTGCCAAGACGGCCAGACCCGTGGTGTCGGTGCCGGCCAAATGAGCCGCCTGGACTCGGCCCGCATTGCCAGCATCAAGGCCGAACACGCCGGCCTGACGCTGGCGGGCACCGTGGTGGCCAGTGATGCGTTTTTCCCCTTCCGGGACGGCCTGGACGTGGTGGTGGACGCGGGTGCCACCTGCATCATCCAGCCCGGCGGCAGCATGCGCGACGACGAGGTCGTGGCTGCGGCCAATGAGCGTGGCGTGGCCATGGTTTACACCGGCGTGCGCCACTTCCGCCATTAAAACGTGGCCAAGCGCCCGTTCTCTGGCGCCCTTCGTCCACAAAAAAGCCCTCCTAGGAGGGCTTTTTCATGACAGGGCCAAAGCCCTAGTTCACCATCACCAGCTTGCCCATCACGCCGCGCGAGCCCATGTGGGCGTAGGCGGCTTTCAGGTCGGACATGGCCATGGTGCGGTCGATCACCGGCTTGATCTTGCCCTGGCCGTACCACTGCGCCAGCTCGGCCATGGCCGCAGCGCTGGCCTTGGGTTCGCGCTTGGCAAAGTCGCCCCAGAACACGCCCACGATGGACGCACCTTTGAGCAGCGCCAGGTTAAAGGGCAGGGCGGGAATGGGGCCGGCGGCAAAGCCGACCACCAGATAGCGCCCGCGCCAGGCAATCGAGCGGAAAGCTGGTTCGGCAAATTCGCCGCCCACCGGGTCGTAAATCACGTCCGGGCCTTTGCCGTTGGTGAGCGCCTTGATAGCGTCGCGCAGGTTTTCTGTGCTGTAGTTGATGGTGGCGTCCGCGCCAATCGATTTGCACAGCGCGCACTTCTCATCCGTGGAAGCCGCCGCAATCACGTGCGCGCCTGCGGCCTTGGCAATCTGGATGGCCGAGGTGCCCACGCCGCCTGCGGCGCCCAGCACCAGCACGGTTTCACCGGCCTTGAGTGCGGCGCGGTCAATGAGCGCGTGGTGCGAGGTGGCATAAATCATGATGAAGGCCGCCGCGTCCACCATTGGAAAACCCGCAGGCAGCGGCATGCACAGGGCCGCGGGCGCAATGGTGTGGCTGCCAAAGCCGCCGGTGCCGCTCAGGCAGGCCACGGCCTGGCCCACTTTGAGGTGGGTAACGCCTTCGCCCACCGCCTGCACGATGCCTGCGTATTCCGAACCCGGCACAAAGGGCAGGGCGGGTTTCATCTGGTATTTGTTTTGCACGATCAGCAGATCGGGGAAATTCAGGCTGGCAGCCTTGATTTCTATCAGCACCTCGCCGGCTTTGGGCGTGGGGGTGGGCAGTTCGGTCCAGGTCAGGGCGTCAACGCCTACGGGGTTTTCACATAGCCAAGCGTGCATGGGGTCAGTCTCCAAAAAATGTGGGGCCATCATAGAGGCCTGCCCCCAGGCTGCGGTGTGGCAATCTGTCTCAGGCGTGACCCCGGCGCGGTGCGCGCACCTACAATTGCCGCTTACTCCAGGCCCTTATGAAAATCCTCATCTCCAACGACGACGGCTACCAGGCGCCCGGCCTGCTGGCCCTGTTTAACGCCCTCAAAGACGTGGCCGAGGTGGAAGTCATCGCCCCCGAGCACAACAACAGCGCCAAGTCCAACGCGCTCACCCTGAACGCCCCTTTGTACGTGCACCGGGATGCCAACGGTTTTCGCTATGTGAACGGCACGCCGGCCGACTGCGTGCACATCGCACTCTCGGGCTTGCTGGACTACCGGCCCGACCTCGTGGTCTCGGGCATCAACAACGGCGCCAATATGGGCGACGACACCATTTATTCCGGCACCGTGGGTGCGGCCATGGAAGGCTATTTGTTTGGTATCCCGGCCATTGCCTTTTCGCAAGTGCACAAGGACTGGCTGGAAATCGAGTCCGCCGCCCGCAAGGCGCGTGACCTGGTGCTGTCCATGGCGCAGCACCAGATGCTGGGCGCCGCGCCCTGGCTGCTGAACGTGAATATTCCCAACCTGCCGTATGCGCAGATTGGCCCGACCAAACTTTGCCGCCTGGGCAAGCGCCACGCTGCTGAACCGGTGATTCAACAAACCAGTCCGCGCGGCGAGACCATGTACTGGATTGGCGCCGCCGGCCCGGCCAAGGACGACGCCGAAGGCACCGACTTTCACGCCACCACGCTGGGCCATATGTCGATCACGCCACTCAAAATTGACCTGACCGACCACCTGAGCCTGGACGCCTGGTCACAAACCGCCGCCATTTTTGCCAAGCCGGCAGCCTGACCCCCGCATGAAGCAACGGCCCACGTTTCCGGCGCGCATGGACAGCAGCGTGAGTGCTGCCAAGGCCAAACCGCTGCCCAGTACCAATCTGCCGCAGGGCCTGGGCATGGATTCCATGGCCGTGCGCCAGCGCATGGTGCAAAAGCTCGCCGGCCAGGGCCTGAGCGATCCGCGCGTGCTGGCCGCCATGGGCAGGGTCGAGCGCCACCGTTTTGTTGACAGCGCCCTTGTCAACCAAGCCTACGAAGACACCAGCCTGCCCATTGGCCTGGGCCAAACCATTTCCAAGCCCGGCGTGGTCTCGCGCATGATTGAACTCTTGTGCCAGGCCACCGAAGGCAAATTGGGCCGCGTGCTCGAAATCGGCACCGGTTGCGGCTACCAGGCCGCGGTGCTGAGCGAAGTGGCCACCGAGGTTTATTCCATCGAGCGCCTGCGCGGCTTGCACGAAAAGGCGCGTGAAAACCTGCGTTTTTTGCGCTTGGCCAATCTGCACCTGCTGTTGGGCGACGGCATGCTGGGTTACGCCCAGGGTGCGCCCTATGCCGCCATCATCGCCGCCGCCGGGGGCGATGCGCTTCCCACTGCCTGGACCGACCAGCTTGCTGTAGGGGGCCGATTGGTGGCGCCCGTGGCCCAGCGTGCGGCGGGCGGCGGAGTGGCTGCCCAGGCGCTGGTGGTGGTGGACAAAACCAGCCAGGGCTTGCGCCAGACCATTCTGGAGGCCGTGCACTTTGTGCCCCTAAAATCCGGCTTGGCGTAAATAAAACAAATGGGAATGGATGCGATGTCAATAAGCCTGCTTCGGTTGGGTGCCCTGTCGGTGACGGTGTGCGTGTTGGCATTGGCGGCGTGCAGCTCCAAACCCGGTTTGCGTGCGCCGGTGGAAGACCGGGGTCGCACCGCCCAGCACGCGCAGGCAACGGCCGCCACGCCAGCGCAAGCCCTTGACGCGTCCAAAGCAGCGTCCACCCTCGCGCTGGACCCCAACGCCGGCAAACCGGGCTACTACACCGTCAAACAAGGCGACACCCTGATCCGCATCGGCCTGGAATCGGGCCAAAGCCACCGCGATATTGCGCGTTGGAACGCGCTGGACAACCCCAACCGCATTGAAATTGGCCAGGTATTGCGCGTGGCGCCACCCGAAGAGGCTGTGGTAGCCAAACCGGTGACCGCAGCCAAAGTGACATCGACGGCCCTGCCACCTGCAGGCGCTGCGTCGGCTCCAGCCAAAGCCGCTTCGGCCCCTGTGTCTGCTCCTGCTGCCAACAATGCCAACTCCAGTTCGGAGGACGACATCAGCTTTGCTTGGCCGTCCAAGGGCGAGTTGCTTGATGGCTTTGATGAGGCCAAAAACCGCAAGGGCGTGGACATTGGCGGCGCCAGTGGCGACGCGGTCTTGGCGGCAGCGGACGGAAAGGTGGTTTACGCCGACGCAGGCCTGCGTGGCTACGGCAAGCTCATCATTCTCAAGCACAACAGCATGTACCTGACGGCCTATGCGCACAACCAGACACTGCTGGTCAAAGAAGACCAAATGGTGAAAAAAGGCCAAAAAATCGCGGAGATGGGCAACACCGATGCCGACCGCGTCAAGCTGCACTTTGAGGTGCGCAAGCAGGGCAAACCGGTCGACCCGTCCAAGTACTTGCCCGCGCGCTGACCTGAGACAATCGGGGCATGCAAGATGCCTCTTATGAACCTTCCGCCGCCGCCCTGCCCGAGGGCTGGCTGGCCGTCAAATCCCTAGACCTCGAAGCCCAGGGCGTTGCCCACCGCAGTGACGGCAAAGTGGTGTTCATCGACGGCGCACTGCCGTTTGAGGTGGTCAGCGCCCACATCCACCGCAGCAAAAGCAGTTTCGAAAAAGGCACGCTGACCGAAATTCACGTCGAATCGTCCCAGCGCGTGCGCCCGGCCTGTCCGCATTTTGGTTTGCAGCACAACGCCTGCGGCGGCTGCAAGATGCAGCATTTGCATGCGAGCGCGCAGGTGGCGGTAAAGCAGCGGGTGCTGGAAGACAACCTGTGGCACATTGGCAAACTCAAGCCCGAAACCGTGATGCGTCCGATCGAGGGCCCCACTTGGGGCTACCGCTACCGGGCACGCCTGTCGGTGCGCTTCGTACGCAAAAAAGGGGAGGTGTTGATCGGTTTCCACGAGCGCAAAAGCCACTTTGTGGCCGACATCAAGGAATGCCACGTGCTTGCGCCCCACGTCAGCGCGATGTTGCTGCCTCTGCGGGCCCTGGTGGCGTCCATGGATGCGGTAGAGCAACTGCCACAAATTGAGCTGGCCATCGGCGACATGGCCGATGCCGGTGCACCGGCCGG
>CANBVJ010000080.1 GCA_947372865.1 Comamonadaceae bacterium
GCCGTCATGCCGCAGCCGTCCAAGGGCGTGAAACTGCCCGCGCCCCGGTGCCTGGCGCTCTGGCTGGACCTGGCCTGCCAGCTGCAGCGTTTCCCGCGCCACCTGAGCCAGCACGTGGGCGGCTTTGTGCTCACGCAGGGCCCGCTGACGCGCCTGGTGCCGGTGGAGAACGCCTCCATGGAAAACCGCAGCGTGATCCAGTGGGACAAGGACGATCTGGACGCCGTGGGCCTCTTGAAGGTGGACGTGCTGGCCCTGGGCATGCTCAGCGCCATACGCCGCTGCCTGGTGCTGATCGGCCAGTGGCGCGGCACGCCCATGCGCATGCAGGACATCCCCAGCGAAGACCCCGCCACCTACGCCATGATCAGCCGCGCCGACACCGTGGGCGTGTTCCAGATTGAGAGTCGCGCGCAGATGAGCATGCTGCCGCGCCTCAAGCCCCGTTGCTTTTACGACCTGGTGGTGGAAGTGGCTATCGTGCGGCCCGGCCCGATTCAGGGCGGCATGGTGCATCCGTACTTGCAGGCACGCGCCAACCCCGGCGCCGTGCAATACGCCAGCCCAGCGCTGGAAGACGTGCTCAAACGCACCCTGGGCGTGCCGATTTTTCAGGAACAGGTGATGCAAATCGCCATGGCGGCGGCCAACTTTAGTGGTGGCGAAGCCGACAGCCTGCGCCGCTCCATGGCGGCCTGGAAGCGCAAGGGCGGCGTGCAGCACTTTTACGACCGCCTGGTGGGCGCCATGGTGGCCAATGGCTACACCCAGGAATTTGCCGACGGCCTCTTCAAGCAGATCGAAGGCTTTGGCGAATACGGCTTCCCCGAGAGCCACGCCGCCAGTTTTGCGCTCTTGGTCTACGTGAGCTGCTGGCTTAAACGCCACGAACCCGTCTGCTTTCTGGCCGCCATGCTCAACAGCCAGCCCCTGGGCTTTTACGCCCCCAGCCAACTCGTCCAAGACGCCCGCCGCCACGGCGTGCACGTGCGACCCATTGACGTGAACCACAGCGATTGGGATTGCACGCTGGAGAACCTGGGGTCAGCGCAAACGGCAGCAGAGAAAATGGGGTCAGATCCCGATTCAGGACAGCAACCTATTCGGAGCGCGGGCCCGACAACGAAATCGGGCTCTGACCCCATTTGCGGCCACGCGCAAATCCCGTCGCGCGGCCACGCACAACTCCCTTCGCCCCAAGCCCCCGACCAGCCCCATCCCGCCGTCCGCCTGGGCCTGCGCATGGTCAGCGGGCTGCGCCAGGAAGTGGCGCAGCGCATTGCGCAGGAACGCGCCCACGCGCCGTTTGCCAGCACTGCCGATCTGGCGCACCGCTGCGGCTTGGACGCGAGCGACCTTAAAGCGCTGGCCAGTGCGGATGCGCTGCGCGCATTAAGCGGCCACCGCCGCCAGCAGGTCTGGGACGCCTCGGCGCTGCACGCCGTACCCGCGCTGTTTCGCGGCGTGCCGGTGATGGAAGACGCGCTGGCCTTGCCCGCAGCGCTGGAGGTGGAAGAAGTGGTGTTTGACTACGCCGCCACAGGTTTGAGCCTGCGCCGCCACCCGGTGGCTTTTCTGCGTCCTCAACTCGCGGCACAAAAGTTGCTCAGCGCCGCCCAGATGCGCGACTTTCCGCACGGGCGCCTGGCGCGTGCCTGCGGCATCGTCACCATGCGCCAGCAGCCGCAGACCGCCAAGGGCGTGATTTTTGTGACGCTGGAGGACGAGACCGGCAGCGTCAACGTGGTTGTCTGGAAGGCGGTGAAAGAGGCTTTTCGCCCCGCGCTGTACCGCGCGCGCCTGCTGGCGGTTTATGGCGTCTGGCAGCGCGACGAGAGCAGCGGTGGCCAGGTACGCCACCTGGTGGCCAAGCGGCTGGTGGACCTGACGCATTTGCTGGGGACGCTGGCGCCGGGAAGCCGGGACTTCCATTAAACCGCCCGCATGCCGCGATACTCCAGGGGTGGAGGGCGCCGCAGCCTGCGGGCGCGCCGTGTATTTGGGTCGGGAGCCTGTGTGAAATTGAATCTGAAAATTGCCGTGCCGCTGTTCTTGGTGGCCGTGACCCTTGGCGCGCTGGCCGTGCCGTGGTACAGCTCGCGCCAGTTTGAGGCCGAGATCCAGGCCCTGGCGGCCCAGCCTGGGCAAGGCCCCTGGGCGCTGCGCCATGTGGCGCACCATGCGGGGCTGTTCTCGTCCGAGGGTTCGGCCCAGGTGCAAATGCGCTCAACGTGCGCGCAAGACGCGTCTCAGGCGCCCTTGGAGCTGGCGCTGCACTACCGCATCAGCCACCTGCCCACGCGCAGCAGCCTGGGCCAATTTACCTGGACGCTGGAGCCCAGCGGTGTTTCAGGCGGGGCGCCTTTGGGCGAGTCCGTCATCCTGAGCGCCAGCGGCGAAGTGGGCTATGACGGCGCCCTGCAAACCGACATGGCGCTGCCCGCCTGGGGCGGTGACGCGGACGCGCCGGGTCTGCGCGTTGCACCTTCCAAAGCCCACTTGCGCCTGGACGGCAAGGCCATGGCTTTGCACTGGAGCGCGGACGACATGGCCCTTCAGGGCAAGGGTGCGCCGCTGAATCTGCACGGTGCCCGCATCCACCTCGCCATGGCAGACCGGGACAGCGGCATGGGCAGCGTGGAGCTGGAGGTGGACTCGGCCGGTTCCGGCGCCACGTCCTTGCAGGGCCTGCGCCTGCGCAGCGAGATGCGCGAAACCGCTGACCGCCTGAACTACCAGCAAAGCCTGTCGGTGCGCAGCCTGCTGTGGATGGGGCGTACGCTGAGCGACGTGGTGCTGGAGAGCGCTGTCACTGGCCTGCACGCTCCAAGCGCGCAGGCGCTGGCCACGCTTTTCAGCGCGAACTGCGGCTACGCTGATCTGAGCGCAGCGCAGGCGACCGTAGCGCGCCAAGCCATGAAAACCTTGGTGAGCACCGGATTTTCGGTGGGCATTGCGAGCCTGAAAGCGCGCGACGCTGACGCCAGTGTGGACGCCCACCTTCTGGTGGAGTTGCGGCCCTCGCCAAGCGGTGAAGTGGCGCTGGCCCAGCAGCTCCAGTCGTCGGGCGAGATCGTGGTCAAGGGCGGCATGCTGACGGCGGAACAAGCGCAAATGGCCCTGCAAGGAGGCTACGTCCAAGAAGTGCCCGGTGGCCTGAAGATGGGCTACCGCTACGCCGCAGGGGCGCTCACGGTGGGCGACAAATCGCTGGACGCCAGCCTGGTGCCCGTGCTGTTGACCCGCTTTGACCAGAGCATGAATGAACTGCTGGCGCCCGAGGGAAAAGCCCGGCGCGTCGTCGCCACTGAGGCCGCCAGCAGCCCCTGACCTGCCACCGCGCAGCAATCAACGAGAACTCAATCCATGGCAAACATAGCAGTCATAGGCGCAGGTTTTGTGGGCTTGTCCACCGCCTGGCATCTGATGCGCGAGGGCCACGCCGTCACTTTGTACGACCCGGTGGGCGCAGCCGGAGGCGCCTCTTTTGGCAACGCCGGCACCTTTGCCACCTACGCCTGCATTCCGGTGAACAACCCGTCGGTGTTTCGCGATATTCCACATTTTTTGCTGGACGCACGCAGCCCGTTTCGCCTGCGTTGGGGCTATTTGCCGCAGCTCGCGCCCTGGCTTGCGCGCTTCTTGTTTCACTCGACAGCAAAGCGTTCAGAGCACACGTCCGTTGCCCTGGCGCAGTTGCTGGGCCGCGCGCAAGCGGGGTACGACGCCCTGTTGCAGGCGCCCGGTCTGGCGCAGTTTGTGCGCCCGCGCGAATGCCTGTACTTGTATTCCAGCACCAAGGCGTTTTCGCAGTCGCAGGCCGATCTGGCACTGCGCCAGAAGCTGGGGGTGGCGCTGGACGTGCTGGGGCGTGACGAGGTGCAGGCGCTGGAGCCGAATTTAAGCCCGATGTTCGAGCGCGGCGTGCTGTTTCGCGGCTCCTGGTATTTGTCCGACCCCGGCGCGTTTTTGCACACCTTGCAGGCCGATTTGCAGCAGCAGGGTTTGCGCGTGGTGCAAAGCGCGGTGACCCATCTGCGCCCCGCTGCGCAAGAGGTGGTGGTGCAATGCGCCGACGGCGCGCAAGCCTTTGACCGGGTGGCGCTGTGCGCCGGGGCCTATTCCCGGGCGTTGGCCGCCCAGTGCGGCGACGCCATTCCGCTGGACACCGAGCGCGGCTACCACCTGCTGTACCCGGGCAGCAGCAGCCTGATCTCGCGCCCGGTGGGTTGGGCTGAACGCGGCTTTTACATGACACCCATGGCGCGCGGCATCCGCGTGGCGGGCAGCGTGGAGCTGGCCGGCCTCAAGCCCGACAAGCACGCCGGCTTGCTCAAGTTGCTGGAACATTCCTCGCAGCGCGCCTTGCCAGGGCTGCCTGCGGCCACCGAGCCCTGGCTGGGTTTTCGGCCCACGTTGCCCGACGGGTTGCCGGTGATTGGGCGCTCGCGGGCGTCCGCGCGCGTGGTTTACGCCTTTGGCCACCAGCACATCGGCCTGACCTTGGGCGGCGTGAGCGGCAGCCTGGTGGCCGATTTGCTGGCTGGACGCGCCCCGGCGCTGGACCTGGCGCCGTTTGCGCCCGGGCGCTTTTTCTGACCGCAGCAAAGTGCAGCCGCCGCAGGGCGCCGCCGGGTTTGCTTTAATTGAACATGCTTTTTTTACTTTGAAGGAGTTTTCCCATGGCCCGTTTTTTCTCCCCACGGCGGCGCCAGTCGCTGCTTGCCGCAGTGGCATTGCTGGCGTGTTTGGCAACGGGCGGCGCAATGGCCCAAACGGGTGTAGTCAAAGTGCTGGTGGGCTTTCCGCCGGGCGGCGGCACCGACGCGATTGCGCGCATCCTGGCCGAGAGGCTCAAAGACCAGCTCGGCGTGCCCGTGGTGGTGGAAAACCGCGCGGGTGCGGGCGGCTTGATTGCCGCGCAAGCCTTGAAAGCGGCCGCGCCCGACGGCAACACCTTTTTCCTGTCACACGACCACACCATCTCCATCCTGCCCCTGGTCATGAAGACGCCGGGCTTTGACCCAGCACGCGACTTTGTACCCGTGGCCGGCTTTGCCACCTTTGTCAACGCGCTGGCCGTCTCGGGCGGCACGCCAGCCAAGTCAGTCAACGAGTACGTGGCCTGGGTCCGCCACCAGGGCGCGGGCAAGGGCACGGTGGGCATGCCGGCGCCCGCCTCGGTGCCCGAGTTTTTGGTCAAGGTGATTGGCCAGAAATACGCGCTGGATTTGCAGGGCGCGCCCTACCGCGGTAGCGCCCCCATGATGGCCGACATGTTGGGCAACCAGATTGCTGCGGGCGTTGCTTCGGTGCCCGACTTTATTGAAAACCACAAGGCCGGCAAGGTGCGCATCGTCGCCGTGCTGGGCGCCACGCGCCAGGCGGTGCTGCCCGACGTGCCAACCTTCACCGAACTCGGTCTGGCCGGTTTTGAGGACGTGCCTTACTACGGCTTTTTTGCTCCTGCCGGCACGCCCAAGGCCGCCATCGACAAGTT
>CANBVJ010000081.1 GCA_947372865.1 Comamonadaceae bacterium
TCTACCGCAGCGGTTGGGCGCCTGGTCTGTACTACATGATTGAAATTTGGTGGAACAAGATGGTGTTCCCCAACGAAAAAAACATGCCCACACGCCGCCCCATCTTCATCAAAGACTGCTTGCTCATCACCGCCTTCGGCGCGGCTTGGGTCGCTGCCATGGTGTGGGCTGCGATTGCCACCGAACAAACCATCGGCTACATCTTGCTGATGGGCGTGGCGGTGCCCTTCTTCTTCTGGGTGACCATGATTGGTTTCGTGGTGTACGTGCACCATACCCATGTGGACGTATCTTGGCATGAAGAGCGCACGGGCTGGTCGAAGGCTTCGCCTTTTGTGTCCACCACTGTGCACTTGACCTTCCCGTTGAACATCGGCGCGCTGATGCACCACATCATGGAGCACACCGCACACCACTTGGACATGAGCATTCCTCTGTACAAGCTAAAACAAGCGCAAAGCAAACTCGAAGAGTTGTTGCCAGAGCGCATCATTGTTCAGCCTTTCTCGTGGGGTTGGTATTTCCAAACCGCACGCGACTGCAAACTGTATGACTTCAAGACCGACAGCTGGACCACCTACGACGGCAAAGTCACCAGCCCTCGCGCCATGAAAGCAGCCTAATCGCTCAACCTTCTAAGCCCCGCAAGTTCACACGAATTTGCGGGGCTTTTTCTTGTACGCTTCAGCTCCATGAAATTCATTGTTTTGCTCTTGCTGGCGGTTGCATCAGCAGCCTCTCATGCGATGTGGGTCACCGTCACGCGCAATGAAGTTGCCACCGTTTACATCGACTCCAGCGCCATTGCCAAAATCGGCTACAACCGCCGCGTGTGGGTGGTGTACGACCTGCAAGCGCCAGACAAAACAGGCCAACAATCGGTCAAGTCCTACATCGACTACGACTGCACCGAAGGCAAATACAAAACCCTCAGCGCCACCAGCCACCCCAACAAAATGGGCAATGGCCCCGCCATCAAAGCCCTGCCCGTGGCCGAAGGCTGGAAACCCATCAGCCAAGACAGCATGAGCCGGCAGTTGTTCGCGTTTGCTTGCGCTTGGTGATTAACCCGCAGCGCGCTTCGTCAAAATCTCAAACGCGGGCAAGGTCTTGCCTTCCAGCACTTCCAAGAAAGCGCCGCCGCCTGTAGAGATGTAGCCCACTTGTTTTTCGATGCCGTACTTGGCAATGGCAGCCAAGGTGTCGCCGCCGCCTGCGATGCTGAAGGCGCTCGATTCAGCAATGGCGTGTGCAATGGTCTTCGTGCCGTTCTCAAACGCGGCAAATTCAAACACGCCCACAGGGCCGTTCCACACAATCGTGCCAGCCTTCATGAGTTGCGCGGCCAACTTGGTGGCGGTCTCTGGGCCGATGTCCAAAATCATGTCGTCGTCGGCCACGTCGGTGGCTTTCTTGACGGTGGCCACTGCATCAGCGGCAAAGGTTTTGGCGGTCACCACGTCGGTGGGAATTGGCACTTCTGCGCCGCGGGCTTTCATGAGGTCAATCACGGCTTTGGCTTCACCCACCAAATCGTGCTCAGCCAAGCTCTTGCCGATGTTCAGGCCAGCGGCCAGCATGAAAGTGTTGGCAATGCCGCCGCCCACGATGAGCTGGTCCACGTTGGCGGCCAGGCTTTTGAGGATGGTGAGCTTGGTAGACACCTTGGAGCCCGCCACGATGGCCACCAGCGGGCGCTTGGGCGCGAGCAGGGCTTTGGCAATGGCGTCCATTTCTGCCGCCAGGAGCGGGCCAGCGCAGGCCACGGGCGCGTACTCGGCGATGCCGTAGGTGCTGGCCTCGGCGCGGTGGGCGGTGCCAAAGGCGTCGTGCACAAAGATGTCGCACAGCGCGGCCATCTTGCGCGCAAGCGCCGGGTCGTTCTTTTTCTCGCCGGGGTTGACGCGGCAGTTCTCCAGCATCACCACCTGGCACGGGGCCACGGTCACGCCGTCCACCCAGTTAGACACCAGCGGCACCGCGCGCCCGAGCAGCTCGCCCAGGCGCTGCGCCACCGGTGCGAGCGAATCGGCCGGCTTGAAAGCGCCCTCGGTGGGGCGCCCCAGGTGAGACGTCACCATCACGGCCGCACCGGCGTCCAGCGCCATCTGGATGCAGGGCACGCTGGCGCGGATGCGGGTGTCTTCGGTGATGGCGCCCTGGGCGTCTTGCGGCACGTTGAGGTCGGCGCGGATAAACACGCGCTTGGCGGCAACAGCGCCTTGGGCGCACAGGTCAGAAAAACGAATGACGTTCATGGTCGTGAAAAGGGAAATGGAAAAGAAAAAATGGCGGGTGGTAAAGCCATTTTAGGCAGCCCCCGCACCGCGGCCGGGCGAGCAGCGCCTACCAGCCCAGACCGATGTGCAGCGGCAGATACACCGCCATGCCACACACAATGGTGCCCAGCACCGCGTTGCCCACGCCTTTGCGCCAGAAAAAATACGCCGCCCCGGCTACGGCGCCGTACAGGCGAGCGTCCAGCACGGTGTGGATAAATACCCCCTGCGTCATCACCAGCTCGGGAATCACCACCGCCGCCAGCGCGGCCATGGGCGCGTACTGCAGGCCGCGCTGGGCCCAGCGCGGCAGCGTCCATTCGGTGTCCGCGATAAAGAAAAACGAGCGCGACACCACCGTAATCAGCGTCATCAGCACGATGGTGAGCAAGGTGGCGCCCTGGCTGCCCGCAAGCAGCGCGTCCCACCAAGCCAAGAGCGACGCAGCGCTCATGGCGCCTCCTTGGGCGCAAAGGCCGGGCGCGATTCCAGCGCCATGCACAGCAACACCGCCACGCCAATGGCCACCAAAATATTGAGCTTGAGCGGCAGCGCGTAGGCCGCCACGGCTACGGCGCCGGCCACTGCACCAGCCACCCAACGCAGGCGGCTGCTGGCTAGCGAACACAAAATGCCGATCAGCGCCAGCACCCCGGCAAAGCCCAGGCCCCAGGCGCTGGGAATCCAGTTGGCCAGCGCCACACCCAAAACGCTTGCCGACATCCAACTCAGCCAGTTGATGCTGGCGTTGCCCGCCAGATAGGCCATTTGCACGGCGCGCCCCTGGACATCTTGCGCGGGCAACGGGTGGCGGCGCACAAACAGCACATAGGTCAGATCGGCGGTGAAGTAACCCGTGACCAGGCGCTGCCAGCGCGGCAGGTGCATCAGGTAGCCGCGCAGGTGGGCGCTGAACACCACAAAGCGCAGGTTCACGCAAAAAGCCGTCACCAAGATCACCCACATCGGCGCCCCGGCGATAAACAGCGGAATGGCGGCAAGCTGCGAGCTGCCGGCAAACACCAGCAAAGCCATGGCCAGCGCATCGAGCGTGCCCATGCCGGACTTGGCCATAGCCACGCCCGTCATCAGACCCCAGGCGGCAATGCCGGGGGCCGCGCCCATCATTTCGACAAAACCCTGGCGAAATTCCGGGTGGCGACGGTTTTCTTGCAGAAAAAACATGGCCAGCGTTTTTAGTCGGCGCTGGGGAGCGCGTAGGGCAGATCAAAGGCCATGCCCGGCAGCAGCGCAAAGCCACGCAAAAACTCGGGGGCCGACAGGCGCTTGGCGCCCGGGCGCTGCAAGGTGTTCAGGCACAGCGCGCCGTCGCCGGTTTGCACCACGATGCCTTGCGCGTCGGCGCGCAGCACGGTGCCGGGCGC
>CANBVJ010000082.1 GCA_947372865.1 Comamonadaceae bacterium
GCGCGCTGGCCTGCGCCTGTTTGGGGGCGTTGACCCGCGCCGACCAGGCGCTGTGCACCACCAGGCCCAGCAATACCAAACCGCCGATGACGGCCAAACCCAACTGAAAATTACTCATGGTGTGATCTTAATTTATGCCGCTTGCACCAGACCAACGGCCGCTTCCATGTCCACCGCCACGATGCGCGAGACACCTTGCTCCTGCATGGTGACGCCAATGAGTTGCTCTGCCATTTCCATGGCGATCTTGTTGTGGCTGATGAACAAAAACTGGGTACTGGCGCTCATGCTGCTGACCAGCTTGGCGTAGCGCTCGGTGTTGGCGTCGTCCAAGGGAGCGTCCACCTCGTCGAGCAAGCAAAACGGCGCCGGGTTAAGCTGAAATATCGCAAACACCAACGCAATGGCGGTGAGCGCCTTTTCGCCGCCCGAGAGCAGATGAATCGTCTGGTTTTTCTTGCCCGGCGGCTGCGCAATCACCTGCACGCCGGAGTCCAAAATCTCGTCGCCAGTGATCACCAGGCGCGCGTTGCCCCCACCAAACAGCTCAGGGAACATGCGCCCAAAGTGCTCATTGACCTGGTTAAAGGTGCCCGAGAGCAGCTCACGCGTCTCGCCGTCAATACGGCGGATGGCGTCTTCGAGCGTGGTCATGGCCTCGTTCAGGTCCAGGCTTTGCGCGTCCAAAAATTCCTTGCGCTCACGTCCGGCGGTCAGCTCGTCCAGAGCGGCCAGGTTGACCGCACCCAGGGCGGCGATGTCGCGGTGCATGCGGTCAATCTCGCCTTGCATGCCGGCCAGGCGCACGCCGCTGTCTTCCAGGCTTTGTGCAATCGCGTCCATGTCGGCCTGCGCCTCAAAGAGCTGCGACTGGTATTGCTCAAAGCCCAGGCGGGCGGCCTGTTCCTTGAGTTGGAATTCGGTGATGCGCTGGCGCAGTGGCTCCATCTCACGCTCGAGCTGCAGGCGGCGCTCGTCGCTGGCGCGCAGTTTGGCGGTCAGGTCGTCGTATTCGCTGCGCTTGGCGCCGAGCAGCTGCTCGCGTTCGAGCTTCAAGGCCAAGGCGCTTTGCAAACCGGCTTGGGCTGCGGCGTCGGTCAGGCGCTGCAGTTCGGCCTGGGCGCGCTCGGTCTCGTCTTGCACCGCCACGGCTTGTTGGCTGGCCGTTTCAATGGCGCGGGCCAGTTCGCTTTGACGCGCTTGCAGGCTGCGTTTGGAGAACTGGGCTTCCTGGTGCTGGCGCTCCAGGCCGCGTTGTTGCTCGCGGCACTGGTTCAGGCGGTTTTGGCTGGCAATCACGCGTTCATCGAGTTCAGCGTGGCGCTCTTGGCTGTCGGCGAGCTGCATGTCGAGCTCTTCAAACCGGGCTTCGGCTTGCAGGGCGCGTTCTTGCAGGTCTTCGAGTTGGGCGTCCACCTCGGCGGCATCGGCGGCAATTTGCGCGCTGCGGCTGCGTACCTGCTCGGCCAGTTGCGTCAGGCGCAGCACTTCGACCTGCAGGCTGTGGGTGCGCGCCTGCGCCTCCTGGGCTTGGCTGCGCAAAGCACCCAGGCGCTGGGCGGTGTCGGCGTAGGCATTCTCAGCGCGGCCCAGGGCGGCGCGGGACTCTTCGGCCATGAGCGTCTGGGCGCGCAGCTCGCGCTCCAGGTTCTGGATTTCCTGGGCGCGCGCCAGCAGGCCAGATTGCTCAGCGTCTTGCGCATAAAAGCCTACGCTGTACGCGGCTACGCCATGGCCTGCGGGCACAAAAATCGTCTCGCCCGCGCCCAAAGTGCTGCGCTGGGCCAATGCTTCTTCCAGGCTGGGAGCGGTGTAGCAACCCGCCAACCACGACTGCAGCACCGCCGCCAGACCGGCGTCATGCACGCGCACCAGGTCAAACAGGCGCGGCAAAGTGCCACCTGCGGGCGCGTTGCCCGCTGCCGGAGCGCTAAAAAAAGACAGTTTGGCCGGGGGCGCATCGCCGCCAAAGGCCTGCACCATGTCCAGGCGCGAGACTTCCAGCGCGCCCAAGCGGTCGCGCAGCGCGGCTTCGACCGCGTTTTCCCAGCCGGCTTGCACCTGGATGCGGCTCCACAGGCCTTGCAAATGCTCCAGCCCGTGTTTTTGCAGCCAGGGCTGTAATTTGCCGTCGGTCTTCAGGCGCTCTTGCAGGGCTTTAAGCGCTTCCAGGCGCGCCGACACGTCGGCCTGGCGCGCTGCTTCTGTATTGACTTGCTGCTGCTGCGTGCGGCGGGCCTCGTCCAACTGCGGCACAAGGGACTGCAGCTCTTCCAAGCGGGCGTGGGCCAGCTCGGCGGACTCTTGCGCGCCCTCAAACTCTTCCTGCAACTGGGCCAGGCGGCTGTCGTCGGTGGCGGCCAGGCCGTTGCGGTCGGCGTTCAAGCGCTCGCGCCGGGCGCTGAGCTGGCGGTTTTGCTCGGTCACGCTGCGCTGCTCGGCGGCCAGCACGCCCAGGGCCTGCTGGACTTGGGCCACGCTGTCGCGCTGGGTCTTGGTCTGCGCTTGGGCGCGCTCTAGGGCCTCTTCCAGGTCTGGCAATTGCTGGGCCTGGTCTTCCATCTGGGCTTCCAGCAGTTCAGCCTGCTCGTCGCCTACCAGCGCCAGCTCGGCCAGGCGCTCGATTTCTTCCAACGCCTCGTCGCGGCGCTCGGCCCATTGGGCGCTTTGCTCGGCCAGGGTGATCAGGCGCTGCTCCACGCGCTGGCGGCCTTCCACCACAAAGCGGATTTCGGCCTCCAAGCGCCCAACTTCGGTGCTGGCCTCGTAAAGTAGCCCTTGCACTTGGTTGACTTGGTCGCCCGCGGCGTAATGCGCTTGTCGCACCGATTCCAGATCGGCCTCAATGTGGCGCAAATCGGCCATGCGCGACTCCAGCGCAATGACAGCGCTTTGCGCGTCGGCCTGCACTTTGGCCTGGTCAGCCAGCGATTCGGCGCGCTTGAGGTACCACTGCTGGTGCTGCTTGAGCGTCACATCCGCCTGCAAAGCCTTGTAGCGCAGCGCCACTTCGGCCTGTTTTTCGAGCTTCTCCAGGTTGATATTGAGCTCGCGCAAGATGTCTTCGACCCGCGTCAGATTGGCGCGGGTGTCGCCCAGGCGGTTTTCGGTCTCGCGGCGGCGCTCTTTGTATTTGGACACGCCCGCGGCTTCTTCCAGAAAAAGGCGCAGCTCTTCGGGCTTGGATTCAATGATGCGGCTGATCGTGCCCTGGCCAATGATGGCGTAGGCGCGGGGCCCCAGGCCCGTGCCCAGAAACACGTCTTGCACGTCGCGCCGGCGCACTGGCTGGTTGTTGATAAAGTAGCTCGACGTGCCGTCGCGGGTGAGCACCCGGCGCACCGCAATCTCGCCAAACTGGCCCCATTGGCCGCCGGCGCGGTGGTCGGCATTGTCAAACACCAGCTCCACACTGGAGCGGCTGGCCGGCTTGCGGGTGTTGGTGCCGTTGAAGATCACGTCCTGCATGGACTCGCCGCGCAGCTCGCTGGCCTTGCTCTCGCCCAGCACCCAGCGCAC
>CANBVJ010000083.1 GCA_947372865.1 Comamonadaceae bacterium
GCCATTGCCCCAACCTACTTGGGCGCGCGCGGTTTGCGCAGCGGCTTGATGGCCAAGCGCCAAACCGCCGGCAGAATGTTCGACGCATGAAGATTTACCGGGTCGGTGGTGCGGTGCGCGATGCCTTGCTGGGCTTGCCGGTACGCGACCACGACTGGGTCGTAGTAGGTGCCACGCCCGAGGCTTTGGCGGCCGAGGGCTACCTGCCGGTGGGCAAAGATTTTCCGGTGTTTTTGCACCCGAAAACGCGCGAAGAATACGCCTTGGCCCGCACCGAACGCAAGACCGCGCAGGGCTACCACGGCTTTGCCGTGCATGCCGCGCCAGACGTCACGCTGGAAGAAGACCTGGCTCGGCGCGACCTGACCATCAACGCCATTGCCCAAGACGCCGATGGCGTGCTGACCGACCCCTATGACGGCCAGCGCGACATCGCCGCGCGCGTGTTGCGCCATGTGACCAGCGCCTTTGCCGAAGACCCCGTGCGCATCTTGCGCGTGGCGCGCTTCGCGGCCCGCTTCACCGACTTCAGCGTGGCCCCTGAAACCCTGCAACTCATGCGAGACATGGTGGCCGCCGGAGAGGTTGATGCGCTGGTGCCCGAGCGCGTCTGGCAAGAGCTGGCGCGCGGCCTGATGGAACGCCAGCCATCCCGCATGGTCGAGGTCCTGCGCGAATGCGGCGCACTGACCAAATTACTGCCTGAAGTAGACCGGCTTTGGGGCGTTCCGCAGCGCGCCGAATACCACCCTGAAGTCGACACCGGCGTGCACTTGATGATGGTGCTCGACATGGCCGCGCAGCTGGACGCGCCGCTGCCGGTGCGCTTCGCCTGCCTCACCTATGAGCTCAGCCACGAGCTCGGCAAAGGCCTCTACCAGCGACTGCGTGTGCCGACCGACTGCCGCGAAATCGCCGATGTGGTGGCGCGTGAACACGGCAACATTCACCGCAGTGCCGACTTCAACGCCGCCGCGCTGGTGCGGCTGTTGGAGCGCTGTGACGCGTTCCGCAAACCGCCCCGTTTTGCGGACATTTTGCTGGCTTGTGAATGCGATGCACGTGGTCGCTTGGGTCTATCGGAACAGCCTTATCCGCAGCGCCAGCGGCTGCTGGCAGCGCTGGCAGCGGCGCAGTCCGTGCCCACCCATGAGGTGGCCGCCGCCGCTGAAGCGCAAGGTGAGAGCGGCGCCAAGATTGGCGAGCGGGTACATGCTGCGCGTGTGGCGGCTGTGGCTGCTGCGTCAGCGTTGGCTACATCGGTAGCAGCGCAGACTTAAACCACCAAAGCCAGCGCCGCGTAATCGCCCACCTTGTTTTGCAGGCCAGCCGGCAGCAATTTGAAGCCCTTGGTCAGCGCCGGAATGCGACCCTGAATGTGCGCATCCAGGCGCGGCAGCAAAAAATCGCGGTGATGCCAAAACACACCGCCGCCCAGACTGATCGCCTGCAAATCCAGCGTCACCACCAAGTTGTACAGTGTCCGGCCCATGATGCGGCAGAGTTCGTCGACCAAGGCGAGGGCGTCCGCATGGCCGTTTTTGGCGGCGTTGAACAGCGCAGCGGCGTCCGTGAAACCTTGCTCGGCAAAGCGCCGGGGAATGGCGTTACCGGCAATCAAGCCCTCGACATCACCGAGGTTGCCGCAGCCGCACAAGGCGTCGTTGTTGTCACTGACAAACATGTGGCCGGCGTGGCCGGCGTTGGCATTTTTGCCTTTCAAAACCCGGCCATCGACGCACAGACCGACACCGATGCCGGTGCTCCAAGTGACGTAAGCGCAGTGGTCGAAGCCTTGCAGCGCGCCCCAGCGCCGTTCGGCTTGCAAGGCGCCAATGCCGTCATTGCACACCCGCACGTCGGGGAACATGCGCCGCACCGGCGCTTCCAGCACGGCGCTGGTCCAACGGTTCGGCAGACCCCGCCCGGCCCCCGCCAAACCGCCGCAAATATTCGGGGCAGCCAATTCAACCAGCCCTTGGTTCAATACAAAAGGGCCGCAAGATGCGATGCCAACAGCCGCAATTCGCTCAGGTGAAATGCCCGCCGCAGCACAGCTCAAACCGATCATGCGCACGACCTGCTGACCTAGCCCGTCAGACGCGCCTTCCTTGATGGTTGGCTCGCTCAACCAACCCTGCACGCCGCGCTCGTTCACCACGCTCACCGTCACCTTGGTGCCGCCGACATCGACGCAAGCGACGGGCGCTGCGCCGGCGGGCAAGCGGACGTCAGGCAGCGTGACGGGTAGAAGTTGCGGTGCGGTGTTCATGCGTCGTTCTTCAAGTTCAAAGTGTGTGGGAGCGGTCGCCCTGCGCAAAGCCCAGCGCCTGCCAGTCGTTGTACGGCTGCTGCGGGGTATTGGCGGCAAAGCCGATGACCTTGAAGAGCTCGCCCATCTCATGCTCGTTGATGAGCTTTTGCAGCATCACGCGCTGCTCCAGCGGCGCGTCTGCCATGCCGTCGAGCACGCCGCAGTTGAGCAAAAACCGGCCTTGGCTGGTGTAGCCCAGCACCTGCAAGCCGGCATCTTGCCCGGCCAGCGCGATGCCCGTGAAGTTAACGTGCGCAGTGATGTCTTTCAGGCCAACATGTTGCAGTGGATTGCTGTCTGCCAAGTGACCCCGGTGGCACATCAGCGTGCCCATATTTCGCTGTGGGTGGAAGTACTCGTGCTCCGGAAACCCGTAGTCGAGCAGAAAAATAGCGCCCGCCGTCAGCCGGTCGGCCAACGTGCGCACAAAGCCTTCGGCCTGCGCATGGGTTTCGGTCAGGTAATCCTGCGGGCCGTCGATGTCCAAGGGCGGCCGCAGCTCGGTCGGCCTGTCGGCAAACACCAATTCACCGTCGTGCAGCGCCACGCCGCGCTCATGCCAGACGCCTTGCATGCGCGCCAGCAGCTTGACCGGCATGGCGTCCAGCACTTCATTGCCGACCACCACGCCCGTCATCTGCGCCGGCAGTTCTTGCACCCAGCGCACGCGATCGCCGTAGGCGGCCAGCCGCGTTTGCTGCCGTTCGCGCAGGCTGCCAGACAGGTCAACGATGGTGTAGCTGGTGAGCGCTGTGCCAGCTGCGTCCAGCGACTCAATCAGCTGCGCAGCCAGTGCACCCGAACCGGCGCCAAACTCCCAGACCTCGGCGGTGTGGGTGGCTTGCAGCGCTTCAGCCACTTGACGTGCCAAAGCCCGGCCAAAATGCGGCGACAACTCAGGCGCGGTGACAAAGTCGCTGCCCGA
>CANBVJ010000084.1 GCA_947372865.1 Comamonadaceae bacterium
AGGTTCACGGCCTTGCAGGCGGTGATGACGCCATCGGCAATGGTGTCGCACTTCATGATGCCGCCGAAGATGTTGACCAAGATGCCCTTGACTTCAGGGTTCTTGAGCATGATCTTGAAAGCTTCAGTGACCTTCTCAGCGGTGGCGCCGCCACCCACGTCCAGGAAGTTGGCTGGCTCGCCGCCAAACAGCTTGATGGTGTCCATGGTGGCCATGGCCAGACCGGCGCCGTTGACCAGGCAGCCGATGTTGCCGTCCAGGCTGATGTAGGCCAGGTCGAACTTGCTGGCTTCGACTTCGGCCGGATCTTCTTCGTCCAGATCGCGGTAGGCCACGATTTCGGGGTGGCGGAACAGGGCGTTAGCGTCAAAGTTGAACTTGGCGTCCAGGGCTTTGATGTTGCCGTTGCCTTCCAAGATCAGGGGGTTGATCTCGACCAGGCTGGCGTCGGTGTCCATGTAGATTTTGTACAGCTTTTGCAGCACGTCCACGGCTTGGGCGGTAGATGCAGCGGGCACGCCAATGGCGTCGGAGAGCTTCTTGGCTTGCGCGTCGGTCAGGCCCAGGGCCGGATCAACGATTTCGGTCATGATTTTCTCGGGCGTGTCGTGGGCCACACCTTCAATGTCCATGCCACCTTCGCTGGACACGATCATGGCCACGCGCTGGCTGGCGCGGTCGGTCACGGCGGACACGTAGTATTCTTTTTTGATGTCGGCGCCGTCTTCAATCAACAGGCGACGCACTTTTTGGCCTTCGGGCCCGGTTTGGTGGGTCACGAGTTGCATGCCCAAGATTTCGGTGGCCAGTGCTTTGACTTCGTCAATCGAGCGCGCCAGCTTGACGCCGCCGCCCTTGCCGCGGCCGCCCGCGTGGATTTGCGCCTTGACCACCCACACCGGGCCGCCAAGTTTTTGCGCGGCTTCCACAGCCTCTTGCACGGTGAAAGCGGGGATGCCGCGGGGTACGGGCACGCCCGCATTGCGCAAGATTTCCTTGCCTTGGTATTCGTGGATCTTCATGACTTCTCTCTTTGCGACGGGACAAATGTTCGCCGGGCGATGCCGACACTGTGCGGCCAAAGTGGGGCCTGGGCGCTTAACCGGGGAACTGTATCATGGTGCGGTGCACCAAACTTGCCCCGTTCTTACGGGTGCGACAAGCGTTTTTTCGGGCCCATTGGCCCAAAAAGTGGCACGGTTTTGTTATCCATTCAAAGACCATTTTTTCCATGAAAAAGATTTTTATTGACGGCGAAGCCGGCACCACCGGCCTGCAAATCCGCGAACGCCTGAGCACCATGGTCGGCATCGAGCTGCTGAGCATTGACCCCGCGCTGCGCAAAGACGCCAACGCCAAACGCGCGCTTTTGGCGCAGGCCGACGTGGTCATCTTGTGCCTGCATGACGACGCGGCCATCGAGTCGGTAGCCATGGTGGACGCACTGGCGCTTGAGACTGGCAAAGCCGGCCCGCGCATCATTGACGCGTCCACCGCGCACCGCACGGCGCCGGGCTGGGTTTACGGCTTTGCCGAACTCTGCGCAGGCCAGGCCGACCGCATCGCCAGCGCCCAGCGCGTGGCCAACCCCGGCTGCTACGCCACCGGCGCCATTGCGCTCTTGCGCCCGCTGATAGACGCGGGGCTGATTCCCGCCGACTTTGCCGTGTGTTTGCCGTCGGTCAGCGGCTATTCGGGCGGCGGGCGCCCCATGATTGAGGCCTATGAAGCGGGGAGCGCCCCTGCGCTGGAGTTGTATGCGCTGGGCCTGAAGCACAAACATATTCCTGAGATCATGCATTGCAGCGGCCTGACGCGCCGCCCGCTGTTTGTGCCGTCCGTGGCCAACTTTGCCCAAGGCATGCTGGTGCAACTGCCCCTGCACCTGGACACCCTGCCCGGCCAACCCAGCGCCCAAGACCTGGAAGCAGCGCTGCGCGCCCACTACAAACGCAGCCGCTACGTGACGGTTGAGCCCGCCACGCCCGACAACAAACTAGACGCCGTAGCCCTGGCCGGCACCAACCAGATGGAACTGCGCGTGTTCGCCAACGACGCGGCCACCGACCGCTTCGCCCACGCCCTGCTGGTAGCCCGCCTGGACAACCTGGGCAAAGGCGCCAGCGGCGCGGCGGTGCAGAATTTGGAGTTGATGCTGGGGATGTAAACGGGCGGGGGCCCGGCTTGACGCATTCGGCCTGGGCACCGGCCGCCAACAAAAGAAGCAATCCTAGACTTCATCCGCATCAAACGCCCCCGACACCACGCGCGCGATGGCCTCGCCGCCAAAGCCCCGGCTGGCCAGAAAGCGCACCTGCTTGGCGCGCTCAGCGGGAGTGGTGGCAGGGGTGCCGAACTTTTTGCGCCAGACGGCGAAGGCGCGTTCGGGTTCGGTGGCTTTGAGGTCGGTCACGGCTTGGGCCACGGCCTCGGGTGCCAGGCCTTTGGATTGCAGCTCGTGCTTGATGCGGGCGGTGCCGAGTTTGGCGCTGCGCCGGTACAGCACCGAGGCGACCACGCGGTCTTCGTTGATGAAGTCTTTGGCCGCCAGCGCATCCAGCACCTTGGCCAGCGCGCCGGGGGTTTCTTCATAGGGCGCGAGCTTGCGCTCCAACTCGGCGCGCGAATGCTCGCGGCCGCTGAGCAGGCGCAGCGCGCGGCCGGTAAGCGACAGGGGGGTGCTTGTTGCCATGGGGACAGGGATGAACTAAAGCGGCGGGGCCGCCGCCATTGCGGCACCCGCGCTGGGCGGCTTTAGACCGCGTCTGCCTTTTTGTCGGCTTTTTTGGCCTTGGTTTTGTCGGCCTCGGCCACCGGCATCAGGGCGATGCCAAGGGACTCGCGCACTTTGTTTTCGATTTCGGTCGAGAGCGCTGGGTTTTCGCGCAAGAACTCACGGGCGTTGTCGCGGCCTTGGCCGATTTTTTCGCCCTGGTAGGCGTACCAGGCGCCGGATTTTTCGATGATGTGGGCGTTGACGCCCATGTCGATGATTTCGCCGTGGCGGCTGATGCCTTCACCGAACAGAATGTCGAACTCCGCAGTCTTGAACGGCGAGGCCACCTTGTTCTTCACCACCTTGACCTTGGTCTCATTACCGATGGCCTCGTCACCCTTTTTGATGGTGCCAGTGC